>JAYRMR010000020.1:0-48161 GCA_041912595.1 Burkholderiaceae bacterium
GAGGCCAAGGCCATGCTGGGCAAGGTGCCCGGCAACATCGAGGCCATCCGCCCGATGAAGGACGGCGTGATCGCCGACTTCGTCATCACCGAGCAGATGATCAAGCAGTTCATCAAGATGGTGCATGACACCAAGCTGCTGCGCCCGTCTCCCTGCATCATCATCTGCGTGCCCTGCGGCTCGACCCAGGTGGAAAAGCGCGCGATCCGTGACGCCGCCCTGGGCGCCGGCGCCTCGCGCGTGGAACTGATCGAGGAACCCATGGCCGCGGCCATCGGTGCCGGTCTGCCGGTCTCGGAAGCCTCCGGCTCCATGGTCATCGACATCGGCGGCGGCACCACCGAGGTCGGCGTGATCTCGCTGGGCGGCATGGTCTACAAGGGCTCGGTCCGCGTCGGCGGCGACAAGTTCGACGAAGCCATCATCAACTACATCCGCCGCAACTACGGCATGCTGATCGGCGAGCCCACCGCGGAAGCCATCAAGAAGCAGATCGGCTCGGCCTTCCCCGGCTCCGAGGTGAAGGAGATGGAAGTCAAGGGCCGCAACCTCAGCGAGGGCGTGCCGCGCAGCTTCACCATCTCGTCCAACGAGATCCTGGAAGCCCTGACCGACCCGCTGAACCAGATCGTCTCCGCCGTGAAGAACGCGCTGGAGCAGACGCCGCCCGAGCTGGGCGCCGACATCGCCGAGCGCGGCATGATGCTGACCGGCGGTGGCGCCCTGCTGCGTGACCTGGACCGCCTGCTGGCCGAGGAAACCGGCCTGCCGGTGCTCGTGGCCGAAGACCCGCTGACCTGCGTGGTGCGCGGTTGCGGCATGGCCCTCGAACACATGGAACGCCTCGGCTCCATCTTCGCTTCGGAGTGAGGCCTGCTGCGCGGCCGCCATGCGTCGTCGGGCGGTGCTCGGGATCCTCACGTACCTCCCGTACGTTCCGGTCCCTGCGCTCCGTCCGCCTAGCCTGGCGCCCGCTCGCGACGGCCCGATACACCGTGATGGCCTGACCAACTAGTTCGCAAGCCATGCCCTTCGGCACCCTGGAGCGCAATGCGCCGCCGCTGTTCCGCCAAGGCCCCTCGGCCTTGACGCGGCTGCTGCTGTGCGCGGCCTTCGCCATCTTCCTGATGGTGCTGGATGCCCGCTTCCAGGTGGCCCAGCCGGCGCGCACGGCCGTGGCGCTGGTGCTGAGCCCGGCGCAGCGCCTGCTGCTGTCGCCCGTGGATGCCTGGGAGAACCTGGGTGACTATCTGCGCGGCATGAAGCGCGCGATGGAAGCCGAGGACCTCGCCCGGCGCCAGCTGGTGGCGCAGGCCGAGCGCCTGTCCCGCGCGCAGCAGCTGCAGGCGGAGAACCAGCGCCTGCGCGAGCTGCTCAAGATGCAGCACGCCCAGACCGTGAGCTCGGTGGCGGCCGAGGTGCTCTACGAGGCGCCGGACCCGTACTCGCGCCGCGTCAGCATCGACCGCGGCAGCCAGCACGGCGTGCACCTGAGCTCGCCCGTGATCACCGAGGCCGGCGTGCTGGGGCAGGTCACCCGCGTCTACACCTTCTCGTCCGAGGTGACGCTCATCACCGACAAGGACGCCGCCATTCCCGTGCTCAACACCCGCACCCAGCAGCGCGGCGTGGCCTTCGGCGGCGAGCGGGGCCTCGAGCTGCGCTTCACCGCCGCCAATGCCGACATCCAGGCGGGCGATGTGCTCTCCACCTCGGGCCTGGACGGCATCTATCCGCCGGGTCTGCCGGTGGCCAAGGTGGCGCAGGTCGAGCGCCGCGGTGACACCAGCTTCGCCCGCGTGAGCCTGCAGGCCACGGTGCCGGTGGACAGCGTGCGCCACGTGCTGGTGCTGGCGCCCCTGGCCGTCCACGAGGCCGCCCGCACCGAGGCTGCCGAGGCCGCGGCCAAGGAAGCGCAGGCCCTGGCCGAGCGCAAGGCGCAGGTCAAGGCCGAGGCCAAGCAGCGCGCGGCCGAGCAAAAAGCCGCGAAGGAGGCCGCGAAGGATGCGGCCAAGGACAGCAAGGGAGGATCGACGCGATGATCATGCCGCGCGCCGCCAGCCAGCTGCTGCTGCCGGCCAACCCCCTCTTCATCGCCTTCAGCCTGCTCGCGGCCCTGCTGCTGGACATGGTGCCGCTCGGCCGGCAGCCGGCCATGCCGGACTTCCTGTCCATCGTGCTGGTGTTCTGGAACGTGCACCAGCCGCGCCGGGTCAATGTCGGCTGGGCTTTCCTCTTCGGCTTGCTGGTCGATGTGCACCACGGCGCCCTGCTGGGGCAGCATGCCCTGGCCTACAGCGGCCTGAGCTTCGGCGCGGTGGCCCTGCACCGCCGCCTGCCCTGGTTCACCCGATGGGGTCAGGCCTTGCATGTGCTGCCGCTGTTCGCGCTGGCGCATGCCGTGTCCCTGGTCGTGCGCCTGGCCGTGGGCGGCATGTGGCCGGGCTGGCCGCTGCTGCTGGCGCCGTTCATCGAGGCCCTGCTGTGGCCGATGGCCAGCTGGATCCTGCTGGCGCCGCAGCGCCGGCCGCCGGACCGCGACGACCACCGCCCGCTGTGAGGCGGGTCTGCCAGCGCCCATGACCCAGCTGCACAACGTCCAACAGGAGCAGTCGCGCTTTCGCGTGCGCGTGCTCGCGGCCGCGGGCTTCGTGCTCTTCTGCTTCGGCCTGCTCGCCTCGCGCCTCGTCTACCTGCAGGTGATGCAGCACGAGACGCTGCTGGAGCGGGCCGAGTCCAACCGCGTCACCGTCGTCCCCATCGTGCCCAACCGCGGCCTGATCGTGGACCGCAACGGCGTGGTGCTGGCCAGCAACTACTCGGCCTACACCCTCGAGATCACGCCGTCCAAGGTGGCGGACCTCGAGGCCACCATCAATGCGCTCGCCGAGGTCGTGGAGATCCAGGGCCGCGACCGCAAGCGCTTCAAGCGCCTGATGGAGGAGAGCAAGAACTTCGAGTCCCTGCCCATCCGCACCAAGCTGACGGACGCCGAGGTGGCGCGCTTCGCCGCGCAGCGCTTCCGCTTCCCCGGCG
This sequence comes from Burkholderiaceae bacterium, assembly GCA_041912595.1. Taxonomy (GTDB): domain Bacteria; phylum Pseudomonadota; class Gammaproteobacteria; order Burkholderiales; family Burkholderiaceae_C; genus Roseateles_B. The sequence goes on from JAYRMR010000020.1 coordinate 3,037, forward strand.
TGGACATCAAGGCGCGGCTCTTCCGCAGCTACCCGCTGGGCGAGGTGGGCAGCCACCTGATCGGCTACATCGGCCGCATCAACCAGGCCGAGAAGAAGTCCATGGAAGAGTGGGCGGACGAGGACATCGCCAACTACCGCGGCACCGAGTACATCGGCAAGCTGGGCCTGGAGCAGTACTACGAGCGCGAGTTGCACGGCCAGACCGGCTTCGAGCAGATGGAGACGAGCGCCGCCGGCCGCGCCGTGCGCCGCCTGCGCCACCAGCCGCCCACGCCGGGCAACACGCTGAAGCTCTCGATCGACATCCGTCTGCAGGCTCTGGTCGAAGAGCTGTTCAAGGACCGCCGCGGGGCGCTCGTCGCCATCGATCCGCGCAACGGCGAGGTGCTGGCCTTCGTCTCCAAGCCCACCTTCGATCCCAACCTCTTCGTCGACGGCATCGACGCCGACAGCTGGGCGGCGCTCAACGAGGACATCGACAAGCCGCTGCTCAACCGCGCCCTGCGCGGCACCTACCCGCCGGGCTCCACCTTCAAGCCGCTGATGGCCATGGCCGCGCTCAACAGCGGCAAGCGCGCCGCGAGCACGGTCATCATGGACAACCTGACCTACAGCTTCGGTGGCCGCACCTTCGGCAGCCCGGAGACCGACCGCCCCGGGCCCAAGGACATGCGCCTGGCCATCGTCAGCTCCTCCAACGTCTACTTCTACAGCCTCGCCAACGAGATGGGCGTGGACCTCATCCATGACCAGCTCGAACCCTTCGGCCTCGGCCGCAAGACCGGCATCGATCTGCTCGGCGAGGTCACGGGGGACCTGCCCTCGCAGGAGTGGAAGCGCAAGAAGTTCAGGAAGGCGGAGCAGCAGAAGTGGTACGCCGGCGAGACCATCTCGCTGGGCATCGGCCAGGGCTACAACAACTTCACCATGCTGCAGATGGCCACGGCCTACGCCACGCTCTCGACCGGCGGCCAGCGCTTCAAGCCGCGCCTGGTGCGGGAGATCGAGGACGTCGTGCAGCACCAGGGCCGGCGCATCGCCAGCGAGGCGCTGGACCCGATCCCGCTCAAGCCCGAGCAGGTGGACGTCATCCGCAATGCCATGAACGGCGTGACGCTGGAGGGCACCTCGCGCCAGGTCTTCATGGGTGCGCCCTACCAGAGCGCCGGCAAGACCGGCACGGCGCAGGCCATCGGCCTGAAGGCCGGTGAGAAGTACAGCAGCATCAAGGCCGACGAGCACAAGCGGGACCACTCGCTCTACGTCGCCTTCGCGCCGGTGGACAAGCCCGCCATCGCCCTGGCCGTGATCGTGGAGAACGCCGGCTGGGGCTCGGGGGCGGCTGCGCCCATTGCGCGCCGTGTCTTCGACTACGCGCTGCTGGGCCAGTACCCGAGCGAGGAAGACATCGCCCAGACCCAGCAGGGCAAGACCATGGCGCCGGTCGGCGCACCGCGCAAGGCCGGCGACGTGCCGCTGCCCGGGCAGGGCGTGCTGGTGCCACTGGCGACGCGCCCGGTGCCGGCGGCATCGGCGCCGGCGTCAGGCGTGCTGCCGGCGTCCGCCCCTGCGACGGCTGCGGCCTCATCGCCGGCCCGTGACGCGTCACGGCCCCTGCCTGCCGCCAGCGGAGCCCGCCCATGAACAACAGCTTCAGCCTGCAGGCCCTGCGCGGCCACATCCGCCCCTGGACCGAGGGCCTGGACTGGGTCGTGCTGCTGGCCGTGGCCTGGCTGATGGGCCTCGGGCTGCTGTGCATGTACTCGGCGGGCTTCGACCACGGCACCCGCTTCGTCGACCACCTGCGCAACGGCCTGCTGAGCCTGGCGCTGATGTTCGCCATGGCCCAGGTGCCGCCGCAGCGCCTCGTCAAGATCGCCGTGCCGCTCTACACCGTCGGTGTGCTGCTGCTGCTGGCCACGGCCCTCTTTGGCGTGACCAAGAAGGGCGCCACGCGCTGGCTGAATGTGGGCATCACGCAGATCCAGCCGTCCGAGATTCTCAAGATCGCCATGCCGCTGATGCTGGCGTGGTGGTTCCAGAAGCGCGAGGGCCTGCTGCGGCTGCCCGACTTCGTGGCTGCCTTCGTGCTGCTGGCCGTGCCCGTCGGGCTCATCGCCAAGCAGCCCGACCTCGGCACCTCGCTGCTGGTGCTGGCCGCGGGGCTCTACGTGATCTTCTTCGCCGGCCTGTCCTGGAAGCTGATCCTGCCGGTGATGGTGGCCGGCGGCATCGGCATCACGGCGCTCGTCATGAGCGAGGAGCAGATCTGCCAGCCCGACGTGACCTGGCCGGTGCTGCGCGAGTACCAGAAGCACCGCGTCTGCACGCTGCTGGACCCCAGCAAGGACCCGCTGGGCAAGGGCTTCCACATCATCCAGGGCGGCATCGCCATCGGTTCGGGCGGCGTGACCGGCAAGGGCTTCATGAAGGGCACGCAGACCCACCTGGAGTTCATCCCCGAGCGCACCACCGACTTCATCTTCGCGGCCTATGGCGAGGAGTTCGGCCTGCTGGGCGCGGCGGCGCTGCTGCTGGGCTTCACCGTGCTCATCCTGCGGGGGCTCGTGATCGCCTTCGAGGCGCCCACGCTCTTCGGCCGGCTCATGGCCGGCGCCGTGACGCTGTCCTTCTTCACCTATGTCTTCGTGAACATGGGCATGGTCAGCGGCATCCTGCCGGTGGTGGGCGTGCCGCTGCCCTTCATCTCCTATGGCGGCACGGCGATGGTGATGCTGGGCCTGAGCCTCGGCATCCTGCTGAGCATCGCCAAGTCCAAGCGCTACAAGCGGCGCTGACGCCGCGGCGCTCAGGCCTCGGCGCCGTCGCTGCCAGCCTCCGGCGCGGCGGCCGGATGGGCATGGAATCGGATGGTGAACCGGGCGCCCGGCCCCATGCCGTCGGGCTCCACGAAGCCCGGACGCCGCGGGCGGGCATCGTCGAGCGTCAGCTCCGCCTCGTGCTGCTGTGCGATCTCGCGCACGATGGCCAGGCCGAGCCCGGAGCCGTCGACATTCGTGCCCAGCGCCCGGTAGAAGGGCTGGAACACCTGCTCGCGCTCGGCCTCGGCGATGCCCGGACCGGAGTCCTCCACCTGCAGCACGCAGACCTGCCCGAACGGGTCCTCCACGATGCGCACGGTGATCGTGCCGCCCGGCGGCGTGTAGAGCAGGGCGTTGTCGACCAGATTGCGGATCAGCTCGCGGATGAGGATGGGATGCCCCAGGATGCGCAGGCTGCTGTGCTCGTCGTCCGGCCCCTCGTAGCCCAGGTCCAGGCGCTTGTCGAGCGCGCGCGGCACGAAGTCGCGCACCGTCTCCATCGCGATCTCGGGCAGGTTGATGTCGGAGCGCCGCGAGGCGTGCTCCTGGTCCTCGGCCCGCGCCATCGCGAGCAGCTGGTTGACCATGTGCGCCGCGCGCTGGCTGGACAGCGCGATCTGCTGCAGCGAGCGCCGGAGCTCCTGCGGCGAGCTGCGCCCCTCGTCGATCTCGCGCTGGGCCAGCTCCGCCTGCGTGCGCAGCCCGGCCAGCGGCGTCTTGAGCTGGTGCGCGGCGTCGGCCAGGAAGTGCTTCTGCGTGCTCAGCGACTGGTCCAGGCGCTGCAGCAGGTCATTGATGGCGTGCACCAGCGGGGCCACTTCGTCAGGGATGCGGCGCTCGTCGATGGGGCTGAGGTCCGAGCTGTCCCGCGAGCGGATCCGGCGCTGCAGCTCGTTGAGCGGCGCGATGCCGCGCGCCAGCGCCAGCCACACCAGCAGCACGGCCAGCGGCAGGATCACGAACTGCGGCAGGATCACGCCCTTGATGATCTCGTTGGTGAGCCGCGAGCGCTTCCCCAGCGTCTCGGCCACCTGCACGAGCATCTGCCCCTTGGCATTGCCCTCGGGCGTCACCCACAGATAGGCCACGCGCACGCTCTCGTTGCTGACCTCGTCGTCGCGGAAGCTCAGCTCCCAGGGCACGACGGCCTCGTCGGGGTTGGGGGCGGGCAGCTCCTTGTCGCCGCTCAGGAACTCGCCGCGCGGGCCCTGCACGAGGTAGTAGACGGTGTCGGACTCGTCGGCCCGCAGCAGGGCGGCCGCCTCGGGCGAAAGGGCGTAGCGGGAGCGCGCCGCGGCGGCGGCCGGGTTGCGCGGTTCCGCGGCCGCCTGCAGGCCCAGCGAACGGGCCATCTCGCCCAGCTCGCGGTCGTAGGGCTTGCTGGCAATGCCCTGGGCCACCAGCCAGGTCAGCGCGACGCTGATCGGCCAGATGACCAAGAGCGGCGCGAGCATCCAGTCGAGGATCTCGCCAAACAGGGAGCGTTGACCGCTGTCAGCAGGCATCGCGGGCGGGCCTTCGCGAAGGCGGCAGGACCTCGCCCCTCGCAGGGTTCAGCGGCCGGGCAGGGCGGCGGCGCATTCAGCCGGGGATCTTTTCCAGGCAGTAGCCCAGGCCGCGCACGGTGGCGATGCGGATCGGGCCCTGCTCGATCTTCTTGCGCAGCCGGTGGATGTAGACCTCGATGGCGTTGTTGCTGACCTCTTCGCCCCATTCGCACAGGCGCTCCACCAGCTGGTCCTTGCTGACGAGCCGGCCGGCGCGCTGCAGCAACACCTCCAGCAGCGAGAGCTCGCGGGCGGACAGCTCCACCATCTGCTCGTTGATGTAGGCCACGCGGCCGGTGGCATCGAAGGACAGCGGGCCGTGCTTGATGATGCTGGAGGCCGTCCCCAGGCCGCGCCGGGTGAGGGCGCGCACGCGGGCCTCGAGCTCCTGCAGCGAGAAGGGCTTGGCCATGTAGTCGTCGGCGCCGAGGTCCAGGCCCTTGACGCGCTGCTCGACGCTGTCGGCCGCCGTGAGGATCAGCACCGGCATCGTCGCGCCGCGGGCCCGCAGCTTGCGCAGCACCTCGAGCCCGTGCAGGCGCGGCAGGCCGAGGTCCAGGATCACCAGGTCGAACTCATGCGAGGCGAGCGCGGCGTCGGCCTCGGTGCCGGTCGAGACCTGGTCGACCGCATAGCCGCTGGAGCGCAGGGCGCGCAGCAGGCCGTCGGCCAGCACTTGGTCATCTTCCGCGATCAGGATGCGCATCGGTGTCTCCTTGGCCTTTGTCGCCCGGGAGGCGTGGGCGGCAGCATTCCTGCATTTTAGGGACTGGAATCGTTCTCAGGCTCCTGCCACTGTCTGTCAGCAGGCCGAGGACGAACTACTGTACAAACATACAGATTCGGCCATAATGCAGGCACTCACAGGAGCAATCAATGGACGCCCCCGCCAAGACCGTCAACACCGAAAAAGCCAAGGCCCTGCAGGCCGCCCTCGCCCAGATCGAAAAGCAGTTTGGCAAGGGCTCCATCATGCGCCTCGGCGAGGGCGAGAAGATCGAGGACATCCAGGTCGTCTCCACCGGCTCCCTGGGCCTGGACATCGCCCTGGGCGTCGGCGGTCTGCCGCGCGGCCGCGTGATCGAGATCTATGGTCCGGAATCCTCCGGCAAGACCACCCTGACCCTGCAGGTCATCGCCGAGATGCAGAAGCTCAGCGGCGTCTGCGCCTTCATCGACGCCGAGCACGCCCTGGACGTGCAGTACGCCCAGAAGCTCGGCGTGAACCTGCAGGACCTGCTGATCAGCCAGCCGGACACCGGCGAGCAGGCCCTGGAAATCGTGGACGCCCTGGTGCGCTCCGGCTCCGTCGACCTGATCATCATCGACTCGGTGGCCGCCCTGACGCCCAAGGCCGAACTGGAAGGCGAGATGGGCGACGCCCTGCCCGGCCTGCAGGCCCGCCTGATGAGCCAGGCCCTGCGCAAGCTGACCGCCACCATCAAGAAGACGAACTGCACGGTCGTCTTCATCAACCAGATCCGCATGAAGATCGGCGTGATGTTCGGCTCGCCCGAAACCACCACCGGCGGCAATGCGCTCAAGTTCTACGCCTCGGTGCGCCTCGACATCCGCCGCATCGGCTCCATCAAGAAGGGCGAAGAGGTCATCGGCTCCGAGACCAAGGTCAAGGTGGTCAAGAACAAGGTGTCGCCCCCCTTCAAGACGGCCGAGTTCGACATCCTCTACGGTGAAGGCATCAGCCGCGAGGGCGAAATCATTGACATGGGCGTGGCCGCCAAGGTCGTGGACAAGTCCGGCGCCTGGTATGCCTACAGCGGCGAGAAGATCGGCCAAGGCAAGGACAACGCCCGCGAGTTCCTGCGCGAGAACCCGGACCTTGCCATCGAGATCGAGAACAAGATCCGCGAATCGCTGGGCATTCCGCTGATCGGTGCAGAGGCGGGCGCTGCCGAGTAAGGTTCGGCATCCGGCATCCGGCATCTCGCATCCGGTATTCGGGAGCCGGGCGCCGGAGGGGCGGGTTCACGTGGTCTGTGCTCGGCATGGGGACTCCGCAGGGGGACTCAGCATGGGAATCAGGCCGTGCGAGATGATTCCTCACGCCCGAGTACCGCCGCAACGGTCGCAGTCACCTTCACCGTCAAAGTCGCCGTCGCCGCCTCGTGGAAGCCAGGCCCGGCGGTCACTGCCGTCCTTCAACGCTTCCATGGCACGATGAAGCGACATGGTCACGCAATCCCCGTCTGATGATGAGGCCCCGGCGGCGTCGTCTCCCGCCCGACGCCCTTCGCTGCCGTCTGGTGCTGAGGCGCGTGCCATCGTGCAGCGCTTCTGGGCGCTCTACCAAGCCCGGCGCTGGGCCGACGCCCAGGCGCTGCTGGCGCCGCACGCCGAATGCCTCTGGTGGGCCACGCAGGAGCGTTTTCGAGGGGGCGAGGCCATCGTTCACGTGAACGCGGTCTACCCGGAAGGCTGGACCATCCACCTGATTGACCTGCAAACGCTGATGGATGGACGCGTGCTGAGCCTCGTGCGCGTGGAGCAGGACGGCAGCAACTTCTACGCCAACAGCTATTTCCATGTCCGTGACGGCCTGATCCAGCAGATCGATGAGTACTGGTCGGACCAGCAGCCGGCCCCGGCCTGGCGCTGTGATCCGCAAGCGCCGCTGCCGGGCCGAGCCGCCATGCCCGTCGACCGGCGCCAGGGCCTGCCCCTGCAGCTGCCGGCTGGCGCTGCGCCCTCCGAACTGCCGGCGCGCCCTCGGCACCCCGATGACATTGGCTGACGTCCCGCTCGCCCGGCCGACCGGCGACGCAATGAGGGCGGGTTCGCCCCTTCGCTGGCACGGCCGTCGAACGCGCTGAACCGCCCATGGCCCGCCGATCATCCCCTCTCAGCCTGAAGGCGCGCGCCATCGCGCTGCTGGCCCAGCGCGAGCACAGCGTGGCCGAACTGCGGCGCAAGCTGCTGCGTCTCGCGGAGCTCCAGGAACTGCAGGCCTGGGTCGAGGCGCACGAGGCGTCGCCGGTCCCCGGGGCACGTTCATCGGCCGATCCTGAGCATCCTGCCGCTGCGTCGACCCCGCCCGGTGCGCTGCAGTCGCGTCGTGGCGATGCCTCTGGCACGCCGGACCCGGCCTCGCGTCCCTCATCCCGCGGTGTGGGCGGCTTTGACCTGGACGAAGACTGGGCCGAGGGTGAGCTCGAGTCCTTCCTGGCGGACTGGGCCGATGAGCCTGGCGCATGGGCGATGGTCGGCCAGGTGATGCTGGATGAGGCGCCGGACGGGCTGCCGGACGAGCTACCGAACCATCCGCAGACCTGGGGGCGGCCTCGGGAAGGGGGCGCTGGTGACCCTGGCCTCCGACGGGCGGGTGTCACGTTCCTCGGTGACGCAGCCAGCGACGAAACCGGCGACGAAACCGGAGACGGAACACCCCGCACGGCGCAGATCCGCAGCGGGCGCCCCGCGCATGAGCGTTCTCGCCATCCGACGCCGGGTGCTCGGCCTCCGGTCAGCCCATCGGGGCGCCGCGCGCGCCCTGCCCCCAGTGCCGAGGCCTGGGCGGCGGTCCGGGACGATGAGCGCCAGCAGGCACGGGCCGAGGCGGTCGAGCAGCTGCTCCTGTGGCTGCAGGAGCGGGGCTATCTGAGCGAGGCGCGCCTCGTGGAGTCCCGCATCAACGCCCGGGCGTCCCGTTACGGGAACCGGCGCATCCAGCAGGAGCTCCGCCAGCTGGGCGTCGCGCCGGACGAGGAGCAGCAGGCCCGCCTCAAGGACAGCGAGCTGGCGCGCGCGCGCGAGGTCTGGCGGCGCAAATTCGGGGGCGATCCGCCGGTGGACGCGGCGAGTCGCGCCAAACAGATGCGCTTTCTTGCCGCACGGGGCTTCTCGTCGGACGTGGTGCGCCGTGTGTTGCGCGCCGAAGACGATTGACGGCGAGGGGCGACGATGGACGGGGATCACCGGGCTCTGAACGGTGCATCGGCATCCTGGCAGCGACCCGGTCGTCGCACCAGGATGAGGCGCCACGACAGCCTCGTGACAGGCTTGGTGCAGCGCAACATGCTACATTGGCGGCCTGCGCGAGCGCGCCCGCCGGTCTGACGAGGCCTGCGGGCCGTTTTTTGCGCCTTTGCACTGCCCCTGCTTCATGTCGTCCTTGTCCCCCAGCCCCGAGCGTCAGCTGATGCATCGCCGCGCCATCGCGGTGCAGGTGTATTCGCGCGCCGACGGCCTGTTCGAGGTCGAGGCGGAGCTGCAGGACAGCAAGACGCGTGACATCCCCCTGGCCGGTGGCATCCGGCGTGCCGGCGAGCCGGTGCACGACATGCTGCTGTGGCTGGTGGTCGACCGCCACCTGGACATCCTGGCCGCCAGCTCCAGCACCCGCTGGATGCCCTATCCCGGCCAGTGCGACCAGCACGGCGACGCCTACCGGCAACTGGTGGGCCTGAACCTGATGACGGGCTTCCGGGCCGCGGTCAAGCAGCGGCTCGCCGGCGTCAAGGGCTGCACCCATCTCACGGAACTCTGCCAGCATCTCCCGACCGCGGTGATCCAGGCCTTCGCGGGCGTGGTGCTGGATGTCCGCGAAGGTGCGGAAGATGGCACGCCGCCCTTCCAGATCGACCGCTGCCATGCACTTCGCAGCGACGGTGCGGTGGTGCAAACTCATTACCCTCGCTGGTATCGCGGCGCGGCGGTGACCCCGCCTGCCGCCGGTAACGGCAACCTTTCCTGACTATCCATCAAGCGAGACCTCCCCATGAAGATTCACGAGTACCAGGGCAAGGAAATCCTGCGCCAGTTCGGCGTGCCGGTGCCGCGCGGCATTCCCGCGTTCACGGTGCAAGAAGCCGTTGAAGCGGCCCAGAAGCTGGGCGGTCCGGTCTGGGTGGTCAAGGCCCAGATCCACGCCGGTGGCCGTGGCAAGGGCGGTGGCGTGAAGGTCGCCAAGACCCTGGACGACGTGAAGGCGCTGTCCGAGAAGATCCTGGGCATGCAGCTGGTCACGCACCAGACCGGCCCGGAAGGCCAGAAGGTCCGCCGCCTGTACATCGAGGACGGCGCCGACATCAAGAACGAGCTGTACGTCTCGCTGGTCACGGATCGCGGCACGCAGAAGGTGGCCTTCATCGCTTCGAGCGAAGGCGGCATGGACATCGAGGAAGTCGCCCACTCGACCCCCGAGAAGATCATCACCGAGATGATCGACCCGCTGACCGGCCTGACCGCTGAGCAAAGCCGCAAGATCGCCACCGCCATCGGCCTGACCGGCGGCTCGGTCGACCAGGCTGTCGACATCTTCGCCAAGCTCTACAAGTGCTACATGGAGACCGACGCGTCGCTGGTGGAAATCAACCCGCTGAACTGCGACTCCAAGGGCAACCTGATGGCCCTGGACGCCAAGTTCAACTTCGACGCCAACGCCCTGTTCCGTCACCCCGAGATCGTCGCCTACCGCGATCTGGACGAGGAAGATCCCGCTGAAGTCGAGGCCTCCAAGTTCGACCTGGCCTACATCTCCCTGGACGGCAACATCGGCTGCCTGGTGAACGGCGCCGGCCTGGCCATGGCCACGATGGACACCATCAAGCTGTTCGGCGGCGAGCCGGCCAACTTCCTGGACGTCGGCGGTGGCGCCACGGCCGAGAAGGTGACCGAGGCCTTCAAGATCATGCTGAAGAACAAGTCCGTGAAGGGCATTCTGGTCAACATCTTCGGCGGCATCATGAAGTGCGACACCATCGCCGAGGGCGTGATCACCGCCTGCAAGGCCGTGAACCTGTCCGTGCCGCTGGTCGTCCGCATGAAGGGCACCAACGAAGAACTGGGCAAGAAGATGCTGGCCGAATCCGGCCTGCCCATCATCGCCGCCGACTCGATGGCCGAAGCCGCCACCAAGATCGTCGCTGCCGTCAAGTAAGCCCAGCAAGGAATAGAACCATGAGCATCTACATCAACAAGGACACCAAGGTCATCACCCAGGGCATCACGGGCAAGACCGGTCAATTCCACACGCTGGGCTGCCAGGCCTATGCGAACGGCAAGAACGCGTTCGTCGCCGGCGTGAACCCCAAGAAGGCGGGCGAGAAGTTCTCGGAGATCCCCATCTACGCCACCGTCAAGGAAGCCGCCGGCCAGACCGGCGCCACGGTGTCCGTGATCTACGTGCCGCCCGCCGGCGCTGCTGCCGCCATCTGGGAAGCCGTCGAAGCCGATCTGGACCTGGCCATCTGCATCACGGAAGGCATCCCCGTCCGTGACATGCTAGAAGTGCGCAACAAGATGAAGGCCAAGGAAGCGGCCGGCGGCAAGAAGACGCTGCTGCTGGGCCCGAACTGCCCCGGCCTGATCACCCCGGATGAGATCAAGATCGGCATCATGCCCGGTCACATCCACCGCAAGGGCCGCATCGGCGTCGTCTCGCGCTCCGGCACGCTGACCTATGAAGCCGTGGCTCAGCTGAGCGAACTGGGCATCGGCCAGTCCTCCGCCGTCGGCATCGGTGGCGACCCGATCAACGGCCTGAAGCACATCGACGTGATGCAGGCCTTCAACGACGATCCGGACACCGACGCCGTGATCATGATCGGCGAGATCGGCGGCCCGGACGAGGCGGAAGCCGCCCGCTGGTGCAAGGCCAACATGAAGAAGCCCATCGTCGGCTTCATCGCTGGCGTCACCGCCCCTCCGGGCAAGCGCATGGGCCACGCCGGCGCGCTGATCTCCGGCGGTGCCGACACGGCCGACGCCAAGCTGGCCATCATGGAAGAGTGCGGTTTCAAGGTGACCCGCAACCCGTCCGAGATGGGCCGCATCCTGAAGTCGCTGCTGTAATCACAGCCGCTTCCTGCGAGAAAGCCGCCCTCGGGCGGCTTTTTTTGTCGTCGCGGCCTGCGTAGTTGCACGAAGCCGGCAGAAGTGGTGCCGCGGCGACACTGCAGGCTGCCCGCGCGACGGCCGTCCGCCGCGACAATCTGCCCAGCATCCCCGCAGGCCTGCCGCCTGCTCCTGGAGTTTCCTGATGGACCTGACCTCTGCCGCCTTCTGGATCGCCCTGCTCAAGATCATCTGGGTGAACATCCTGCTGTCGGGCGACAACGCCGTGGTGATCGCCCTCGCCGCGCGCAACCTGCCGGCCCATCAGCAGAAGAAGGCGATCTTCGCCGGCAGCGGCGCCGCCATCGTGCTGCGGGTGGTGCTGACGCTCTTCGCCGTCAGCCTGCTGCAGTTCCCCTATCTCAAGCTCGTCGGCTCGCTCCTGCTGCTGTGGATCGGCGTGCAGCTGCTGGCCGGTGACGACGAGGGCGACGACGTGAAGGCGGGCAGCAGCCTGATGGCCGCCGTGCGCACCATCCTGGTCGCGGACCTCGTGATGAGCCTGGACAACGTCATCGCCGTGGCCGCCGCCGCCAACAGCGCGCCGGAGCAGGCCCGGACCCTGCTGCTGGTCCTGGGCCTGGGCCTGTCGATTCCCTTGATCATCTTCGGCAGCACCCTGCTGCTGAAGCTGATGCAGAACTACCCCTTCATCATCACGCTGGGCGCCGCGCTGCTGGGCTTCGTGGCCGGCGAGATGGCGGTGACGGACCTGGCCATCCACGACTGGTTCGAGGCGCACATGCACGGCCTGGACTACGCCGTGAGCATCACCTGCGCCGTGGGCGTCGTGGCCGTGGGCACGGCCCTGGCGCGTCGCGCCCGGCGTGCCGCCCTCGATGAAGCAGAGGATGGCAGCGGGCACTGATCCCCCCGTTGGCGGCCCGAACCACTAAGATCCCTTCCTAGCACCTGACGCTCACATGGATTCCTTTCTGACCCCCGACTTCTGGCTGGCCGTGGCCCAGATCATCATGATCGACATCCTCCTCGGGGGGGACAACGCCGTGGTGATCGCCCTGGCCTGCCGCAAGCTGCCGGATGCGCAGCGCCGCCAGGGCATTCTGTGGGGCACCGTCGGGGCCATCCTGCTGCGCGTGGTGCTGATCTTCTTCGCCCTGACCCTGCTGCAGATTCCCTATCTGAAGATCGCCGGCGCCGCGCTGCTGCTGTGGATCGGCATCAAGCTGATGCTGCCCGAGGACGACGGCGGGCACGAGATCCAGGCCAGCGACCGCCTCTGGGCGGCCGTCAAGACGGTCATCGTGGCGGATTTCGTGATGAGCCTGGACAACGTCATCGCGATTGCCGGCGCCGCGGAGTCGGCGGGCGAGGGCAACGAGATGGTGCTCGTGGTGCTGGGCCTGCTGGTGTCGATCCCCATCATCGTGTGGGGCAGCCAGCTGGTCATCAAGCTCATGGATCGCTTCCCGCTCGTGATCACCTTTGGTGCCATGCTGCTCGGCTGGATCGCCGGCAGCATGGCCATCGACGACCCCGCGCTGTTGCACGTCCTGCCCCACGAGGTGCCCAGCAAGCCGGGCGCGGCGCCTTCCGTGCCCGCCTGGATGCAGTACCTCAGCGGTGCCGTGGGCGCCCTCGTGGTCCTGGCCAGCGGGAAGTGGCTGGCGCAGCGCCGCACGGCCGCGGCCTGACCCCCCAGAAAGCCTGCCTTGAACCAGCCCAGCTTCTTCCAGCGGTGGTTCGGCAGCCGCAAGCCGCCTGAGGCGGCCTCGCCCGAGACGCTGGCGGCGTCCCCGCCGGCCGGGGGCCCTCTCCCTGCCGCTGCTCTGCCGGCCGCGTCCGCCCTGCCGTCGCCGTCGCCGGCGTTCAACGCCCGTTTCGAGCTCGGTGACGAAATTGGCCGCGGGGCCATGGCCATCGTCTACAAGGCCACGGACCGCCGCAGCGGCCAGCAGCTGGCGGTCAAGCGCCTGGCCCTGCAGCGCGAGTTCTCGCAGGAGGACCTGGCGGATGTCCGGGCCCGCTTCATGCGCGAGGCGCGGGCCGCCTCCCACCTGCATCACCCGGACATCCTTCGGGTGCTGGATGCCGGCGAGGCCGACGGTGACACCTGGATCGCCATGGAATACGTCCTGGGCCGCGATCTCAGCCACTTCACCCGGGCCGCGGAGCTGCTGCCGGTGACCGAGGTGCTGGCCCTCGTGGCGCGGCTGGCGCGTGCCCTGCACTACGCCCACAGCCACGGCGTCGTGCACCGGGACATCAAGCCGGCGAACATCATGCTGGACCGCGTCAGCCACAGCGTGAAGCTCATGGACTTCGGCATCGCGCGCATCGCCGATGGCAGCCGCACGCGGACGGGCCTCGTGCTCGGCACGCCCTCGTTCATGTCGCCCGAGCAGCTGGCAGGCCTGCACGTGGACGGCCGCAGCGACCTCTATTCGCTGGGCGTCCTCCTCTTCCAGCTGCTCACGGGGCACCTGCCGCATCAGGCCGAGTCCATGGCCAAGCTGATGTACCGGATCGCCAATGAAGTGCCGCCGGACGTGCGCAACTTCCGGCCCGATCTCCCCGAGGCCCTGGCCCTGGTGCTGGCCCTGGCCCTCGAAAAGCGTCCGGAACTGCGCTATCCGAATGGCGAGCAGTTCGCGCAGGACCTCGAAGCCGTCCTGCAGGCACTGCCCCACGAGCCGGCGCCGCCCCTGCAGGCGTCGGAAATCCCGTCTGGCACCGAGGCATTCGCACAAACACTGCGCCTCAGTGGCCAGGATCCGGTGCAGAATGCCGCCTCCCAGCCACCGAAAGATTCCCAAGCATGAGTCTGGAGTTCTTCAGCGCGACCGACGTCGGCCGAGCCCGTGACAACAACGAGGACTCCGTCGCCGTGGACGAGGCGGCCCAGCTCGCCGTGCTGGCGGACGGCATGGGGGGTTACAACGCGGGCGAAGTCGCCAGCCAGATGCTCACCAGCTTCATCAAGTCGGAGCTGGGGCGCTGGCTGCGCGAAGGCGGAGCCGTTGCCCCGGTCCCGGACGTCAAGCGTGCCATGGACATCTGCGTGGACAACGCCAACCGCGCCATCTTCAACGCCGCCAACACCAACCCGCGGTATGCCGGCATGGGCACCACGCTCGTGCTGTCCGTGTTCCGCGGGGAGACCCTGCTGCTGGGCCATGTGGGCGACTCCCGGGCCTACCGCCTGCGGGGCGGGCAGCTGACCCAGCTCACCCGCGACCATTCCCTGCTCCAGGAACAGCTCGATGCCGGCCTGCTGACCCCGGAAGAGGCTGTCTTCTCGAGCAACAAGAACCTGGTGACCCGCGCCGTCGGTGTCGAGGACACCGTGCTGCTGGAACTCCATGAGCACGAAGTCCAGCCCGGCGACCTCTTCCTGATGTGCTCCGACGGCCTCTCCGACATGCTGGATGACGCTGCCCTGGCACAGTTGCTGCTTCGCAATGCCTCGTTGTCCGAAACGACCCTGTCCCTCATTGACGCGGCCAATGACATGGGCGGCAAGGATAATATTGCGATCGTCCTGGCTCGGGCCGAGGGGCGCTCCAAGGCGGGCGCTCGGCCATGGTGGCCTTTCGGACGCAAGTGAGTGACTGCTTACCCGGCAGCAGGCATTTGAGACAATGCGGCGGGCTTCGGCCTGGAAGCAAATAGATTTGAGGTCAACAATGGGCAAGCTGGTGGTTTCGCTCGACGGCGTGGTGATCAAGGAAGTCCAGGTCACCAAGGACAAGACCACGCTCGGTCGTCGCCCCTACAACGACATCGTCATCGACAACCTGGCGGTCAGCGGCGAGCATGCCGTGCTGCAGATGGTCGGGGCGGATGTCTTCATCGAGGACCTCAACTCCACCAACGGCACCTACATCAACGGCAAGGCCATCAAGAAGCAATTGCTGGCCAACAACGATGTGGTGGAAGTCGGCAAGTACAAGATCCGGTATCTGGTCGAGGAAAACGCCGACTACGAGAAGACCATGATCCTGAAGCCGGGGGCGACGTCGCCGACCGGCTTTGGCCTGCCCTCCGGCTTCGGCAGCATGCCGACCGCCGCGAACACCAACCCGGCCTCCATCAAGGTGCTCAACGGCGCGGCGGCTGGCCGCGAGGTGAGCCTGACCAAGGTGGTCACCACCGTGGGCAAGCCGGGCGTGCAGGTGGCCTCCATCACCAAGCGCCCCAGCGGCTATGTGCTGGCGCATGTGGAAGGGCACGCCCGCCCGACCATCAATGGCGGCCCCCTCGTGGGCGAATCCATCGCCCTCAAGAGCGGCGATGTGATCGAGCTGGCCGGCACCCAGATGCAGTTCCTGCAGGCCTGAGCGGCGCTGCCGGCAGGTGCGGGCCCCTGTGCCTCGCCGGGCCGACGGGTGGCCGTGCAGGAGTTCACGGCCCTGCCGACTGCAATCGTCACCCGTCCAATTAGCCGGCTGAATCGGGACTTCGACGCTACCCAGGCCCGAACCCCCGGCGTACATTGCCAGCACCCGATCCCGCGCTGAAGCCGGCCTAGACCGCCGAGGCGGGATCCCCGCGTGCCCCTGCCTTGAGTCCTTCATGAACATCCGCGTCCTGGGCTGTTCCGGCGCCATTGCCGCCGGCTACAAGACCACCGCCTTCCTGCTCGATGACGACGTCCTGATTGACGCAGGCACGGGCGTGGGCGACCTGGAACTGGCGGCGCTCGCCCGGATCGACCACATTCTCGTCAGCCATTCCCATCTGGATCACGTCCTGGGCATTCCGCTGCTGGCGGATTCCGTGATGCGCCTGCGGATGCAGGTGGGTCGCCCGCCGATCCAGGTGCATGCCCTGCCCGAGACCCTCGAGGCGCTGCGCCAGCATCTCTTCAACGGGGTCATCTGGCCCGATTTCACCCGGCTGCCAGACCCGGAGCGCCCGGCCCTGCAGTTCCGGCCGCTGGCCATTGGCGAGCGTCGTACCTTCGGCCGCCGCACCGTCGAAGTCCTGAGCGCTTCCCATACCGTTCCGGCCTGTGGCTTTGCCGTCGATGGCGGTGAGGCGGGGCACTGGGTCTTCACCGGCGACACCGGCCCGAACCCCGCCTTGTGGGCGCGGCTGGCCCAGATCAGGGTGGCCCAGCTCGTCATCGAGACCGCGTTCGGCGACGATGAGTGCGAATTGGCGCGCATTTCCCAGCATTTGTGCCCACGTTCGCTGGCGCTCGAACTGCGCCAGCTGTCTCAGCCGGCCGAGGTGTTCATCACCCACATCAAGCCGGGTGAGATCGAGCCTGTCATGCAGGCCATCCATGCGCTGGATGAGCGCCACCGCGTCACCGCCCTATACGCCGGGCAGCTGATGCAGCTGTGAGGCGGCCGGTGCGCGTCGCTGCCTGGCGACCGACCTGCCGCACCCATCGCCCTTTTCCCCACACACCCACGACAGACCGCTGACAGCGGTCCGGCCGGCGCCGGATGCCCGCTCCCGTGACATCCCTGGCCGCTCTGCCCAGCGCGGCGGGCAGGCAAGTTCCCTTGGCCGGTGCCGCAGGGGGGGGGGGCGGAGCCGCCGTTTTTCTGGTGGCGCGCCGGCTGGGTCGGGTGGGGTCTGGAGACCTTGCTTACCTTCTGCAACGTCTGGCGCTGACGATTTTTGTCAGCGAGAGGACGACTCGACCAATCGCGCCAACTGAACTGACAAAAATGGTCAGTTCAAGGGCTAACGAGCGTGACATTTCCCCGCTGAACCGCACAATGTCTGGCTGGCACGACCCCTGCATCCAGGGGGGCTGTCCCAACCCCTCTTTCATTGCTCGTAGGAGTTTTATATGAAGCGCGTCCAACAAGGTTTCACCCTGATCGAACTGATGATCGTCGTGGCGATCATCGGCATTCTGGCTGCCGTCGCCCTGCCGGCTTACCAAGACTACATGGCCAAGTCGCAAGTGACCGCCGGCCTGGCTGAAATCACCCCGGGCAAGACCCAGTTCGAAGTCCGTGTCAACGAAGCCAAGTCGATCACCGGCGCTGCTGACATCGGCCTGCAAGCCACCACGACCCGTTGCACCGTCTCCACGACGTACACCGCCGGTACCGGCGCCGGCACGATCGTCTGCACCGTGAAGGGCAACCCCAAGGTCAACGGCACCACCGTGACCCTGACCCGTTCCACCGCTGGCGCCTGGAGCTGCTCCACCCCCGCGGCGCTGAACGCCAAGTACAAGCCCAACGGCTGCTGATCCACTGCTTTCGCAGTAGGATGACGAAGCCCCGGCATGTCCGGGGCTTTTTTTATAGTGACAGTGTTCTGGCAGGAGGTGACCATGCGCGAACAACGAGGATTCACCCTGATCGAACTGATGATCGTCGTGGCCATTCTCGGCATCCTGGCCGCGATCGCCTTCCCGGTCTACCAGGACTACGCCGGCAAGGCCGCCGTGAGTGCGGGCATGTCCGACATCCGGCCTGGCATCCAGAACTACGAGATCCTGCTCAACGAACATCGACCGGATGCGGACTTCGTGCCGGCCAACCTGGGGCTCCAGGGCGTGACGCCCAACTGCTCCGACATCGCCGTCGCCGCCCCTGAATCGACCGGCAACGCCGATCCCGCCATCACCTGCACGATCAAGGGCACGCCGGGCGTCACGGGCAAGAAGATCCTGTACAGCCGCAATTCGAGCGGCGTCTGGGCCTGCAAGTCTGACGCCGAGGCCCGGTTCTACAAGCCGGCCGGCTGCGCATCGCTCTGAACATGAAACGCTCCTACTGGGCTCTGCTGCTGAGCCTGTGCTGTTTCGTCTCTCTTGCTGTCCTGTGGCCTGGTCGCACCGCCGAATTCCTGTTTGACGACCATCCGAACATTGTCGACAACGCCAAGGTGCATCTGTCGGAGTTCACCTGGTCGGCCGTGACGCGCGCCACCTTCAGCTACGAGCCCGGACACGGGTCGCGGCCGCTGGCGATGCTCAGTTTCGCGCTGGACCACCTGCGCGCCGGCCTGGATGCGACGGCCTTCAGGGACACCAATCTGCTGCTGCATGGGCTGACCATCCTGGCGCTGGCGGCGATGGTTCGCCGGCTGCTGCTGGTGGCGCAATGGGCGCCGCAGCGTGCGGAAGTGGTGGCGCTCGTCGTCGCGCTCGCCTGGGGCGCCCACCCGCTGCAGGTGTCGTCCGTGCTGTACGTGGTGCAGCGAATGCAGACGTTAGGCACCTTCTTCGTGGTGCTCGGCCTGTGGTCCTACCTGAATGCCCGATCGGCCCAGATCGATGGCCGGCCCAGCCTGCGCTACTGGATTTTTGCAGCGGTGAGCGGCGTGCTCGGGCTGCTGTGCAAGGAAGATGTGCTCCTGCTGCCTGGCTACACCTGGATTCTGGAGCTGACGGTGCTTCAATTCCGGGCCGGCGACCCTCGGGTGGCCGCGCGTTGGCGCCGTGGCTACCAGGTCCTCGTGGGCCTCGGCACCGCGGCCTTCCTGCTGCTTGTGGTGCCCCGTTACTGGACCTCCGAGCCCTATACCTGGCGCAGTTTCTCGAGCCTCGAGCGGCTGCTGACCGAGGCGCGCATCCTGGTCATGTACCTGGGGCAGATGCTGTGGCCGCTGCCGCAGAGCATGCCGTTTTACTACGACCAGCTGGAGCCTTCGCGCGGCCTGCTGAGTCCTCCCACGACGCTGCTGTCCCTGCTGCTGCTGGCGGGTCTGCTGGGCCTGGCCTGGGCCCTGCGGGCGCGCCGCCCGGTGTTCGCGGCCGGGGTGATGCTCTTCTTCATGGGCCACTTCCTCACGAGCAATGTGCTCAATCTCGAGCTGGCCTTCGAGCATCGCAACCACTTCCCGCTGATCGGCTTCCTGCTGGCACTGGCTGACGGGGCCTGCCTCCTGGCGGACCGCCTCAAGCCGTCCCGTGGCGTGGGCGCCATCCTGGTCTTGGCGCTGATGGCCACGCTGTGCACGCTGACGTACATCCGGGCCAGCATCTGGGGATCGTCGTTCCAGTTCGCGCTCCAGGGGCCGGACTGGGCGCCCCAGTCCGGGCGGGCCTGGCAGCTGCTGTGCAAGACCTACTACCTGCGCAGCGGCGGCGAGACGGACCACCCCATGTACAGCCTGGCCGTGAACAGCTGCCAGAAGGCCGCCGATCTGCGCGACGAGCTGATCGCGCTGGCGGACCTGATCACGCTCAAGACCATGCAGGGGGCGAAGCCCGACGCCGACTGGGACACCCTGGTGCACCGGATCGAGCATGCCAGCTTCTCCCCGGAGGGCCGGGACGTGCTCTGGATCATGATCGGCAACGTCAACAAGGGCGTGGCGCTGGACTCCCACCAGATGGTGCGGGTGGCCATGGCCTACGCGGCGCGGTTCGATCTCACGGGTGTCGAGCTGGCCAATCTGGCGAACTTCATCCTCTATCAGTCGAAAGAGCCGGAGAAGGCCTACGCCTACTACCTGAAGGCCTTGCGGCGGGTCCCTGCGGGCGATCCGATGATCGAGGCCGTGCTGCGCGATCTCGAAGAGCACGGCATGAAAGAATGGGCGGATCGCCTGCGCAAGGACCTGGCAGGCTGACGCCTCCCGGGCAGGCTGCCCCATGATGTACCGGATGCCTTGTGAGCCCCATGATGACCCGCCTCAGTGTCGTATTGCCCGCCAAGAATGAAGCCGCCGCCGTCGGCGCGACGGTCGCCCGGCTGCGCGAGCTCCTGCCCGAGGCGGAGGTGGTGGTCGTGAACGACGGCTCCTCGGACGCCACGGCGGCGGTCGCCACGGAAGCCGGCGCCCGGGTGGTCAGCCACCCCTACAGCAAGGGCAACGGCGCCGCGATCAAGACGGGCGCCCGCGCGGCCAGCGGCGAGGTGATCGTGTTCATGGACGCCGACGGGCAGCACGACCCGGCGGACATCCCGCGCCTCCTGGCGCTCATCGAGTCCGGACATGACCTCGTCGTGGGTGCCCGCCAGAAGGGCTCGCAGGCCAGCGTGGGCCGCGGGCTGGCGAACGGCTTCTACAACCGCCTCGCCAGCTGGATGACCGGCCATCGCGTGGAGGACCTCACCTCCGGTTTCCGGGCCGTGCGCGCCGACAAGTTCCGGGAGTTCCTCTACCTGCTGCCCAACGGCTTCTCCTACCCGACCACGAGCACCATGGCCTTCTTCCGGGCCGGCTACTCGGTGGCCTACGTGCCCATTCACGCGGCACGTCGCATCGGGCAGAGCCACATCCGCCTGATGCGCGACGGGACCCGCTTCCTGCTGATCATCTTCAAGATCGGCACGCTGTTCTCGCCGCTGAAGATCTTCGCGCCCATCGCGCTGGTGCTGTTCTCGCTGGCCTCGTTCTGGTACGGCTGGACATGGGTGCACACCGGCCGCTTCACCAACATGAGCGCGCTGCTGTACACGGGCAGCGTGATGGTGTTTCTGATGGGGCTGATCTCCGAGCAGATCACCGCCCTGATGTACCGCGGGCGCGACTGAGTGCCGCCTGGCATCGTTGCGCCGATCGACCCCCTCCCTTGACCGCTGACACGACAGGGCCCTGACCATGGATGCCAAGAAGTTCCTCGTTTTCGGTTCTCCCGCCATCGGCGAGGACGAGATTGCCGAGCTCAATGCCTGCCTGCAATCCGGCTGGCTGGGCACCGGTCCGCGCGTCGCGCAGTTCGAGCAGGACTTCGCCCGCTACAAGGGCGTGCCGGCCTCGCAGGTGGCCGCCGTCAACTCCTGCACGGCGGCCCTGCACGTCAGCATGGTCGCGGCCCGGCTGCCGCCCGGCGCGGAGGTCATCACCACGCCGCTGACCTTCTGCGCCACGGTGAACGCCATCATCCACGCGGGCCTCACGCCGGTGCTGGCCGACGTGGACCCCGTGACGATGAACATCGACCCGGCGGCCATCGAGGCGGCGATCACGCCACGCACCGCGGCCATCCTGCCGGTCCACTTCGCCGGGCGCTCCTGTGACATGGACCCCATCCTCGCGATCGCCCGCAAGCACCAGCTCGTGGTCATCGAGGACTGCGCCCACGCGATCGAGACGGAGTACCACGGCCGCAAAGCGGGCACGCACGGCGACTTCGGCTGCTTCAGCTTCTACGTGACCAAGAACGTGGTGACGGGCGAGGGCGGCATGATCCTCGGCGGGAATGCCGAGCAGATCGCGCGCGCCAAGGTGCTGGCCCTGCACGGGATGAGCAAGGACGCCTGGCATCGCTTCGGCGACAAGGGCTACCGCCACTACCAGGTCGTCGAGTGCGGCTTCAAGTACAACATGATGGACATGCAGGCCGCGCTGGGCATCCACCAGCTGGCGCGCGTCGATGTCAGCTGGGAGCGCCGGCAGGTCGTCTGGGACCGCTACATGCAGGCCTTCGCGGACCTGCCCATCGGCCTGCCTGCCGCGCCCGAGCCGGACACTCGGCATGGCTACCACCTCTTCACGATCCTGGTCGATGCGGCGCGATGCCGCCTCTCCCGCGATGAGTTCCTGGACGCCATGAACGCGGCCGGGATCGGCACCGGCGTTCACTACCTCTCCATCCCCGAGCATCCGTACTACCAGGACCGCTTCGGCTGGCGCCCGGAGCAGTGGCCGCACGCCATGGCCATCGGCCGTCAGACGGTCAGCCTGCCGCTGTCGGCCAAGCTGAGCGACGAGGACGTGGAGCGCATCATCGCGACGGTGCGCGAGCTCCTGGGCTGAGCTGATCCAGCACCGTCTGCGCACTGCGGGCCATGCGGTCCGGGTCGCGCAGCCGTCGCGCCGTGCGGTCCGCCAGCGCGACGGCGCCGGCATAGTCCCGCCGCAAGTCCGCCACGCACGCGGCCAGCCCGCGGATGTCGCCGGGTGCATACAAGCCGCAGCGAGGTCCCTCGGGGCCGCGTGTCAGCGCGCGGTACATGGGCAGGTCGGCGGTCACCACGGGAATGCCGGCGGTCATGGCCTCCAGCAGGGAGGTCGGCACGAACACCGCGTGGTTGACGTGGTAGGGGAAGACGAAGGCGTCGAAGCCGCTGAAGACCTCGCCCGCGTCCACGCTCTGCATCAGATGCACGGTCAGCTCCGGGCAGTGCTGGGCGACCAGCGCCTGCAGGCGGGCGCGCATGCCGGCGTCCCGCAGGAAGGGAATGGCGACCGTGAGCTCGAAGCCGTCGCGGGCGATGGCGTCGCCGGCCTGCAGCAGGTCCATCAGGCCCCGCTCGTACAGGACGCCATGCAGCGCGTCCTCGGTGGGATGCTGGTAGCCGCACATGAACAGCAGCTGGCGCGGCGCGTCCTGCAAGACCCGCCAAGGCTGGATCCGGCGCGAGATGGCCAGCTCCACCGCCGTGATGCCGCCCTGCGCAGCGCCGACGGCCAGACAGGGGGCGAAGTGGCGGTCGAGGTGGTCGAGCGACAGGCCGGCGCAGCTGTAGAACAAGGGCACGGTGGGAACGCCGTACAGACGCCCGATCGCCGCCGCCGCGCGCAGGAGGAGCTCGTTGGCCCAGCGGCGCGCACCGGTGAAGGTGCCATAGGGGAAGACGACCACGCCGTCCGGGCGCGGACGGCTGGCGCAGCGCTGGCGCAGCTGACGTAGGCACTGGAGGATGGCGCGCATCCCGCCGGCATCGCGCTCGCCATTGAGGACGTCCACCTGCAGCCCCGACGCGCGAAGCTGTGCCGCCAGATCCGTCACGTAGAGCTTGCGGCCCTCGGTCAGCGGCTCCCAGACGCCCGGTGCCAGCAGCACGACGCGCGCCAGGCTCTGCGCCTTGCCGGCGGCGCTCAAGGCTTGCGCGCAGCCATCAGGAACTGCTCCGAAAGCTGCGGCAGGCGCTTGCCCAGCCACACGGCCATGCCGACCTGCCATCGAAGCGGCAGCCACAGCAGCGGCAGCATGAGGAAATTGCCCAGGCCGCGGGTGGCGACGGGGCGGAGCCCCAGGTCCACGAGGGTCTTGCGGGCGAAGGCGAGATCCACCCGGTAGTCGTTCTCCGGGCGCTTGCGGGCCAGGAACCGGTACAGGGCGATGGGCAGCCAGAACAGCCGGCGGGCGTCGGAGCTGTAGAAGTCCACGACCAGCAGACCGCCCGGACGCAGCACCCGCGCCATCTCCGCGATGAAGGCGGCCTGGCGATCGGGTTCGAACAGGTGCAGGAAGCGAGCGCTGGCCACGATGTCGAAGGAATGGTCGGGATAGGGCAGCCGGGAGGCGTCGCCGACGGCGTAGGTGATCCGGCTGTCATGGGCATGGCGCTTGCGGGATTCCTCCAGCATGCCGGGCGTCAGATCGATGGCGACGACCTGCTGCCCGAACTTGGCCAGCGCCGGCAGCAGCTGCCCGGTGCCCGAGGCCACGTCCAGCACCTGCTGTGCGGGCTCGAGGACTTCGTCGAGGGTCTTCAGATGGGCGGCGCGGAAGAGCCGCCCGTACGGGGAGCCGTAGCGGGTGGCCTCGTAGCCCGTGGCTTCCTGGGTGTAGAAGCTTCTATGGTCGTTCTTTTCCACTGCCAATGTCCTTCAGCTTGCGCAGGATCCCGACGAGGCCCGTGCCGATGCCCAGCCGGATGCCCGCGGGGATGCCCAGCATGACCGCCATGCCGATGTTGAGCGCGCGATTGAGTGTGATGATCGTGATGATGTCACCGATGGGCACGCCGGCCGCGCCGAGCAGCGCCAGCAGGCTGGCGTCATAGCCCAGGAGGCCCATCGGCAGGCCGGAGATGATGCCCGCGAAGGTGGCCACCAGGCCGGCCGAGCCGCCTGCGAGGGCCCATGTCATCTGGCCGGTGACCAGCAGCACGAGCAGCGCGTGCCGCAGCCAGTAGAGGCTCACGTCGAGCAGGAGAATGGCGCCGGCCCATGACATGCGGCGCCAGGGATCGCGGAACAGCGCCATCGCCTGGCTCCATGGCGCGCTCCCGCCCGAGGCCCATTTGCGCCGGACGCCCAGCACGACGACGACCGTCAGCATCACGCCCGCGCCGACCCAGACATACACCGGCGGCTGCCACTGGAAGGCGCCGAGCCAGACGCAGACGATGGCCGCCAGGACCCACACCGCCAGCGAGATCAGGCCATCGACGGCCAGCACCGTGCCGATGAACCGGACGTTCATCGCAGCCAGCCGGTTCAGCAGGCCCATGCGCAGCGGCAGGCCGATCTTGAACGGGAAGATGTAGGTGGCCACCGTCGTGCAGAACAGGATGTCGCGCACCCGGCCCGCCTGCGCCGGGCCCTGCGCACGGTCCAGGTAGGCCAGCCTCCAGCGGACGGGCTCCATGACGAAATGCAGCAGCACGGCAGCGCAGACGGCCGCGAACAGGGCCAGGCGGACCAGCCATTCGAGCGCCCCGGGCAGGGTGTCGTAGAACGTCATCGCCGCCTCGCGATCACCCAGCGATGCAGGGCATGCGCCGCGTAGCCCGCCTCCTGGCAGTCGCGGCGGCTCGTGGCCTGCAGCAGCGACTGCATCCAGGGGCGTTCCCGCGTGGCGAATCCGGGCACCAGCAGCAGGGCCGACAGCCAGCTGTTGCCGCCCTTTTGCAGCACCTCGAAGCCGGCCTTGCCGATCAGGTCGACATAGCCCTCGCGCGCAAATCCCGAGCCGCCCGTCGGGGTGGCGGCGCGGCCTCCGCGCAGCCGCGCGATCAGGCGGTTGATCTCGTCACCGGGATCGACGAGGAGGACCAGCGCGCCGGGCTTCGTGATGCGGTGCATCTCGGCGAGCACGGCCGCCGCCTGGCTCCCGGCGTACATGAGGCTGGTGATGGCCATGAGCCCGTCGAACCGGGCCGCCGGGAACGGCATCTGCGCCATGTCGGCACAGACGCATCGCCCGCCGGCCTCCTGGTACAGGCGGCAGTAGTTGCTGGAGAGGTCCATGCCCACGGCCTGCACGTCCGGGCGCGCCTTCAGCAGGATCCGCGAGTTGCGCCCGTAGCCGCAGCCGACGTCCAGCACCTGGGCGCCCGGCGCCAGCGCGGGGGCCAGGCGTGTGGCGATCAGCCAGGAATGCCACTGGTCGATGGCGCCGTTGGCGCTGGCGGACAGGCCCCGGAACAGGACGCCCGTCAGCTGATCGCCATACGCGGCCGAGCGGTCTTCCCAGGTGGAGCGGGTATCGGACATGGGATCTCCGGTCTACTGCGCCAGCAGCCGCTGCGCGATGTTTTCGACGGAGAACTGCTCGGCCAGTGCGCGCATGGCCTGCGGATCGGGCTGGACGTCGCCCCGCAGCGCCTCGCGCAGGGCCCGCGCGAAGCCGTCGGCGCTCACCGCCTCGCTCAGCACGCCGCAGCCGGTGGCAAGCAGCCGAGGCAGGTCCCCGACGGGCATCGACACCAGCGGGCGGCCGAGCTTGATGGCGTCCGAGAAGACGACGGGAATGCTCTCGATGCGGGACGGCAGCAGCACCCAGTCGGCGGCCAGGATGGCCTGCTCGGCCTCGGCCTTCGCGAGGTAGCGGCCGGCATGGACGGGGCGCCCCGCCGCGGCGAGCGCGGCGACCTGGCTGCGCACCTGGGCGTCCATCGGGCCTCCGCCCTGGATGTCCACCTGCGCGATGCGCGACCAGTCCTCGTCAGTCAGCAGGGCCAGGGCGTCGAGCAGGAGGTCCACCCCCTTGTTGGGATGCCAGCGCCCGAGGAACAGCAGTCGCAGCGGCGCCTGGCTGCGGCGCGGGGTGATCGCCCGGCTGTCGATGCGCCGGGTGCTCGGCAGGAACTCGATGGCCCGGCCGCTGATGCGCTGCGCGTCGTCGGCCAGCTGGTAGCCGTCGGCGTAGGCGACGCGGGCCTGGCGGATGGTGTGCGCGAGGATCTGCCGCACGACGGGAATGCGGCCGAGGCTCCAGACGTCGCTGCCGAGCATCCAGACGGAATAGTCGAGGCCGCGCTCGCGTGCCACCCGGCGCGCCCAGTCCCCGCAGGGCAGTGCCCACAGGGCGAAGAGCCGGCAGCGGGGCTGCGCCGCCACGGCGGCCCGCGTCGCGGCCAGGCCCCCGCGCAGGACGCGGAGGATCCAGCGCCAGTCGCTGGGCTTCCAGGGCTTGAGGGTCGACAGCGCCTGGGCCGGTGCGGCGAAGCGGAAGACCTCCACGCCCGGGCCCCAGGTCTCCTGCCCGTCCGTCGGCCCCGGGCAGACGACGCGGACCTCGGTGAAGCGTGCGAGCTCCAGCGCCAGGTCCCCGACGAAGGAGCCCGCCGCCTCGCTGCCGTCACCGGCGATCGGGAAGGAGGTCGTCACCAGGACGATCGCGGGCGGCTTCAAGAGACGGCCCCCGGGCGTCGTCCGCGGGGCGGTGGTGGCGGGTCATGCGGCATAGGCGGACATTGTCGCGTGTGCGCAGCGCTCCCGCGTGGCGTCGTCGCACCTTGTGCCGTGACGAAGTGTGACCCCTGTGGCTCCCTGCGCGCGAATGGATAGACTGCGCGACGTGAATCCGCTCGCCCTTGCCCTCGTCCTCGCCGCCACCCTTCCCTCCTTGCTGGCCTACAGCCTCGCGCCCTCGACCACGCTGCTGAACCAGCTGCTGGCGCTCGGCCTGTGGGGCGGCGTGCTGCTGCAGGCCGTGCCACGCACTGCCTCCGCCGGAGCCGCCCTGCTGCCGCGCAGCCGCTGGGGCCTGATGGCCATCGGCGTGGCGGTGCTCGGCGCCGTGGCGGGGGTGAAGCTGACGGCCCTGACCGCGCTGCCCGCGCTGGCGCTGGCGATGGCCGGCGTCCTGGTGCTGGCCGGTGCGCGGGCGGCGGCCTCGGCCGACGGCCTGGCCTGGGGCCGCTGGCTGGCGCTCGGGCTGCTGCTGGCGGCCGTCGGGGGCGCCCTCGTGTCGCTGGTGCAGGTCTTCGTGCCGGACTGGACGGACGCCGCCTGGATCGCACGCTCGGGCATTCCGGGGCGTGCCGTGGGGAACATCCGTCAGCCCAACCACCTCGCGAGCCTGCTGCTGTGGGGCTGCATCGCGGCGGTCTGGCTCAGCGAGAGCTGGGGGAGCCGCCGGCCGGCCCTGCGCGCCCTGCTGCCTGTCGTGCTGTGGCTGCTGCTGTTCTGCGTGGTCCTCAGCGCCTCGCGCACGGGCATGTGGTTCGGCGTCGCGCTGCTGGTGCTGTGGGGCGTGTTTGACCGGCAGCTCCGCGGGCCGGCCCGCCTGAGCCTGCTGCTCACGCCACTGCTGACGGCCGCCTCGTGGCAGTTCATGCACTGGTGGTCGGCGGTCAGTGGCCATGCCTTCGGGGCCGAGGCGCGGCTGGCGGAAGGGGCGGGCTCGCCCTCGCGCGTGGCCGTCCTCAAGAACACCTGGGCCCTGCTCCAGCAGCATCCCTGGCGCGGCGTGGGCTGGGGGGACTTCAATTTCGCCTGGACCCTCACGCCCTTCCCGGACCGCCCCGTCGCCTTCTTCGACCACTGCCACAACCTCGTGATGCAGGTCCTGGTGGAGATGGGCTGGCCGCTCGGCCTGCTGCTGCTCGGCGGCCTGGGCTGGCTTCTGTGGCTGGCGGGCCGTGCGGCCTGGCGGGCGCAGGGCGAGCTGGCCCTGCAGCGCCGCTGCGCGCTGATGGTGGTGCTGATGATCGGCCTGCACAGCATGCTCGAGTACCCGCTGTGGTACCTCTACTTCCTGCTGCCCACGGCCTTTGCCCTGGGCGTGGCGCTGGCCGTCGATCCCGCCCCGGGCATCGAAAGGCAAGACCTGACCCCCACCGATCGTCCGGACCTGCGCCGGCGCCTGATGCAGCTGGGCGGCGCGCTCATGGTGGCCGGCGCATTCTTCGCGGCCTGGGACTACCTGCACATCGTCGACATCTACCGCTCCGGGCCGCGCCTGCCGCCGCTGGAAGAGCGTATCGCCCGCGGGCAGCGGAGCCTGCTGTTCTCGGCCGGTGCGGACTACGCCGCCGCCACGGTGCCGGCCGCGTCCCGCGCGACGCTCGAGGCCGCGCAGCGCACGGGGCACAACCTCATCGACGTGCGGCTGATGATCGCGTGGGCGCAGTCCCTGCAGGCGGTCGGCGAGACGGACAAGGCGCGCTACCTGGTGCAGCGCCTGCGGGAGTTCCACAACGCCGCGGCGAACGACTGGCTCGACGAATGCGAGCGCTGGCCGGCCCACGCCATGCGGCCCTTCCAGTGCGAGGCGCCGCAGCGCCGCTACGGCTACGAGGACTTCCGCTGACGTCGGCGCCCGGGCCGGGCGCTCAGTCTTCGGCGGTCCAGTCCCCGCTCTTGCCGCCCTTCTTCTCCATCACGCGGATGCCCTGCATGACCATGCCGCGGTCGGCGGCCTTGCACATGTCGTAGATGGTGAGCAGGCCGACCTGCACGGCGGTGAGGGCCTCCATCTCGACGCCGGTCTGGCCGAGGGTCTCGACCTGCGCCTCGCAGTGGACGGTGGCAGCGGCCTCGTCGATGCGGAACTCCACCGCCACGCGCGTGATGGGCAGCGGGTGGCACAGCGGGATGAGGTCGCTGGTGCGCTTGGCGCCCTGGATGGCGGCGATGCGCGCCACGCCCAGCACATCGCCCTTCTTCGCGTGGCCGCCCTGGATGAGCGCCAGCGTGGTCGGCAGCATGCGGATGCTGCCCGTCGCCCGGGCCACCCGATGCGTGACGGCCTTGCCGGACACATCGACCATGTGGGCCTGGCCCTGGGCGTCAAAATGGGTGAGGGGCGAATTCATGGGCAGCAACACTGGCTTAAGGATTGCCTGACATGATAGCGACCGGCCCGGCGTGCCCCGCGGGCCCGCATCAGGGTCGGCCAGGGCCGAGGGAGACGGGATTGTTGGTGAACAGACGGCCTGAAAGGGCGCAAGACGAACGGGCGCCGGGCCGGCATCAGGCACCGGGACGGCCGCTGCATCAGCGCCTGCTGGCGGCGCTGTGCGCGGGCGCGATGCTGCTGCCCGCCGCGCCGCTGCACGCGCAGGTGAACCTGCCGGCGCTCGGGGACTCCGTCTCGGATGACCTCAGCATCAGCGCCGAGAAGCACCTGGGCGAGCAGATCATGCGGCAGATCCGCCCCGACCCGGACTACCTCGACGACCCGCTGCTGCTGGAATACGTGCAGGGTGTGTGGGCACCGCTGGTGGAGGCGGCGCGCCGCCAGGGCAATATCGGTGACGACACCAGCGACCGCTTCGCCTGGGAGACCTTCCTGGTGCGGGACCGCAGCGTGAACGCCTTTGCGCTGCCGGGCGGCTATGTCGGCGTGCACCTGGGCCTGCTGGCCATCACCAGCTCGCGGGACGAGCTGGCCTCGGTGCTGGGGCACGAGCTGTCCCACATCACGCAGCGCCACATCGCGCGGCGCATCGTCGGAGATTCGCGCAGCAGCATGGCCGCGATGGCCGGCATGGTGCTGGGCCTGATCGCGGCCTCCAAGGCCGGCAGCGTGGACCTCGCCAATGCCGCCATCCTCGGCAGCCAGGCGGCGGCGCAGCAGGCCTCGCTCAACTTCTCGCGCGACATGGAGCGCGAGGCCGACCGCGTCGGCTTCAACGTCATGACCGGCGCCGGTTACCAGGGGCAGGGCATGGTGAGCATGTTCGAGCGCATGGACCAGGCCTATCACCTGATGGACTCGGGGGCCTACCCCTACCTGCGCTCGCACCCGCTGACCACCGAACGCATCGGTGACGCCCGCCTGCGCCTGGGCACCGAGACGCCGCCGCCGCTCGACACCTCGCCGGAGCACGCCCTGATGGCGGCGCGCTCGCGCGTGCTGATGGATCCACGCGCCGAGACCTGGCGGCAGCTGCAGGGCATGGACGCCGGCGTGCGACAGACCCTCAGCCACGGCCACGAGCAGCTGGCCGCACGCTACGCCAGCGCGCTGGCCTCGATCAAGCTGCGGGACTTCGCCCGTGCCGAGGCCGCCCTGCAGTTGGCCGAACAGCTGCAGCGCCAGACAGTGCCCGACGACGCCCGCGCGCGCCGCGACCTCGCCTTCCTGCGCGCCGAGCTGGCCCAGGCCCGCGGCGATGCCACGGCCGGCTACGTGGCGCTGTCCGCGCTGCCCGAGAAGAGCCGCGCCGTGCTGATGATGCGCGGGCTGCTGGCCCAGGTCGACAAGCAGCCGGAGCGGGTGCGCGCGGCCGCGGAGTCGCTGCAGACGCACGTCAGCCTGCACCCGTCCGATGCCGGCGCCTGGGGTCTGCTGTCCCAGCTGTGGACGCAGCTCGACCAGCCGCTGCGGGCCGTCCGGGCGCTGGGGGAGTCGCGCGCGGCGATGGGCGACATCAACGGCGCCATCGACCGCCTGCGGTCCGGCCTGCGGCTGTCGCGCGTCAAGGACGCGGACCAGTTCGAGGCCTCGGTGATCGATGCCCGCCTGCGCGCGCTGCTGTACGAGCGGCGCCAGCTGCTGCTCGAGATGTACCCGCGCGGCGCGCCGCCCGGGGCCGAGCTGCCCTGAGGGCTCAGTCGATCGGGGAGGGGAAGACGCGCTCGACGACCGTGTCGATCAGCATGCCGCACAGGCTGTAGATCAGCGAGCCGACCAGCGCAGCGCCGAAGCCCGTGACGGCAAAGCCGTCCAGCACGCCCGCGGCCGCCCAGAACATCAGGGCGTTGATCACGAAGAGGAAGAGCCCGAGGCTCACCACCGTGACGGGCAGGGTCAGCAGGACGAGGATCGGCCGCAGCAGCGTGTTGAGCAGGCCCAGCAGCAGTGCCGCGATCATGGCCGAGCCGAAGCTCTTCACTTCCACGCCGGGGTAGAGATGGGCGACCAGCAGCAGGGCGCCTGCGAGCAACAGCCAACGGGTGAGCGTCTTCATGGCGGCGAGCATACCCGCGCGACCGTGAATTTGGCGCGCGGCCCGGCTCCGGACTTGCCCTGGATCATCCCCACGCTTCTCAAGGGCGCCCGGCTTCGTGCACAATCCGGGCTTCCGAAAGGGGAGTAGCTCTCGGCCCATGTGCCGAGGCGGCCGCCCGTCAGTACGGTGCTCGCGAGAGTGCCCGGGCCCCGCAGCCAGCCCGCACCATCCTCTGGTGCCGGCCACGCCCCGCAAGACCTTTCGTGAGCCGTCGATGTCCTGGCTGCCGTGTTCCGGCGGCTCAGGTATCTTGTGTCTGACGTCTTGCGGGAGTCTCTGATGAGCAGCAGCGCGCCCCTGTGGTTGTGGGTTTTCTTCGTGGTGTCCGTCCTGGGCGCCTTGTTTGTCGACTTCGTCCTGCTGCGCAAGCAGGGTGCCCACGAGGTCAGCGTGCGCGAGGCCGTGCGCTGGTCCGTGGTCTGGGTGGCCCTGAGCCTGGCTTTCAATGCGCTCCTGTGGTGGGCGGTGCGTGACAGCAGCGGCGACACCGCGCTGGCCAACACGCGCGCCCTCGAGTTCCTCACGGGCTACCTCATCGAGAAGTCCCTGGCGGTCGACAACATCTTTGTCTTCCTGATGATCTTCACCTACTTCTCGGTGCCGCCGGCCTACCAGAAGCGGGTGCTGATGTGGGGCATCGTCGGCGCCATCGTGCTGCGCACGGTGATGATCCTCG
Organism: Burkholderiaceae bacterium; assembly: GCA_041912595.1. Classification (GTDB taxonomy): domain Bacteria; phylum Pseudomonadota; class Gammaproteobacteria; order Burkholderiales; family Burkholderiaceae_C; genus Roseateles_B. The sequence goes on from JAYRMR010000020.1 coordinate 34,684, forward strand.
TGGGCAGCTGGCTGATCGCGCAGTTCCACTGGGTGCTGTATCTCTTCGGCGCCTTCCTGCTGCTCACCGGCATCAAGATGTGGTGGGCGGCCGGGCAGGAGCCGGACCTCGAGTCCAACCCCGCCCTGAAGCTGCTGCGCCGCGTGCTGCCCGTGAGCCCGCAGTTCGATGGCGAGCGCTTCGTCACCCGCCTGAACGGCAAGCGCATCGCGACGCCGCTGTTCCTGGTGGTCGCCCTGGTCGGCATCACGGACGTGATCTTCGCGGTGGACTCCATCCCCGCCATCTTTGCCGTGACCAGCGACCCCTTCATCGTCCTGACGTCCAATATCTTCGCCATCCTCGGCCTGCGGGCGATGTACTTCCTGCTCGCCGCCATGGCCGCCCGCTTCCACCTGCTGAGCTATGGCCTCGCGGTCGTGCTGGCCTTCATCGGCACGAAGATGATGCTGATCGACGTGATCAAGATCCCGGTGCTGGTCTCGCTGGCCGCCGTGATCGGCATCCTGGCGGTGACCATGGTGATCAGCGTCCGCACGGCGCCCAAGCTGCCCGCCCCCAAGGCCTGAGGGCCGCGGGTCGCCGTGCCGTCCAAAAAAGAGGCCCTCGACGAGAGGGCCTGAGCAAGAGAGAGACGGTCGGGGCCGCAGGCTGCTGCGGCGCTTCAGTGGGGCGTCAGGCGGCGGCCCGCAGCAGTTCGCTGATCGTGTAGGGGACGGGCTGGGCGGCCGGCTGCTGCGTCTGCGTGGCCGGCACGAGGGCGTCGAAGGTCTTGTCCGTGAACTCGATCATCGCGGCGACGAGCAGCTGGCCCTCGCTCCGCACGGGCGGACCCAGGCGCTGGATGTCCACCCCCCAGCGCATGGCCAGGCGCTCGATGGCGACGGTCGTGCAGAAGATGAGCCGCTTCGCGCCTTCCTGGGCGGCGGTGCGGATGGCCTGCAGCAGCAGCTGCTTGCCGACCAGCAGGTCCGCGGCGCTGGCGCCGGGCAGGCCGTGCTGCTGGATGTCCATGGCGGCGTAGCGCGACAGCTCCCAGATCAGGGCGTCCTTGGGCGGCGTGTGCCCGCCCAGCAGCTGCGGGAAGAGATCCCCCAGCAGGTAGCTGCCTTCGGTGGGCAGGAGGCGGGCATAGCCGACGACCCGGCCTTCGTCCGTGCGGGCCACCAGGTGCACGGCCTCGGCCTTGTCGAACTGGTCCTGGTCAAAACCGGGGCGGCAGGGGAGATCCCATCCCAGGCGTCCGACGAAGACGTCGTACCGATAGGCGGCCAGTTCCGTGCGGGTGGCGGCGCTGAGTGCCGTGTCGGCGTAGCGATGGATTCTCATGCGGGCTCCTCCGATCCTCGTCAGGCTGTGTGAGTGTGGACCGCATTTCAGGCGCTGGTGCGAATTCCGGCAACTAACAGAACTGTTAGGGCCAGGGGCTCCGCAGGACTTGTACAGTTCCCTTCGGGGCGGTGATGCAATCGTCCCGAGGAGTTGTTTCGTGTGGGGCATGGCGGCCGCCCAATGAGCCTGCCAGCCCCGCGTGACCGGGATCCCGTTGGTAAAAGAAAGGAAGCGGGCCGCAGTCTGATGGTTCGCAGGAGCGGACCATGTGGAACTGAATGAGCCCGTCCAAGACTTATGAGCATTGATTTCTACCGGCGGCTGGGTGCCGCACAGCTGGCGTCGCTGCGCTTCGAGCATCTCGAATCGCACGTCGACGCCGATCTCTCCGACCTCGCCCTGCAGTCGCGCTGCGAAGGCGCCTGGCTGACCGAGGGCATCGAGGGCTACACCGAATGGGTGGACAGCGCGCGCGCCGGCTACTCCATCGGCTGGGACTGGGTCGTGCAGCCGCCGTCCGGTCTGCTGGCGCTCAAGGCCCACTCCATCCGCACCAACATCATGCTCACGGAGCCCGATGGCACGGATGCCGGCCGCGCCCGCACCGAGATGCAGCTGGCCGAGCTGCTGGGGACCTGGCCCTGGCCGGAGACCGTCCTGCACTCGCTCCAGCAGGCCAGCCCGCAGCTGCAGCGTTAGTTGCGCGAACCACCGGCGGCCGGCCATCAAGGGGAATTCCCCTAGTTGGCGCTGTTCGCACGCTTTGGCACCCTGCCGGGTCGCCGTTGAGGCGTCGTGCAACCAGCCGCCGGGGCCCCGATGAAATGTTGGCAAAGTGAACAGCTGCGCCTGATCAGCAACGCGTCCAGCACCCAGGAGACGTTCGACACGGTGCTGGCCGAGGCCAACCGCATCGGCTTCACCTACTGCTCCTTCGGCATGAAGGGGCCGGTGCCGCTGGCCGCGCCGCGCGTCGTCTGGTGCAGCAATTACCCGGCCGACTGGCAGCGCCGTTACGAGGACATGGGCTACCTGCGCGTGGACCCCTCGGTGCAGCGGGCCATCACCTCGGACGAGATCATGGTCTGGGACGACGCCCTCTATGCGAACGCCCAGGCGCTTCGTGCCGATGCCGCCGCGCATGGCCTGCGGCATGGCGTGGCGGTGCCGCGGCGCGATGCCCGGGGCATGGTCAGCCTGCTGAGCTTCGTGCGCTCCGAAGACGAGGTCTCGCCCGAGGAGCTCGCCAGCAAGCGCGAGCGCATGCACTGGCTCTCGGTGCTGTGCCATGACGGCATGCTCAAGGTCTGGGGCGACCTCCTGCGCGACGATTCCGCCGTGGAGCTGTCCGACCGCGAGCGCGACGTCCTGCGCTGGGCCTGCGAGGGCAAGACCTCGACCGACATCGCGCAGATCATGCAGATCTCCGAGGCCACGGTGAACTTCCACACGCGCAACTCCTGCGCCAAGCTGGGCACCAGCAACCGCACCGCCGCCGCCGTCCGGGCCGCGCTGCTGGGCCTGCTGTGGTGAAGTCGGCGCCCGCCACCCCCTCCTGAACGCCCGATCCGCCTGCCTGGCGGCCTGGCACCTGCACATTCCGCGCGGCTCTGGCCTGCCCGGGCGCAGGCCGCCCTGTTGCCGTTCATGTCCGCCATTTGTTTGAGTGAAAGCAAATGCGAATGGTTCGCATTGTGTATGATGACCTCATCATCCTGAATTCAACGCGTGGCGGGATGCGGGGCGCCGACGGGTCGCCCGGCTGACAAGGCTGCGCGGCCCCCGCGTCATGAGCCAAGCGCTTGCCTCCTTCCCGCTGGACTATTCCTCGACGGCCGCCACCCCGCGGGGGGCGGACGCCGCCCGCCCGGTGCGCGAGGCCTCGGCGACCCCGCCGGCCCTGGACGCCCTGCCCTCGGCGGGCCTGGCCGACTGGCAGCCGCCCCGGCGCAGCAAGCGTCTGCTGCTGCCGGTGCTGGGGCTGCATGCCGTCATGGCCTGGGGGCTGGTGCAGATGGGCGTCGTGCCCATGCCCAAGCGCCCGGCGCCGGTCGAGGTCAAGCTGCTGAGCGTCGCGCCGCCCAAGACCCCGCCGCCGCCCGCCGTGCGCACGCCCGTCGTGCCCCAGTTCCAGCAGCTGACCGTCCCGCCCGTGGAGGTGCCGAACATCCAGCTGGCCCCGACGCCGGTGACGGCCGTGGTCGCCGAGAGCCCGCCCCCGCGCGCCGCCGTGGCCACGACGCCCGCGCCCGCCGCCGTGGTGGCGCCCGGACCCGCGCATGCCGGGCCGCGCGAGGTGTCGGCGAGCGCCGTCCAGTACCTCCAGGCCCCGCCGATCGCTGTGCCGGCCATGTCCCGCCGTCTGGGCGAGAAGGGCACCGTGGTGCTGCGCGTCCTGGTGGACCGCGACGGCCTGCCGCGCCAGATCAGCGTCCAGCAGTCGTCGGGCTTCAGCCGCCTCGACGAGCAGGCCCAGCAGGCCATGCGCGCGGCGCGCTTCAAGCCCCACACCGAGAACGGCGAGCCCGTCGAGATGCTGGTGCTGACGCCGATCCAGTACGAGCTGGGCCGGTGAGCCCGCGCCTGCCGCCGCTGAGCGCCATCCCGCCGCATGTCGTGGCGGCCGCGGATTACGAGGCTCTCGCCCGCGAGCGCCTGGACGCCGCCGCGTGGGCCTACCTGGACGGCGCGGCGGCTGACGAGCGCACCGCCGCCGCCAACCGGTCCGCCTTTGCCCGCCTGGACCTGCAGACGCGCGTGCTGCGTGACCTGCGTGGCGGCCATACGCGCTGCCGGCTGATGGGCCTGGATCTGCCGCATCCGATGCTGCTGGCGCCGGTGGCGCACCAGGGGCTCTTCCATCCGGACGCCGAGGCCGCCACGGCGCTGGCGGCGGGCGTGATGCAGACGCCCCTGATCCTCAGCACGCTGTCCACGCTGGGCGTCGAGGCGGTGGCGGCGCAGGCCGCGGGGCCGCTGTGGTTCCAGCTGTACGCCCAGCCTCGCTGGGAAGACAGCCTGCGGCTCGTCCGCCGCGCCGAAGACGCCGGCTGCCAGGCGCTGGTGCTGACCGTCGACGCCCCCGTGGCCGGCGTGCGCAACCGGGAGCAGCGCGCCGGCTTCGCCGTGCCGCCCTCGCTGGCGCCGGAGGACCTGCGGGACTGCGCGCCGCTGCCGGCCCATGCCGCGGGCACGGATCCCGTCTTCGATCGCCTGATGGCCGCCGCCCCGCGCTGGGAGCACGTCGAGGCGCTTCGGCGGACGACGGCGCTGCCTGTGCTCATCAAGGGGCTGACCCATCCGGACGACGCACGCCTGGCCCTCGACGCCGGCATGGACGGCGTGATCGTCTCCAACCACGGCGGTCGCACGCTCGACGGGCTGCCCGCCAGCCTGGATCTGCTGCCGGCCATCGTGCAGGCGGTGGGCGGCCGCGTCCCGGTGCTGATGGACGGTGGCATCCGCCGGGGCAGCGACGTCTTCAAGGCGCTGACCCTCGGGGCGGATGCCGTCCTGCTGGGCCGCTGCTGGGTGTATGCGCTCGCCGCGGCCGGCGCGCTGGGCGTCGCCCATGTCATCCGCCTCCTGCAGGAAGAGCTGGCCCTGACGATGGCGCTGTGCGGCTGTCGGGACGTGAGCGCAGCGCGGCCTGCGCACGTTCCGGCGCATTCCTGACATAAATCAATTGCAAATGCGAATGCTTCGCATCTAGAATATTGATCTGTCGCAGCAAGCCAACCGTTTCAACGGCCGGGGTGCCTCGCGCACCTCGCCGGGCCTTTCGAGGCCGGAACGGAGGTCGAGACGCCCGGCTTCGGTAGCCAGCCGCCCCCGAACCCTGAAACGGAGCGTCCATGTCCCACATCAAGAGCCGCAAGCACGCGGCGCCCGCCCGCCTGAGCACCACGGCCCTGGCCCTGCTGGCCGGCAGCCTCCCCGGTCTGGCCCTGGCCGCCGAAGGCACCGCCCCCGCCGCCAAGACGCAGGAGCAGGTGCTGCCCACGCTGAAGGCCACGGCCGCGCCGGAGTCCGGCTTCAAGGCCGACACCAGCGCCAATGCCAAGCTGACCCAGCCGCTGCTGGACACGCCCAAGACGGTGCAGGTCATCAAGAAGGAAATGCTGCAGGAGCAGGGCGCGGCCTCGCTGATGGACGCGCTGCGCAACACCCCGGGCATCACCATGCAGCTGGGCGAGAACGGCAACACCTCCGCCGGTGACACCTTCCAGATGCGCGGCTTCTCCACGCAGTCGGCCACCTTCGTCGACGGCATGCGCGACCTGGGCGCCGTGACGCGCGACACCTTCAATCTCGAGTCCGTCGAGGTCGTCAAGGGCCCGTCCGGCGCGGACATCGGCCGTGGCGCCAGCGCCGGCTACATCAACCTGATCAGCAAGCAGCCGCAGGCGGACCAATTCAACGAGCTCAACGTGAGCCTCGGCACCGCCAGCCGCAAGCGCGCCACGCTCGACAGCAATGTGCAGCTGGGCGCGAACACCGCCGCACGCGTCAACGTGATGGTGCAGGACGGCGGCATCGAGGGCCGCGACCTCGTCAAGAACAAGGGCTGGGGCCTCGCGCCCTCCATCGCCTTCGGCCTGAACACGCCGACGCGCGTCTTCCTCTACTCCCAGCACCTGCGCCAGAACAATGTGCCGGACGGCGCCATCCCCACCACGGGCATGGCGGGCTTCTACAACGCCAACGCCACGATCCAGACCGCCAGCAAGGTGCGCCGCGAGAACTACTACGGCAGCGCGTCCGACTACGAGAAGGTCGACGCCGACATGTTCTCCGCGCGCCTCGAGATGGACCTGGGCGGCGGCACGCAGCTGCGCAGCCTGACCCGCTACGGCCGCACCCACATGGACCGCGTGCTGACGGGCGTCAACGGCCTGAGCGTCAATGCCGGCACGCAGGCCATCGAGGTGGCCCGCACCCGCCAGCGCGTGGACCAGCGCAACGAGATCCTGGGCAACCAGACCAACGTCGTGACCGGCTTCAAGCTGGACGGCCTGCAGAACGACCTCAGCGCCGGCGTCGAGCTGCTCATGGAGACCCAGAGCAACCGGGGCTTCACCAACGGCAGCAGCAGCACCGTGGACGTCGTGCTGAACAAGACGAAGGTGCCGGGCATCGCCCTGCCCAACGCCAATCTGTACGCCCCGAACGTGGCCGACGTGCTCGGCACGCCCATCGCCACCGGCGCGGACACCGACGGCCGCAGCGTGACCCAGGCCCTGTACGCCTTTGACACGCTGCACCTGAGCGAGCAGCTCAAGCTGAACGCCGGCCTGCGCGTCGAGCACTACAGCCTGCGCACCAACAGCAGTACCCTCGTGACGGGCGGCACCGGCGGCAATCTGGCCACCTACAAGGCGCAGGGCTACGACGTCGGCGGCTTCGTGCCGAGCAACCTCTCGAGCAGCGACTGGCTCAAGAGCTGGAACCTGGGCCTGGTCTACAAGCCGGTGGCCGAGGGCACGGTCTATGTGTCGCTGGCCAACAGCTACACCCCGCCCGGCGGCGACAACTTCGTGCTGTCGTCCAGCGCCACCAGCCAGGCCAATGCCGCGCTGGATCCGCAGAAGACCAGCAACGTCGAGCTGGGCGCGAAGTGGGAGCTGCTGGACCGCCGCCTGAACGTCAGCGCCGCGCTGTATCACACCCGCAACGAGGGGCAGGTCTCCTACGACGACCTCAAGAACCCCGTGCCCATGGGCAAGACCCGCGTGACGGGCCTGGAGCTCTCGGCCGTCGGTCAGATCACCAACTTCTGGCAGGTCTCGGCCGGCGTGTCCCGCATGAAGACGAAGCAGTCGGACCAGTGGAGCAGCGACCGCACGACCGAGACCATCGGCGTGCGCTGGTCCCCGGACTGGACCGCGACGGTGTGGACGTCCTACACCTTCGGCGACCTGACCGTCGGCGGCGGCCTGCGCCATGTCTCCGAGCAGAAGCGCGCGATCACCACGGTCACGGCGGCGCAGAACATGCCCACCATCCCGGCCTCCACCGTGGCCGACCTGATGGCGGCCTATGCCTGGAGCAAGACCCTGAAGTTCCAGCTCAACGTGGGCAATCTGTTCGACAAGACCTACATCGCCTCGCTCAACAACAGCGGCGCCCGCATGAAGCTGGGCGCGGAGCGCAGCGTCACGCTGAGCGCCAACCTGCTGTTCTGAACCGGGTCCCGACCCCACGCCATCGCCCACCCAGGAGTCGTCCATGCTGCTGCACATCCCCGAAGTACTGAGCAAGGAAGAGGTGCAGACGCTGCGCAAGGCCCTGGATGAGGCGGGCTGGGTGTCAGGTCTTGCCACAGCCGGCCCGCAGGCCGCCCACGCGAAGGACAACGAGCAGCTGAGCCCGGATTCGCCGGCCTTCCTGGCGTTGTCTGGGCGCGTGTCGGCGGCGCTGCAGCGCCACCCGCTGTTCGTCTCCGCCGTCCTGCCGCGCCATGTGCTGCCGCCGATGTTCAACCGCTACCAGGGCGGCGGCCAGTACGGCAACCACATCGACAACGCCCTCCAGACGGACCGCCGCAGCGGCCAGGTCGTGCGGACCGACGTCTCGACGACGGTCTTCCTGTCCGAGCCGGACGAGTACGAGGGTGGCGAGCTCATCGTCGAGGACAGCTACGGCACGCACGAGGTCAAGCTGGCCGCGGGCGATGCCATCGTCTACCCGTCGACCTCCCTGCACCGCGTCGAGCCCGTGCGCTCCGGCGCGCGCATCGCCTCCTTCCTGTGGACGCAGAGCCTGGTGCGCGACGCCTGGCGCCGCGCCATGCTCTTCGAGCTGGACATGACCATCGTCAAGCTGCGCGGCCAGATCGGCGACAACGCCGAGGTCACCGCGCTGACCGGCCACTATCACAAGCTGCTGCAGCAATGGGCGGAATGAAGACCGGCCCGGTGAGCGGGACCCAGGCCGCCCCGGCGCGCCCCGGCTGGATGCGCACGCTGTACCAGTGGCACTGGATCAGCTCGGCGCTGTCGCTCGTGGGCATGCTGCTGTTCGCCGTCACGGGCTTCACGCTCAACCACGCCGCGGACATCGAGAGCAAGCCGCAGGTGGTGCAGCGCACGCTGCAACTGCCCGCGACGCTGCTGCCCGAGCTGACGGCCGCTTCGCTGCGCGGTGAGGCCCCGGTGCCGGCCGCACTGCAGGCCTGGCTGGCACGCGAGGTGGATGGCGACCTGGCGCGCGACGGCAGCGTCGAGTGGTCCGAGGACGAGCTCTACCTGGCCCTGCCGCGGCCGGGCGGCGATGCGTGGCTGCGTGTGGACCGCCAGGCCGGCGCGGTCGAGTACGAGCGCAGCGACCGTGGCTGGCTGGCCTATGTCAACGACCTGCACAAGGGGCGCCACGCCGGCCGCGCGTGGAGCCTGTTCATCGACGTCTTTGCCGGGGCCTGCCTGGTGTTCTGCGTGACAGGGCTGCTGATCCTGCAGCAGCACGCCGGACGCCGGCCGAGCACCTGGCCGCTGGTCGGCGCGGGCCTGATGCTGCCCGCGCTGCTGGCCCTGCTGCTGGTGCACTGAGCGCCGCAGCGCCCCCCTCACCTGTCCCTGCCTGCACGGATTCAAGAAGGAATGATCATGAAGAAGCTGTCTGTTCCCCTGCGTACGGGAGCGCCCTGGGCGCTCGGCATGCTGGGCCTGGCCGGCACGTCGGCCTGGGCCGCCGAGGTCCAGCTCAAGCTGGACATCCCGCGCCTGAACGTGGCCGAGTACCACCGCCCCTACGTGGCCGTGTGGCTGGAGAAGGCCGGCGAGCCGGGCGCTGCCGCGCAGCTCGCGGTCTGGTATGACCTCAAGAAGCCCAACAACGGCGGCACGAAGTGGCTGCGTGACATGCGCCAGTGGTGGCGCCAGGGCGGCCGCGCGCTGAGCCTGCCGGCCGATGGCGTCAGCGGTGCCACGCGCGCGCCCGGCGAGGCCATGCTGCAGCTGGACAAGCATCCCGCGCTGGCCTCGCTGCCGGCGGGCAACTACGAGCTGGTGGTCGAGGCCGCCCGCGAGGCTGGCGGCCGCGAAGTGCTGCGCCTGCCGATGAGCTGGCCGGTGAAGGCCGCCCAGCAGGCCAAGGCGCAGGGCGAGCACGAGCTCGGCGCCGTCCAACTGTCCATCAAGCCCTGAGGAGCCTGACCATGTGGAGCAAGACCCGACCCCTGCTGAGCGCCCTGGCCCTGTCCCTCGCGGCCGCCGCCCCGGCGCAGGCGCACATGACCTGGCTGCTGGCCAACAACTACCAGGTCAACGGCAAGGAAGCCGTGGTGTCCGTGGACGCGGCCGTGTCCGAGGACCTCTTCGTCTTCGAGCGCGCGCTGAAGCTGGAGCAGATCCTCATCACCGCCCCGGACGGCAGCCGTGCCGAGGCGCAGCAGCGCAGCAGCGCCCGCCACCGCGAGAGCTTCGAGCTCCGCCTGACGCAGGACGGCACCTACCGCATCAGCCATGTGCAGCTGGCCCTGATGGGCAGCTATGTGCAGGACGGCCAGACCAAGCGCTTCCGCGCCACCCCCGCGACCCTCGACCAGGAGCTGCCGGCCGGCGCGCAGCTGCAGGGCCTGACCCAGGTGCACAACCGCCAGCAGGTCTTCGTCAGCAAGGAAGAGCCGGGCCAGCTGGGCTTCGCGCCCGAGGGCCAGGGCCTGGAGCTGCTGCCGCTGGACGCCGTGACCGAGCTGAGCCACGGTGACCGCAGCCGCTTCCGCCTGCTGCTGGACGGGCAGCCGCTCGCCGACGCCTCGGTGCGCCTGCTGCGCGAGGGCAACCGCTATCGCTACAAGCTGGGCGAGCAGCTGATCAAGACGGACGCCAAGGGCGAGTTCACCGTCGACTGGACGGAAGCCGGCCGCTACTGGCTCGGCGTGAGCCAGGGCGACAAGCCCGCGCCGGGCGTGACGGGCACGCGCGAGAAGCCGCTGCGCCGCGCCTCCCTGAGCGCCAGCTTCGAAGTGCTGCCGCGCTGAGGACAAGCGGTGACCCACGCCGCCGCGCCCCAGCTGGCCATTCCCAGGCACATCGTGCCGGAGGCGCCGGCCTGGGGTCAGGTCTTGCACAGCCTGCGCGGGCAGACCATGGGCACGAGCTGGTCCGTGCTCTGCTTCGGGCCGCCGCAGCTGCGTCTGCCCGTGCTCGAGGCGGCACTGGACAAGCGCCTGGCGGGGCTCGTCGCCGAGCTGAGCCATTGGGAGCCGGAATCCCTGCTGTGCCGCTTCAATGCGCTGCAGCCGGGCGAGACCGTCGAGCTTCCGCCCGACTTCGCTGCTGTCATCGAGGCGGGCCTGCACGTCGCGGCGGCCAGCGGGGGCGCCTTCGATCCCTGCATGGGAGCGCTGGTGCAGCGCTGGGGCTTCGGCCCGCCGGGCCAGCCCGGGCCGCAGTCCCGCGCGCCGCTGCAGGCCTGGCGCGAGCTCGGCTGGGACGCTGCGCGCCGTCGCCTCACGCAGCCGGGCGGGTTGATGCTCGACTTCTCCGCGATCGCCAAGGGGCACGCGGTGGACTGCCTCTCGCGGCTGCTGCTGGAGCTGGGACTGCCGCACCATCTGGTGGAGATCGGCGGCGAGCTGCGCGGCCACGGCCTCAAGCCGGAAGGCCAGCCGTGGTGGGTGGACGTCGAGCCCCCCGCGACGGACTGCGACCTGCCCGTGCTGCGCATCGCCCTGCACCAGCTGTCCGCGGCCAGCTCGGGGGACTACCGGCGCTTTCGCATCGACGCGCAGGGCCGGCGTCTGTCGCACACCCTCGATCCGCGCACCGGCGAGCCCGTCGCGCATGACCTGGCCCTCGTCACCGTGCTGCATGAACACGCGATGTGGGCGGACGCCTGGTCCACCGCGCTGATGGTGCTGGGCCCCGAGCAGGGCCTGGCCCTGGCCGAGGCCGAGGGGCTGGTGGCGCGCCTCGTCGTGCGCGAGGCCGGCGGCTGGCGCCAGCGGTTGTCTTCCGCGCTGCAGCAGCTGCTGGACGAGGAGGGCGCATGAGCCTGCTGCTCAGCGCGCCGCGGGTGGCGGGCGCCCTGCTTCTGTTGTCGCTGTATGCCGCGGGCTGCCTCGGCCTGTGGTGGCGCCACCGGCAGGCACGCCGTGCCGAGCAGGCCCGGCTCGAGGCCGAAGGTCGCCAGGCCGGTGCGGTGCTCGTGCTGCATGCCAGCCAGACCGGGCAGGCCCAGGCCCTCGCCGAGGAGACCGCGCGGCGGCTGCGGGCCGCCGGGCAGCCCGTGCGCCTGATGCCGCTGGGCCTGGCCGGTGTCGCCACGCTGCAGCAGGCGCGGCTGGCGCTGATCGTTGCGAGCACGACCGGCGAGGGCGATGCACCGGACAGCGCCCAGCCTTTTGTGCAGGCCTGCCTGCCGTCGGCCGTGCCGCCTGCCGGCCTGCCCGCGCTGGCCGGGCTCGAGTTCGCCGTGCTGGCCCTGGGGGACCGGCGCTACCGCGCGTTCTGCGCCTTCGGGCACGCCGTGGCCCAGGGCCTCGCGCGCTGCGGTGCCACGCCGACGTACGGGACGCTGGAGGTCGACTGCGGCGACGCGGCCGTCCTCGCCCGCTGGTGGACGCAGCTCGAGGGCCTGGCCGCGCAGGCCCGGTCCGCGGAACCGGCGGCGCAGAACGTCGCGGAGCTCGGGGAGGTCGAGGGCGCCGAGGTCGCGGACCGGACCCGCTGGACGCTGCAGCAGCGGCGCTGCCTCAATCCCGGCAGCCAGGGCGCGCCGCTGTTCTGGCTGCGCTTCGTGCCGGACGTGGCCGCGGGCTCGCCGGCGCCGCAGTGGCAGGCGGGCGATCTGGTCCAGGTCTTCCCGCCGGACGATCCACTGCGGCCGCGCTCCTACAGCATTGCCTCGCTGCCAAGGGACGGCGGCCTCGAGCTGCTCGTGCGCGAGCGGCGCGACGCCGAGGGCCGGCTTGGCGCGGCCTCGGCCTGGCTGTGCGATCGACTCGGCCTGGGTCAGTCCCTCGATCTGCGCCTGCAGGCTCACGAGGGTTTCCGTCAGGCCGGCAACGAGGCACGCGCCCTGATCCTGATCGGCAACGGCACGGGCATCGCCGGGCTGCGGGCCCATCTCAAGCATCGGGCGCAGCAATGGCGCGAGCAGGGCGAGGGCGCGCCCGTCTGGCTGCTGCACGGCGAGCGGCAGGCCCAGCACGACACGCATTTCGAGGACGAGCTGCAGGCCTGGCATCGCAAGGGCCTGCTCGCGCATGTGGACCGCGTCTACTCGCGCGACCCGCCGGGCCGTCATGTGCAGGAGCAGTTGCAGGCCGAATGGCAGCGCCTGCGCGACTGGCTCGCACGCGGTGCCGCCATCTATGTATGCGGCAGCCTGCAGGGCATGGGGCAGGCCGTCGACCGATTGCTTCGCGAGCAGCTCGGCGAGGCCGGCCTGCAGGCGCTCATTGCATCAGGACGTTACCGTCGTGACGTGTATTGAAGGCCGTGCCGGCGCATGACGCAGGCCGCACAGGCCCGTGTTGATGGGCCTGCTGAGCCTTCCGGCCCGCGCAACTGATGCAGCGCCGCGACAAAAGCCATCGCGACGGCATCAAATGAGGCCGTCTTAGGGGCAACCTCCCCCCGCAAAGCCTTCTCATTGCCAGAGGCCCGCAGTACCATTGGCCGCGCAGGGTGCTAGAGAGATTTGAAGGAACGACCTTCGCCCGTGGCCCGGCACATCAACAACTTTTGATGGAGAGAATCGAAATGGCAACTGCGAAGAAGGCCGCGCCCGCCAAGAAGGCGGTAGCTCCGGCCAAGAAGGCCGCTGCACCGGCAAAGAAGGCCGCCCCTGCGAAGAAGGCCGCTCCTGCCAAGAAGGCAGCGCCCGCGAAGAAGGCTGCTCCTGCAAAGAAGGCCGCCGCTCCTGCGAAGAAGCGCACGCCCAATGCTGCCTTCATGAAGGCCCTGACCCCCAGCAGCGCGCTGGCGGCCATCGTCGGTGCAACGCCGCTGCCCCGCACCGATGTGACCAAGAAGGTCTGGGAATACATCAAGAAGCACAAGCTGCAGGACGAAGTGCAGAAGCGCGTCATCAATGCCGACGCCAAGCTGAAGGAAATCTTCGGCAAGGCCAAGGCCGACATGTTCGAGATGACCAAGCTGATCAACAGCCACCTGAAGTGAGCTGTCGTGACGCGGGGC
>JAYRMR010000020.1:48171-87417 GCA_041912595.1 Burkholderiaceae bacterium
GGCCGCTTGCGGCCCCGCTTCCGCATGAAACCCGGCCTGGCCGGGTTTTTTTTTCGCCCGCATGCGGGACGCCCCACGTCCCGTGCGGCCGAGAGGCGCATGCGCGGCCTGTCGCAAGAAAAGCGTGAATACCGCATGCGCCGCCGGCCCCGCGATTGAGGGGCTGCGGTCGGGCCGCACGTGGCGGGCCCCTACACTTGACGCCAAAGGGCTCGCCGCCATGCCGGCAGGCTCAAGCATCCCGGGCCCGCGCGGCACCGGGAGCCATGTCGAACGGGACTCACCATGTCATTGATCGCGACGCTGGCGCTGGCGGCCTCGGGCCTCACCCTGCCTCACTGCTCCTGGGACCGCCCGGGGGTCAATCCCTTCATGGGCGACGTGGTCCTGGCCGTCGATGATTACAAGGACATCCCCGAGAGCACGCGCCTGAAGCTGAAGAAGCGCATGAGCGAGCGGCAGTACGAGGACATGGTCACCATCCGCCGTGACGCGATCGAGGGCAAGAGCGAGTACGGCGCGGAGATCCGCGACATGCATTACGGCGCCAGCGGCAACGTCTGCCGCACGGTCACGCGCAAGAAGTGGACGGCCGAGCATGCCGAGCGCGGCCTCGTGTACTGCGAGGACAACCAGTGCATCGTCGTGCCGACGGTGTGCCGCAACGTGAGTCGCATCAAGCGCCTCCCGCCCAAGCCCGTCGCCGCCCTGCCGATCCAGGCCGAGAACATCATCGCGGCCAAGGCGGAGGCCGAGGAGCCCCCGCTGCTGATCGACCCGCCGGCCGCCGGTGTGATCGACAGCCTGCCCAGCAACCGCAACAGCTTCGCGCAGGTGGCCAATCTGCCGAGCGACCCGGGCAGCAACGGCTTCACGCCGCCTGGCGGCTCGCCGCAGATTCCCGCGGGCTCCGTGACGCCGGTGCCGGAGCCGCAGGTCTGGCTGATGTTCCTCGCCGGGCTCGTGGCGATGGGCTTCAAGCTGCGCCGCACGCGCGACTGAGCATCGCACCTCCCCAGCAGAAAGGGCCGCATCTCAGCGGCCCTTCGGCATTTCGGGACGGCCGTGCCAGGTCTTGCCGGCCGGCTTCGCCCGCTCAGCCGCGGGCCAGCAGCGGCGCGAGGTAGCGCCCGGTGTGGCTCTGCTCGCAGCTCGCCAGCGCTTCCGGCGTGCCCGCCAGCAGCAGCTGCCCGCCGCCCGCGCCGCCCTCGGGGCCCATGTCGATCAGCCAGTCGGCCGTCTTGATCACGTCGAGGTTGTGCTCGATGACGACGATGGTGTTGCCCGCGTCGCGCAGCGCATGCAGGACCTTGAGCAGCAGCTGGATGTCGCCGAAGTGCAGGCCGGTGGTGGGCTCGTCGAGGATGTACAGCGTGCGGCCGGTGTCCCGCTTGGAAAGCTCGAGCGCGAGCTTCACGCGCTGCGCCTCGCCGCCGGACAGCGTGGTCGCGCTCTGCCCCAGCTTCACGTAGCCGAGGCCGACGTCCATCAGCGTGTGCAGCTTGCGCGCGATGCCGGGCACGGCGCCGAAGAACTCGCAGGCGTCCTCGACGGTCATGTCCAGGACCTGCGTGATGTTCTTGCCCTTGTAGAGCACCTCCAGCGTCTCGCGGTTGTAGCGCTTGCCGTGGCAGACGTCGCAAGGCACGTAGACATCGGGCAGGAAGTGCATCTCCACCTTCAGCACGCCGTCGCCCTGGCAGGACTCGCAGCGGCCGCCGGCCACGTTGAAGCTGAAGCGGCCCGGCCCGTAGCCGCGCTCGCGGGCGGTGGGCATCTCGGCGAAGAGCTCGCGGATGGGCGTGAACAGGCCCGTGTAGGTCGCCGGGTTCGAGCGCGGCGTGCGGCCGATGGGCGACTGGTCGACGTTGATGACCTTGTCGAAGGCGTCCATGCCCTCGATCTCGTCGTGCAGCGCGGGCTCCTGGTGGCTCTGGTAGAGCTTGCGCGCGACGGCGGCATAGAGCGTGTCGTTCACGAGCGTGCTCTTGCCCGAGCCCGAGACGCCCGTCACGCAGGTCAGCAGGCCCACCGGGAACTCCACCGTCACGCCCTTGAGGTTGTTGCCGCGGGCATTGACGATCTTCAGGGTGCGCGGGTCGGTGCTCTCGGCCAGGCTGTGGCGCTTCTTCGGCACCTCGATGCGGTCGACGCCGCTCAGGTAGCGGCCCGTCAGCGATTCCGGATTGGCCGCCACCTCCTCGGGCGTGCCCTGCGCAATGATGCGGCCGCCGTGCACCCCGGCGCCGGGGCCGAGGTCCAGCACGTGGTCCGCCGCGCGGATGGCGTCCTCGTCGTGCTCGACCACCAGCACGGAGTTGCCCAGATCGCGCAGCCGGCGCAGCGTGGCGATGAGGCGGTCGTTGTCCCGCTGGTGCAGGCCGATGGAGGGCTCGTCGAGCACGTACATCACGCCGGTCAGGCCCGAGCCGATCTGTGAGGCGAGGCGGATGCGCTGGGCCTCGCCGCCCGAGAGCGTGTCCGCGCTGCGGTCCAGGCTGAGGTAGTTGAGGCCGACGTCGTTGAGGAAGCGCAGGCGGGCGGCGATCTCGCGCACGACCTTGTCGCCGATCTCGGCCTTGGCGCCCTTGAGCGTCAGGCCCTCGAAGTAGTCGAGGCACTCGCGCAGCGTGGCGTGCTCGACCTCGTAGATCGGGCGGCCCTTCACCGCCGGGTCGGCCGGCTGCAGCAGCACATGGCGCGCCTCGCGGCGCAGGCGCGAGCCCTCGCAATCGGGGCAGGCCTTGGGTGCCATGTAGCGGGCGAGGTCCTCGCGCACGGCGCTGGAATCGGTCTCGCGGTAGCGGCGCTGCAGATTGGGCAGGATGCCCTCGAAGGGGTGCGAGCGCTTCACCGAGCGCTTCTTGCCGTTGGCACCTTCGGCCTCGTAGGTGAAGGCGATGTCCTCCGCGCCCGAGCCGTGCAGCAGCACGCGCCGCGCCTCCTCGGGCAGCTCCTCGAAGGGCAGGTCCAGGTCGAAGCGGTAGTGCCGCGCCACGGACTCCAGCAGCGAGAAGGTGTAGGCATTGCGGCGGTCCCAGCCCTTCACCGCGCCGCTGGCGAGGCTCAGCGTGGGGAAGGCGACGACGCGCTCCGGGTCCATCACCGTCACATGGCCCAGACCTTCGCAGCTGGGGCAGGCGCCCACCGGCGAGTTGAAGGAGAACAGCCGCGGCTCGAGCTCCGGCAGCGAGTAGCTGCAGATCGGGCAGGCGAACTTGCTCGAGAAGATCTGCTCGGCGCTCTGGGGGTCGGTGCCGTCCATGTCCAGCACCAGGGCACGACCCTCGGCCAGGCGCAGCGCGGCCTCGAAGCTCTCCGCCAGGCGCTGGCGCAGGCTCTCGGCGCTGTCGGCCTTGAGGCGCACGCGGTCGATGACGACGTCGATGTCGTGCTTCTCGGCCTTCTTCAGTGCCGGCAGGTCCGGCGCCTCGACGGTCACGCCATCGATGCGGAAGCGCACATAGCCCTGGGCCTGCAGGTCCTGGAAGAGCTCGATGAACTCACCCTTGCGGTCCCGCACGACGGGGGCCAGCAGCATCAGCTTGCTGCCCTCCGGCATGGCCAGGACGGCGTCGACCATCTGGCCCACGCTCTGTGCTTCGAGCGGCAGGCCGTGGTCGGGGCAGAAGGGCGTGCCGGCGCGGGCGTAGAGCAGGCGCAGGTAGTCGTGGATTTCGGTGACGGTGCCGACGGTCGAGCGCGGGTTGTGGCTGGTGGCCTTCTGCTCGATCGAGATGGCCGGCGAGAGGCCCTCGATCACGTCGACCTCGGGCTTGTCCATCAGCTGCAGGAACTGCCGGGCGTAGGCCGAGAGGCTCTCGACGTAGCGGCGCTGCCCCTCGGCATAGAGCGTGTCGAAGGCGAGGCTGGACTTGCCGGAGCCGGACAGGCCGGTGATCACCACCAGCTGGTTGCGCGGCAGGTCCACATCGATGTTCTTCAGATTGTGGGTGCGCGCACCGCGGACCCGGATCATGGGGCTCTCGATCGGCATCGGCGGGCGGGTGGGGTGCTCAGTGGACATGCGCGTCGCGGCAAGGGGAAACCCGCCATGATAGGCCGACTGCGGCACGGCGCCCGCCCCGCAGCTGCCAAGGGCTGTCAGCAGGTTCCGACATCCGTGTTAATCCCCCGATCCGTGGCTGTCGGGTTGAGGCAGCATCGCCGACAATGGTTTGCATTGCGCAGTACCTCTGGAGACAAGCTTGAGTGAAGAAACCCGTCAGCGCAAATCGTGGCTGGATGGCTTCATGGCTTATCCGCTGCCGGAGGGGCTGGACGAGGACGTGGCACGGCGCAACATCGTGCTCCTGGACCAGAAGCTCTACCAGCTCTGGAGCCTCGGCGAGAACCTCATCTACGCCTGGACGCCCAGCGAGCGGGGCCTGGACGTGCTCCTCGCGCCCCACAGCCTCCTGACCGAGTTCACCGAACGCGCCCCGAGCGGCGCCGAGCGCATGCGCCGCGCCACGATGCTGGAGACGCTGCTCGCGCAGCAGGAGCACCTGAGCGTCGAGGCCTTCCATGCGCTGGCGGACGAGCTCGAGCTCGAGCCGCTGTGCGTCAGTCTGCCCTTCGAGCCCGGCGAGGGGCTGGGCCTGCGGCTCGTGGCGGCCGTCGTCGAGCGCTACGGCATCCGGCTGGTCGAGGACCGCGCCGTGATCCTGCTGGATGCGGTGGGCTTCTCGCTGCTGACGCCGCTGGAGCAGGTCGTGCAGCTCAGCAGCCTCTCCTGCTCGGTGAACGCGGCCTACGCCAAGCTGCTGGACCGCGAGATCAACATCAACTTCGCCCGCACCACGACGGGCGACGGCTTCTACATCTGGAACCGCATGCGCGGCATGGCGGCCAATGTGGAGCTCTACCAGCTGCTGCAGTTCATCCTGGCCGACAACGCCCTCGCCCGCGAGCGCGCCACGCGCAAGGGCACGGTGCCGCGGCTGCGCGCCTGCTTCCATGTGGGCTCGCACTACGAGTTCTATCAGAGCGAGGGCCTGAACCCGACGTCGTTCAGTTACCTGGTGGGCCAGGTGACGATCGAGCTGGCCCGCATGATCGAGCGCGCGCTGCCGGGCCAGATCCTCGTGGGCAAGTTCTACACCGCCATGCGCGACGGGGACGAGCTGCTCATGGTGGACAGCAAGGACTTCGTCGACCGCACCCGCGCGCCGCTGCAGGCGCTCAACGGCCTCGCGCTGGGCGGCTCGGAGATCGACGAGATCGCCTGCTACCTCACGGGCCAGCGCGACACCGCCTTCGGCGGCAGCTACGGCATCAACGAGTACGAGATCCAGGACAAGCACGGCCTGCTGCACCGCGTCTACAACGCCAAGATCAACATCCACCGCCGCCACGGCGATCCCATCTACCTGGGCCTGCGGGAAGACGATCTCGCGGGCTTCCATGCGCGGGTTGTCAATGGCTGATGCCCGCATGTCCTGTCCCCTGAATTCGCTCCACAATCGCGCAGCCTGCCAGTGACCTCCAACAGCGCTGCACCGCGCGCCTGCCTCCGGGCCGGCCGGTGACAGCGGGCCTGGCAGCAACGAGGCTGGCGACCGCATCCCGTGGGTCGCCTGTTTTTCTGGAGCGAGGGAATCTCATGGATGGTGTGTTGAACCGGATGGCTGCCGCATGGCGGCCAGGTGTGATGGCAGGTGCGGCGGCGGTCGTGCTGAGTGCTTGCGGCGGTGGCGGGGGATCGAGCCCCACGCCCACGCCGACTCCCACCCCGACCCCGACCCCTGTACCGACGCCCACCCCGACACCCACACCCTGCACGAACGGCACCGTCACGCTGGTGACCTCCGGCGTGCCGCAGGCGGGTCACAACGTCGAGGTGCAGGCCCAGGCCTGCGGCTTCACGCTCGGGGATCCGCAATGGACGCAGACGCAAGGGGCGCCGTTGCCCCTGCTGTCCCCGCGATCGGCGGCGGTGAGCCTCGAGCCGGCGGCCGGCAACTACGCCTTCACCTTCAGCTACCTGGACGCCCGCGGCCAGCGCCAGACGCAGGACCTGCAGATGCAGGTGGCCGGCGCCACGGGCCAGGCCCTGGTCGTGCGCGGCGACCCCTCGCTGTGGACCGGCGACGGCGCCTCGCTGCGCGCCTG
Organism: Burkholderiaceae bacterium; assembly: GCA_041912595.1. Lineage (GTDB taxonomy): Bacteria > Pseudomonadota > Gammaproteobacteria > Burkholderiales > Burkholderiaceae_C > Roseateles_B. The sequence continues at coordinate 54,286 of JAYRMR010000020.1, forward strand.
GCTGCCGGGCCTGTCGGCGGCCGACGCGGCCGCGGCCACCTACAGCTGGACCCAGACCGACGGCCCCGCCGCCGTGGGCCTGCAGGGCGCCGGCACGCCGCGCATCCTGTTCAAGGGCCCGCTCGTGGGCACCGACACGGCGCTGCAGTTCCGCGTTGACGTGAAGCTCGCGAACGGCACGTCGCTGAGCCAGGGCTTCCGGGTGCTCGTGCAGCCGCTGCCCGGCACCACGGGCCAGCCCCTCTTCGACGCCGGCAACCCCAGCTCGCGCGTCTATCCCTACCTGCGCAGCAGTCCGCACGCCAGCGCGCTGGCGGACTGCATCTACGGCCCGACCGTGGACCGCGCCCGCCTGTGCAGCCTCGGCCGCCTGCCCATGCTCGGGTCCGAGACGGGCGGCGCCACGCCCACCGTCGAGCAGGTCATGGCCCGCGTGCTCGTCAGCCACGACTGGATGGCCGAGGTCTTCGAGCGCTACCTGCGCGAGCAGGACACGCATGGCGACTTCCGCAACCTGCTGAAGGCGACGACCGCCGTCGTCATCGGCGCCCGCGTGCGGCCGGCCTTCTTCTGGGTCGCGACCGGCGCCATCTACCTGGATGCCAGCTATCTGTGGCTCACGCCCGAGCAGCGCGACACGGTCAGCGAGACGCCCGACCCGCGTGCCGACTTCGGCGGCGACCTGGGCTACACCATGCTGTGGCGCTACGTGAAGGACAAGGACTACGCCGGCGGCAGCTACCCGGTGACCGAGCGCAAGAGCCGTGATCTCCCCGCGCTGCATGCCCGCCTGGGCAGCCTGCTGTACCACGAGCTGACCCATGCCGGCGACGCCACGCCGCCGCGCCTGCACGCCGTGCTCAACCCGAACCTGCGGGTCTACGAGGTCGATGCCGGCGTCACGGCCTCCAAGGACCTGGCCGCACGCCTGCCGCTGCAGTCGAGCGAGATGGTGGGCCTGGGCAAGGTGCAGTTCTTCGGCAAGGCTTCGACGGCCACGCAGCGCGCCTACACCCCGCAGGACATCGTGGGCTTCTTCGCGCCGGACCGCGCGACGGACGAGTACAACTACTCGCTGCCCGACGGCGCCGACGTCGGCCGCGAGGACGCCGCCATGCTGGCCGAGGAAGCCATGATGCAGCTGCGCTTCGGCATCCTGCGCGACGTGGCCGTGGTGCCTGCCCTCACGTCCAGCAGCACCAGCTCGAACATCCTGCTCAGCTGGGGCCAGCGCGGTCGTGTCGGCGAAAGCGGGATCAAGCCGCGCGTGGCGCTGGTGATGTCGCAGGTGATGCCCTGGGTGCCGGCGAGCGAGCTCGACAAGCTGGCCGCCCCGCAGGCGCTGGCAGCGGGCAAGAGCTGGCTGGCCAACCTCGACCCGGCGTCGGCGTCGGTGCCCTCGGCGCTGCAGCGCCAGCAGGCCGACGAGGCCCTGCGCGAGTCGACCGGTCGCCAGCTGGATCGTCGCCGCGCTGCCCATCTGTCCCAGGTTTTCGGGCAGGCGGCGCGCTGATCCGGCCCTGACTGAGGCCAGGAGGCCACACCGCATGCGGCATGATCGAGGGCATGTCCTTTCCGTGCCCGTCCGTCACCCGCCCCGCGTGTGAGCCGCCCGCCTCTGGCGTGGGGCCCGGCAGGCGCGGCGCCGCCCGGCGCTGCGGACTGCCGGGGCTGGGGTCAGGTCTTGTCCTGCTCCTGGCCCTCGACGCCCCGGGTGCACAGGCGGCCCAGGTCCCATCCCCGCCCGGTGCCTCGCCCGTGGCGCCGCTGGTGTTCCTGGTCGACGACAGCGCCGAGATGCCCAGTGCCCGCATGGAGCGGGGGCAGGTCGTCGATGGCATCAACCATGACCTCGGCGTGCAGCTGGCCCAGCGGCTCGGGCGGGACGTCCGCTTCCTGATGCTGCCGCGCCGCCGGGTGGCGGCCGCGCTGAGCTCGGGCGAGGCGGACCTGCTCTGCGATTACCTGCCCGAATGGCTGCCCGGCCCCTTCGCCTGGAGCCGCGGCTTCCTGCCCAATGCCGTCTGGGTGGTCACACGCCAGGACCGCCCGCGGCCGGCCTCCGTGCAGGCCCTGGCCGGCCAGCCGCTGGGCACGGTCGGCGGTTATGCCTATCCCGAGCTCGAGCGGACTCTCGGCTCGCAGCTCGTGCGCGACAACGCCCCCAACAGCGCCGCCAGCCTGCGCAAGCTGACGCTGGGGCGCGTCGACCACCTCGTGCTGACCCAGCGCTATCTGCAGTACCAGCAGCGCGTCGGTGCCTTCAGCACGCCGCTGCACCCGCCCCTGCAGGTGGGCAGCTACCTCGCCCAGTGCGCGCTGTCGCCCCACAGCAGCGTGGCGCTGCCGGCGCTCAACCAGGCCCTGGGCGACCTGATCAGCGACGGCAGCCTGGAGCGGCTGCTCCAGCGCTACCGGTGAGCGGCCTGACCCTTACTTGAAGCGGTACTGCAGGCTGGCGTAGACGAAGCGGCCGCGCGGATCGGTGTAGCTCGGGTCATAGCCGGACAGGAAGAACCAGGCCTGCTGCGAGTAGGGCGGTGCCTGGTCGAGCAGGTTCTTGATGCCGGCGCGCAGCGTCAGGTTGGGGGTGGCGTTCCAGGCACCCGTCAGGTCCCACAGCGAGTAGGCCTTCACCTGGCGGTCGGCCTTGCCCTCGATGGTCTGGTCCGTGTAGCCCGAGAGGTAGCTGTTGGACAGCGTGGCGCTCCAGTCGCCCCGCTCCCAGTCCGCGCTCACCGTGTGCCGCCAGCGCTGCACCACGCCGTCGTTGATGAAGTGGCCGAGGTTGTTGAAGAAGGGATCGTCCTTGCCCGGCTGCTGCTTGGCACTCAGGGTCAGCGTGCCGTTGAGATGCAGACCGAAGGTGCCCACGCTGCTCTTGAGCCCGCCGATCGACGCGCTGAAGTCCAGGCCGGAGAGCTTCTGGCGGCCGCGGTTCTCCTTGCGCAGATCGATGTGGTCGATCTCGTTGTCGTCGTTGCGATGGACCAGGCTGGCGTACTTGTCGAGGTGGGCGAGGATCACGTCGACACCCACGGTGCCGATCAGGTCGCGCTTCTCGATGTTCCAGTAGTCCACGCTGAGCATGAGGTCGCGCCGGGGCTCGAACACGGCACCGAAGCTGAACTGGCGGGACTTCTCCGGCTTGAGGTCGGCGTTGCTGTAGGCCAGCGTGGTCCAGGTGTCGGAGCAGTCCGTGACGGTGTTGCTGGGGTCGGCGGCCATGCAGACCGGGTCGACCAGCGTGGCGGCCGTGCCCTCGGTGACGGGGCGGTAGAGGTCCGTCAGGCTGGGGGCGCGGAAGCCCGAGCCCATCGAGGCGCGCAGCAGCACCGTCTTGTCCGGCGTGTACTTGAGGCCCAGCTTGGGGCTCACGGCGCTGCCGGTGCGCTGGTAGTGCTCGCGGCGCACGGCGGCCTGCAGCTCGAGCTCCGGCGTCACGGGCGCGCTCAGCTCGGCGTACAGGCCGCTCACGCGGCGCGAGCGGCCGAAGTCGGCGTCGGGGCCCTGCGAGGTCTCCCCCAGGATCAGGTTCTGGGCCAGTGCCTCGGACTGGTGGTAGTCCTGGCGCTCGCGGCGCAGCTCGCCCCCGATGGCCAGGGCCAGGTCCCCGCCGGCAAGCTTGGCCAGGGCGCTGGAGGCCTTGAAATCGAAGCTGCTCATGGTGCCGGTGGCCTGGCGCACCTCGCCGCGGATCTGGGCCTTCTCGTAGAGGGCCAGGCCGTCGGCGCCCGAAGGGCCGAAGGCGTTGAGCGTGCCCGCGGCGAAGCCGTCGAGGATCATCTGCTTGTTGAGATAGCCCTGGTGGTCGCGGTCGGACACCTTGTTGCGGCTGTGGTTCAGCGCGAACTCGTAGTCCCAGCCCTTGAAGACGCCGTTCATGCCGGCCACGTAGCGCTGGCCGCTGGAGACCAGCTCGCTGGTGCGCAGGCCGGCCTCGGTCAGGCGGGTGCGCACGGTGATGATGCGGTCCTCGTTGCCTTCCTCCAGTGCGGCCAAGCTCGTCTTGGACAGGGCGCTGACCTTGGACACGTCCATGTCCGCATCCACGCGGTTGGGCGTGCCGGAGTACAGCGTGCGCGAGCGGCTCAGCGCCGCCTCGGCGAAGAACTGGTGGCCCTGGCCCAGGTCCAGGACACCGCGCGCGAACAGGCTGCTCTTGTTCGACTTGGGATAGAGCTCGATGTCCCGCATGTAGTCGTAGGTGCAGCCGTCCACGCCGCCGATGCCCTCCGGCAGGTACAGCGAGGCCGGCGCATTGCAGCCCGTGGCGGCCGACGGATTGATCGTGTGCTTGCGGATGACGGTCTTGCCGTTGGCGGAATAGCCGTCGGCGACGAGGGCGTCGAATTGCGTGTCGCCCAGCCGGATATTGCCCGGGAAGCTCGCGCTCGAGAGCAGGTCGGGCAGGTTCTTCGGGATCTCGAGATCGTTGATGAACCGGCGCTGGCTGGCGTTGAGCGTCGAGGTCTTCTGCAGGTCCAGCACGGCGAAGAGATTGAAGCCGTCACGCGCCAGATCTCCCACGCCGCCGGCGATGGAGGCCGTGCGCTTGCCGGCCCCGCCCTCGCTCGAGTTGCCGGCGCTGGCGTTGAGCTCGAGGCCCTCGTAGTCCTTGCGGGTGATGAAGTTGATCACGCCGCCGATGGCGTCGCTGCCGTAGAGCGCCGAGGCGCCGTCCAGCAGGATCTCCACGCGTTGGATCGCGGCAGCCGGGATGTTGTTGAGGTCCACGCCGGCGGAGTCGCCCGGCGAGGCGAAGTTGGCCATGCGCCGGCCGTTGAGCAGCACCAGCGTCGAGGACACGCCGATGCCGCGCAGGTTCGCGCCGTTCATGCCCTGCTGATCGCGGAAGGCGCCGAAGGCGATGCTGCCGCCGTCGGTCAGATTGCTGGCGCTGGCGCTGAGCCTCGCCACGATTTCCGCCGCCGTCGTGAGGCCCTGCTTGACGATGTCCTGGCGCGTCATCACCTGGACCGGCAGGGCGGTCTCGGAGGCCAGGCGCTTGATGGCCGAGCCGGTGATCTCCACCTTCTGCAGCTGGGCATCGACCACGGGCGCCTGCGCCCAGGCCGGCGCGCTGGCCAGGCACAGCAGCACGGCCTGGGCCGTGGCGCGCGGAGTGAATCGGACGGAGGAACGGGGCGTGCGGATCTGATTCATGGGACTCCCTGGGGACGAAGGACGCCTTCGCAAAAGCGAGGATCTGTTGTGAGGGTCAGGTCTTGCCCACGGCAAGGCGGGCGGTCTGCGGCATGATGGCACCGCGATGACCGATGCGTGAATCCGTGCGGGCGACATTTGTGCATCGCACACAACGCCTGTCCCCCGTCTGTGGTGTGGGCTGTGCGACTTGCGAACGGATGGCCCACGTGGGGCCCGCATACTGCCATCCTGCTGTTCCGATGTCCTGACACGCTTCTGCCATGACTGCCACCAAGAAGAACTCCCTGCCTGTCCTGACCGCGCTGCTGGCGCTGCTGGTGATGGCCTCTGTGCCCACGGTGCAGGCCGCCGGCAATGACAAGAAGAACACCGCCAGCACGCCCGCGAGCAGCAGCACGCCGCCGCCGGCGAGCGGCATCTGGACCATCATTCCGGGCCTGGGGCGCGCCAACCCGCCCAAGCCCGCGGCCCCGCCGCCCGCCGCCAGCGCACCGCAGCCGGGCAGCGAGCTGGCCATCAAGGGCTATGCCATTCCCATCGGTGGCGCGCTGAAGTCGGACAACGAGGAGGTCTGGGGCCGCATCGTGCAGCTGGCCGGCGGCAAGGGTTCGCGCTTCGTCGTCTTCGGCACGGCCTCGGAGGACCCCGAGGCCAGCGCCAAGCAGGCCGTCGAGCTGCTGCAGCGCCGCGGTGCCGTTGCCGAGGCCCTGCCCGTGGCGCCCAAGTTCAGCTGGGTGGATCTCAACAAGGTCGTGCGCGACCCGGCGCTGATCGCCAAGGTCAAGGCATCCAAGGGCGTGTTCTTCACCGGCGGCTCGCAGGAGCGCATCGTCGACGTGCTGATGCCCGGCGGCAACGTGACGCCCATGCTGGAGGCCATCTGGGAGGTCTACCGCAAGGGCGGCGTCGTGGCCGGCACCTCGGCCGGCGCGGCCATCATGAGCTCGGTGATGTTCCGTGACGCCCCGAGCGTCATCAACATCATGAAAGGCAAGTGGGTCGAGGGCAAGCAGGTGGACCGCGGCCTCGGCTTCGTCGGCCCCGACCTCTTCGTGGACCAGCACTTCCTCAAGCGCGGCCGCTTCGGCCGCATGATCCCGCTGATGATGGCCAAGGGCTACAAGCTGGGCCTGGGCGTCGAGGAGAACAGCGCCGCGGTCATCCGCGGGGACGATATCGAGATCATCGGCGGCCGCGGCGCCATGATCGTGGACCTCAGCGAGGTCAAGACCGATCCCACGCTGGGCGCCTTCAACGTCACCAACGCCCGCCTGACCTACCTGGACCACGGGGACCGCTTCAACACCCGCACGCGCATCACCACGCCCACGCCCGTCAAGCTGCGCGGGCAGAAGCTGGACCCCTACGCGTCCGACTACAAGCCCTACTACACCGACGACCTCTTCCACCTCGACATGCTGGGCGACCAGACCATCGCCAACGCGATGGCCTACCTGATCGACAGCAACAAGCCCGAGGTCCGCGGCCTGGCCTTCGACGTGATCCCCAAGCCGGGCGATCCGCTGTCGGAGCTGGGCTTCCTGTTCCGCCTCTACAAGGGCAAGGGCAGCGTGGGCTGGAGCACGGACGAGCTGGGCCCCGAGGACTACACGGTGCTGGGCCTGTACCTGGACATCACGCCGGTGCACATGCCGTATCCGCTGTACGGCACCTGGAACGGGGCCAACCGGGCGAACGTCCAGCCGGAGCAGCTGCCCACGAACCAGTGAGCGGGGCGGGCTTGGGGGCCCGCAAACCGTCACTCGTCGCCTGAGGCTGGCGACGGCAGGGCGCCCGGGCGCACACTCGGCAGCTTCGCTGCTGACCGAGACCGACCATGCGCAAGACCTGCCCCTCCTTCCTCAGCTCCTCGCTCGCCGCCGCCCTCGGGCTGGCCGGCCTGTTCAGCCTCGCCGGCCCGGCGCGGGCGGACGAAGGGATGTGGACCTTCGACAACGCGCCGCTGCAGCTCATCCAGCAGCGCTACGGCCTGACGCTCAGCCCCGCCTGGCTGGAGCATGTGCGCAAGTCGGCGGTGCGCTTCGGCGCCTCGGCGAGCTTCGTCTCCAAGGACGGCCTGCTGCTCACCAACCACCACGTGGCGCGCGGCTGCATCGCCCGCCTGTCCACCGCCGAGCGTGACCTGATCGCCAACGGCTTCGTCGCCGCGACCCGCGAGCAGGAGCTGCAGTGCCCGGGCGCCGATGCCCGCGTGCTGATGTCCTGGGAGGACGTCACCGCCACCGTCACCGCGGCCGCGAAGCCGGGCATGAGCGACGCCGAGGCCGCCGCCGCCCGCAAGGCCGCCATCGGGAAGCTGGAATCGGACTGCAAGAGCAGCACCGGCATGAAGTGCGACGTGGTCACGCTCTACAGCGGCGCGCTGTACCACCTCTACCGCTACAAGGAATGGCAGGACGTGCGCCTCGTGGTCGCGCCTGAGGGCCACGCCTCGGACTTCGGCGGCGATCCGGACAACTTCAACTTCCCCCGCTTCGCCCTCGACTTCTCGCTGCTGCGCGTCTACGAGAACGGCAAGCCGGTGCAGCCCGAGCACTACCTCAAGCTGGCCTCGCAGGCCCCGCGCGAGGGCGACCCGGTCTTCGTGATCGGCCACCCCGGCAACACCGACCGCCTGAACACCGTCGCCCAGCTGGAGGCCAAGCGCGACGCGCTGCTGCCGCTGGCCATCGCGGGTGCGAAGGCGCAGCTCAAGGCGCTGGCGGCCTATGGCGCGCAGTCCCCCGAGAGCGCCCGCCGCGCCCACGCGCTGGTGGCCGGCCTCGAGAACACGCTCAAGGCCAACACCGGCCAGCTCAAGTCTCTGCAGGATCCCGCCAACTTCGAGCGCAAGCGCCAGGAGGAAGCGCAGTTCCGCGCGGGCTACGCCAAGCTGGGTCGTCAGGACCAGCCCTGGGCACAGGTCGAGGCGGCCACGCGCCGCCAGGTCGAGCTGGCCCGCGAGGCTGCCTATGCCAATGCGGGCTTCAACACGCTGCTCGGCACGGCCATGACCCTCGTCGAGATCGCCCGCGAGCGCGCCCTGCCCGAGGGTGAGCGCATGCGCGGCTATTCGGCCAATGGCCTGGCCGCCGCCGAGCGCCGCGTGCGCGCCGACGTGCCCACGTACAAGGACCTGGAGCTGGCCCGCTACACGCTGCAGCTGGCGCGTGCGCAGCAGGCGCTGGGCATCGACCATCCCTTCGTGAAGGCCTCGGTGGGCCCGCAGACGCCGGGGGCCGCCGCCCAGGCGCTGATCAACGGCACGCGCCTCGACCAGCTCGCCGAGCGCGTGCGCCTGCTGGAAGGCGGCGCGGCGGCGATCGACGCCTCGACCGACCCCGCCATCGTGCTGGCCCGCCAGCTCTACCCGCTGCAGCGCGAGCAGTCCCGCCGCATGGAGCGCGAGGTGGACGAGCCCCTCAAGCGCGCCGCCGAGCTGCTGGGCCGTGCCCGCTTCGAGCTGATGGGCAAGAGCGTGTCGCCGGACGCCACCGGCACGCTGCGCTTCAGCTATGGCCGCCTGGCCGGCTATGAGAGCGACGGCTACCGCCTGCCCTACAAGACCGTGTTCGGCGGCCTCTTCGCCCGTGCCGACGCCTTCGACAACGTGCCGCCCTTCAAGGTGGCGCCCAAGGTGGCCGCGGCCCGCGACAAGCTCGACATGAGCGTGCCCATGAACTTCGTCTCCACCAACGACATCATCGGCGGCAACTCCGGCTCGCCGATCGTCAACAAGGACGGCGAGCTCGTGGGCCTGATCTTCGACGGCAACCTCGACAGCCTGGGCGGCCGCTTCCTCTACGACGAGCGCCTGAACCGCGCCACGTCCGTGGATGTGCGCGCCATCCTGCAGGCCCTCGAGAAGGTCTACGGTGCGCCGCACGTGGCGAAGGAACTGCGCGGGCAGTGAGCCTGCCCAGGCCCCGCCCGCTGCGCTGACCGCGGCCCCGCGCCGTCGCCCTCGAGGCGATCGCGGGGCTCGTGATCGCCGCCGCCGGCGTCAGCCCTGCCGGCGGATCCAGTCGTCGACCCGCCGCGCCAGCACGTCCAGCGGCACGGCGCCACCGGCCAGCACGGCGTCGTGGAAGGCGCGCAGATCGAAGCGCGCGCCCAGCGCCTGCTCGGCCCGGCTGCGCAGCGCCAGCATGTGCAGCTGGCCGATCTTGTAGGACAGCGCCTGCGCCGGCCAGCCGATGTAGCGGTCGATCTCGTTGACGATGTCGACCTCCGACTTCGCCGCATGGGCGCGGAAATAGTCGATGGCCTCCTCGCGCGTCCAGCGCATGGCGTGGAGGCCGGTGTCCACCACCAGGCGCACGGCGCGCCACATGTCGTAGGTCAGCTGGCCGAAGTGCGAGAAGGGGTCGCGGTAGAGCCCGAGCTCGTAGCCCAGGCGTTCCGCGTACAGCGCCCAGCCCTCCAGATAGCCGTTGTAGGCCGCGAAGCGCCGGAACTTGGGCAGCGCGCCCTGCTCCTGCGCCAGCGCGATCTGCAGGTGGTGACCCGGCACGGCCTCGTGCGTGGTCAGCACCTCCACCTCGTACAGCGGGCGCATCTCCGGCCGATAGAGATTGACGTAGTAGTAGCCGGCGCGCCGGCCGTCCTCCGAGGGCCCCGAGTAGTAGGCCGCCGTCGTGTTGGGCGCACTCGTGTCGGGGATGGGCCGCACGCCGTAGGGGGTGCGCGGCAGCGTGCCGAAGAGCTTGGGCAGCTCGGGGTCGATGCGCTTGCAGGCCAGCACATAGGCGGCAAAGAGCGAGTCCGCGTCCGGCGCGTAGAAGCGCGGATCGGTGCGCAGCCACTCGAAGAAGTCCTGCAGGCTGCCCTCGAAGTCCAGGGACGCCATGACCGCCTGCATCTCGCCCTGGATGCGCTCGACTTCGGCCAGGCCGATCTGGTGGATGTCTTCGGCGCCGAGCGTGGTGTTCGTGTGGTGCGCGATGCGGTTGGCGTAGTAGGCCGCGCCCTCGGGGCTGTCCCAGATGCCGTGGCTCTCCCGGCAGGCGCTGAGGTAGTGCTCGGCAAAGAAGGCGCGGAAGCGGCGGTAGGCCGGCACGACCTGCTCGCGGATCACGGCGGTCGCCGCCTCGCGCAGGGCCTCGGCCTCGGGCCAGCTGGCCGGCAAGGCGTGGAAGGCGCTGAAGAAGGGGCTCGCGGTGGGATCGTCCACCAGCTGGGCGTCGAGCGGCACCAGCACCCGCTCCATCAGGAAGCGCGGCTGCGTGTGGCCACGGGCCACCGCCTCGGTCAGCAGCGCCTGGAACTGCGCCAGATAGCCCGGCAGGCCCTCCAGGCGCCGCAGCCACACCTGCACATCGGCGGGCGTGTCCAGGGGCATCAGCTCGGCCAGCTCGTTGAGGCTCTGCGGGCCTTCCCGGGCGGTGATGGCATAGGCCTCGTGGAAGAAGGCCTGGAGGCGGATGCGCCCCTGCAGCTCCTGCTCGAAGAGCTCGTGAGTGAGCGCTTCCTGCTCGGGCAGACCCTCGCGCGGGATGGTCTGGAGTTGCGCGAGGGCGGCGCGGTCGGCGGCCTGGCGGGCGGCGCGGGCCGCGGGGCTCAGGTCCGGCCAGGCGGCGTTGTGGGCGGTCTCGCCGACGTAGGTCGCCAGCAGCGGGTCCGCGGCCATGTCGCGGTCCCAGGTGGCATCGAGCAGGGCCTGCAGCTGCCGGGAGGCGGGAAGGGTGGTGTCAGAGGTCATGGGGGATTCCGGGGTGCAGGCTGCATCTTGCCAGCGCGGCGCCTCCCTGCCGTTCGTTCATCGCGGCTGGATGCAGTTCACCCGCACCGGCTGCGCTTTCATCGCCTGCGGGTTTCGGGGTGGCCACCTATTGACGAAACTTCAGTCACCGGATCAATCAACGCAAGGAGTTCCACCATGACCACCCGCTCCACCAGCTACATCGCCTTCGTCGTCGGCATCGCCGCCACCGCCGCCCTCTTCACCGGGGTGCGCGTGCAGGTCGACCGAGCCGCCGAGTTCCGCAGCCAGATCGTCAAGCTCGAACCCGTGTTCATCCAGGGCAAGCGCGCCGATCAGGTCGCCCAGATCCAGCAACTGCCCCAGGTCGTCATCCACGGCCGCCGCGCTGATTCCAGCGTGTCATGAACGGCTCAGCCCTGCGCTGATTGCCATCCCATCGCAAAGCCCGGCTTCGGCCGGGCTTTTGCATTTCCGGGCGTCCCGGAGCGATCTTCTGGCCGACCTTCGAGCGGATGTTGGAGCCAACCTTGGAGCCAGCTGACGAGCCAAGGCCTCACCTGAACTCCGGACGCATGCCGCCCCCGGCCCCGCGCCTGCCATTCATCCGCGAAGACGGCCATTCGCCGCATGGGCTGCGACGGCCGCACCGTCGCCCGGCATTCTTCAGTCCATGGATGCACGGCATCCGTCCACCGAAGAAAGGAGCCTCCCATGAGCTGCAACACCGTCGCCCGCGTCATCCTGTGCGCCGTCATGGCCTGGCAGGGCTACCAGCTGGGCCTGGACTACGGCCGCACGCTCAAGACCTGGGTCCAGACTCAGGAGGCGTCGAGCACCCTGAGGATCTCGCGCCCGTAAGCCTCGAGCTTCTTGGCGCCCACGCCGCTGATCTGGCCGAGCTCGTCGAGCGTCTGCGGCTGCTGCCGGGCCATCTCTGCCAGCGTCACGTTCTGGAAGATCACATAGGCCGGCAGGCCATGCTCGCGGGCGACCTCGGCCCGCCAGGCCTTGAGCTGATCGAAGCGGGCGAGGGCGGCGGGCTCGAGGTCCACCGGCGCGCCCTTGCCGGCTGATCCGCCGCTGCGGCTGACCTTGCCTCGCTTCGGCGCTTGCGTGGCCACGCGCAGGCGGATGCTCACCTCGCCGCGCAGCACACTGCGGGCGCTGTCGGCCAGCGCGAGGGTGCTGTACTCGCCCTCCGCGAACACATGCCCCAGCGCCACGAGCTGGCGCAGCACGCCGCGCCACTGGGCCTCGCTCAGGTCCGCGCCGATGGCCCAGGTGCTGAGGTGCTGGTGGCCGTACTGCGCGACCTTGTCGCTCATCTTGCCGCGCAGCACATCGATGAGGTGCCCGGCGCCGAAGCGCTGGCCGCCGTTCTGGTGGAAGCGGTAGATGCACGACAGCAGCTTGCGCGCCGCCTCGGTGCCGTCCCAGGTGGCGGGCGGGTTCAGGCAGTTGTCGCAGAAGCCGCAGTGCTGCAGCGGGCGGCCCTGCGGATCGCAGTAGGTCTCGTCGAAGTAGGCGAGCAGGCGCACGCGGCGGCAGTCGGTGGCCTCGGCCAGCGCGAGCAGGGCGTCGAGCTTGCCGCGCTGGATCTTCTTGAACTCCTCGCCGGCGGGGCTCTCGTCGATCATGCGGCGCTGGTTCACCACGTCCGCCAGGCCGTAGGCCATCCAGGCCTCGGCGGGCTCGCCGTCCCGGCCCGCGCGGCCCGTCTCCTGGTAGTAGGCCTCGATGTTCTTGGGCAGGTCCAGGTGGGCGACGAAGCGCACGTCGGGCTTGTCGATGCCCATGCCGAAGGCGATGGTCGCGACCATCACCAGGCCTTCCTCGCGCAGGAAGCGGTCCTGGTGGCGCATGCGCAGGTCGGCGTCGAGGCCGGCGTGGTAGGGCAGCGCGCGGATGCCCTCGCCCGTCAGCCAGGCGGCGGTCTCCTCGACCTTCTTGCGGCTCTGGCAGTAGACGATGCCCGCCTCGTCCTCGTGCTCGTCCTGGATGAAGCGCAGCAGCTGCTCGCGCGGCTTTTCCTTCTCGACGATGGCGTAGCGGATGTTGGGCCGGTCGAAGCTGGAGATGAAGACCCGCGCCTCCTGCAGGGCCAGGCGCTCGATGATGTCGGCCCGGGTGACGTCGTCCGCGGTGGCGGTCAGCGCGATGCGCGGCACCTCGGGGAAGCGCTCGTGCAGGGTCGACAGGGCGAGGTACTCGCTGCGGAAGTCGTGGCCCCACTGGCTCACGCAGTGCGCCTCGTCGATGGCGAAGAGGCTCAGCAGCCCCTTCTCCTGCAGATGCGTGAGCTGCGCCAGGAAGCGCGGCGTGGTGATGCGCTCGGGCGCGGCATAGAGCAGCGTCAGGCGGCCGCTCATCAGCTCGCGCTCGACGTGCTGGGCCTCCTCGCTGCTGAGGCTGGAGTTGAGGAAGGCGGCATGCACGCCGGCTTCCTCGAGCGCGCCGACCTGGTCGTGCATCAGCGCGATGAGGGGGCTGACGACGATCGCCACGCCGTGCCCCTGGCGGTGCCGGGCGATGGCCGGGACCTGGTAGCACAGGCTCTTGCCGCCGCCCGTGGGCATGAGCACGAGGGCGTCGCCACCCGCGCAGACATGGTCGACGATGGCGGCCTGTTCGCCGCGGAAGGCGCTGTAGCCGAAGACCTCCTGCAGGAGGGTCAAGGGGAGGGAGGACGGGACGGGTGCGGGCATGGCAAGCGCGCAATGGTACGCGCTTCGCCCGCGCGGCCCGTCCGCAAGGCGGTGGAACGCGCCAAACCGCCGGAAATGCGCGCCTTCCGCGGCCTTGTCCCGCGCGCTGCCGGACGCGCCGGCTGCGTAAGATGGGACGCTTGCCAGCCTGGAGTGTTGCCATGAGCGAGACTGACCCCGACCGCGCCGCGGACCTGCGCCGCAAGCTGATCCGCAACCACCAGGAGGTGCCGCGCGAGCTGTTCGAGCGCGCGCCGCTGTACGAGAGCCGCGTGGCCGGCGTGTCGGACGGCACCCTGGCGCGCAAGCTCGGCTGCGGCATCGACACCGTGCCGCCCGGCAAGCAGAGCTGCCCCTACCACTTCCACCACACGCAGGAGGAGATGTTCATCATCCTCGCCGGCGAGGGCACGCTGCGCGTGGCCGGCGAGCACCTGCCCGTGAAGGCGGGGGACGTGATCTTCATTCCCTGCGGGCCGGACTACCCGCACCACCTCCTCAACACCTCGGCGGCCGACCTCACCTATCTGTCGATCAGCACGCAGGAGCGGCCGGAGGTCTGCGAGTACCCGGACTCCGGCAAGATCGGTGTCTTCTCGAGCAAGGGCTCGGCCTTCCTGCAGCGCCGCGACGCGGGCCTGGACTACTGGGACGGCGAGCCCTGACCCCGGGCGCTCAGCGCGGCGGCTTCTCGCCCAGGGCGTTGACCTTGGCGAGCCCGCTGGTGCGGCGCTTCACCTCCGGGACGCCCCAGTACTCGACCGTGCCGATGCCCGAGACGCTCACCCGCAGCTCCTCGGTGACCCACAGATTGGCCTGCCCGATGCCGCTGATGGCCACCGTGGCCTGATCGGCACGCAGCTGTTCGGCGAGCAGCTTGCCCTTGCCGGTGACCTGCAGGTTCAGGTCCAGGACCTGGCCCCTGAGCTGCCCCTCGCCCGAGCCCGAGATGCCGAAGCTCAGCTGCTCGGCGTGCAGGTCGTCGAATCGCACCTGGCCCGCGCCGGAAATGTGGATGGCCACGCGCTGCAGCCGCATGGGCTCCGCGGCCCGCAAGTCGACCGCGCCGGAGATCACCAGCTGGCGCAGATTGCGCATGCTCACGTCCACCAGCAGGCGCTGGCTGTTCCAGAACTTCCAGGTGCCGGACGGGCGGATGAGCAGCTTGTCGTTCTGCAGCTCGACGCTGACGTCCTTCTGCAGCTCGGCGTCCCCCACGATGAAGACCTGGTCCCGCGGGCCCTGCACCAGGCGCAGCTGCGCGGTGCCGGCGATCTCGAGGCGGTCGAAGGGGCCGGGCGTGTAGAGCCGGCCCTCTGGCTCGTCGGCGCGGGCCGCCAGGGGCAGGACGGCCAGCGTGCAGGCCAGGAGGGCCAGGCAGCGGGCGGCCAGGCTCAGGGGCAGAGACAGGGGCTGGAGGGGGGCGTTCATATCGACTGCTCACGCAAACGCTTGGAGACCTCGCGGCTGGCCGTGAAGCGCGTGCCGTCGCGCATCTGGATCACCAGCTGGGAGTTCTCGTCCGGGGTCATGGACTCGACGAAATCGAGGTTGACGATGCAGGCGCGCTGCAGCTTCAGGAAGCGCAGCGGGTCCAGCCGCTGCTCGAAGGCGGTGATGGGCAGGCGCACCAGGAACTGGCGTCCGCGGCTGGCGACGGCCGTGTATTTCGTGTCCGAGCGCAGGTACTCGATGGCCTCGACCTGCAGCGGGAAGATCTTGCCCTGGTCCCGCACCAGGATGCGCTGCAGCGGCTCCAGCTCGGCGCCCGGCAGCGCGGCGGTCTCGAGCGCGCCCTGCCACTGCTGCAGGTGGCCGACCGTCTGCAGCGCGTGCTGCACGGCCTCCTCGAAGCGCTCCTGCGAGAAGGGCTTGAGCAGGTAGTCCACCGCGTGCAGCTCGAAGGCCGCCAGGGCGTGCTCGTCGTAGGCGGTGGTGAAGATCACGGCCGGGCTCTGGGCCAGGCCGGCCTCGCCGAGCGTGCGCAGGACCTGCAGGCCGGTCATGCCGGGCATCTGGATGTCCATGAAGACGAGGCCAGGCTGCAGGCGCCGGATGGCTTCCAGCGCCGCCGGGCCGTCGCTGCACTGCGCCACGAGCTCCAGCTGTGGCAGGGCGTGGACCCACTCGGCCAGGCTTTCGGCGGCCAGGGGCTCGTCCTCGGCGATGAGGGTGCGGATGCGGGGGGTGTTCATGTGGCTTGCGGGATCCAGAGGTCGACGCGGAAACCGGCGCCGGGTTGCGTGTGGACGCGCAGGCGGGCGCGGCCGTCGTAGTCGAGCGCGAAACGGCGGCGCAGCGCGCCGAGCCCGATGCCGCTGCGCCCGGGGCGCTCGGCATCCAGGCGGGCCGGGTCGCAGCCCTCGCCGTCATCCTGCACGCACAGGTTCAGGCCGCCGTTGAGAGCGTCCCGCTGCGCGCTGATGCGGATGGTGCCGCCCTGCACGCGCGGCGCGAGGCCATGCACGATGCAGTTCTCCACCAGGGGCTGCAGCGTGAGCGGCGGCACCTCGTCCTGCAGCACGGTCTCGTCGAGCGCCCAGCTCACCTGCAGGCGCGGGCCCAGGCGCAGGGCCTCGAGGGCGAGGTAGTCGCGCACGAAGTCGAGCTCCTGCTGCAGGTCCACGCGGTCGGTGGCGCTGCGCTTGCTGTCCAGCACGTAGCGCAGCATGCCGGCGAAGCGCAGCAGCGCCTGCTCGGCGGCCCGGGCGTCCTTGCGCGTGAGGGCGATCAGGGAGTTGAGCGTGTTGAACAGGAAGTGCGGATTGAGCTTGCCGCTGATGGCCGAGAGCTCGGCGCGGGCCAGGGCCGACTCCGCCTGCGCCGCCGCGACGGCCAAGGCCCGGGCGCGCCGGGCGCTGAAGACCGCGCCGAAGCCCGTGGCCAGCGCGGCATAGACGATCAGGCCCCAGATGGCGCGCCACAGGATGTACTGGGCCAGCATGGCGTCGGCGTGCTCGCTGCCGAACAGGGCCCGGGACAGCGTGTAGTCCAGCAGCAGCCAGACCCCGGCGAACAGCAGCGCCGCGCCGGCGTGCACCAGCCCCAGCAGCCAGGCCGGGCGGCTGCGGCGGCTCACCCAGCGCATCCAGGGATAGACGGCCGTGCCCATCAGGACGGGCGCCCACAGCGTCAGCGTCGATTGCAGCAGCGCCTCCCAGACCTTCCACGGCCCGCGCTGGAACTCCGTGCCGGCCAGCACGAAGAGCCCCCAGGTCAGGGCGCAGATGCCGGCATAGCCCAGCCACAGCCGGCGCGAGCCCGGCGCGGCGACACCGGCGGCGGCACCGGCGGCGGGCGACGGCGGGGTGGGGGCGGTCAGGGGATCCATGCCGGCATCTTAGGCAGCGCCGGGCCCGGCGGGCGGGCGGCGGGCCCAAATGCGGGAATCAAGGCACCGGATGCGACTGCGCCCGCCTCAGAAGAAGTCCACGGCGCTGGTGGCGGCCGGGGGCGGCGTCAGGGGCCGGGGGGGCGGGCGTCGGCGCCGTGGCCATCGCGCGGGCGGCGTCCCGCGGGCCCGGCTCCGCCTGCTGCAGCCCGGCCACCATGCTGCGCAGGGCCGAGGCGCTCTGGTTCATGCTGTCGGCCGTCATCACCGACTCCGCCACCAGCGAGGCGTTGTCGTCCGTCAGGGCGGCGAGGTCCCGCAGCGCCTGCATCATCTGGACGAGCTCCTGGCTCTGGGTCTGCGCGTCGGTCGACAGCGTGCGCGTGTGATCGGCCACCGTGCTGACACCCTCCAGCACGGCCTGCAGCTGCTGCTGGACGCTCATGATCTGGTCCATGCCCTGCTGCGACTGCCGGGTGGCGCGCTCGATGAGCCCCTTCACCTGCCCCGCGGCCTCCGTGGTGCGGGCCGAGAGGCTGCGCACCTCGCTGGCCACCACGGCAAAGCCCCGTCCGGCCGTGCCCGCGCGGGCGGCCTCGATGGCGGCGTTCAGGGCGAGGATGTTGGTCTGGAAGGCGATGGACTCGATGAGCGCCAGCGCCTCGCGCATCTCCGAGGAGCGCTGGCTGATCAGCTCGATGCTCTGCACCGCGGCCTGGACGACGTCCGTCCCCTGGCGCGCCTGCGCGCTGAGCTCGGCGCACTGGCGGTCCACCGCGGTGATGTTGGTGGCCGTGCCCTGGACCTGGTGCACCGAGCCCTGCACGGACTCCGACAGCGAGCGCAGGCTTGCGGTCTGCTGGTCCGTGCGGATCGCCAGCTGCTGGGCGCCCTGGGACATGCGCTCGCCGGCCATCGCCACCTCGTCCGAGCCGGAGGCCATGGCGGCCACCACCGAGTGCAGCTGCTCCTGCGTGGCCCGCAGCGACTTCAGGTTGCGGTGGGCGGCGTGCCGCTCGCCGAGCATCCGGTTCACCATCACGGCCAGCCCCAGCAGGAAGCCGGCCAGGCCCACGAGGTAGCGCAGCACGATGGGATCCTGCCGGGTCAGGAACCACCAGCCCACGCCGAACGGCACCATGAGCAGCGCGAGCGCCATCGGCCAGTGCACGAGCAGCGAGCGCAGGCCCTGGTGGAAGCCCCACAGGCCCAGTTGGGCGACGAACATCAGGCTGTAGCCCAGGAAGAAGGTGGGGCGGTCCATGTCGCTCAGGGCGGCGGCGGCCCACCACCCCACGGCGATCACGCTCTGCAGGACCAGGGTCTGCACCACCAGTCTGGGCGTGCGGTGCGCGCGGGTCAGGGCGGTGCCCCACAGCAGCGCCAGGGCCATGCCCAGGCCGATGGCGGCCGCCAGCAGATGAGGCCGGTGGCCGGTGGGCAGCGTGGCGCGGTCCGCCGCGTAGAAGGCGGCCCCGATCAGGCAGACGATGGCGAAGTGCCGGAACACGAGGTCGTCCAGGCGGCGCCACAGGCTCAGGCAGCACAGGCCGACCGCGCCCAGGGCCACGCTGACACACAGGGAAAACGCCTCGATCGCAGTCATGCCGCCGGCCTCGCTTGCACCTTGATGGGTGCGTTCCAGTGTAGGACGGGGGGCTGGGCGGCTGGTGTTGCGCGGCGGGTACGAGGCCCCGCTGAAAGGCTCCTGAACCGGACGGATTCCCGCATCCGCCGTCTGAAAGGGGGCAGGCATAATCGGGGGTTTGAACCTTTAGTCCGCGAGCGCTTCCATGGCATCCGTCAACAAAGTCATCCTCATTGGCAACCTGGGTCGTGACCCCGAGGTTCGCTACACCCCCAGCGGCGCCGCGGTCTGCAACATCAGCCTGGCGACCACCCGCAACTGGAAGAGCCGCGAGGGCGGCGAGCGCCAGGAAGAGACCGAATGGCACCGTGTGGTCTTCTATGACCGCCTGGCCGAGATCGCCGGCGAGTACCTGAAGAAGGGCCGCCCGGTCTACGTCGAGGGCCGCCTGAAGACCCGCAAGTGGCAGGACAAGGAAGGCCGCGACCAGTACACCACCGAAATCATCGCCGAGCAGATGCAGCTCCTGGGCGGCCGTGACAGCGGCGGCGGTGATGACTTCGGCGGCGGCGGCGGTGGCGGCTACAGCCGCGAGCGCAGCGCCCCGCAGGGTGGCGGCGACGACTTCGGCGGCGGCGAAGCCCGCGCCCCGCGCGCCGCAGCGCCTCGCGCCCCGGCTCCCCGCCCGGCACCGGCCCCGGCGCAGCGCCCGGCCACCGGGTTTGATGACATGGATGACGATATTCCCTTCTAGGATCTACCTTTACCTCTTCGGTAAACAAAGAGCCCCTCGCCTCCATGGCCTGGGGCTTTTTCTTTTTAGAGCTATATGACCCCTATTCCCGTGCAGAACTTGCACGTTTGGGACGAAATCACGGGTTCTGCTCAAGCCGCCGCGTCCACCCGGTAGGTGGAGCGTGCAAATCTTGCACGTTGCGTACTGTCGTGGTACGCTCGTGCATATGTTGAACGTGGCGGCCAAATCTGGCGCGGCGAATAGTGCACCGATCGGTGCAGAACGCCCCGCGCCCGGATGCGACCCCAGCCTCTCCTTCCTGGGTGGCGACAAGAAGGTCTATGCCGGCAACCTGATCCGCGACTGGTACGCCCAGATGCTGCACCTCGATGGCCTACAGGCGTCGAGCTGCAAGGGTCACCAGGACCACGTCTTCCGGCTTCTGAACCACGCGCGAGTGCCGCCGTGGGAACTGAAGAAGGACCACGTCAGCGCATACCTGGAATCGCGGCAAGACCCGCGCACCCAGTCCTACCTGGCGCCCGCCACCGTGGCCTCGTACTGCTCGGCCTGGCGGTCCTTCCAGAACTACATGCTCGACCCCGACAGGCTCAACGAGATCCTGTCGAAGTTCCAGGTTCGCCCGCGCGTCTTCATCAATGAAGAGAACGGCATCGCCGTCAAGAAGTACAAGGCGAATTGGAAGCCCAAGGGTTGGGCGCTGTCGCCGGAGCAGATCGACGCGATCGACGCAACCTTCCGCTTCAAGATCCAGCAGGCACACGCCAACCGCAGCAAGTCGCTTCTGCCGCTGATCCGCGATCGCGTGATGTTCCACGTCGCGATCCACTTCGCGCTGCGCGTCACCGAACTCGTGACCACCGAGATGTCGGCGTTCAAGCCCAGCCACGAGGCAGCCATGGCGCGCTTCGGCAAGTTCGGCACGATGACTGTCACCGGCAAGAATCAGGTCACTGGCACGATCCCGATGCGCGAGCAGGCGGTGTTCGATTTGCTGGAGTGGTACCTGGAGAACATCCGGCCGAAGCTGCTCCTGCGCCGCAAGCTCAGCGAGTCGGACACGACAACGTGCACCTACGAAGGCGAAACCTACCGCGTCGCAGAACTGCTGTTCCCCAGCGAGCGCGGCGGTGTGGTGCCGACCAACACGTTCCGCAAGCGCCTGGCCGAGGTGGCTATCGCCGCTGGTGTCATCACCAACAAGCTGACGCCGCACACGCTGCGTCATACGGGCTGCACGCTCATGGTCCCGCTGTACTCGCCGGAGATCGCGCAGAAGTACATGCGGCACAAGAACCTGCACACGACGCTCTACTACTACCACCCTGCGACTCTGCAGGCAGGCAACGAGGTGAACGCTGCCGTTGCGCTGTTCGACGATGAAGAGGACGACGAATGAAGATCAAGCTCAAGAACCGGCTGGAAGTGCTGATGCGCGACTCAGGTGTCCGCACCATCGAGGAGATGGCACAGCGCCTCAACGAGAACCAGAAGTACAAGATCACGCGCACGCCGCTGAGCCGCAAGTTCAAGGACGACGACGTGACCTTGCCGCTGTCCCTGATCGAGGCCATCTGCAACGAGCTTCAATGCTTGCCTGGCGATCTCTTCGAGACCGATGTGACCGAAGCCACCGAAGACTACGTGGATGAACTGAGGTCCCGGCTTCAGCCGTTCCGGTACGGCTCGATCCGCCTCAAGAAGCCAGGAGCACCTGAATCGGAATCGGCTGACACCGCCAGCCCTGCCGCTCCAGCGAAGCCTGCCGCCAAAGCTCAGAAGCCCAAGGGTGCCGCTGCGCCCGCGGCGGCTCTGGACGACATCGCCGGTCCCAAGGTGTCACACATGAACGTCGCAGCGCTGAAGAAGAAGACCTGAGAGAAAGATGTCGAAGTGCCGCCTGTGCGACGTAGAGCTTTGCAGCACCAAGGCTGGCAAAGACGCACGCGTGTGCTCAATCCAGGCTGTGGTGCGGCCGGGTTCGTGCTGGCTGAACGGCGCGGATTCGGGGAAGGCACTCTGCGCGAAGTCGCTCGCCTATGTGCCCACGCTGCGGTTCGACGATCGAGCAGTGGCCTTCAGGCAGATCGGCGAAGTGATCGACCGAACGCCGCTGCACGTTCGGAATGCGCTGATGGCCCTGACGCCGGCGCAGAAGTTCGAGTTGATGCGGTGGGCCACCCCGGAACTCAAGCTGCGTCTGTCGCCCTTGCTGGCCGATCTGCAGGTGGAGAAGCTGGAGCGGCCTCCATCGACAGCATCGATCCCGGAAGACTTGCCTGAGCGGCTCCGACAAGGCTTGGTCGACTATGCCGAGCGCATCGAGCGTCGCCAGGACCGCCTGCTCAAGAACGGGCACGATCGCTCGCCGCGCTACCTCAAGAAGCTGATGCAGAACCCGATTCGGCTGGCCCGGTACCTTGCGTCCGTCGGGATCACCAGCTGGGAGGGAATGCGCAAGAGGGATCTTGTTGGCTTCCTGGCCGCGAACCCCAAGGTGCCGCCGACCAGCCTGTCTCGGCTTCTGCGTGCCCTGGCGGAGGACAAGCCCTTCCGTGACCGCCGAGGCCGTGGCCCCGGCGGCAAGAAGGGTGGCGGTGTGCAGCCAAAGCCGTTGCAGGAGGTCATGTCCCCCGAGGAACTGAATCAGACCCTCGAAGACATCAGGGCGACGTGGAGCGAGGCTGAGTACGCGATGGCATGGCTGATCTGCAAGATGGGCCAGACCGCCAAGGCAGCGCATCGGTTCACCGTGGACCGCCTGAAGGTTGACGATGCCGGCCGGCTCGTGATGCGTGCTGCAGATGTATGGGTGGTTGTCCCGAAGTCCGCTGCCAAGGTCTTCTCCAAGCTCGCGGATGAGGCCGCCCCAGGCTGGAGGAACGCCTCCGGGAACGAGCTGGAGTTCATCCGCCTGTTCGAGCGGCAGATCGCCAACCTCGATGACTTCCGTGCTGAAGTGCTGGGAGGCCAGGCCAGGAAGCTGCGCGCCTCATGCGTCTACGCCGCCATGCTCAGGGGCAACCTCGATCGCGTCACCATCAACCAGACGATGGGGGTTTCGATCGCGACCATCACATCGATCGAGCGGCACCTGTCGAGCGACGTTCACCGCAAGCTCCCGCCTGAACTGGTCGAGGATCGGAACAAGGTCCTGAAGGGCGAGGCGAGTGTCTGAAGGCCCGTGGTTCGTCTACCTGCTGCTGTGCGAGTCGGGCAGGATCTACACGGGTGTCACGCCCGTCCTGGACCGCCGGATCGCCGCACATGTCAAAGGACGAGGTGCGCTGTTCACGAAGCTCAATCGCCCTGCGAAACTGCTGGCCGCGAAGCCGTTTCCCTCTCACAGCGAGGCTCTGAAGGTGGAGAAGCAGGTCAAGCAGGCCAGGGCTGGTGACAAGCGCGTCCTGGCTGACATCTGGGTCCGGCATCATCCGTTGCCCGCAGACCTGGACTCGATCGTCGCGCCGTCCGAAGCGGCACGTCCTGCGGCTTGAAAGGCGCCCCATGCCACGATCACCATCACGCATCGACCGCGCAAGACTGTCGCCCCAGTGGCCCACAGACCTGTTTCCTTCGGCGTTCTGGGAACAGCTTGGACGCACCATCGCCACGTTCGGGCTTCTCGAAGACGTGCTTGGCAAGGCGATCTTCGCCTTCACGGCGACAACGGAGTTCAACGAGAAGGACGCGGCCGAGTACCTGGCGAAGTGGGACAAGCAACTGCACCAGGCGTTGACCGACACACTGTGGCCGCTGTCGGAGGTCTATGGCAAGGTGGTTCGCGAGCACCAGGCATCCGACTTCAAGAACGTCGACGAACTGGTCGACGACATCAAGAAGGCTTCCAAGATCCGCAATGCTCTGTGCCACGGTTCTTGGCATGCCCCGGACGCGTCAGGCACGACGGACCTGTACTACTTCGACAAGAAGGATGGCAAGTTCGACTCACGTATCGACATTGACTGGCTGCGACGGGTGCAGGCCCACGTCGTTGGCCTCATCTGCAGCGTCATCGACTCGGTCACGGTCATGGGGTGGGAGTTCCCAGGCGGCGCAGGCCCAGGCGAACCCATCTGGAAGTAAGAAGGCTGGACTGACCAAGCCTCTACAGCAGCACCCTGTCTACCAACTCACCGAGGATCGCCTTCCGCTGCCTCAGCGTCTCGTAGCACTGGTACTGGTCGGGCAGGATGACGTTGCCTACCGTGTCCTGGTAGACCGTAGCGGCCTCAATTGCCCAGTCCGGCATGCTCTGCACCCTCTCGACCATTGCGCCGCAGTAGCGGGCGTTTACGAGCTTCTGGAACGGGTGAAACGAGGGGTAGGCCGGGTCGGACAGTTCCTCAAGTGAGTTGTCGATCGTCGACCTGCATGCCAGCAGGGACGAGCCCTGGTCCAGAGCGAAGATGACACCGCGTTCCTCGCCGCGTATCTGACCTTTGAAGTTCAGCGCCCGGTCTTCGTTGCCGATCCAGAGGTCGAAGACGGCGATGGCGGCTGCCTCGAACGGGTACTTCTGGCAAAGCGCGGACATCGCGCGGACGTGCCCGGTGTTCCGATACACGCCGGCAGGAACCTCGGCATCGTCACCGTCGTCTTCGTCCTCACCACGGTCTTCCTCGGTGAAGTCGTAGATGTCCATGCCGGCCTCTGCGGCACGCAGCGCCGCGAAGCGCATCGCAACATCCTCCGAACCGCGCCTGGCGGGCACGCCGACGACGACCGGGATGCCCAGAAACATCGCCAGGCGGTTGGCTGCCAGCTCCGAGTACAGCTGGGCGCTCGCTTCCTGGTGGTCGCCTTTGAGCACAGCGCCGATATGCCCGTCCTCGGCGCCGGTCGTACTGCGCGAGTTGGGCTGCGACGAGCCCGTGATCTCGTAGCAGAGGATCGCCACGGCGGTCAGGGCTGCTCGAAGGCCCAGGTGTCCGCGAGCAGTTCAGCCTGCGCGATGACCTTCTCGGTTGCCTCTGCGGCCTTGTCAGGCGGGTACTTGTGCTTGGCCAGCAGCACCTTGACCATTGCGATCATCTTGGCGCGAGCCGACTTGCGGTTCTGCCAGTTGATCGTCGCCGACTTCCGAAGCTTGTCCGTCAGCTCGTGCGCCAGTGCCCGCAGAACCGGGTGTCCGAGTTCCCGAACGGCAGACTCGTTCTCGATGAGCGCCTGGTAGAAGGCGAACTCCTCCTCGGACATCTCCTCCGGTGGCTTGGAGCCGTTGATCTCCTTGGCGAGCTTGATCAGTTCCTCGATGACCTCGACTGTCGTCAGCGCCCGGTTCTGGTACTTGGTGATGGCCTCTTCGAGCTTGGCGGTGAACTCCTTGCCCTGGATCGCGTTCTTGCGCCCCCGTGCCTTCACCTGATCGGCGATCAGACGTTCCAGGAGTTCGGCCGCCAGGTTCTTGGTCGGCATCGCCTGGATCTGGGCCAGAAACGCCTCATCGAGTACCGAGATATCGGGCTTGCCCAGGCCAAGGGTCGCGAAGATGTCGTTGACCCCCTCGACCAGCACGCCCTTGGCGACGAGTTGCCGCAGGGCAGCCTCCTTCTCGACCTTCGACCGCCACTCGCCGGCGCGAGTCAGCTTGATCAGAGACACCCGCAGTGCCTGGAAGAACGCGATTTCCTCCCGTAGCGCCATGGCCGCGTCCAGCGTACCTGCCAGCGCCTGAGCCTTCGTCAGCTTGGCCACCTGGTCCAGGAACGAGCGCACGCCGCGGTTGCGTCCCTTCTCGTCGGTCTCCGGATCGACCAGCAGCAGGTGCTCCATGGCAGGACCGAGCAGGCTGAGCGCAACCTTCGGGTTCTGGAACCCGGTGTAGTCGAAGCCGTGGAAGAACTCCTTGCGGATCACATCGACGGTGTCCAGCAGGATCTTCAGCGCCTGGCCCGACGTATCGACCGGTTCCTTGTCGTTGTTGGCGTCGCGGGTGTACTGCTTGATCGCCTTCTTCAGTTCCTCGCCGATGCCGATGTAGTCGACGATCAAGCCTCCCGGCTTGTCGCGCCAGACCCGGTTGGTGCGTGCGATGGCCTGCATGAGACCGTGGCCCTGCATAGGCTTGTCCACGTACAGCGTGTTCACCGGCGGCGCATCGAAGCCTGTGAGCCACATGTCGCGGACGATGACGATCTCCAGGGGATCGTCGGCGTCTTTGAAGCGCTTCTCGATCTGCTTGAACTGCTTGGAGTCCAAGCGGTGGGGCTGGTAGTGCGGCGGGTCGGCGGAGTTCGCCGTCATGACGATCTTGATGCGGCCAGCCAGCACGTCGGTGCTGTGCCACTCTGGGCGCAACTTCACGATCTCGTCGTACAGGCGGACGCAGGCCTCGCGCGAGATGGCCACGATCATGGCCTTGCCAGCGATGGACTCCTTGCGCGTCTCCCAGTGCGCCACGAAGTCCTTGGCCAGCGTTTCCAGGCGGCCTTCAGCCATGGCGATCGCTTCAAGGCGGGTGAGCCGTGAAGCCGTCTTCGACTGCGCCGACTCATCCTCGTCGTCGGTTGCGTCGAGGAACTCCTCCATCAGGGCCTGCTTCTCGGCCTCGTTGAAGCGCAGCTCGATGATCCTCGACTCGTAGCTGACCGGGACGACCGCCTCGTCTTCCTGCGCGGCGATCATGTCGTACACGTCGACGTAGGTGCCGAACACGCCCTCGGTGTCACGGTCATCGAGACTGATCGGCGTGCCGGTCATGCCCAGGTAGATGGCGTTCGGCAGTGCCTGGTGCATGTACTTGGCCAGGCCGTACTTGGTCTTCCCGGTCTTGGTGTCGAGCGTCGCCTTGAAGCCGTACTGGGTCCGGTGTGCTTCGTCCGCGATCACGATGACGTTCGACCTCGGGCACAGCTCAGGGACGTTGTTCTGCCCCGGGTCGGGCGCGAACTTGTTGATCGTGGTGAAGAACACCCCACCGGCCTCGATGGACGAGAGCTTATCGCGCAGGTCGTCGCGGTCAGTAGCCTGCTGCGATGTCGCCCGCAGAGACACCGCGCAGTCAGCGAAGGTCTCGAACAACTGCCCGTCCAGGTCCTTCCGGTCTGTCACGAGGACGATGGTCGGGTTCTCGAACTCAGGCCGATCGCGCAGGGCCATGACGTAGAAGAGGGCGAGCAAGGACTTGCCCGAGCCCTGGGTGAACCAGATGACGCCGCCCTTGCCGTCGCGCTTGTCGAGCGCGGAGAGAGCACGCTCAACGGCACGCAGGACACCGTGGTACTGGTGCCACTGCGCGATGATCTTGTACGTGGCACCCCCGTTGGCACCGCCGAAGGCCACGAAGCCCCGGAAGAAGCTCAGAAGGGTCGCCTCGTCCATGAGGCCCCGTATCAGCACCTCCAGCTCAAGCTGACCCTTCTCGACCTTCTTTCCGTCGAGCAGCCGCCAGCGTGAGTGACGGCTCAGGTCGGCAGTCACCGACCCATACCGGGCCACGGTGCCGTCCGAGATGACGTTGAGCAGGTTGAAGAAGAAGAGCTGCGGGATGTCGACCTTGTAGGTCTGGATCTGGTTGTACGCCGCCTCGATGTCGGCGTTGATGTCGGCCGGGTTCTTCAGCTCGATCACAACCAGGGGCAGGCCGTTGACGAACAGCACGACATCCGGTCGGCGGATCTTCTGCCCGTGAACGGTGAACTGCTGGACCGCCAGGAGGTCGTTGCCGCCCTCGAAGTCGATCACGCGGGCGCGGACCACAGTCCTGCGCCCGTCGGTCTCGACGCGGTCGACAGGCACGCCGTTACGCAGCCAGTCGTACACCTCCTTGTTCCCATCGACTACCGACTGGGATGCGTAGGTGGAGACTGCGATGGTGGCGGTTTCGACTTCCTTCGGCGTCAGACCGGGGTTGAGCCGTACCACCGCATCGCGAAGGCGCGGCTTGAGCACGACGTCCGAGTAGCGGCGTCGGGGCGCATCGTCATCAGCCCCGGGCGATAGGTCGTCACCATGAATCGTCGAGAAGCCCAGTCCGGCAAGCCATTCGAGCGTGGCCTGCTCGACGATGGATTCGTCGACGGCCTTCATGCTGGGGTACCTGCTGCCATCTCGTCGCGCAGTTTCGGGGCGACGGAGTTGTAGAGCAAGGCCAGCTTGTCTCCGAACCATGCGTATGCCGCCGGCCACTCCGACTCGTCGGAGCTGGTCATCGGTAGCTTGATGTTCATCCAGCGCAGCTTCCCATCATCCGTCTGGCCGAATGCCCACTCGGCGCCGATCAGCTCGTTGGCTTCCGTCGGATCGGCCTTCAGCGTCTCCCACACGGGAAACGACGCTTCGCGCCAGAAGTACACGTCGAGCGCGACCCCGGCGGGGCGCAAGAGGTGTCGAACCTCGAAGCCGATGTGGCGGACCCCTGACTGCAGGCGGATCGTCATGGCGGCGCGCGAATCGAACTGCGGAAGGTCCGCGTGCTCCTGTGCGAGGAAGTCGATGAGCCCGTTCCAGAACCTCAGGCGGAAGGCGCTGCCATCCTCGCCAGCCGCCTCAGGTGCCGCCTTCTCCTTAGGCTGCACGTACGGCACATTCGGACCGGTCCAGATGGCTGCCGCCTCCTTGGCGAGCGCCTGGCCGCGATCCTTCATCTGCTGCTCGCCCCAGGCCGTTTGATTGGCCAGCTCGCGCGTGATGCCGATGTTGCTATTCAGGTACTCCTGACGCTTGACGCTGAACGGGTGGTTCCACAGTTCCTGGTTGTAGGCGCTCAACGTGAGGTTGCCCGGCCGATGCAACCACTCGGCGTGAACGCGCTTCGCGTCTTCGCCAAGGTGTGCCAGCCATCCCTCGTTGAGGGTCTGCGGCATGATGTGCTCGACCTGCGCAGCGGCCAGTGCTGCTTGCTCTTTGTGACCACGCTCGCGCTCGATGGTCTCCAGCACCGTCTTCGTGTAGCCCCGTTGGTAGAGCGGGAAGCTGGCGAAGGCCGCCTCGAAGCGGGCGTCATCTGGCCAGCCACGTTGGAGCAGGTAGGTTTCGAGGGCCTGAACAGGGTCCTTGGCTGCAGTATCGATGGCACGGACGAACATCTGGCCGTAGCCGCGTGAACTCTCAGAACAGATGAACCTGCGGATGATGAAACCCCGCAGCATGGTGATCGCTCTGGCGAGCGCGGTCGAGTCGATCACGCCGTCAGCCCGCTTCTTGAACAGCGAGAGCAGCAGCGGGTACGTCGTGGAGCTTTCCAGAGCGTTGAGCCCAGCAAGAGCCGACGTGACATCGGAGTTCGTGTCCGCCTGCTTCCCGCCGATGGCAGCGTAGTGCCTGGCGTGAGCCAGCAGTTCATCGGTCAGCGCCTGCGGCGAGAACCCAGTGGCCTCGTACCTGGCCTCGAAGGTTGTGAAGGTGTCCTTCGGCTGGACGTACTTGCCGTCCATCATCAGCACGTCGCGGAAGAACCGTGAAAAGGCCTCCTCATCGAGGCGTCCGTCGTCGGTCGTGAAACGGGCTTCCAGCGGCGCCCACCTGTCGGAGTCGAACTCGTCCTGGTCGTCCGGCTTGACGTGCATGAACACGAAGTTGCGGATCAGATCGGAAGGACCGAGCGGGACGCCGGTGGAGTTCAGGCTCTTGAAGATGTTGTAGGCGTTCTCGGCCTCCAGCGTCGCGCACATGAACTCCAGGCGCTGGCACACCAGGTCGAAGATCGAGCGCAGGCCGTTGGGGTCGGCGTCCACAAGCTCCTTGAAGCGCTCCTCGAAGTAGTCGAGGGCATCGGCCATACGCCCAGATGGCTCACCCTTGCCAGTCACGATGGCCACGTAGTTCTTCTGGTCCTTCGCCTTCGGAAGCAGCCTGAAGTGCTCCTCGCCCTTCTTCCGCCCGTGGACGAGGTAGTCGGCATTGATCTCGTCCGCGAGTTCCGCTTGGCCGACCGAGCGCGCAGTGTTCCGCAGGGCGATCAACATGATCGAACTTGTGGTTAGCCGCTGCTGCCCGTCGACCATGTGGAAGCGGGTGTGCTGCCCAGGCTGCGCAAGGCCTGGCACGAACACCAGGAACCCCATGAAGTGGTTGCCGATCTTGGTAGGACCGGTCAGGTCGATGATGCTGCTCCAGAGCTTCTGCCACTGCGCCCGATCCCAGCGGTAGTTGCGCTGGAAGACTGGGATGACGTACTGACTCGGCGAGTACAGGATCTGGCCGAGTGTCTGGATGGACGGCTTCACGCGATCATCTCCCTCAATTCTTCTTGGCATTCTGGCAGCCGAAGCTTGCCGCTGAGCAGTCTGGGAAGTAGGGTGTCCCTGAGGCCCGCAAGGAGTCTGGCTCGCTCAATGTTCGCGTAGATCCTTCCGAACATCGGCGTTACCAAGTCGTTGAACGCCGCAGCGATCCCATCGATCGGTATCGCCACCTTGAAGCCAGCCACGTCGTGCCAGCTCGTGCGTGGCATGCGCGCTCCGTTGGATAGTTGCGTTGTGTGGGCGATAAGCTCTTCGCTTGAAGCGTGCATCGCCATGAACCCGAGCCACTTCGGTGCGATGGGTCGCAGCACGAGGATGTCGGTCGAGCAGACGCCTTGGAACGGCGCCAGTCCGACTTTGTGGAAGTATGGGCGGAGCTTTCCGAACAGTACGTCGTTGCGCTCGAACCAGAACTTGCCGCTCTCAAGACCTTCTGCCTTGCCGGCACGTTCAAGTGCAATGCTCTTCTTCGGCATGTGTTCAAGGCCGATGTACGGCGTGTCGGGATGCATGTCGCCTGGCCTTGCCTGTTTGCGTGGGTTCGTGCAGATATCGCCAATCGCCCCTATCTGCCAACCCGCCGGAACGCGTCCGATCGACGACTGTTCAAATGCCGACGGAAACATAGTGGCCACCGCTGGTTCGATACCCAGAGCCTCAAGTCCTTCAACCTTTGCAGCCGATGGTTCGAAGTCGACGAACCAACTCCTGAAGATGGATCGGGCGATGGCTTCTAGCGTGGCGTTGGTCTCCCGAAGTAGATCGATCTGATCGTCCAGCGCCTTCAGAACCGCCGCAATCGCCACCTGTTCTTTGAACTTTGGAAGTTCCAGCTGCACTTTTCTGAGTTCGCTCTGCTTGATGCCAACAACCGTGGTACCGGTGGAGCGGCTACGGAGCTGCGCCTGAACTGGCTCAGACTGAAGTGCGTACAGCAGATAGTCGTTGTGAAGAACACCAGCTTTGCCACGCAGCGTGACAACGCGCTGAGCGAGGGCCACCGGCAGCTGACGGATTTGACCGACTTCGCCCAGCGGAGCCTCCGTGGTCATCACGACATCGCCAACAGACGGCAGCCCGCGTGTCATCCATGCGTCGAAGTCTCCAGGCGCGATGAACTCATTTGGTTCTTCGATCCGCCCACCTTTGACGACCTTTGCCGTTACTAGCGGGATGCCATCCTCGGTCTTGCTTGGCGTCTTGCCCCTGTAATCGATCAGTGCTTCGAGGCAATCTTCAAGCTTGTAGAGGGAGATGTCAGATCGCATATCCGATAGCCCCCAGCTTCTCGCGGATCAGCCGATCAAGCTCTACGCTCTTCGCCAACTGCTCCGACAGGGCTGAGGTCAGCATATCCATCCGCTCACCGAAACCCCCTTCCTCTTCCTGATCCGCTTCCGATCCAACGTAGCGGCCAGGGGTTAAGACATGGGCATGCTCGCGAACTCCCTCCAGTGCAACAGATTTGCAGAAGCCGGGCACGTCCTCGTAGGTGGCGCCGTCAGAGAACTCAGAGTCCCGCCATCGGTGGTATGTCAATGAGATGCGATGAAGGTCGGCTTCAGTGAACTCGACCTGCGTACGGGAGATTCGGCCAGAAACGGTCTTGCGCGCATCAATGAACAGGAACTGCCTCCTACGATCAATCTTTCCGCCTACACCGGCTCGCTTGGTCGCACACATGAACCACAGGCAAGCCGGGATCTGTGTGTTGGAGAACAACTGCGGCGGCAGTGCCACCATGCACTCCACCACGTCCGCTTCGACCATCGCCTTGCGAATCTCGCCCTCGCCGGACTGCTGCGATGACATCGAGCCGTTGGCCAGGACAATGCCAGCTCTACCTCTGCTCGACAGTCTGGCGAGCATGTGCTGCAGCCACGCGAAGTTGGCGTTGCCCTCCGGAGGAATGCCATAGACCCAGCGTGGGTCCTCCTTCAGCTTGTCGCCGTCCCAGTCCTTGATGTTGAAGGGCGGGTTGGCCAGGATGTAGTCGGCGCGTAGCGTCTTGTGCTGGTCGTTGGTGAAGGTCGACCCGTAGGTCTGGCCGATGTCGCCGTCCAGGCCGTGCACCGCGAGGTTCATCAGGCACAGACGCCGGGTCTGGGCCATCAGCTCTTGGCCGTGGATAGCGAGGTCGCCCTTCTTACCCAGCGTCTTCTGGTGCGCATCTTTGAAGCGCGCCGACTGTACGAACATGCCGCCCGAGCCACAGGCCGGGTCGTAGATGGTTCCCTTGAACGGCGCGAGGATCTCGACCAGCAGGTTGACGACGCTCTTGGGGGTGTAGAACTCGCCGGCCTTTGCTCCCTCGTTCAAGGCGAACTGACCGAGGAAGTATTCATAGACCTCGCCGAACACGTCACGGCTGCCATGCTGTGCGGGGTCAAACTTCAGGCGGGCGACGATGCCCATCAGCTCGCCGAGCTTCCCCTCGGCGAGCGCGAGCCGGGAGAACTCTCTGTACAGTACACCCTTCAGCGACGCGTTCTCGGCCTCGATCTCGCCCATCGCGGCGTCCAACTTCTGCGGCAGCTCTACATCGGCGGCTTGCTTGAGCAGGCTGGTGAAATGGGCGGTGGGCGGTACCCAGAACACGTTGTCCTGGTCGTAGAACGTCTTGTCGGCCGTGAACGTGGGCTCGACCTCGGCACGGGTGGCTTCGTCGTCGACGAACAAGTCTGACTTCGGATCGGCAAGGCGCCTGCGGATCACCGCCGCCTGCGCGTCGAACATGTCGGACACGTACTTCAGGAAAACGAGGCCGAGCACGGGGTACTTGTACTCGGCAGCCGACACCGAGCCGCGCAGCTTGTTCGCGGCGTCCCACAGTGTCTTCTTCAGTTCTTCGTTGGTCATGTGCTCCCTCTTGTCCTTAGGTCTGCTCGGGCTTGGCGCCAGCGAGCAGTGGGTCTTGGATGCCGGCGCGCTCGAACGCGGCGTTCAGCGTTGCGCGGGTGACGCCGAAGTGGCGTGCGACCTCTGTCTTGGTGATGTTCGGGTCCGACAGCATCGCCGCGGCCTTCCGTACGTCGGCCGTGGTGAGCTGAGGCTTGCGGCCACCCTTGCGTCCACGGGCGCGGGCGGCGGCCAGGCCGGCGACGGTGCGCTCGCGGATGAGGCTGTGCTCGAACTCCGCGAGGGCGCCAAAGATGTGGAAGACGAGCCTACCGCCGGAACTGGTGGTGTCGATCGACTCGGTGACCGACTTGAAGCCCACGTGCCGGCTGTCAAGGTCGTGCACGATCTCGACCAGGTCCTTCAGTGACCTGGCCAGCCGATCGAGTTTCCACACAACCAGGGTGTCGCCCTTGCGCAGCGTGCGCAGGCACGCGATCAACTCGGGCCGCTCACGCACCACGCCTGTCGCCTTCTCATGGAACACCTCCTCGCAGCCGGCGGTGGTGAGCGCATCGAGCTGGAGTTGCGGGTTCTGGTCTTGGGTGCTGACTCGGGCGTATCCGATGATCATCAAACGTACCTTTGAAGTACGTTGATTACTGTACGGGTTCTTCGCCGTTGAAACAAGGCTCCGGCGGCGATTTCGCGGGCACTGGCCGGACGTGTCGTTTTCAGAAGACGGCTGCACTGAACGTCAGAAGCCGACTGCACTATAGCAGCGGAGGGGTTGGATCCATCAGGCAACGACGGGCTGCTGCCGGCCATCAGCGGACGCAGGGAGGACTTTCCG
>JAYRMR010000021.1:0-86596 GCA_041912595.1 Burkholderiaceae bacterium
CGGCGGCCCACCGGATTCCCCCGGCCGGTGAAGGATCTTCTGAGTGCCCGGACACGCTCGTTCGGGGCCCCGCTAGGGGTGTCACTCTAGAAGCCTTAGAATCCCGGGTTGTTCCTTTGCAAACCCCTCTTGGAGGAGTCATGAGCGATATCGAAGCACGTGTCAAGAAAATCATCGCCGAGCAACTCGGCGTGCCCGAAGCCGATGTGAGCAACGAGAAGGCGTTCGTCGCCGATCTGGGCGCTGATTCTCTGGATACCGTGGAACTGGTGATGGCACTCGAAGACGAGTTCGGCATCGAGATCCCCGACGAAGAAGCCGAGAAGATCACCACCGTTCAGCTGGCGATCGACTACGCTGTCAAGAACCAGAAGGCCTAAGGGCTTCGGGGGCCAGCCGGCCCTCGGGTCTTCAGTCTTCCTGGCCGCGGGGCCCTCGGGCCCTGCGGTGTTTCCTCAAAGAATCTGCTGATCGCATGAGCCGTCGTCGCGTTGTCGTCACCGGTCTCGGCCTCATCAGCCCCGTGGGTAACACGGTGGCTGGAGGCTGGGCCAACATCCTGGCCGGTCAATCCGGCATTGATCGCATCACCCGTTTCGATGCCAGCAACTTCGCCTGCCAGTTCGCCGGTGAGGTCAAGGGCTTCGAGGTTGGCGACTACATGTCGACCAAGGAAGCGCGGACGATGGATCGCTTCATCCACTTCGGCCTGGCTGCATCCATCCAGGCCGTGCAGGATGCAGGGCTCCCGACCAACGATCAACTGACCGAGGAGCAGGCCGAGCGCATCGGCGTGCTCGTCGGCTCGGGTATCGGCGGTCTGCCGATGATCGAGGAAACCCATGCCGAGCTGACGGCGCGCGGACCGCGCCGCATCTCGCCTTTCTTCGTGCCGGCCTCGATCATCAACATGATCTCCGGTCACGTCTCCATCAAGTACGGTTTCCAGGGTCCGAACCTGGGGATCGTCACGGCCTGCACCACGGGCCTGCACAGCATCGGTGAAGCCGGCCGCCTGATCGAGTACGGCGACGCCGACGTCATGATCGCCGGCGGTTCCGAGTCCACCGTGTCCCCGCTGGGCGTGGGCGGCTTCGCCGCTGCCCGTGCGCTGTCCACCCGCAACGACGATCCCAAGACGGCCTCGCGCCCTTGGGACAAGGACCGCGACGGCTTCGTGCTGGGCGAGGGCGCCGGTGTGCTGGTGCTCGAAGAGTACGAGCACGCCAAGAAGCGTGGCGCCAAGATCTACTGCGAACTGGTCGGTTTCGGCATGGGCGCGGACGCCTATCACATGACCGCCCCGAACGTGGACGGCCCGAAGCGCTCCATGCGCGCGGCGCTGCGCAATGCCGGCATCAACCCGGACCAGGTGCAGTACATGAACGCCCACGGCACCTCCACGCCGCTGGGTGACGTCAACGAGACCAACGCCACGAAGCTGGCCTTCGGCGACCACGCCAAGCAGCTGGTGATCTCCTCGACCAAATCCATGACCGGCCACTTGCTGGGCGGCGCGGGCGGCATCGAGTCCGTGTTCACGGTGCTGGCCGTGCACCACCAGATCGCTCCGCCGACGATCAACCTCTTCAACCAGGACCCCGAATGCGACCTGGACTACTGCGCCAACACCGCGCGTGAGATGAAGATCGAGTACGCCGCCAAGAACAACTTCGGTTTCGGCGGCACCAACGGCACGCTGATCTTCAAACGCGCCTGAGCGGGCGGCGGCACGCAAAAGGCCGCCATGACCGCATCCCGACGCCGAGCGCCCGCCTTCCAGCTGGAAGTGCGGGCGCCTTTTCTTTGGCGCGCCCTGCATATGCTCGTGTGGACGCTGGGGCTGGCGACCGGTACGGCTGCCCTGGCGCTGCAGGCCGAGGCGAGGATCGGGCCCGGCGTGGCCCTCGCCGGTGTAGTGACCGCAGGGCTGCTTTTGCCTTCCGTGATGGTGTGGGCCTGGCGGCAGGCGGCCGAGGGCGTGTCGCAGCTCCTGTGGGACGGCGAGGGCTGGGCCCTGCGCGACGGTCCTGCGCGGCAGGCAGCGCAAGAGGACGCTGAGCGCCGGGCGGTGACGTTGACCGTCGCAATGGACCTCGGCGGCTTTTTGCTCCTGTGCTGCCGGCCGGTGGCGACCGGGGCTGGCGCTTCCCGCGTGCCAGGGGCGGCGCGCTTCCTGCCTGTCTCGAGGCGCCATCATCGGGGCGCCTGGCTGCCGCTGCGCTGGGCCCTGTTCTCGGCACGCCGCCTGCCTCCCGGCATGAACTGAGCGCGCCAGGGCACTGAGTGGCATGACCTTCTGTCGCGGCGCCCGGCCGTGCTCCCATACGCGTCTGCCGCGCAAAGATGGTTGATCCTCACCCATGGGCGCGCGAGGTCATGCAGGCGCGTTGCACAATGGCGCCGAGCCTTGCGGCCTCCCCCTTCATCTGCGGACCCGAGCCGAACTTCCTATGAACCAAGATTCCCTGCATCGCGGCGCCCGTCGCCGGCCCCTCCCTCAGTGGCTGGCCACCACGGCCCTGTGTCTGGGCCTGGCGCTCGCCGTCGCGCCTCAGGCCAGCGTGGCGCAGGCCCGCGAACTGCCGGACTTCACCGAGCTCGTCGAGCGGGTGGGCCCGTCGGTGGTCAACATCAAGACCTCCGAGAAGGCCCGGCCCGCGGAGAACCCGGCCATGGACGAGCAGATGCAGGAGTTCCTGCGCCGCTTCGGCATTCCCGTGCCGCGCCGGGGTGCACCGCGGGGTGGTGGCGACGACGAGGCCCCCACGCGTCGCGGTCTGGGCTCGGGCTTCATCCTGAGCGCGGACGGCTTCGTGATGACCAATGCCCACGTCGTGGACGGCGCCGACGAAGTGCTGGTCACGCTGACCGACAAGCGGGAGTTCAAGGCCCGGGTCATCGGCCTGGACAAGCGCACGGACGTGGCCGTCGTGAAGATCGAGGCAACGGGCCTGCCGCAGGTGCGCGTGGGCGACAGCAGCCGCCTGAAGGTGGGCGAGTGGGTGATGGCCATCGGCTCGCCCTTCGGCTTCGACAACAGCGTGACGGCCGGCATCGTCAGCGCCAAGCAGCGTGACACGGGGGACTTCCTCACCTTCATCCAGACCGACGTCGCCATCAACCCGGGCAATTCCGGCGGCCCGCTGCTGAACATGCGTGGCGAGGTGGTGGGCATCAATTCCCAGATCTACAGCCAGTCCGGTGGCTTCATGGGCATCTCCTTCGCGATCCCCATCGACGAGGCGGTGCGGGTGTCGGAGCAGCTCCGCGCCGGCGGGCGGGTGCAGCGGGGCCGCATCGGCGTGGCCATCGCGGACCTCTCCAAGGACGTGGCCGAGGCCATCGGCCTGGGCAAGGCGGCGGGCGCCCTGGTGCAGCGCATCGAGGCGGGCTCGCCGGCCGAGAAGGCCGGCATCGAGGGCGGCGACGTCATCACCAAGGTGGACGGCAAGGCGATCCAGAGTGCGGCCGAACTGCGGCGCGCCGTCGCGGCCATCAAGCCGGGCAGCAAGGCGACGGTGCAGGTGTTCCGCCGAGGCACCACCAAGGACCTGACGGTGACGGTGGCCGAACTCGAGGCGGACAAGCCCGCCAAGGCGGCCGAACCCGACCCCAAGCCGGCGCCCGGCGCGGCGGCGGCGCTCGGCCTGAGCCTCTCCGAGATCAGCGAGGCCCAGCGCAAGGAGCTCAAGCTGCGCGGCGGGGTGCTGGTGGAGGGCGTGGAGGGTGCCGCAGCGCGGGCGGGTCTGCGCGAGGGCGACATCATCCTGTCGGTGGACAACGTCGAGGTGGCCAGCATCAAGCAGTTGCAGGCGCAGCTGGCCAAGCTGGAGAAGGCCAAGCTCATCAACCTGCTGGTGCGGCGCGGCGATGCCGTGAGCTTCGTGCTGGTGAAGCCGGCGGTCCGCTGACGACGCGAGCGAGGCCGGTCGCTCGGACCGGCCGACCCGCCGATCGGCACCCGCCTCGGCCGGGCGCCGATCTGTTCGAGCGCCGGGCGGGAACGCGGTGGACTTTCCGGACAGCCCGGCGGGTCTTTTCACCTGGCGAAATGTCCACACCCGTATGGAAGCCCGGAATCGAGGTTTGCGCTCGCTTACTTGGGCGACGCCAGCGGGGATTGCCGTGCTTGTAGGATAGAATCCGGCCGGTCAAACGTTTGTTTGAGCGTGCTGTCCGCATGAGTGGCGAGGGCGCGCAAGCTGTCCCCAGGATGCTCACAGGAGCCTGTTGATAACTTGTGCATAAAAATCCTTGTTGGCGGGTCGCAACGGCCGGAAAGCCAATGACGGTGCGGTTTCCAGGCGGACGCTCGGCTACAATGGAAGCCCAACAAGCAGTTGCCATACGTTTTTGTTGGAAGGCGCGTCACCGTTTCGACGTGCCTTTTTTTTAGCCCCAGCACGGCGCTTGCGCGCCTCTCCGTCGCCCCGCGATCAGCGCTTGCGCAGCAGCGACACGGTCGCTGTGTCCACGGATCTGGCGCAGCAAAGAAAAGCATGAATCACATCCGCAATTTCTCCATCATCGCCCACATCGACCACGGCAAGAGCACGCTGGCGGACCGCATCATCCAGCGCTGCGGCGGCCTGTCGGACCGTGAGATGGAAGCGCAGGTCCTGGACTCGATGGACATCGAGCGCGAGCGCGGCATCACCATCAAGGCCCAGACGGCGGCGCTGACCTACAAGGCCCGCGACGGCCAGGTCTACAACCTCAACCTGATCGACACCCCGGGGCACGTGGACTTCTCCTACGAGGTGAGCCGCTCGCTGTCCGCCTGCGAGGGCGCGCTGCTGGTGGTGGACGCGTCGCAGGGCGTGGAAGCCCAGACCGTGGCCAATTGCTACACCGCGCTGGAGCTTGGCGTGGAAGTGGTGCCCGTCCTGAACAAGATGGACCTGCCGCAGGCCGACCCGGACCGCGCCAAGGCCGAGATCGAGGACGTCATCGGCATCGACGCCACCGACGGCATTCCCTGCTCGGCCAAGACCGGCATGGGCATCGACGACATCCTCGAGGCCGTGATCACCCGCATGCCGCCGCCCAAGGGGCTCGTGGAAGCACCGCTGCGCGCCATGATCATCGACTCCTGGTTCGACAACTACGTCGGCGTGGTGATGCTCGTCCGCGTGGTGGACGGCACGCTGAAGAAGGGCGAGCGCATCCGCATGATGGCGACGAACGCCGTCTATCCGGCTGACCAGCTGGGCGTGTTCACGCCCAAGAGCGAGTCGCGGGACCAGCTCAACGCGGGCGAGGTGGGCTTCATCATCGCCGGCATCAAGGAGCTGGCCGCCGCCAAGGTGGGTGACACCATCACGCTGGAGAAGAAGCTGCCGAACAACCTCGGCCCCGCCGAGTCGGCCCTGCCGGGCTTCAAGGAGATCCAGCCGCAGGTGTTCGCCGGCCTGTACCCGACGGAAGCCAGCGAGTACGACCAGCTGCGCGACGCCCTCGAGAAGCTCAAGCTCAATGACGCCTCGCTGCGCTTCGAGCCGGAAGTCTCGCAGGCGCTGGGCTTCGGCTTCCGCTGCGGCTTCCTGGGCCTGCTGCACATGGAGATCGTGCAGGAGCGCCTGGAGCGCGAGTTCGACCAGGACCTGATCACCACGGCCCCGAGCGTGGTCTACGAGGTGCAGCTGGGCGACGGCGAGGTCATCGAGGTGGAGAACCCCTCCAAGATGCCCGAGATCGGCAAGATCCAGGAGATCCGCGAGCCGATCGTGACCGTGCATCTGTACATGCCGCAGGAATACGTGGGCCCGGTGATGACCCTGGCCAACGTGAAGCGCGGCGTGCAGATCAACATGGCCTACCACGGCCGCCAGGTCATGCTGACCTACGAGATCCCGCTGGCCGAGATCGTGCTGGACTTCTTCGACAAGCTGAAGTCCGTGTCGCGCGGCTATGCCTCCATGGACTACGAGTTCAAGGAGTACCGCGCCTCCGACGTCGTCAAGGTGGACATGCTGATCAACAGCGACCGCATCGATGCGCTCTCGCTGATCGTGCACCGCAGCCAGAGCCAGTACCGCGGCCGCCAGGTCTGCGCCAAGATGCGCGAGATCATCCCGCGCCAGATGTATGACGTCTCGCTGCAGGCCGCCATCGGCGCCAAGATCATCGCCCGCGAAGACATCAAGGCCCTGCGCAAGAACGTGCTGGCAAAATGCTACGGCGGCGACATCACCCGCAAGCGCAAGCTGCTGGAAAAGCAGAAGGCGGGCAAGAAGCGCATGAAGCAGATCGGCAGTGTGGAGGTGCCGCAAGAGGCCTTCCTGGCCATCCTCCAAGTCGAAGACTGAACCACATCCACATGAGTGCACTGACCGGGATTCTGTTCGCGGCCCTGATCGTCTATGGCGGCGGCTGGTATGCGGGGCAATGGACGGGGAACTTCTCCCTGCTGCTGCTGATCCTCACCGTGGTGACTGGCCTGTACTGGCTGGCCGAGCGCTTCCACTTCGCCCCGGCCCGCGAGAAGGCCGCCCAGGCGCTGGAAGCCGCCGACCTCAAGCGTCGCGAGTCGCTGGCCGCGCAGGGCATCGCCCGCGTCGACGGCGACATCATCGCCGCCAAGGAAGAAGTCCTGCGCCAGCCCTGGTGGATGGACTGGACGGCCGGCCTGTTCCCGGTGATCGTCATCGTGTTCGTGCTGCGGTCCTTCCTGTTCGAGCCGTTCAAGATCCCGTCCGGCTCGATGGTGCCGACGCTCCTCGTGGGCGACCTGATCCTGGTGAACAAGTTCCACTACGGCATCCGCCTGCCGGTGATCAACAAGAAGATCATCAGCAACCACGACGTGCAGCGCGGCGACGTCATGGTCTTCCGCTACCCGGAAGACCCGCGCATGGACTTCATCAAGCGGGTCGTCGGCCTGCCGGGTGACGAAGTCAGCTACCGCAACCAGCACCTGTACCTCAACGGCAAGCTGGTCGACGTCAAGGCTGTGGACGCCTACTACGACGAAGACAGCATGCAGATGCGCAGCCGCTACGAGGAGCTGCTGGGCGACAAGCCGCACAAGCTGCTCGTGGACATGAATCGCCAGCAGTTCTTCCGCCCCGATCGCAAGGACGGCCCCTTCCCCTTCCAGGACCAGTGCACCTACAACGGTGAGGGCTTGACTTGCAAGGTGCCCGCGGGACACTACTTCATGCTGGGCGACAACCGGGACAATTCCCGCGACTCCCGCTTCTGGGGCTTCGTGCCGGACGAGAACATCGTTGGCAAGGCCTTCATGGTCTGGATGAACTTCGGCAATCCCAAGCGTGTTGGATTCTTTGATTGAGCCGTCCATGGATACTGCGGCACTTTCTGTTCAGCGAGGAGAGGCAATGAGGCGTGCGCACCGTCGCCAGGCTGGTATCAGCTTGTTGGGTCTGCTGTTCTGGGCCGTGGTTCTGTCGTTCACGGGCCTCGTGGCGGCCCGCACCATCCCCACCGTGATGGAGTACTACACCATCCAGCACGCGGTGGACAAGATCGCGCGCGGCAATCCGGCCACCGTGCCGCTGGCCCGGGCGGAGTTCGACCGCATCAAGCAGGTGGAATACTCCATCACGAGCATCGGCCCGGACGACCTCATCATCACCAAGGAAGACGAGCGCGTCCGCATCAGCTTCGCCTACGACAAGCAGGTGGAACTGTTCGGCCCGGTCTCGCTGATGATCAA
This sequence comes from Burkholderiaceae bacterium, assembly GCA_041912595.1. Lineage (GTDB taxonomy): Bacteria > Pseudomonadota > Gammaproteobacteria > Burkholderiales > Burkholderiaceae_C > Roseateles_B. The sequence goes on from JAYRMR010000021.1 coordinate 7,682, forward strand.
GTACGAGGGGCGGTCTCACTGAGGCGTTCACTGAGACCGATGCCAGCGCCATGAGCCATCCCATGGATGCCCTGCAGACCCGGCTGGGCTACCAATTCAAGAACAGCGGACTGCTGCAGCGGGCGGTAACGCACCGCAGCTTCGGCGCGGACCACAACGAGCGCCTGGAGTTCCTCGGCGACGCGGTCCTGAGCCTCGCGGTGTCCAGCCTGCTGTACGAGCGCTATGCCGGATCCGACGAGGGCGACCTCACCCGCATCCGCGCCCATCTCGTGCGCGAGGAAAGCCTGCACAAGCTCGCGCTGGGCCTGGGCCTGCCCCAGGTGCTGCGCATGAGCGAGGGCGAGGCCCGGGGCGGCGGCGCCCAGCGCGCGTCGATCCTGGCCGATGCCACCGAAGCCATCATCGGGGCGGCCTTCGAGGATGGCGGCTATCCGGCCGCCCGCGAGATCGTGCGCCGCCTGCTGGGCGAGCTGATCAATACCTCGGCCAGCGACACCTGGGCGAAGGACGCCAAGACGGCGCTGCAGGAATGGCTGCAGGCTCGCCGACTGGCCGTGCCCAGCTACCGCATCACCGAAACCCGAGGCCAGGCCCACAACCAGACCTTCGAGGTCGAGTGTGCGGTGCCGGCCCTGGCCATGAGCAAGCGCGGCGAAGGCCGCTCCCGCCGTGTCGCCGAGCAGGATGCCGCCAAGCGTATGCTTGAGGATCTGCTGGCGCGCGACAAGCCCGGTTCCGCGCTCTCGTCCTGACGGGGCGGGAGCTGCACCGTGCCATGCATTCGCGCCATCCACAGGCGCTCCAAAGGTCACTGACATGAACGACACCGCGCCCGAGTCCGGGCTGCCGCAACGCTGCGGCCTCATCGCCATCGTGGGCCGCCCCAATGTGGGCAAGTCCACGCTGCTGAACGCCCTCGTGGGCCAGAAGGTGAGCATCACCTCGGACAAGGCCCAGACCACGCGCCACCGCATCACCGGCGTGCGCACGATGGACGAGGCGCAGTTCGTGTTCGTCGACACCCCCGGCTTCCAGACCAAGCACAACGCCGCGCTGAACCGCAACCTCAACCGCACCGTGCACGGTGTGCTGGGCGATGTGGACCTGGTGCTCTTCGTCGTCGAGGCCGGCCGCTTTGGCCTGGACGACGCCAAGGTGCTGGCCCTGCTGCCCGAGAACAAGCCGGTGGTGCTGATCGCCAACAAGCTGGACGCCGTGCACCGCCGTGCCGAGCTGGCCCCGTGGCTCAAGGGCATGGCCGAGCGCCGCAACTTCAGCGAATTCGTGCCCCTGTCGGCCAAGAAGGCGGCCGATGTGGACCGCCTGTTCAAGATCCTCAAGCCCTACCTCCCGGAGCAGGGCTGGTTCTATGACGAGGACGCCCTGACCGACCGTTCCGAGCGCTTCCTGGCCACCGAGATCATCCGCGAGAAGCTCTTCCGCCTCACCGGCGACGAGCTGCCCTACACGTCCACCGTCGTCATCGACAAGTGGGAAGACGAGGGCGAGCTGCGCCGCATCTCGGCCTCCATCGTGGTCGAGCGCGACGCACACAAGGGCATGATCATCGGCCAGGGCGGCGAGCGCCTGAAGCGCATCGGGTCCGAGGCCCGCCAGGAGCTGGAGCACCTGATGGACGGCCGCGTGTTCCTGGAGCTGTGGGTCAAGGTGCGCTCCGGCTGGGCGGACAACGAAGAGCATCTGCGCACCTATGGCTACGAGTGAGTGGCCGCGGCGGCCCTGAATGGTCACCCGCGCCCAACGGCTGCCCAGCACGCAGCCGGCCTTCGTGCTGCACCACTACGACTGGAGCGAGACCAGTCTCATCCTCGACCTCTTCACCCGCGAGCAGGGCCGCCTGGCCGTGGTCGCGAAAGGGGCGAAGCGGCCGTATTCCCAGCTGCGATCGGTGCTGCTGCCGTTCCAGCGCCTGCTGGTCGGCCTCAGCAAGCCCTCGCGTGACGAGCGCAGCGAGACCGAGGTCCAGACCCTGCGCACCGCCGAATGGGCCGGTGGCCACACGCTGCCGAGTGGCGCGGCGCTCTTCGCCGGCTACTACCTCAACGAGCTCCTGCTCAAGCTGCTGGTCCGGCAGGACCCGCACCCCCGCATCTTCGACGCCTACGCCGCCACGCTGCCGCTGCTGAGCGGCGACGAGGAGCGCGAGGACCAGCGCAGCCAGGCCGCCTTGCGCGCCTTCGAGCTGCGCCTGCTGGCCGATCTCGGGCTGCTGCCCGACCTCAGCGTGGTCACGCAGACGCAGCGGCCGCTCGACCCGGAGCGGCTGTACATGCTCGGCGCCGAGACCGGCGTGAGCGTGCCGAGCCACGACGCCCCGTCCTTTGGCGCGCCACAGCTCGTGCAGCTGCAGGCCGCCCTCCTGCACGGTTCGCAGGCCGCCCTGCAGCAGGCCTGTGCCGACTGCCTGCCGGCGCTCAAGGCCTGCCTGCGCAGCCTGCTTCACTATCATCTGGGCCAGAAACCGCTGCGCACCCGCGCGGTGATGCTGGATCTGCAAAAACTGCTGGACTGATGCCATGAATCCGCTCGTCGCTCCCGAAGCCCTGCGCCACGAAGGCCGCTGCGCGCTGTCCGTCAACGTCAACAAGGTGGCCCTGCTGCGCAACACCCGCCACCTGGGCATACCCAGCGTGCGCCGCGCGGCCGAGCTGTGCCTGCAGGCCGGTGCGCAGGGCATCACCGTGCACCCGCGGCCCGATGGCCGCCACATCCGCACGGAGGACGTGCACGAGCTCGCCGCGCTGCTGAAGGACTGGCCTCAGGCGGAATACAACATCGAGGGCAACCCGACGCAGAACCTCATGGACTTCGTGCGCCAGGTCCGTCCGCAGCAGGTGACCTTCGTGCCCGATGCCGAAGACCAGTTCACCTCCGACCACGGCTGGAACCTGCCCGCGGACGCCGAACGCCTGCGCCCGCTGATCGAGGAATGCCAGGCCCTGGGCGTGCGCGTGAGCCTCTTCATGGACCCGCTCCCGGCGGCCATGGCGCACGTCGCGGCGCTGGGCGCCGACCGCATCGAGCTCTACACCGAGACCTTCGCCAGCGCCTTCGGCACGCCGCGCGAGGCCGAGGTGCTCGCCGGCTTCACCGCCACGGCCGAGGCGGCACTGGCGCTGGGCCTGGGCATCAATGCCGGGCATGACCTGAATCGCCCCAATCTCGCGGCCTTCCTGAAGGCGGTGCCGGGCGTGCTGGAGGTGTCCATCGGCCACGCCCTGATCGCCGACGCCCTGGAGCTGGGCTACGCCGAGACGGTGCGCGACTACCAGCGCAGCATCCAGCGCGCCTACGCCTGAGGCCGGCGGCGCGCCACGAAGGGACGCATCGACATGATCTACGGCATCGGCACGGACGTCTGCGACATCCGCCGCATCGCGGACACCCTCCAGCGGCGCGGCGACCGCTTCGCCGAGAAAGTCCTCGGGCCGCATGAGATCGAGGTGTTCCGCGAGCGACGCGCCCGCGTCGATGCGCGCGGCATCGCCTATCTGGCGACGCGCTTCTCGGCCAAGGAAGCGTTTTCCAAGGCCATCGGCCTGGGCCTGCGCATGCCCATGACGTGGCGAGACTGCGAGATCGTCAAGGCCGCCAGTGGCAAGCCGGAGATCCGCCTGCACGGCGAGTTGAAGGCGTGGTTCGAGGCGAAGGGGCTGCAGGCCCACGTCAGCGTCAGCGACGAGACGGACTACGCCACCTCCTTCGTGGTCGTCGAGACCCGCGGAGCCGGCCCGGCATGAACCCGGCGGTGCAGGTGCTGGACTACCAGGCCTCGTGGCCGGCGGCGTTCGAGGCGGCCGCCTCGCAGCTGGCGCATACCCTGGGCGACGCCGGCGGCGCGCTGCACCACATCGGCAGCACCTCGGTGCCAGGTCTTGCCGCCAAGCCCATCATCGACATGCTGCTGGAGGTGCCCGACCTCGTGGCGCTGGACCGCCGCAGCGGCGCACTGGTCGCACAAGGCTGGGAGGCCAAGGGCGAGTTCGGGCTGCCGGGGCGCCGCTACTTCCGCAAGACGGACGCCCAGGGGCAGCGGACGCACCACCTGCACGCCTTCGAGGCGGGCAGCGCCGAGGCCCGCCGTCACCTGGCCTTTCGCGACTACCTGATCGCGCACCCGGACGTGAGGGCGGCCTACGGCGCGCTCAAGTGCACGCTTGCCGCCGCCCATCCCGAGGACATGGCCGCCTACATGGACGGCAAGGATCCCTTCATCAAGGACCACGAGGCCCGCGCGCTGCGCTGGGCCTCGCAACGATAGAAAGCGCCCCATGGACATGCTGCTCCACGCCCCTCTCATGCTGGACATCGCCGGCACCGCGCTGCGCCCGCAGGAACGCGAGCGCCTGAGCCATCCGCTGGTGGGCGGGCTGATTCTCTTCGCCCGCAACTTCGAGAGCCGCGCGCAGCTGACCGCGCTGTGTGGCGAGCTCAAGTCCCTGCGGCCCGATCTCGTCATCGCCGTGGACCAGGAAGGCGGCCGCGTGCAGCGCTTCGGCACGGACGGCTTCACGCCGCTGCCGTCCATGCGCCGCCTGGGCGAGCTCTGGATGGACGACGCCATGCGGGCCACGCAGGCGGCGACGGCGCTGGGCTATGTGATGGCGTCCGAGCTGCGGGCCTGCGGCGTGGACCTGAGCTTCGCGCCGGTGCTGGACCTGGATTACGGCGAGAGCTCGGTGATCGGCGACCGCAGCTTCCATCGGGATCCGCGCGTCGTGGGCCTGCTGGCCAAGAGCGTGGCGCAGGGCCAACTGATCGCCGGCATGGGCGCCTGCGGCAAGCACTTCCCCGGTCACGGCTTCGTGAAGGCCGACTCGCACGTGGACGTGCCGGTCGACAAGCGCAGCCTCAAGGCCATCCTCGCCGAGGACGCCAAGCCCTTCGAGTGGCTGCACCTGAGCCTCGCGGCCGTGATGCCAGCGCATGTGATCTATCCGAAGGTCGATGCGCGCCCGGCGGGCTTCTCGCCGCGCTGGTTGCAGGAGATCCTGCGCGAGCGCCTGGGCTTTGCCGGCCTCGTCTTCAGCGACGACCTGGGCATGCGCGGCGCGCGCGTGCTGGAGGGGCGCGAGATCGGCTATGCCGAGGCGGCCATCACGGCGCTGCACGCCGGCTGTGACATCGCGCTGCTGTGCAATCAGTCGGTGGAAGAGGGCGGCCGCGTGCAGGACGAGGTCCTGCAGTCCCTCGAGGATGCGGCGCTGCAGGGCCGCTGGCAGCCCAGCATGGAAAGCGAGGGCCGCCGCCAGCGCCTGCTGTCGCAGCAGGCCCCGCTGAGCTGGGAGGAGCTGATGCACGAGCCGGGCTATCACCTGGCGTTGCAGCAGCTGAACTTCTAGGCCGGATGAGCGACGGCGGCGGCGGCCGGGCCGTGCCCGCCGCGCCGCCGGCCCCGTCTTAGTTCGCGGCCTTGGCCTTGTCGCCGGCGGGCTTTGCCGGGGTGGCCGCCGTGCTGGGCGTCTTGCTGGCCGTCTTGCTGGCCGTCTTGCTGGCCATTTTGGCCTTGCCGGCCGGGACCGCCTTGCCCTCGCCGGCCATCTCCATCTGCAGGTTCATCTGCATCGAGTGACCGTCGGGCATGGGCATGCGCATGTCCATGCGCAGGTCCAGGTCGGTGCGCTGCTGCAGACGGTCCGCGAGGCGCAGCTGCAGATGGCCCGTGCCGCTGCCCGTCATCACCAGCTGGAGCGAGGCCGGTGCCGGTGCGGTGTCACCCGCCGAGCTGGCGGCGCTGGCCGCGGCCGCCGGCATGGGCATGTCCAGCTTGAAGTCCATCGTGGCGCCGATGTCGAAGAAGGCCACGCCGGCCTCCACCTTCGTCAGCGTGTAGCGGGCGCTCATCTTGCCCGCGTTGCTGCCGCCGGGCAGGCTCGGCAGCGGCACGTTCATCTCCAGCGGCATCTCGACCGTTTCACCGACGCGCAGCGGCGTGCCGTTCATTTTGGCGAGCGCGTCGAAGGTCTTGCGGAAGACGCCTTCCATCATCTGCGGCGGCAGCTGTGCGGCACCCTCACCCGACAGGCGGATGTTCTCGTAGTGGCCGTCGACGATGTCCGCGCTGAACTGCATGCTGGGCATGCGCTTGGCGGGCATGCCGGGCACCAGGTCGCCGTTGCCCGTGCGCATCTCCATCGTGCCGTACTCGATGCGCGCCGTCACCGGGATGCGGCCCTGAGCGTCCTGCTTGCCGGCCTGCAGACGCTGGCTCATCTGCATCGTCATGGTCATGGGCATCTTGATCGCGCCCATCTTGGCGTTGATCTGCTGCATCTCCTCATCGCTGGCCCCTTCGCGGGCCTTGACCTTCAAGTCCGTGATGGCCTTGATGCGGAACTCGTGCTGCTGCTGAGTGCCGGGCAGCGGCATGAGGTTCATCGTGATGGGCGCGTCGTCCGCGAAGACGAGCGCGGGCGCCAGCGCGAGGGACAGGCAGGCGGCCGGCACGAGCCGGCGCAGGGGGGTGTGGGACATGGGGTCCTCCTCTGTGTTGTTAGGTGATGGGTGAATTCAGATGCCGTCCGGCCCCGGCGGGACGCTGTTGAGCGACACGCAGCGGTAGAAGAGCAGGAACAGGTAGGCAAACATCATGAGCAGGATGGCGCCGTCCAGGACGATGTTGTCGTGGGAGCGAGTCATCGCCAGCTGGCCCAGGATGCACGGGATCAGCGTCACGACCATGCCGGGGTGCCGGACACTGACGCGCCCGTGGCAGTGCCCGCAGGTCAGCTCCTGCCCGGGCCGTGCATGGAGCACTGGCCAGAGACCGAAGGTCTTGGTGTGGCAGTGGGGACAGGTGTACATGGGCGCTCCTTGGCGTCGCATCTTAGTGGCCTGATCCCTCCGTGGCCCCCTCGATCGCATCCCCCTCAGGAGGTAGATGATCCTTATGCGTTCCTGTGGTGCGGCGGCCTAGCGCGGGTGGCGGGCAGCTTGCTGCGGGCATGAAAAAGCCGACCGGCGCAGGGGATGCATCGGTCGGCTGATGTGGCGGCTGATGTGGCGCCGATGTGGCGGCTGATGTGGCGGCTGATATGGTGGCCGCTGCACCGGGGGCCTTACTTGCGGTAGTTGTCCAGCATGCGATAGCCACGCGCATAGAGCCCGAACAGCAGGGCCGCGAGCAGTGCGAAGCCGGCGAAGAAGAACATCTGGAAGGCCGTGACGCTGGTGCCCGTGGCCTTGATGTAGGCCGTCACGCCTTCGCTCTTGACGCTGCTGTTGGCCAGCAGCACCCACAGGTTGCCGATGGTGACGGACAGATTCCAGAAGCTCGTGATCACGCCCTTCATCGGCAAGGGGGCCTGGCTGTAGGCGAACTCGAGGCCGGTGGCCGAGACGAGCACCTCGCCCAGCGTGAGGATGGCATAGGGCAGGATCTGCCAGACGATGCTCACCGTGTGACCCTCATCCAGCCACAGCTGCAGGCCGCCCACGACGATCCAGGCCACGCCCGACAGCGCGATGCCCGCGCCCATGCGGCGCAGAGCCGTTATGCGCAGGCCCATGCGCTCCAGCATGGGGTAGAGCACCAGGTTGTTGAAGGGGATGAGGATCATCACCAGCGCCGGGTTCAGCGCCTGCATCATGGAGGACTGGAACCACTCGGGCTTCGTCATCTGGTCGGCCTGCAGGATCCAGGTCGAGGCCTTCTGGTCGAACAGGGACCAGAAGGGCGTCACCAGCGCGAACAGCACCAGCAGGCGCAGCACGGCGCGCACGCCCTCGATGGCCTCGGGCGGGTGGGCCTTCGAGGCCTGGCCGAGTTGCAGCGCGGCACCGGCACCGCCGAAGCCCATCAGCAGCACGAGGGCCAGGCAGAAGCTCGCCACGAAGCCGATCTGCTTCATCAGCACGAAGCTGCCCACCGCACCGACGACGCCGATCAGCGCGACGGCCAGGCCGGGGCCGCCGGTCTTGAGCGCGCTGAGGACGACCTTCAGGAAGCTGTTCGGGTCATGGGCCACGGGCGGCGTGTGGATGTACTTCTTGCGGCCGCTCCAGAAGATCAGCGTGGCAATGCCCATCAGGATGCCCGGGATGCCGAAGGCGACGCTCGCGCCGAAGGCCTTCAGGAAGATGGGCATCAGCAGCGAGGCGAAGAAGGAGCCGAAGTTGATGATCCAGTAGAAGGCGTCATAGACCTTCTGCGCGAGGCTGCGGTTGCTGCTGTCGAACTGGTCGCCCACGAAGGAACTCACGAGCGGCTTGATGCCGCCGGAGCCCAGGGAGATGAGGAAGAGACCGGTGTAGAAGCCGGTGATGTTCTTCTCGAAGATCGCCAGGCAGGCATGCCCGCAGCAGTACAGCAGGCTCAGCCAGAAGATGGTGTTGTACTTGCCGAAGAAGCGGTCGGCGATCCAGCCGCCGAGCAGCGGGAAGAAGTAGACGCCGATCACGAAGGTGTGGAAGACCTCCTTGGCCTCGGCCTTGCGCAGATCTTCCGGGATGGCCATCAGCAGGCTGGTCATCAGGAAGACCGTCAGGATGTTGCGCATGCCGTAGAAGCTGAAGCGCTCGCATCCTTCGTTGCCGATGATGTAGGGGATCTGCGGCGGCATCTTGGGCGCCGCGGTGCTGGCAGTCTGGGTCACGGTGAGTCCTTGTGTCGGGCCGCGGGCGGGTCGCTCGCAGCTGGCGGCAGTGCTGGGTGCAGCAGGGCTGGAACTGTAGGCGAAAAGGCAGGGCCTGCCAGGGTGCCAACCCTAGCCCGCTCCCGCCTTGGAATGAAAAACGCCGCCGGGCGTGAGCCACGGCGGCGTGTCTGCGGACCCGGCGCCGGCGCGGGGCCGGCCGGGGTCAGCCCTGCTGCTCGAAAGGCAGCTTGACCTGGGCCAGATCCTTGCGGGTCTCGACCAGCACCAGCGGGCCTTCGTCCAGCACCACCACCGGCGGACGCTCGCGCGGCACGCGCACGGGCTGGGGCTCGGCAGCGATCGCGGCCTGGGCGGCGGCCACCTTGTCGGCGTCCGAGTTCACCCATTGCAGGCCGGCGGCTTCGGCGATGCCGTGCAGGTCGGTCATCGGCAGGCGGTAGGCCGGCACGGCGGGCGCGACCGGCGCCGCGGCGACCACGGCGGGGGCTGGTGCCGGTGCGGGTGCGGGTGCCACGGGGGCCGGGGCCTCCGGTGCAGCGGCCTCAGAGGCCTCGGCCGATTCGCTCACCAGCTCCAGCTGCTGCGGGGCAGGTTCGCCACCCTCGGCGCCTTCGCTGCCTTCGCCCGGCTGGCCGTCGCGACGGTCACGGCGGTAGCGGTCGCGGCTGCGACGACGACGGCCATCGCGGCCTTCCTCGCCGGCGGCGCCATCGGCCGGGGCTTCGGCAGTCGCCGAGTCCTGAGCCTGGGCATCAGCCGAGGCCACAGGCGCAGCGTCGGCCGGTGCGGCCTCGGCGGCGGGACCTTGCTCAATGTCCGAACCGATCACGCCTTCGGCGCCAGCCTCCGCGCCGCGCTCGTCGCGGTCACGGCCACCACGGCGGCGACGGCGGCGGCCTTGGCGCTCCTCGCCGGCGGCCTCGGGGGCCATGCCATCAGGAATGGTGTCCTGGAACGCGGTCGGGGACTCGGCACCGGTCGTCTCGACCAGGGCCTGGACCTCGGCGGCCGGACGCTCCTGGCGTTCGCCACGCTCGCCGCGGTCACCACGCTCACCACGGTTACGGCGGCCTTCGCCACGCTCACCGCGCTCGCCACGTTCCGCGCGCTCACCGCGCTCGGCACGCTCCGGACGGTTGCCGTCCTGCGTCGGGGCGTCCGGGCGCTCGGCACGCTCGCCGCGCTCGCCACCACGCTCGTTGCGGCGGCCGCGCTCGCCACGTTCACCACGCTCGCCACGCTCAGCGTTGCGCTCACCGCGCTCGCCACGTTCGGCGCGCTGGCCGTCCTTGCCTTCACCGCGCTCGCCACGGCCCTTGCCGTCCTTGCGCTCGCCCCGCTCGCCGCGGTCGCCACGATCACGGCGGCGGCCGTCGCGGCCACCCTCACGTCCGCCGTCGCGGCCTTCACGCTTGGCGCCGTCCTTGCGCTCGGTCTCGGCCGGCTTGGCTTCCTCGGCCGGTGCCTCGCCGGCGCCGAAGACCTTCTTGAGCCAGCCGAAGAAGCCGGAGCTCGTCGCGGCCGGTGCGGCGGCCGCTGGGGCTGCCGCAGCGGCCGGTGCCGCGGGGGCGGCGGCCGGCTTGGGCGGCACCACCGGAGCCGGCTGCTCGGGCAGGATGCCCTTGATCACGGGTTCCTGCTTGCTCTTGCCCTTGTCGTCGCCACCGCGGCGGGTGATGCCCACCTCGTCCTGCGGCTCCTCGATCATGGTGTAGCTGGCCTGCAGATTCTCCAGACGGGGGTCGTCGTGGCGCAGGCGCTCGAGCTTGTAGTTCGGGGTCTCGAGGTGCTTGTTGGGCACCAGCAGCACGGTCACGCGCTGCTTGAGCTCGATCTTGGTGATCTCGGTGCGCTTCTCGTTCAGCAGGAAGCTGGTCACCTCCACCGGCACCTGCACGTGCACGGCGGCGGTGTTGTCCTTCATGGACTCTTCCTGGACCATGCGCAGGATCTGCAGCGCGGAGCTTTCCGTGTCGCGGATGTGGCCGGTGCCGTTGCAGCGCGGGCAGGTGATGTGGCTGCCTTCGCTCAGGGCCGGGCGCAGGCGCTGGCGGGAGAGTTCGAGCAGGCCGAACTTGCTGATGGAGCTGAACTGCACGCGGGCGCGGTCCTGGCGCAGGGCGTCACGCAGGCGCTGCTCGACCTCGCGGCGGTTCTTGGACTCCTCCATGTCGATGAAGTCCACGACGATCAGGCCGCCCAGATCGCGCAGGCGCATCTGGCGGGCGATCTCGTCGGCCGCTTCCAGGTTGGTGCGGGTCGCGGTTTCCTCGATGTCGCCGCCGCGGGTGGCGCGGGCCGAGTTGACGTCCACCGAGACCAGGGCCTCGGTGTGGTCAATCACGATGGCGCCGCCGGACGGCAGGTTCACCGTGCGGCTGAAGGCCGTCTCGATCTGGTGCTCGATCTGGAAGCGGCTGAACAGCGGGGCGTCGTCACGGTAACGCTTCACGCGATGCGCGTTGTCCGGCATCACGTGGTTCATGAACTGGTGGGCCTGCTCGTAGATGTCGTCCGTGTCGATCAGGATCTCACCGATGTCGGCGGTGAAGTAGTCGCGGATCGCGCGGATGACGAGCGAGCTTTCCTGGTAGATCAGGTAGGCGCCCTTGCCGCCGCCGGAGGCGTCGTCGATCGCCGTCCAGAGCTTGAGCATGTAGTTGAGGTCCCACTGCAGCTCGGCCGCGGTGCGGCCGATGCCGGCGGTGCGGGCGATCAGGGACATGCCCTTGGGGTACTCGAGCTGGTCGAGGTTCTCCTTGAGCTCCTCGCGGTCCTCGCCCTCGATGCGGCGCGAGACGCCACCGCCACGGGGGTTGTTGGGCATCAGCACGAGGTAGCGACCGGCCAGGGAGATGAAGGTGGTCAGGGCGGCGCCCTTGTTGCCACGCTCTTCCTTCTCGACCTGGACCAGCAGTTCCTGGCCTTCCTTGATGGCGTCCTGGATCTTGGCCGAGCGGACGTCCGCGCCTTCGCGGAAGTACTGGCGGGAGATTTCCTTGAAGGGCAGGAAGCCGTGGCGGTCTTCGCCGTAGTCCACGAAGCAGGCCTCGAGCGAGGGCTCGACCCGCGTCACGACGGCCTTGTAGATATTGCCCTTGCGCTGTTCGCGGCCTTCGATTTCGGTCTCGAAGTCGAGCAGCTTCTGGCCATCGACGATTGCGAGGCGCCGTTCTTCCGGCTGCGTCGCATTGATCAGCATGCGTTTCATCGTTTCTCCTTACACGCCGTTCAGACTGGCCGAAACCAGCCCGCGCGGCGCGCAGCACACGTCGCACGGGGCGTGAACCCGCGGGCGACCGACATCAGCACGAGAAACGCGGTGGAACCGAGGAAGGAATCGCCCTGGACTGCTGGAGATCGCGAGATTCGCGATCAGGCCGGCAGCGTTGGCGCGTGCGCTTCAACAGGGGGCGCGGAGCCTCCCTCCCGTGAACGCGCCACCATCGTTGGCGCGACCCGGCCGCGGCTGATGCAGGGCAGGCGGCCGGTCAGCGACCGGGGCTGCGCGCGCATGCGGCGGGGGGTGGGGGGATTGCTGGGATTCATCCGCGAGGAACTGCTGGGCGCTGGCATGAGGCCTCCGGCTCTTGACCGGGGGGCCTCACACGATGAAAAACCTTATTCGTGCCGACCGCGGGGTGATAGCCCCTCGGACAGGCGTGGTCCGTTCTGCGTTGCTCTTCCGTGCCGACCCGCCGACCGCCGCTGTCGCTTGGGGACAGGGCCCGCCGGGCAGGCTGACACGTTGCTTCACCAAATTGTTGAGAGCCGGTCATCGGACGTCGGCTTGCGCCGCCAACCGCCTGTTCCAGGCCCTACCACCCCTGCGTTCTTTGTATCCCCGCGGCTCACCCACAGGTAAAATCAGAAAAATCAAATACTTAGAACGCAATCGTGGTACGGAAGATTATAGGGGCTAAAGGTCGCGGCCCGAGTTCGGGAAGCGACCAGGGCGCCAGGCGCGGGCCAGCCGCCCCGAAGCCCGGCCGCCGCCAGGCGCCGACCACGATGAAACCGGGCGAAACGCCGCGCGCCGCCGCCCGGAGCGCCGCCCGCCCGGCCGCCGCCGCCCCGGCGCCGTCCCCCGCGCAGGGGACAGCCGTGCCGCCCAAGGCCGCGCCGGCCGTGCAATTGCTCACCATCGACGAGGGCTCCGCCGGCCAGCGCCTGGACAACTTCCTGCTGAAGATCCTCAAGGGCGTGCCCAAGACGCACGTCTACCGCGTGATCCGGGCGGGCGAGGTGCGGGTCAACAAGGGCCGGGCGCAGGCGGACACCCGCGTCGAGCTGGGGGACGTCGTGCGGGTGCCGCCCGTGCGGCTGCCCGAGCGCAGCACCGCGGCGCAGGCGCCGGTGCCGGCCCGCGAGTTCCCGGTGGTCTTCGAGGACGAGCACCTGCTCGCCATCAACAAGCCGGCCGGCGTGGCGGTGCACGGTGGCTCCGGCGTGAGCTTCGGGGTGATCGAGCAGCTGCGCCAGGCGCGGCCGCAGGCGAAGTTCCTGGAGCTCGTCCACCGGCTCGACAAGGAGACCTCCGGCCTGCTGCTGATCGCCAAGAAGCGCAGCGCCCTCAATGCGCTGCAGGACCAGTTCCGCGAACGCGAGACGGGCAAGACCTATGCCGCCCTCGTGTGGGGCGCCTGGCCCAAGGGGCAGACGGTGATCGACGTGCCGCTGCTGAAGTTCGTCGGCAGCGACGGCGAGCGCTGGGTGCGGGCCGTGACGTCCTCCCACGACGCCGGCGCCGCGCAGGCCAAGCGCTCCATCAGCCTCGTGAAGCTGGCGGAGGGCCTCGGCGCGCTGAGCCTCGTGGACGTCACGATCAAGACCGGCCGCACCCACCAGATCCGCGTGCACCTGGCGCAGGCCGGGCATGCCATCGCGGGCGACCCGAAATACGGCGACTTCGAGGCCAACAAGGCCCTGGCCCGCGGCGAGACCGTGCCCGGGCTGCGCTTCGACCGCATGTTCCTGCACGCGCGCCTGCTGCGTTTCACCCACCCGGCCAGCGGCCAGGAGATCGAGCTGAAGGCCCCGCTGCCCGAGGACTGCGACGCCCTGGTCCGCCAGCTTCGCCAAGGGACCACCCGATGAACGCGCTTCGCCCGCAACGCTACGACCTGATCGTCTTCGACTGGGACGGCACGCTGTTCGACTCGACCGCCCTGATCGTCCAGGCCATCCAGGGCGCGGCGGCCGACCTCGGCCTGCCGGTGCCCCCGCGCGAGCGCGCCGCGCACGTGATCGGCCTGGGGCTGTACGAGGCCCTGGCCATCGCCACGCCCGAGCTGCCGCGCGAGCGCTACGCGGAGATGGGGCAGGCCTACCGCAAGCACTACTTCGCGCAGCACGAGGCGCTGTGCCTCTTCGGCGGCGTCGAACCCCTGCTGCAGGCGCTCAAGGCGCGGCACCACTGGTTGGCCATCGCCACGGGCAAGAGCCGCAGCGGCCTGGACGAGGCGCTGCGCCACGTGGCGCTGCAGGGCGTCTTCGACGCCAGCCGCACGGCGGACGAGACCCAGAGCAAGCCGCATCCGCTGATGCTGGAGGAGCTGATGCGCGAGTTCGCCGTGGAGCCGGAGCGCACGCTGATGATCGGCGACACCACGCACGACCTGCAGCTGGCGCGCAATGCCGGCTGCGATGCGCTGGGTGTCAGCTACGGGGCCCATGACCCCGAACATTTCGGGGCTTTCGAGCCGGTGCACATTGCCGACTCGGTGCCTGCGCTGCACGACTGGCTGCTGAAGCACGCCTGACCTCACCCGGAATCTGTCCATGAACTCCAGCACCACTCCCCCCGCCGGCGACGGCCTGCTGCTGTGCGACGCCGCCGATCTGCCGGAGCGCGGCAAGGCGCACTGCTTCGAGGTGCTGCAGTACGGCCAGCCCGCCAGCGCCTTCGCGCTGCGCTACGAGGGCCAGGCCGTGGCCTACCTGAACCGCTGCGCCCATGTGCCCACGGAGATGGACTGGCAGGAAGGCGAGTTCCTGGACAGCGACAAGCAATACATCATCTGCTCCATCCACGGCGCCGTGTACGACCCGCTCACCGGCCGCTGCGTGACCGGCATGTGCGGCCGCATCGGCCTGCACAAGATCGAGGTGCAGGAGCGCGAGGGCAAGGTCTATTGGTATCCTAGCCGCGACACCCGGCCCGCCTTCGAGGACTGAGCCCGCCCCCTTTCCACGCCGGGGCCGGCCGCCGCGGGCCCCGCATCGAACCACCACCCATGAATCCCAACGACGATCAGCCGCGCATCCTGCCGGACGCCACGGCCCGCCCCGAAGACATGCTGCAGGCCGCCGCGCCCGCGGCGTCGGCCCCACCGCCGGCCGCAGCACCCGCCGGGGCCGGCGGCTACGAGGCCCTGGTGGCCCAGTTCGCCCAGGACTACCTGCGCGACCGCCGCGCCGAGCGCCGCTGGCGCACCAGCTTCCGCGTGCTGTGGCTGGGTCTGGCGCTGTTCGTGGCCTGGGCGCTGTTCTACCAGCCGCATCACGTGACGGCCCCGAACACGCCGCACACCGCGCTGGTCGAGGTGCG
Source organism: Burkholderiaceae bacterium (assembly GCA_041912595.1). Classification (GTDB taxonomy): domain Bacteria; phylum Pseudomonadota; class Gammaproteobacteria; order Burkholderiales; family Burkholderiaceae_C; genus Roseateles_B. The sequence continues at coordinate 22,853 of JAYRMR010000021.1, forward strand.
CGGCGAGATTTCCGCGGACACCGAAGCCAGTGCCGAGCTCATGCTCTCGGCCTTGCGCAGCGCCTTCGAGGACCAGGGCGCGCAGGCCGTCGTGCTGCGCATCAACTCCCCCGGCGGCAGCCCGGTGCAGGCCGGCATCGTCTATGACGAGATCCAGCGACTCAAGGCCAAGCACGGCAAGAAGGTCTACGCCGTGGTCGAGGAGATCTGCGCGAGCGGCGCCTACTACATCGCCGCCGCGGCCGACGACATCTACGTGGACAAGGCCAGCATCGTCGGCTCCATCGGCGTGCTGATGGACGGCTTCGGCTTCACGGGGCTCATGGACAAGCTGGGCATCGAGCGCCGCCTGCTCACGGCGGGCGAGAACAAGGGCATGCTCGACCCCTACACCAAGGAGAACCCGCGCCAGAAGGCCTTCGCGCAGGCCATGCTGGACCAGATCCATCGCCAGTTCATTGCCGTGGTGCGCGAGGGCCGGGGCGATCGGCTCAAGGAGACGCCGGAGATGTTCTCGGGTCTCTTCTGGAACGGCGAGGAGGCCGTGAAGCTGGGCCTGGCCGATGGCCTGGGCAACCTCGATTTCGTCGCCCGCGAGGTGGTGAAGGCCGAGGAGGTGATCGACTACACCCCGCGGGACAACGTCGCCGAACGTCTGGCCAAGCGCTTTGGCGCCGCCATGGGCGAGGGCGCCGTGAAGGCGCTGCGCCAGATGCCGGCGATCCACTGATCGCTCCGTGGCGCCCTCCCGAGGGAGCGCCACCATGCAAAAGGCCCTCCAGCGGAGGGCCTTTGCTTTTTTGACGCTGTCCCGGTGAACTGTGCTCCCGGTGAAGCGCGCCCGCCTCAGGCCTGGCGGCGGCGGCGCGAGGCCAGCCCGGCCGCCAGCAGGGCCAGGCCCGCCAGCCAGCCGATCTGCGGTTCCGGCACCTTGTGCTCGTCCCGGGGCGTCGGCGTGAAGGGCTCCCAGCCGATCTCGAAGGCCTGGGACATCGAGGCACCGATCACCGTGCCCTCGACATGGCCCTGGCCGTAGAGGTCCGCCTTGGGTGCCAGCACGCTGCCATCCACCCAGCCCAGCTTCACGCGGTTCGCGTTGGCCAGGTTGAACAGCACCTTGCCCTGGGCTTCCTGGAGGGGCTTGAAGCCGGTGAAGGCGCCGGTCAGCTGCACGTCGCCCTCGTTGAGCACGTTGATCACCACCCAGGCGTCGGCCGCGACGTTCTTGAGGTTCAGGCTCGGCAGCACCCAGCTGCTGCCCTGCTTGTTCTTGCTGCCCAGGAGGATGTCGAAGACCTCGATGGCGCCAGCCTTGCCGGTGCCCGTCAGGCTGATGTCGCTCCAGGGCTGGGCGACGGCGCCGGTGCTGGTCAGCGCCGCGAGGGCGCCGGAGAGCTCGGTGAGCTGCTTCTGGGCAGCCTTGAAGTCGACGAGGCTGCTGATCTTGGGCTCGGCGCGCAGGTCCAGGTAGCCGGACGAGCCCTTGTTGAGGCCGCCGAAGACGCCGAAGCTGTTGCCGTAGCGGGCGAGGGCCGGGTCCCAGGGCACCAGATTGCCTTCGCCGGCGCTGCTGTCCTTCACGCCGGCGGGGGCCGTCGAGTAGATGCGGCCATTGGTGAAGCGCACGTCGCCGCCCACCACGAGGGCCGGGCCGCTGCTGCCGGCCGGCGCGCGGTAGCCGACGCTCAGGCCGTTGGCCGTCAGCGAGCCACCGACGGCCAGGCGGCCCTCGACGTCGTTGGCGGCCTTCACGTCCCCGAAGATGAAGGCGCTGTACTGCGACGCCACCCCCAGATCGATCACCGGCGCCGCGTTCGCGGCCTGTGCCAGTGTGAGACCAGTCAGGCCGGCCACCCAGGCTGCATGGGCACGCAGCCCCACGGAGTTCCCTCGCTTCATTGGCATGATTTCCCTTCGACGCCCTTGGCCATTCGGCCTTTGTTGATGGGGGCGGATTCTAGGAATCACGCTGTTACATACCATCCCCGCACTCAGGGTGGTCTGCAAGTGGTTCGTGTGATTTGCACGAATTCAGGACGCCGGGCCTTGCGCTGGCGGAAGGTTGACCGGGGGTGACGGGCTCAGACGGTCCTGGATGAAGATCCATTCATAGCCGCCTTCGCGCAGAGGGTGCAGGCCCGGCGACTTGCCGGCGGCGAGCGAGGCGGGCCGGATCGGGTGGGCGGCGCAGAGGCCGCCGACGCAATGCCACGAGGCCGACGCTTCACGGTTCACCATCAGCACGTGCGCCATTGAGCGCTTCATCAGGGCACCGGCCGGCAGCAGCCCTCCACCTGCCGATGGGCTGAATCCGGGACCGGCCGCGTGAAAGTTGCCGGCTAGCGCCAGAAGAAAGTGCGATGCTGGCGCCGCATCCAGGAGCCGGGCCATACCTGCTTCGTAGTCGGCCTGTGCCGGGTAGTACGTCGTGGGCTGGAAACCGATCAGTTCGATTCGCCCTTGCGCCTGCAACGCTTTCATTGATCGCAGCAGCGCCACCATGGCCTGCGACGCGCGGCCGTCGGTCCCCCGCCAGAAGGCGTGGGATTCGTCGAGGGCTTCGTGGGGGATCTCGAGGGCCACCGTCACGCGCCGTTGTCCAGCCAGGTCGGTGGCAAGGGTGCGCGCCAGGCAGGCGACCAGGGCCGGCACCTCGACGCTGCCATGCAACTCGCCGAGGAAGATGCCGTCGGTCTGCAGCAGCGGTGCCAGGGCGGCCGCCGTGGGGCAGTCGTCGGCGCGGGCCGGGCCGGCCGCGAGGCAGAGCAGGCCGAGGAGCAGCGATCGAGAGAATGGCAGTGTCATGAGGTGCGCAAGAACGTGGTTAGGGACGTAACCCTAGCACGCGCTCGCGCACCGCACGGCCGCGTTCAGGGCTGCACGTAGGCCGTCTTGACGGTGGTGTAGAACTCCGCGGCGTAGCTGCCCTGCTCGCGCGGGCCCATGCTGGAGCCCTTGCGGCCGCCGAAGGGCACGTGGTAGTCCACGCCTGCCGTGGGCAGGTTGACCATCACCATGCCGGCCTGGGCGTGGCGCTTGAAGTGGCTGGCGTACTTGAGCGAAGTCGTGCAGATGCCGGCGGAGAGGCCGAAGGGCGTGTCGTTGGCCAGCGCCAGGGCGTGCTCATAGCTGTCGGCCGGGATGATGCTGGCCACGGGGCCGAAGATTTCCTCGCGGCAATGCTGCATGGCGTTGTCGCAGTCCGCGAAGAGGGCGGGCTGCAGGTAGAAACCGGGCTTGTCGAGCTGCAGGCGCTCGCCGCCGCACACGAGGCGCGCGCCCTCGGCCTTGGCGATGTCGATGTACTTCAGGTCCTGCGCCAGCTGGGCTTCGTCGACCACGGGGCCGATCTGCGTCTGGGGGTCGAGCGCGTCGCCCACGCGCAGCGCGCGCGTGGCCTCGCCCAGGGCCTGGACGAAGCGCGGGTAGAGGCCCTTCTGCACGATGATCCGCGAGGACGCCGTGCAGCGCTGCCCCGTCGAGAAGAAGGCGCTCTGCAGCACCGAGTTCACCGCGACGTCGAGGTCGGCGTCGTCCAGCACCACGCAGGGGTTCTTGCCGCCCATCTCCAGCTGGAAGCGGGCCCCGCGCGCCACGGCGGCCTGCGCCACGCGCTGGCCCGTGCCCACGGAACCCGTGAAGCTCAGGGCCGCCACGCGGCGGTCGTCCAGCAGCGTCTGGCCCACCTGCGAGCCCGGGCCCATCACCAGGTTGAAGACCCCGGCCGGCAGCCCGGCGCGGCTGATGATCTCGGCCATCGCCCAGGCCGAGCCCGGCACGAGGTCGGCCGGCTTGAGCACGACGGTGTTGCCGAAGGCGAGGGCGGGCGCGAGCTTCCACGCCGGGATGGCGGCCGGGAAGTTCCAGGGCGTGATCAGGCCGACGACGCCCAGCGGCTCGCGGGTCACCTCCACCTCCACGCCGGGGCGCACGGAGGCGAGCTTGTCACCGCGCAGGCGCAGCGCTTCCTGGGCGAAGAACTTGAAGATGGCGCCGGCGCGGGCCACCTCGCCGATGCCCTCCGGCCGCGTCTTGCCTTCCTCGCGCGACAGCAGCGTGCCCAGCTCGTCCTTGCGGGCGAGGATCTCGCTGCCGATGCGGTCCAGCGCGTCGGCCCGGACCTGCGGGCTGCTGAGGCCCCAGGCCGGCGCGGCCTCGGCGGCGGCGGCGATGGCGCGCTCCGTCAGGGCGACGTCCGCCTGGGCGTAGCGGCCGATGACGTCCCGGGTGTCGGAGGGGTTGAGGTTGTCACGCTGGCGCGGGCCGTCCAGCCATTCGCCGCCGATGTAGAGAGGGTGCAGGGGAGCGCTCATGGGCTTGTCTCGCAGGAGGAATGAGGGAGTCTCGATGCGAATATTGTAAATATATTTGAATCGATCGGGTGTCCCGCATGATGCCCCCGAAGCGCAGCGCTGTCATGGGGCGAGGTCAAGGCCCGTCGGATTCGCGGCCGGCTGGGTGACCGGGCTCAGTGCCGCCGACGCGCCCGGCCGCGCGGGCTCGTCCGGCCCGGCCAGCTGCGTGAGGGCCCGCACCAGGCCGCTGCGGCTGGGCTGGTCCACGAAGACGCAGCGCTTGCCGTGCCGCTTGCAGTGCTCCTTCACGCGCCAGTAGGCATCGTGGCTGATGCAGCCGGTCTGGCAGATGACGAGGTCGGCCGCCGCGAGCGTGGCGTCCAGCTGCGTCACGGCGTGCTCCTCGCCGCCATCGTGATGCAGGAAGCGGGCGCCGCGGGCCTCGACGAGGCGGCGGTAGACCGGCACCGTCGCGGCACGGCCGCCCACGCACAGCACGGCCTGGTGTTCCAGCGCCACGAGCGGGGCCGCCGGCAGCGGCGGGGCGGGGCGGTCTGCCTCCGGGAGCGCTGCCTCGGTGACGCGCGCGCCAGGGACCTGCCCCTGCTCGGCCTGGCGCAAGGCCCGGCGCAGGCGCTGCAGGTCCTGCTCGAGCTGCTGGATGCGGGCCTGGCCGTCCAGCAGCTGGCGCTCGCGCAGCAGCGCCTGGCGCAGGGCGGGCTGGGTGGCGTGCAGGGTGTCCAGCTCGCTTTGCAGCGCGGCGATGCGGCTGTCGCGCAGCACCAGCTCGGCACGGGCGCGCAACTGCTGGGCGAGCAGCTCGTCGATGCGGCGGTCCCGCTCGGCGATCAGCTGGGTGCTGCGCTGCTGCGCGCGCCCGAGCTCGGCGCCGAGCACGCCGTTCTCGTGGGTCAGGGCCTGGATGCGCTGCAGGTCGGCGCGGTGCGAGCTGCCGACCTGGTGCTGGATCATGTGGATGTCCTGCAGCACCTCGTCCTGCAGCAGCGCGTCGCAGCGCGGGTGGCTCAGCGTGGCCCACAGCGCGCCGGCCACCTCCGCGCCGGACGCCGCCTGGCGCCACGCATCGCGCAGCTGCACCGTGGTCTTGAGACGGGCGGCCTGCCGGACGGCGATGGCGTAGCGCTGGTCCAGCTCGCGGTGCAGGAGCTCGGCGATGCGGCCACGCTGCTTGCATTCGTGGATGGCGCCGCAGTGCAGCTCGTAGTCCTGCACCAGCGCCTCCCCGCCGAGGGCCTTGCCCACGCGCTTGCGCAGGACGGCCAAGGGCAGACAGGCGCCGATCACGGGGCACAGCGCCTGCGAGGGCAACTCCCACAGGCGGCGGCGCCGGGAGCCGAGGAAATGATTGGGCAGGGCCAGCTCCGGCGGCGCCACGGGGGCGTCGGGCAGGGGGGCGGTCACCGTCTGGGGATCACACATGACGGGGCCCTCCGAGGGTGACGGGAGTGGCGGGGCGGCGGGAAGTCGTGAGGCTCAGCATGCGCGGCTCCTGGCAGGGGCGTGGGTGCCCGCGTGGGGGAGTGGAGGCTGGCGGCGGCTGGCGAGAGAGCAAGAGGGGCGTCGGCGAGCGGTGGGCGCGACGCAGGCGCGGGGCGAGGCGCGGGGCTATTTGGTCAGGATCAGCTTGCCCAGCTGCGTGAGTCGCAGGCGGTAGAGCTGGCCGGCGTGCTCGATCTCGAGTTCGCGGTCCTGGCCCAGCAGCTCGCGGCTGTGCAGGCGCCGGGGCGGCGGGCTCGACAGGCGCTGCGGCGGCGCTGCCGAGGGCGTGGGGGGCATGAAAGAAGGTTTGTCCATGCTTGAATCATAAATGCGAATAATTCGCAATTGCAAGCTGTCATTGATTGCAGGGTTGGGCCTGCGAACACCCGTCCGCGGGGCCACAATCAGCCTCCTCGGCTGCCGCCACACCGGACGCAGCCCCCGCCAGCCACAAGACACCGCACAGGAGCCCGCCATGAAAGGTGATGCCAAGGTCATCGAGTACTTCAATGCCCAGCTGAAGAATGAGCTGACGGCCATCAACCAGTACTTCCTCCATTACCGCATGCTCAAGAACTGGGGGCTGGAGCGCCTGGCCAAGCATGAGTACGAAGAGTCCATCGAGGAGATGAAGCACGCCGACAAGCTGATGGACCGCATCCTGATGCTCGAGGGCCTGCCCAATCTGCAGGACCTCGGCAAGCTGTACATCGGCGAGAACGCCGTGGAGATCCTGCACTGCGACCTGCGCATCGAGACCGGCTCGCACCCGCTGCTCAAGGAGGCCATCGCCTACTGCGAGAGCGTGCGGGACTACGTCTCGCGCCAGGTGCTGGAGGAGATCCTCGCGGACACCGAGGAGCACATCGACCACCTCGAGACCCAGATCGAGCTGGTCAACCAGCTGGGCGAGCAGAACTGGCTGCAGTCCCAGATGGGTGCGGGCAGCGGCAGCTGAACGGGCGACGCGCGGCGTGACCGGGCGGGGATGGCCCCGCGGGCGTCAGGGTTGGTAATTGAGAAACGTTCGCGTTTGCGTTAGCATCTGCGCATCGAATCACCGACCTGAGCCCCGGACCATGATCGTCTGCCTCTGCCACCGCGTGTCTGACCGCGACATTCGCCGAGCCGTCGCCGAGGGCACCTCCAACTTCGACGTCCTGCAGGACGACACCCGCGTGGCCTCGGCCTGCGGCGCCTGCCAGGACTGCGCCCGCGAGGTCTTCGACGAGGCGCTGGCCAAGCAGGGTTCGGTGCCCGCCGTCATGGCCGCGCCGCTGGCCCAGACGCGCCGCGTGATCCGCCTCGCCACCGCCTGAGCCGGCAAATCTCCCGGGGCGCCGTTCGCGCCAGCCCATTGAAGACCGGACCGTTGTCCGGTCTTTTTGTTGGTGGTGGGCGTCGGCGGTGAGCGTTGGCTCCGCCCGTGCCGTCAGAACGCCAGCGCCGCGGCCGCGAAGGCCAGGCGGCGCGTCGGCAGCTGGGCGATCATGCTGTCGGCCGGCCCCGCCCACTGACGCAGCCCGGCCTGCACGTTCCAGCGATCCCCCTGCCAGGCCACGGAGGCCGTCAGCAGGCGCCCGCCGTCCTGCGGGGCCCACAGCACATCGCCCGCCCAGCTCCAGGCGCCATGCGTTCCGCTCAGCCGCGCAAAGACGTTGTGCCGCTGCAGGCTGCTGTTGGCGAAGCCCTGGGTCTGTCCGGCGAGCTGGCCGGCAAAGGCCGGGCGCCAGGCGGCCGGTGCCAGCGCGGCCTGCGCCACCAGCGCGGCGCTGCGATCCCGCCAGGCCGCCGCGTCCGCGCGGGACAGTGCCTGTGCGTCCCACCAGTACTCGACCAGCAGGCTCAGCTGTGACGCCGTCGTCCAGGTGCCGCCCAGGAGCAGCTGGCTGCTGCCCGACTGCGCCTCGCGCCGCCAGGGCAGGGCCGACGCGGTGAGGGGCGCCTGCGCGTCCAGGCGCCAGACGAAGCTGCGCTCGTTGAGCCGCGCCGAGGCGTGCAGCTCCAGCGCCTCGCTGGCGACCCACGAGAAGGCGGCGCCCACGCTGGCACGCTGTTCGCGACCGACGCGGGCGAAGCCGTGCCAGTCCCAGGCGCCGGCGCGCTGGTAGAGGCGCAGGGCCAGCGCCTCCTCGTCCGCGCCTTGCCCCGCCGCGTTCGCCGGGTTCGCCGGGTTCACCCAGACGAGACTCCAGGCCGTCTCGGCGCTGAAGTGCTCCAGCTGCAGCACCGGGCGGCCCCGGTTGTAGCTGCCCAGCAGCGTGCGGCGCTCCTCCTGCGCCACCATGTCGTTGGGTCGGAAGGCATAACCCACGTCCCAGCTGACGACCTTGCGGCCAAGGCTGTACTGCCAGCCGTCCGCGCCGCCCCAGTCCCCCGAGGCATAGAGCTCGTTGACGGCCGCCTGGCTGCGGGCGGCGCCGTGGTCGCGCTGCTGATGCTGGGCGTAGAGCGTGGCGTTCACCGGCCCGCGGCGCGCCCGCCACTCGGCCTCCAGCAGCAGGGTCTGGCGCGCCGCGCCGTCGAGGCCCGGCTGCAGCGCCTCGGCCGCCGCCAGCGGCCCCTGACGGCTGCGCGCCACGGACTGGACCTGGCTGCGCAGCTGCACGCCGCTCTCGTCCAGGACCTCGGCCTGCGCCGTGCTCAGGCCCAGGCACAGCGCGATCAGGAAAACGTGCCGGCTCATCCGCCTCACTCCAGGTTCGGGCTGCGCGCCAGGAACATCGGGTTGAACCAGGCCTCGGGCGCCTCGCGGGGCTTGCGCGCGAGGTAGCGCACCTGCGTGAGCTTGCGCTGCGAGAGCGCGTCCTGCAGCAGCATCTCGCTGATCAGCGGCGTGCCCTTCTCCAGCTTCTCGTAACGGAACTCGGCCGTCTTGGCCAGCTTGTCCGACTGCACGTAGAGCTCGGCGCGCAGCGGCTCGTGCCGGGTCTTGCCCACCCACAGCAGGATGCGCTGGTAGCTGACGCCCTTGCGCGTGGCCTGCAGCGAGAGCTTGAGACAGGGCTGCTCGCCGCAGCGTTCCTCGCCCAGGATCTCGCCGCCGTAGTCCTCGCTCCAGGAGAGCGTGGCGACGTCACCGGTGGAGGCATCGCCCAGCAGCTTCTGCAGGGGCGTGATGCGCAGGGGGCGCTGGCTGGCGGGCATCAGCAGCCAGAAGTCGTCGCCCAGCATCAGCACCTTCTGGCCCTTCTCCGCGGGGCTCTGCATGAGCACCAGCGAGCGGTGGTCCGTCTGGGTGAGCACCGTGTAGCGGCGTTCCTTGTCGAGCGAGCCGTCCGCGTGGAGCACGCGCACCTCGGTCTCGACCTGCTGCTGCTTCGTGCCGCCGGTGCGGAAGGCGTCGGCATTGCGCAGCACCGTGGCGGCCTCCAGCGCCTGGGCGGCAGGGAGGGCGAGCAGGGCGGCGCACAGCACCGCGAGGGCATTCAGGGGTTTCATGGTCGGTCTCCTTCTGTCGGGCGATCACACGTGGGCGAGGGCCTCGACCACCGGCTGGTGCACGGTCTTGCGGGCGACGAGGGCGGCGCTGAGGCCGGTCAGCAGCAGCATGAGAAGCAGCGTCCAGGCATAGAGCGAGCCGTCGATGGCGATGTGCAGCGGGTAGCCCTTGGTGGAGCCGGGCGGGGCCGGCATCATGACCGGCACCACCATCAGCAGCAGGCTGATGCCAAGCGACAGCAGGGCGCCCAGCACGGCGCCGCCGCCGCCCAGCACGAGGCCTTCGAGCGACAGCGTGGTGAGCAGCTGCCGCGGCGTCGTTCCCAGCGCGCGCAGCGTGCCGATCTCCCGGGTGCGCTCGATGATGGCCATGGCCATCGCATTGGCGACCACGAAGAGCACGATCAGCGCAATGATCAGGCCCAGTGCGCCGAAGATGCGGTTGTAGAGGTCGCGCACGGCCTGGTAGAAGGTGGCCAGGTCCAGCCAGGTCTTGACCTGCAGCCCGCCCTGCGCGGCCTGCAGGCGCTGCTGCACCGGGGCGGTGCTGGGCATGTCCTTGAGAAATACGCCGAGCGTCGAGACGCGCTCCGTGGCGAGCAGGGCCTGGGCACTGGGCAGGTCGAGGTAGACGAGGCGCTTGTCCAGCTCGGCGATGCCGGTGGACACCACGCCGCGCACGGTCACGTCGATGGCATTCAGCGCGCCGGCAGTCGTGCTGGCCAGCAGGGTCAGACTGCTGCCGGGGCCGGCCTTGAGGCTCTTCGCCAGGCCCTCGCCCAGCATCACGACCTGGCGCTCGCGGCTCAGGATCACCTCGCCGGCCTTGACCTGCAGGAAGGGGCCCTTCACGGCGAACTCGGCGTCGGCGTCGATGCCGTTGGCCATCATCACCGTGGACTTCTCGCCATTCGAGATCAGCCCCGTGAACTCCACCCGCGGCAGCACCTGGCGCACCTCGGGCTCGGCCAGCACGGTCCGGCGCAGCGCCTGCCAGTCGTCGAGCCCATGCTGCAGCGGCGTGTCCTCGTCCTGGCTGAACTGTGCCGGCGTGCCCAGGACCAGGTGGCCGGTGCTGCGGGCGGCGGACTGCGCGAGGCTCTCGTAGGTGAACAGCGCGAAGCCGCCGGCCAGCAGCAGGCCGGCGGTGCCCAGCGCGGCGATGGACAGCGTCACGGCCGAGCGGCGCTTGTTGCGCAGCGCGTTCAGCCAGGCGAAGTGCATCCATTTCATCTGGGCGTTCATGCGGCAATCTCCTCGAGCGCAGGGCTTGCGGGCTGCGGGGCGTCGACGACGCGGCCGTCCAGCAGGCTGATCACGCGGTCGCAGCGCCGCGTCAGCCGTTCGTCGTGGGTGGCGATGAGGAAAGCGGCGCCGGCCTCGTGGGCCAGGCGGCGCATCAGGCCCAGCACCTGCTCCGCGGTGTGGGAGTCGAGGCTGGCGGTGGGCTCATCGGCGATCACGAGGCGCGGCCGCTTGACCAGCGCGCGGGCCATGGCCACGCGCTGGCGCTGGCCGCCGGAGAGTGCATCCGGCCGGTGCGCCGCGTGCTCCGCGAGTCCGACCTGCACGAGGGCCTCCTCCACGCGGCGGCGGCGTTCGGCGGCCGGCACGCCGGCGAGGAACAGCGGGTAGTCGACGTTCTCCGCGACCGTCATCACCGGCACGAGGTTGAAGCTCTGGAACACGAAGCCGATGGCGTCGCGCCGCAGCCGTGTGGCCGCCAGGGACTCGCGGGCGTCGACCGGGCGGCCGTCGAGCAAGACCTGACCCTCGTCGGGGCTGTCGATCAGGCCGCAGAGGTTGAGGATCGTGCTCTTGCCGCTGCCGGACGGGCCGGTGAGGGCCAGCAGCTCGCCGGCCTGCACGTCGAGGTCCACGCCCTGCAGCGCCGGCACCACGTGCTCGCCGAGCCGGTAGGTCTTGCGCACGCCGCGCAAGGCCATCACCGCGGCGGCGCTCACTGCACGCCCTTCAAGGCGGCCTGGGCGTCCGCCGCCTGCGGCAGCTGGCGCGCCAGCACCTGCTGGTAGAGGCCGCGGGCACGCGGCAGGTCCTTGGCCTGCTCCGCCTGCCGGGCGGAACGCATCAGGACGGTGCCCTGGAAGCCGCCCGGTGCCTTGCCGAACAGCGGGCTGGCCTGGATCTCCTCCAGCAGCTGCCGGCCGCGCGGGCCGCGGTTGAACATCTCCGGCAGCGCGAGGAAGGTGTTGGCCGCGACGAATCGGGTCTGCAGGCTGATGGGCGTGCCCTGGAACAGGGCCTGGTCGTGCTCCGGGCCCAAGAGGCCGATCGCCTTGTCGATCAGGGCGAGGCCGTCCTCGGCGTAGCTCATCTTCTTCCATGGCGCCCAGGCATCGCGCGCCTTGAGCGTGGTGGTGGCGCCGAGGTAGCTCATCAGCAAGGGATGGCCGGGCTCGGCCTTGAGCAGGGCCTGGAACTGCTCCGCGCTGGCGTCGGTGGCCTCGGACTTGCCCTTGCTCGCCTCGGTGAACCGGGCGACGGCGGCCTGCAGCGCGGCTTCCGGCAGGGCGTGCGCGCTGCCGATGCACAGGGCGGCGGCGCAGGCGAGGGCCTTCAGCATGGCGTGTGGGGGGCGGTGGTTCATGGCGTCCTCATGTCGGGGTTGGAACATGGGACGCAGCGTAGGCAGCGAGGCCCTGCCGCGCGAGGCCGGTGCGACGAGTCGATCTGCCATGCCGCGAAACGACCTCGCGGCGGCGCGAGTTGCAGTGCCAAAAAAGAAAGCCGGCACACGAGGCGCCGGCTCAGGGCGGCCGAAGCCGCCCGGACATTCCGCGGGTTCGGGGACGAGGCTTACTTCTTGGGCGCCTCGGTCTTGCCGTCCGTCTTGGCCGGGGTCGGCGTGGCGGCGGGGGGCACGGCGGCGGCGGGCTTGGCATCAGCAGCCGGTGCGGCTTCCTTCGCACCGTCCTTCGCGCCTTCCTTGTGGCTGGCCTTGTGGACATGCTTGTGATCCGCCTTGTGCTCCATCTTGTGCATGGGCTTGGCCTCTGCCGTCTTTTCCGCGGCGGGCGCTGCCGGGGCGGTGGTGCTCGCGGCGGCGACGGGCTTCAGCTGCGGCGCTGCCGTGGCCGGCGCGGTGGCCGGGCTGGCGGTGGGGCTGGTGGTGGGGCTGGTTGCGGCGGGCTTGGCGGCCGGCGCCGTGGTGGCCGCAGGCGCCGTGACAGCCGGCGTGGCAGCGGGGGCCGTGGTGGCCGGAGCGGCCTGGGTCTGGGCGAAGGCGGCACCGCTCAGGGCCAGCAGGGAAGCGATCAGGGTGGTCTTGGTGTTCATGGTCAGGTCCTTGTCGTGAGTGAAGGAAATCAGGGTGTTAGGAAGGAGGCGGAGGGCTCGGGGGCCGCTCAGCCCTGGGTCTTGATCGGGGCCGGCTTGACCGCGGCGGCGGGCGTGGGGGCCGTGGTGGAAGGCGTGGCCGCCGTCGCGGGGGTGGCCTTCACCGGGACGCCGGCGGCGTGGTGGCCGGTGGCGGGGGCGGGCGCAGAGCCGGTCGGCGCGGGGGTGCTCGCCGCAGCCTTCGTGCTCTTTTCGACCGCAGAATTCTTCTGGCTCGCGGGCTGCGCAGTCTGCGTGCTAGCGGTGGCCGTGGCAGCTGGTGCTGCGCTCGTCCCGGGTGCCTGCTGGGCCGACGCCACCGTGGCGATCAGGGCCAGCATCGAGGGGATCAGTGCAGTCTTCAGTGCTTTCATCTGGGGGCTCCAGGGTTGATGAACTTGTGCCTCCTCAACGAGGCCCGGAGCGCGCCAGTTGACGGTGCGAAGTGCAATTTCAAAGCGTTACAAGTTTGTTGCGAATCCGCAAAACCCGGCGGGGCGGTGCCGGAGGGCGGGGTCAGGTCTTGCCTGACGGCCCGTGGGCATCGGGTGCCAGAATCGACGCCAGCACAGGAGACGCCCATGACCCACCGCTTCGATTGGCACAACCCCTACGCGAGCACGCGCAGCCCCGTGTTCGCGCGCAATGTCGTGTCCACCTCGCACCCGCTGGCGGCGCAGGCGGGCCTGCGCATGCTGGCCGCGGGCGGCAACGCGGTGGACGCGGCCGTGGCCTGTGCGGCGGTCATGACGCTGGTCGAGCCCTGCAGCAACGGCCTGGGTTCCGACGCCTTCTGCATCCTGTGGGACGGCCAGCGCCTGCATGGCCTCAATGCCTCCGGCCCCGCGCCGCAGGCCTGGACGCCCGCCCACATCCGCCGCCGCTATGGCTGCACGCAGGACGCCATGCCCAAGCGCGGCTGGGGCGGCGTGACGGTACCCGGCGCCGTCGGGGCCTGGACGGCGCTGAGCGAGCGCTTCGGCCGCCTGCCTTTTGCTGACCTGATGGCCCCCGCCATAGAGATTGCCGAGCGCGGCTACGCGGTGCCCGTGGGCGTGCAGGGCAAGTGGGCGATGGCCGCGGCGCTGGAGGAGCTCACCACGCAGGCCGGTTTCGCGCAGGCCTTCCTGCCTCGCGGGCGCGCGCCGGCGGTCGGGGAGCTGTTCCGCTTCCCGGACGCCGCCCGCAGCCTGAAGCTCATTGCACAGACGAAGGGCGAGGCCTTCTACCGGGGCGAGATCGCCGCCGCGCTGGCGGCCTTCGCGCGCGACACCGGCGGCGACCTCACCGAGGCGGACCTCGCGGCCTACCGCCCGCAGTGGGTCGATCCCATCCAGCAGACGCACGCCGGCCATGCGCTGCACGAGATTCCGCCGAACGGGCAGGGCATCGCGGCGCTCATCGCGCTGGGCATCCTGCGCCACACGGGCTACCGCGATCACGGCCCGGACGACGCCGCCGGCCTGCACCTGCAGATCGAGGCCATGAAGCTGGCCTTCGCCGATGTCTACCGCTACGTGGCCGAGCCCGCGGCGATGGACTGCACCGTCGAGGCGATGCTGGACGAGGCCTACCTGGCGCGGCGCGCGGCGCTGATCGACCCGTCGCGGGCGATGGACTTCGCGCCGGGCAACCCGGTCAAGGGCGGCACCATCTACCTGACCGCCGCCGACGAGCGCGGCATGATGGTCAGCTTCATCCAGAGCAACTACATGGGCTTCGGCTCCGGCCTCGTGCTGCCGGGCTATGGCGTCTCGCTGCAGAACCGCGGCCACTGCTTCACCCTGGCGGACGGCCACCCCAACCAGGTGGCGCCGGGCAAGCGGCCCTTCCACACCATCATCCCGGCCTTCCTCACCCGTGACGGCCAGGCGCAGATGAGCTTCGGCGTGATGGGCGGCAACATGCAGCCGCAGGGCCATCTGCAGACGCTGGTGCGCATGCTGGACCACGGCCAGCAGCCGCAGGCGGCCTGCGACGCGCCGCGCTGGCGCTTCAACGCCGGGCGTTCGATCAATGTGGAGCCGCACATGGCGCCGCAGACCGTCGCCGCCCTGGCCGCGCTGGGGCACGAGATCGGCGACATCCACGACAGCTACCAGGACTTCGGCGCCGGGCAGTTCATCTGGCGCCTGGGTGATCCGGGCGTCGAGGGCTACGCTGCCGCGAGCGACCCGCGGCGCGACGGGGCGGCCGTGGGCTTCTGAGCACGTGCCGCGGGGCGTCCCGGCGCGCCGCCCCCTGACCATCAGCACTGCAGGAACAGGGGACATTGTGCGAAGCTGGCACCGCCGTGCTTGTGGTCGCCCCCATGCCGCTGCTAGCATGTCCCGACCCTCCCACCCTGCCGCAGGACGCCCCATGACCAAGCTGCTCGACCGCACCAGACGCTGCACCCGCCGTGCCGTCTCGGCGCGCCCGCGCGTGCCGGGGCGAGGTCGCTCGCCGCATTGAAGCGTGGCGCCGACGTTCGGCACCGCCTCTCGGCACTGACCTTCGGCCTGCTTGCGGCGCTGCCGCGACGGCCCCCTTCCTGCAAGCCTGCACACCCGCAGGCAGACGCCGACTCCACGAGAGCCGGCCTTCGGAGACTTTCATGCAAGCCCAAGCCACCGGCTGGCTGGACCGGATCAAGCAAGCCCTGACCCTCCCCGACGGAGACCTGCTGCGCGACCGCGTGTACCGCCGGCTCTGGACCTCGATCCTCATCAGCTCCCTCGGGGGCCAGATCACCCTGCTCGCGCTGCCGCTGACGGCGGCCGTGCTGCTCAACGCCACGCCCACGCAGATGGGGCTGCTGACCTCCATGGAGATCGCGCCCTTCGTGCTGTTCTCGTTGCCGGGCGGCGTGTGGCTGGACCGCGTGCGCAAGCTGCCCGTCTACATCGTCGGCGAGGCCGTGCTGGGCCTGGCCGTGGGCACCGTGCCGGTGGCCGCCTGGATGGGCTGGCTCACGATGAGCTGGCTGTACGTCGTCGGCTTCATCCTCGGGACCATCTACACCATCGCCGGCAGCGCCGCGCAGATCGTGCTGACGCAGGTCGTCACCCGGGACCGCCTGGTGGAGGCGCATGCCAAGAACGCGCTGGCCTCGTCCGGGGCCGAGGTCGTGGGGCCGGGTCTTGCCGGGGCGCTCATCAAGCTGCTCGGCGCGCCCATGGCCCTCGCGGCCGACGCCTGTCTGGTGATGATCTCGGCGCTGATCCTGCGCGGCATCCGCGTGCGGGAGGAGCTCCACCACGTCTCCGGCGCGGACTTCTGGCGGGACCTCAAGGCCGGCGTGCGCTTCGTGCGGCATCAGCAGCTGCTGGTGGCGCTGGCCTGCGCGGTGGGCGGCTGGCAGTTCTTCTACAACGCCGCGCTGGTGGTGCAGATCCTCTTTGCGACGCGCACGCTGGGCCTGTCCGGCGAGACCGTGGGCCTGTGCTACGTGGCGCTGGGCGCCGGCACGGTGATGACCAGCGTGCTGGGCCATCGCATCAGCAAGCGCCTGGGCCCGGGCCCGAGCCTCATCGCCGGCTTCGCCACCTGCGGCCTGGGCTGGCTGGTGCTGGGCCTGGCGCCACTGGGACCCTGGGGCGTGGCGGCCTTCGCCTTCATGCTCTTCACCTTCGGCGTGGGCGCCGTGCTCATCTTCATCAACTTCCTCTCGCTGCGGCAGGCCGTGACGCCTGCGCCGCTGCTGGGCCGGATGACGAGCACGATGCGCTGGCTGATCCTGATCCCCGCCGGTCCGGGCGCCCTGCTGGGTGGCTGGCTGGGCGAGCACGTGGACCTGCGCGCCTCGCTGTTGTTCGCGGGCGTCGGCGGCCTGCTGCTGAGCGCGCTGGTGTGGCGTCTGGGCACGATCCGCGGCGTGGCCGTGCTGCCGGTGTTGCAGGACCTCGGCACGGAGTCCACCCTCGGGGCCGAGGCGCAGCCCGGTCTGATTCCCGACGTCGGCCCGCAGGGCGCCTCGGCGAAGTGAGGCGCGTGCGATGAGTGATGTGAACACCCCGAGCGCCGTGCCGCCCCTGGTGCTGCTGAAGGTCCCCGAGGAGCTCAGCAGCGAGCGGCTCGTCCTGCTGTCGGCCCGCATGGGGTTCGGGCAGGCCGTCAACGCGGCAGTGGTCGAGTCCTTCGAGCAGCTGCGGCCCTGGATGCCCTGGTGCCAGGTCTTGCCCACCGTGCAGGACAGCGAGGCCGTGATGCGCCAGATGCAGGCCCGCTTCCTGCTGCGCGAGGACCTCTGCTACTACTTCTTCCGCCGTGGCGAGGACGGCCGCCCGGGCCGTCTGCTGGGCGGCTGCGGCCTGCATCGCATGGACTGGGCGCTGCGGCGCTTCGAGATCGGCTACTGGGTGCGCAGCTCCGCGCAGGGGCAGGGCTACGTCAGCGAGATGGTGCAGCGGCTCTGCCGCCTGGCCTTCGAGCAGCTGCGGGCCCGCCGGCTGGAGATCCGCTGCGATGCCCGCAACGCACGCAGCCGGGCCGTGGCGGAGCGCAACGGCTTCACGCTGGAGGCGGTGCTGCACCACGCCATGCTGGGAGTGGATGGCGAGCCGGTCGACCAGTGCGTCTACGCCCGCTGGCCCTGAGCCGCGTGATCAGGCGGCCGGGCTGAAGCGGTCCACGGCGTCGGTGATCAGCCCGTCCAGCCCCATGGCGCGCAGGCGCTGCGCCGTGGGCTCGTCGTTGACGGTGTAGACGAGGGCCCGCATGCCGGCCGCGTGGAGGGTCTCCAGGCGCTCGGCGTCCATCAGCAGATAGTTCGTGATGACGGCGCAGCAGCCCAGCGCCTTCGCCTCGTCCAGCCAGCTGTCGCGATGCAGGTTCAGCAGCAGCGCGCGGCGCTCGTCGGGCGCGCTGTCGCGCACGCCGGCCAGCGCCTCGGGGTCGAAGGAGCTGAAGACCGGGCGCAGCGTCTGGCCGGCCCACAGGCGCGTGACCTCGCGGCCCAGCACCTCGCCTGTCTCGCGGGCCTGGCCCGGATTCGGCTTGAGCTCGATGTTGATCGCCAGCTGGTTCGCGATCAGGAAGGCCGCGATGGCCTCCAGCGAGGCGAGGGGCTCGCCCGCGTGCTGACGGCTGTGCCAGCGCCCGGCGTCCAGTCTGGAGAGCTGACTCCAATCCTGCGCTCCGGCCGGTCCGCGGCCGGTGCTGGTGCGGTCCAAGTCATCGTCATGCAGCAAGAAGGGCACGCCGTCCCGCGAAAGCTTGAGGTCGCACTCGAAGGCGCGGTAGCCGAAGGCGGCGCCCGCGCGGAAGGCCGCCAGCGTGTTCTCCGGGGCCAGACGGCCGGCGCCGCGATGGGCGATCCAGAAGGGCAGGGGCCAGGGGTTCGTGTCGGTGCTCATGAGGTGGCGTGGCAGTGGTGGCTCGATTCTGAAGGGTCGGCAAGGGGCCTGAACAGCCCCGGATCCCCTGGGGCGATGGCCTCGGCGGGGCGTGTGCGCATGGTGCACTGCGGTAGGATTCAGGCCCGATGCCCAGTCAGGCAAAGGCGGTTCCCACGCGGGGCCGCGATGCCTGCGCCGGTGCCGGGCTGCCGGGTGCGATCCGCCCGGGGCCTCGGTGGGGCGGGTCGGGAAGGGGCGCAGGGCCCGCTCGCACCCGGAGCGCGGCCTGACGAGGCCCGGTTCCACTGTTCCAGCCACGCCCGCGGCAGCTTGCCGCCGCGGACAACCAGGGCCCCCGACCGGGCCCGGACGCCATGAATGCACCGCATCCGCTGATGCCCGAGATCCTGGACCCCGCCATCGCGACCGAGGCCGCGCATGAAGCCGCGCACGAGGCGCCGCGCCTGCGCGAGATCCCCTACAACTACACCTCCTTCTCCGACCGCGAGATCGTCATCCGCATCCTCGGTGCCCGCGCCTGGGACCTGCTGAACTCGCTGCGCGAGGAGCGCCAGACGGGCCGCTCCGCCCGCATGCTCTACGAGGTGCTGGGGGATGTCTGGGTGGTGCAGCGCAATCCCTATCTGCAGGATGACCTGCTGGACAACCCCAAGCGCCGCGGCCAGCTGATCGAGGCCCTGCACCACCGCCTGCACGAGGTCGAGCGGCGCCGCAAGCCGGAGGCAGACCCGCAGCGCGATGCGTCCGTGGGCGAGCTGCTGCAGCTGGCCGGCCAGGCCGTGCGCCAGTTCGCCGACCAGTTCGAGGAGGTGGCCGAGCTGCGCCGCCGGGCCACCAAGGTGCTGGGCAAGCACACGGCCAAGGACAACATCAAGTTCGACGGTCTCTCCCGCGTGGCCCACGTGACCGACGCCACCGACTGGCGCGTCGAGTACCCCTTCGTCGTGCTCACGCCCGATTCCGAGGCCGAGATGGCCCGCCTGGTGAAGGGCTGCATCGAGCTCGGGCTGACCATCATCCCGCGCGGGGGCGGCACCGGCTACACCGGCGGCGCCGTGCCGCTCGTGTGGAAGAGCGCCGTCATCAACACCGAGAAGCTCGAGGCCCTGCGCGGCGTCGAGATGCTCCAGCTGCCGGGCCTCGACCGCCCCGTGGCCACCGTCTACAGCGAGGCCGGGGTGGTGACGCAGCGCGTCTCCGACCTCGCCGAGCAGCACGGCTTCGTCTTCGCCGTGGACCCGACCAGCGCCGAGGCCTCCTGCGTGGGCGGCAACATCGCCATGAACGCGGGCGGCAAGAAGGCCGTGCTGTGGGGCACCGCGCTGGACAACCTCGCCAGCTGGAAGATGGTGACGCCCGAGGCCAAGTGGCTGGAGGTGATCCGCCTGAACCACAACCTCGGCAAGATCCATGACGTCGAGACGGCCAGCTTCGAGCTGCGCTACTACGACGCGTCCGGCAAGAAGCTGGAGCGCACCGAACGCCTGGACATCCCGGGCCGCACCTTCCGCAAGGAGGGCCTGGGCAAGGACGTCACCGACAAGTTTCTGGCCGGCCTGCCCGGCATCCAGAAGGAAGGCTGCGACGGCCTGATCACCAGCTGCCGCTGGGTCGTGCACCGCATGCCCAAGCATGTGCGCACCGTCTGCCTCGAGTTCTTCGGCAACCCGAAGGAGTGCGTGCCGTCCATCGTGGACATCAAGGACTTCATGTTCGCCGAGGCGAAGCACGAGGGCGGCGCCATCCTTGCCGGCCTCGAGCACCTGGACGACCGCTACCTCAAGGCCGTGGGCTACGCCACCAAGAGCAAGCGCGGCGGGCTGCCGAAGATGGTCCTGATCGGCGACATCGTCGGCGACGACGAGGACCGCGTGGCCCGCGCCACGAGCGAGGTCGTGCGCCTGGCCAACGGCCGCTCGGGCGAGGGCTTCATCGCCGTCTCGGCCGATGCCCGCAAGAAGTTCTGGCTGGACCGCAAGCGCACGGCGGCCATCTCCAAGCACACCAACGCGTTCAAGGTGAACGAGGACGTGGTGATCCCGCTGCCGCGCATGGGCGAGTACACGCTGGGCATCGAGCGCATCAACATCGAGCTCTCGCTGCGCAACAAGCTCGCGCTGGTCGACCGCCTGAAGGCCTTCTTCCGCCAGGACCGCCTGCCGCTGGGCAAGACGGACGACGCCAGCGAGATCCCCAGCGCCGAGCTGCTGGAGGACCGCGTGCAGCAGGCGCTCGCGCTGCTCGACGAGGTCGGCGCGCTGTGGCAGGGCTGGAAGGACGGCCTCGACGTCGTCCAGCCGGACACGCAGCGCAGCTTCTTCGACCAGCTCCAGGACAAGACGCTGCGCGCCTCGTGGAAGACGCAGATCTTCAAGCCGCTGCAGTCGATGTTCGCCGGCGCGGCCTTCGCCGAGATCCTCGACGAGTGCAAGCGCCTCCACCAGGAAGTGCTGAAGGGCCGCGTCTGGGTGGCCCTGCACATGCATGCCGGCGACGGCAATGTGCACACCAACATCCCGGTGAACTCCGACAACTACGAGATGCTGCAGACGGCGCATGAGGCCGTGGCCCGCATCATGACGCTGGCGCGCTCGCTGGATGGCGTCATCTCGGGCGAGCACGGCATCGGCATCACCAAGCTGGAGTTCCTGACCGACGACGAGCTGGCCGACTTTGCCCGCTACAAGGCGGACGTCGACCCGGAAGGCCGTTTCAACAAGGGCAAGCTGCTGAGGCCCAACGCCAGCACGCACGGCACCTTCGCGGATCTGACCAATGCCTACACGCCCAGCTTCGGGCTGATGGGGCATGAGTCGCTGATCATGCAGCAGAGCGACATCGGCGCCATCAGCGAGAGCGTCAAGGACTGCCTGCGCTGCGGCAAGTGCAAGCCCGTGTGCGCGACGCACGTGCCGCGCGCCAACCTGCTCTACAGCCCGCGCAACAAGATCCTCGCCACCTCGCTGCTCGTGGAGGCCTTCCTGTACGAGGAGCAGACGCGCCGCGGCGTGTCCATCAAGCACTGGGAGGAGTTCGAGGACGTGGCCGACCACTGCACGGTCTGCCACAAGTGCGCGACGCCCTGCCCGGTGAAGATCGACTTCGGCGACGTCACCATGAACATGCGCAACCTGTTGCGCAAGATGGGGCAGAAGAGCTTCCGCCCGGGCAATGCGGCGGCGATGTTCATGCTCAACGCCACGAACCCCGAGACGATCAAGATGGCCCGCACGGCCATGGTGGGCGTCGGCTTCAAGGCGCAGCGCCTGGCGCACGACCTGCTCAAGGGCCTGGCCCGCAAGCAGACCGAGGCGCCGCGCGCCACGGTGGGCACCGCGCCCATCAAGGAGCAGGTGATCCACTTCATCAACAAGAAGCTGCCGGGCGGCCTGCCCAAGAAGACGGCCCGCGCGCTGCTGGACATCGAGGACAAGGCCTACGTGCCCATCATCCGCGACCCGGCGAAGACCACGGTCGACTCCGAGGCGGTGTTCTACTTCCCCGGCTGCGGCTCGGAGCGCCTGTTCAGCCAGGTGGGCCTCGCGACGCAGGCGATGCTGTGGCACGCCGGCGTCCAGACCGTCCTGCCGCCGGGCTATCTGTGCTGCGGCTATCCGCAGCGCGGCTCGGGCCAGTTCGACAAGGCCGACAAGATGATCACCGACAACCGGGTGCTCTTCCATCGCGTCGCCAACACGCTGAACTATCTCGACATCAAGACCGTGGTCGTGTCCTGCGGCACCTGCTTCGACCAGCTGCAGGGCTACAAGTTCGAGGACATCTTCCCGGGCTGCCGCATCGTGGACATCCACGAGTACCTGCTCGAGCGCGGCATCACGCTGGACTCCAAGAAGGCCTACCTCTACCACGACCCCTGCCACTCGCCCATGAAGCAGCAGGAGCCGATGAAGACGGTGCGCGCGCTCGTTGGCCCGGAGGTCGTGAAGAGCGAGCGCTGCTGCGGCGAGTCCGGCACGCTGGGCGTCACCCGGCCCGACATCTCCACCCAGATCCGCTTCCGCAAGGAGGAGGAGCTGCGCAAGGTCGAGGGTCAGCTGCGGGATGCCGGCAAGGTCGGCACGCAGGAGGACCTCAAGATCCTCACCAGCTGCCCCAGCTGCCTGCAGGGCCTCAGCCGCTACGGCAACGACCTGCAGAACGGCCTGCTCGAGGCAGACTACATCGTCGTCGAGATGGCCCGCCAGATGCTGGGCGAGCAGTGGATGCCGGACTACGTGGCCCGGGCCAACGCCGGGGGCATCGAGCGAGTGTTGGTTTAAGCCCCCCCCCTACTGGCTTCGCCAGCCCCCCCAGGGGGGCGAGGGCGGCTGCCCGGCGGAGCCGGATCAGCGCCCTCCGTGCGGGGCGAAAAGGCCCGGCTGCTGCGCAGCGGGTCTTTTCATTTTGTGGTGAGCACTTTGCGCTTTGGCGCTGGGCGTGGGCGCCCGGCTGCTGCGCAGCGGGCCTTCTCTTTCTGGAGGGGACTTTGCGTTTAGGCGTTGGGCGTGGGGCCCTGCTGATGTGCAACGTGTTTTCCCGCCCGTCAGCACGAGCTGTGTTGATTGACGCCGGACTCAGTGATTCGCCCGGCCTCGGCCCCGCCCGCAGCTGGGCGCCTTGTGGGGTGCCGAGGAGCGGAGCGGGCCGGAGCAGCGCGCGCAGCGCGCATCGTCCTCTGACTGGGCGCGTTTGTTCGAGCGCAATGAGCGGAGCGAATGGAGCGAGTTACGCGCCCGCTCTGGACCGTGAGCACCGCAGGGGAGCCGGTCCGCAGGGCCGGCCGCCCCACACGAAGCCCGGCTGCGGGCGGGGCCGAGGCCGGGCCGCGCCAGTCGACGCATCGGGCGCATTTGCCCGGAGCGAGTGACGCGCCCGCTCCGGACCGTGAGCACCGCAAGGGAGCCGGTCCGCGGGGCCGGCCGTCGCGGGAAACTACTCCGCCGTGATCTTCCGGGACTTGATGAGCGCGTGCCAGAACTCGGTCTCGCGCTGGATGTGCTTCGCCAGCGCGGCGCCGTCGCTGGGGGCGACTTCAAGGCCGAAGTCCTCGAGCCGGGTCTTCAGCTCCGGCACGGCCAGCGCCTTCTGGAGCTCGGTACCCAGGCGCTGGATGACGGGCTCGGGCGTGCCCTTGGGCACGAAGAGCCCCTGCCAGGCGGACAGCTCGACGTCCTGGATGCCCAGCTCGGCAAAGGTCGGCACATCCGGCAGCGTCGCGACGCGCCTGGCGGACAGCACGGCCAGCGGCCTGAGCTTGCCGCTGCGGAAGTGGGGCAGGGCGGCGGCGGTGTCCAGCACGCCCATGGGCACGACGCCCGCCAGCATGTCCTGCGTGGCAAAGGCGGTGCCTCGGTAGGGCACGTGGACGATGAAGCTGCCGGTGCGCTCCTTGATCAGCTCCATCGCGAGGTGATGCGGGCTGCCGATGCCCGGCGAGGCGTAGCTGAACTTGCCGGGGTTCTTCTTCACCAGCGCCAGCCACTGCGCGGCACTCGTGATGCCGGACTGCGCATTGACGCTCAGCACCAGCGGGAAGCGGGCCATGAAGCCCACGGGCACGAAGTCGCTGACGGCATAGGGCAGCTTGCGGAAGAGGGCGCCGTTGAAGACCATCACGCCGTTGTCGCCGCTCAGCAGGGTGTAGCCGTCGGCGGGGGACTTGGCCGCGTTGTCGGTGCCGATCTGGCCGGCCGCGCCCGGGCGGTTGTCGATGACCAGGGTCTGGCCCAGCTGCTTGCCCAGCTGCGGCGCCAGCTGGCGGGCGAGGAAGTCGGAACCGCCGCCGGCCGGGTAGGCCACGACCCAGCGGATCGGCTTGGTCGGCCAGGTGTCAGCCTGTGCGGACGGCGCGAGGAGGGGCAGGCTGGCAAGCCCGGCGAACAGCGTCAGGACCTGACGGCGCAGGGGCGAAGGGCAAGGCGTCGGCATGGGGTCTCCGTGGAATGGCTTTTCTGGTGCCGGATTCTGGCCCAGCCCGGGCGAGGATGGCGCCCCGTTCGGTCCGTCACCACCGCCCCGGCGCTGGGTGATACTGCCCGGATTCCCGCTTCCGAGTTGTCGCCATGAGCGCCCAAGCCCCGTTGTCAGACTGCCCCCTGTGCCATGAGGCCGGCGGGCACCTCGTGTTCCAGGCGCCGCAATGGCGGCTCATCCGCGCCGACGAGCCCAACTTCCCGGCCTTCTACCGCCTCATCTGGCAGGCCCACGTGGCCGAGTTCAGCGACCTCCCGCCGGCGCAGCGCCAGGCCTGCATGGAGGCCGTCTGCATGGTGGAGCAGGGGCTGCGCGAGGCGCTGCAGCCCACCAAGATCAATGTGGCCAGCCTGGGCAATGTGGTGCCGCACCTGCACTGGCACGTCATCGCCCGGTTCGACTGGGACAGCCATTTCCCCAACCCGGTCTGGGGTCAGGCCGTGCGACAGCTGCCCACGCCGGCCGTGCAGCGCCTGGCGATGCCTCTTGCTGAGCTGGACCGGCGCCTGGCGCAAGGCCTGCAGGCCTTGCTGACGGACTGACGAGCCCGCGCCGCCTGCCTGCCATCGCCGGCGAACGTGCGCGCCTGTCACGAGTTGCAGCGGGGGCCGTCGGGGCTGGATTGACGACAGGCCCGATGGCACGGGGCATCCAGGGGGTCAGGCCTTGCCTTTTCCATGTGCGACCTGCTTGCATCTGCATACAAGTCACGCCCTGTCAGAGCTAACGTCTGCAAGGTCTTACAGCTTGCCGCAACCCCTCCGAAGGGCGATGCTTCGCTTGCAAGTCAGCGCCTATCGGCGCAGGCCTGCGGATCCCTCCTCTTCGGCCCCGCTCGCGCGGGGCCCTTTTTTTGTGGATCGCCACCGGCTTCCCCGGCGCGCCGCGCGGCCGCCCCCAGCCCTGCCGCCGGCCGGGCTTTGCACCGCCGGCAGGGCCAGCCGCTACACTGGAGCCCCCCAGGACCGACCCCCTTCCTCCCATGGCTGGCCTCAGCGCAGCAAGCCCCCTGCCCACCGAACTCACCGTGCACCAGCAGTCCCGCCGGCTGGAGATCGCCTTCGATGACGGCGCCCGCTTCTCCATCCCCTTCGAGCTGATGCGCGTGCTCAGCCCTTCGGCGGAGGTCAAGGGTCATGGGCCGGGCCAGGAAGTGCTGCAGACGGGCAAGCGCGAGGTGCTGATCGAGGCCCTGAGCCCCGTCGGCCACTACGCCGTGCAGCCGCGCTTCTCCGACGGCCACGACAGCGGCCTGTACACCTGGGACTACCTCTACGAGCTGGGCCTGCGCCAGGACGAGCTCTGGGCCGAGCACCTGGCCCGCCTGGCCGCCGCCGGCCTGGACCGCGATGCGCCGATGGCCCCCAAGGGCGGCAGCCATTGCGCCAGCCACTGAGCACCGTCGCTCCACCCCGACCCCTGCATTGATCGAGACCCCCATGAGCAGCACCCATTTCGGCTTCCAGACCGTTGACGAGCAGGAGAAGGCCGGCCGCGTGCGCGGCGTCTTCGACTCGGTGGCGTCCCGCTACGACATCATGAACGACCTGATGTCCATGGGCCTGCACCGCGCCTGGAAGGCCTACACCGTGGCCGTCGCCAATCTCAAGGAAGGCGATCGCGTGCTGGACATCGCCGGGGGCACGGGCGATCTGTCCCGGGCCTTTGCGCGCCACGTGGGCAGCACCGGCATGGTCGTGCACACCGACATCAACGAGGCGATGCTGCGCACCGGTCGCGACCGCCTCCTGAACGAGGGCCTGGTCCTGCCGACCAACCTCTGCGACGCCGAGAAGCTGCCCTACAAGGACGCCAGCTTCGACCTCGTCAGCGTGGCCTTCGGCCTGCGCAACATGACGCACAAGGACCAGGCGCTGGCCGAGATGTGCCGCGTGCTCAAGCCGGGCGGCCGCCTGCTGGTGCTGGAGTTCTCGAAGGTGGCGGCGCCGCTGCAGAAGCCTTACGACTGGTACAGCTTCAAGATCCTGCCCCGCCTGGGCCAGATGATCGCCGGGGACGCCGAGAGCTACCGCTACCTGGCCGAGTCCATCCGCATGCACCCGGGTCAGGCCGAGCTCAAGGCCCTGATGAAGCAGGCCGGCTTCGGCCACGTGGACGTGCACAACCTCAGCGGCGGCGTGGTGGCGCTGCACGTCGGCATCCGCTGCTGATGCCGGCCTGATGCCGGTCGCGAAGTCGCGAAATATCGGCAGTTCTGCCGTGCGCCAGGGGGCCTGAACTGCCCGGCGGCGGCGCCCAGCCTCGTTACACTCGCCCGGTACACGCCGGGCCGCCCCAGGGCGGAGCCGGGCATGCCCGCGCGGCTGCCGTCGGATCTGCGGTGTCGGGTGCAGGCGCCCGGCCCCATCGGTCGGGCGGTGCGCGCATGGGTGCAGCAAGGTTTGGAGCGCTATGAAATCGACGAAGCAACGGGTCTCCCCCCTCCGCCTGACGCGGACCGCCATCACGGCCGTGGCTCTGGCCGCCCTGCTGGCGGCCTGTGGCGGCAAGGAGGACGGCGTGACGCAGGCCGCCGCCAAGGTCAACAAGGAAGAGATCACCGTCCACCAGATCAACCAGCAGCTGCAGCGCCAGCCGGGCCTGACGGCCAAGCTGGGGGAGAAGCAGGCCGAAGCGCTCTCGCGCCAGGTGCTGGAGCGCCTGATCGACCAGGAGCTTTCGGTGCAGCAGGCGCAGTCGCTGAAGCTGGACCGGGACCCGCGCGTCGTGCAGCAGATCGAGCTGGCCAAGCGCGAGATCCTGGCGCGGGCCTATGCCGAGCGCATCGGAGACTCCGTCAGCAAGCCCGGCGCCGACGAGATCGCCAAGTTTTACAACGAGAAGCCGGCGCTGTTCAAGGAACGCCGGGTCTACAGCCTCCAGGAAATGAGCATCGAGGCCACGCCCGAGCAGTTCGAGAGCCTGCGCCAGCACCTGCAGGGCGCTCGCAGCCTCGGCGAGTTCGCGGAGTACCTCAAGAGTGCCGGCGTGCGCTTCAACGTGAACGAGGCGGTCCGCCCGGCGGAGCAGCTGCCGATGAACAGCCTCGACACCATCTCCCGCATGAAGGATGGCGACACGGCCGTGCAGGTCACGCCGACCGGGCTGCAGCTGCTGCACCTGGCCAGCTCGCGCGCCAACCCGGTGGACGAGGCCACCGCGCGCCCGGCCGTGGAGGCCTTCCTGAGCAACCAGCGCAAGGCCGAGGCCATCCAGAAGGACCTGAAGGCCCTGCGCCAGACCGCCCGGATCGAGTACCTGGGCAAGTTCGCCGGCCAGCCGGCCGATCCGGCGTCTGCGCCGGCGTCCGTCGTGACGGGGGCCTCGGCGGCCAATGCGGCGGCGTCGGTGCCGGCAGGCGAAGCGGCCTCGGCGCCGGCCGTGCCGGCCAGTGACGTCGCCAAGAGCCTGGGGCTGAAATGAGGCGGGCCCTGCTGCAGGCCGGCGCCCTGATCCTCGCGAGCGTCGCCGCCACCGTCACGCTGGCGCAGGCGCCCGTCCCGGGGGGCGGCGCCCCAGCTTCCGCCACTTCGTCCACCACTTCGGCCACGCCTTCTGCGCCTGAATACCGGCTCGCGGCGGGCGATGCCATCCGCATCAACGTCTACCAGAACCCGGACCTCACGCTCGAGACACGCGTCTCCGAGAGCGGCTCGCTGTCCTACCCGCTGCTGGGGAGCGTCAAGCTCGGCGGCCTGAGCCTGAGCCAGGCGGAGCAGCTGATCGCCGATGGCCTGCGCAACGGCAACTTCGTCAAGCAGCCCACCGTGACCATCGTGGTGCTGCAGGTGCGCGGCAACCAGGCCAGCGTGCTGGGCATGGTCAACCGCCCCGGTCGCTACCCGCTCGAGATGGGCGACACCCGGCTGTCCGACCTGCTGGCGGCGGCCGGCGGCGTCGCGCTGGCGGGTTCCGACCTCATCGTGCTGAGCGGCCGGCGCCAGGGCAAGCCCTACCGCCTCGAGATCGACCTGCCGAGCCTGTTCGCGACCCAGGGCCGCGAGCAGGACGTGATCGTTCAGAACGGCGACGTGCTGTGGGTCGACCGTGCGCCCATGGTCTACATCTACGGCGAGGTCAACCGGCCCGGCTCGATGCGCCTGGAGCGTGGCATGACGCTCATGCAGATGCTGGCGGCCGGCGGCGGCACGACCCAGCGCGGCACGCAGAAGGGCATCACGGTGCACCGCCGCCTGCCCGACGGCAAGATCCAGATCCTGCGCCCCGACATGGATGAGTCGATGAAGGAAGGCGATGTGGTCTATGTGCGCGAGAGCCTGTTCTGAGGACCGCCGGTGAACCTGTCCCAGCTGATCCCCATCCTCGCCGCGCGCTGGCGCACGGCTGCCCTCGTCTTCGCCGGCCTGCTCCTGGTGGTGGTGGTGGCCACGCTGGCGACGCCCCGGCGCTACACCGCGACGGCCTCCGTCGTGGCGGACGTCAAGCCCGATCCGGTCTCGGCGATGTTCATGCAGAGCGCCGTGACGCCGGCCTACATCGCGACGCAGGTCGACGTGATCCGCAGTGAGCGCGTCGCCCAGCGCGTGGTGCGCAATTCCGGCCTGGCGGACGACCCCAGCGTCCGGGCCAAGTGGCTCGACGCCACCCGCGGCGAGGGCAAGATCGACACCTGGCTCGCGGACTCCCTGCGGCCGGGGCTGGAGGTCAAGCCGTCTGCGCAGTCCAGCATCATCGAGGTGTCGTACAAGGCGCCCGACCCGCGCATCGCGGCCAATATGGCCAATGCCTTCGTGCAGGCCTACATCGAGGTCACGCTGGACCTCAAGGTGGACCCCGCGCGCCAGTACCGCAGCTTCTTCGACACCCGCGCCAAGGAGGCGCGCGAGCGCCTGGAAGCCTCGCAGGCCAAGCTCTCCGCCTTCCAGAAGGAGAACGGCATCATCGCCACCGACGAGCGCCTGGACGTCGAGAACACCCGACTGAACGAGCTCTCCACGCAGCTGGTGACGCTGCAGGCCATCTCGGCCGAATCCACCAGCCGCCAGAACCAGGCCGTGACTTCCGGCGACCGTCTGCAGGAGGTCCTCGTCAACCCAGTGATCGGCGGGCTGAAGTCCGACCTCAGCCGGGCCGAGGCCAAGCTGCAGGAGCTCAATGCGCGCTACGGCGACAACCACCCGCAGGTGGTCGAGGCCCGCGCCAACATCGCCGAGCTCAAGTCCCGCATCGAGACCGAGGTGAAGCGCGTGACCGGCGGCGTGGGTGTGGCCGCGTCCATCAACCGCCAGCGCGAGGCCGACGTGCGGGCCTCGCTGGAAGCCCAGCGCGGCAAGCTGCTGCGCCTCAAGGCCGTGCGCGACGAGGGCTCGGTGCTGCTGCGCGACGTCGAGAACGCCCAGCGGGCCTACGACGCCATCCAGACGCGGCTCACGCAGACCAATCTCGAGAGCCAGACCACGCTGTCCAACGTCAACATCCTCACGCAGGCGGAGGTGCCGCTGAATCCGTCCTCGCCCAAGACCTACCTGAACCTGCTGATGGGCGTCTTCCTCGGCACGTTCGCCGGCCTGCTGGCCGCCGTGGCCCACGAGCTGCTGGACCGCCGCGTCCGCACGGCGCAGGACGTCGCCGCCTTCGCCGGGCTGCCGGTGCTGGTGGTGATCCCGGCGCGCGAGGCCCCGGGGCCGCGCCGCTGGTGGCAGCGCCGCGCCGGACGGCGTCCGGCCGCCGGCCGTGCGACGGGAGTGTCCGCATGAACGATCAGAACGTCGCGACTCCCGCCGGCCCGGCCCGCGAGCCGTCCATCGGCGCGCTGATCAGCCAGACGCGCAACCTGAGCGCCGAGCAGGTCGAGCAGGTGCTGGCCTATCAGCGCGAGCACGGCCTGCGCTTCGGCGATGCCGCCGTGAAGCTGGGCTTCGCCAGCACCGACGACGTGCTGTTCGCGCTCGCCCAGCAGTTCCAGTACCCGCTGGCGCCCAGCGCCGGCCCGGCGCCGAGCCCCGAGCTCGTCACCCTGAGCCAGCCCTTCGGCGCGCAGGCCGAGGCCTTCCGCGCGGCCCGCAGCCAGCTCCTGATGCGCCTGCAGCAGGAAGGCCGTGAGCGCCGCGCCCTGGCGGTGGTCAGCCCCGAGGTCGGCGACGGCAAGAGCTTCTTCAGCGCCAACCTTGCCGTGGCGCTGGCCCAGCTGGGCGGGCGCACGCTGCTGATCGACGCGGATCTGCGCGGCCCGCGCCAGCACGAGCTCTTCCACCTCGAAGGCGAAGGCGGTCGCACGGGCCTGGCCGACATCCTCTCGGGACGCGCGGGGCAGGGCGTGATCCGCCAGGTCACGGGCGTGCCGAGCCTGTTCGTGCTGCCGGTGGGCACGCCGCCGCCGAACCCGCTGGAGCTCGTCGAGCGGCCCGCCTTCGGCCTGCTGCTGCGGGACCTGCTCGGGCGCTTCGACCATGTCCTGATCGACACCCCGGCCGCCGCCCTGGGCTCCGATGGCACCGTCATCGCCGCCCGCGCGGGCGCCGCCGTGGTGCTCGCGCGGCGCCATGCCTCGCGCCTGGCCTCGCTGCAGGCGCTGGTCGGGAGCTTTGACCACAGCCCGGCCGAGATCCTGGGCGTGATCCTCAACGAGCATTGAGAGGCGACGGCACGTGAGCCCGGCCGACGCCGCCGCCCGCAGCGCCCGCCATGCCCCGGTGCTGCCATCGCCCGGCGCGCGCGTGACGCTCGCCTGGCTGGTGCTGGGCTGGCTGCTGCTGTTCGGCCTGAGCTACCGGGACCTGATGCGGGGCCTCTGGGCCAGCGACGAACAGGGCCACGCCCCCATGATCCTCGCGGTGGGCCTGTGGCTGCTGGCGAGCCGGCTGCGGACGCTCACCGCTGACGGCGATGCCCGCGGCAGCGCGGGATCGCGCTGGGGCCTCGCGCCGCTGCTGCTGGGCCTGGCCGCCTTCGTGCTGGGGCGCTCCCAGGCGATCTGGACCCTGGAGATCGGCGCCCAGGTGCTCGTGCTGGCGGGCCTCGTGCTCGCCTTCCTCGGATGGCGCGGCCTGCGGGCGGCGGCCTTCCCGCTGGGCTTCCTGCTCTTCATGATCCCCTGGCCCGGCGACTGGACCCTGGCGCTCACCGCGCCGCTGAAGATCGCCGTCTCGGGCGTGGCCAGCCAGCTGCTGTACGGGGTGGGCTACCCCGTCGGGCGCTCGGGCGTCATCCTCACCATCGGTCCCTACCAGCTGCTGGTGGCGGATGCCTGCGCCGGGCTGAACTCCCTCTTCACGCTCGAGGCCCTCGGCCTGCTCTACATGCATGTCGTGAAGCACACGGCCGTCTGGCGCAATGCCGTGCTGGCGCTGCTGGTCGTGCCCATCTCCTTCGCGGCCAATGTGCTGCGGGTGCTGGTGCTGGTGCTCGTCACCTACCACTTCGGTGACGCGGCCGGGCAGGGCTTCATCCACGGCTTTGCCGGCCTGCTGCTGATGCTGGCGGC
This sequence comes from Burkholderiaceae bacterium, assembly GCA_041912595.1. Taxonomy (GTDB): domain Bacteria; phylum Pseudomonadota; class Gammaproteobacteria; order Burkholderiales; family Burkholderiaceae_C; genus Roseateles_B. Next base: position 54,181 of record JAYRMR010000021.1, read on the forward strand.
GCTGCTGCTGATCCTGGCCGCCGACGGCCTGCTGGGGCGACTCGGGCGCTGGCGGGGCTGGCCATGAACGCGCAGCGCCGGGCCCTGCTGGTGGCTGCCGCGATGGGCGGGACGGCCGTGCTCGCCGAGCAGGTGCGGCCGCGCCGTTTCCTGGCGGACGAGGAGCCCCGCGTGCCGCTGGCCCAGCTGGTGCCCACACGCTTCGGGGCCTGGCAGCTGGACCCGTCCATCGTGCCCCTGGTGCCCAATCCCCAGCAGCAGCAGGTCCTGGCGGAGACCTACGACGAGGTGCTCGCGCTGAGCTTCCGCAATCCGCAGCGCGAGCTCGTCATGCTGAGCTTGGCCTACGGGCGCAATCAGCACAAGGGCATGATGATCCACCGCCCGGAGATCTGCTATCCGGCACAGGGCTTCCGCCTGGAGCAGGACGTCTTCGACGCGACCGTGCCGCTGGCCGGCGGTCCGCTGCCGCTCAAGCGCCTCGTGGCGAGCCAGGGGCGCCGGCACGAGCCCATCAGCTACTGGGTCGTCGTGGGCGACGAGCTGACCTCCTTCGGCTACCCCCACCGCTGGGCCGCGCTGCGCTACGGCCTGCGCGGCCTCATCCCCGACGGCGTGCTCGTGCGCGTGTCCTCGCTCAGCGCGGACAATGCCCAGGGCTTCGCGCTGCACGCCGGCTTCATCCGCGACTGGGCGCAGGCCCTGGACCCCGCCGCGCGGCGCCGTCTGCTGGGTCGCGGCCATGGCTGAGTCTTGTCCCCCCTTCGCTTCGCAGGCACACACATGAGCATCAAGAAAGCGCTGATCACCGGCGTCACCGGGCAGGACGGGGCCTACCTGGCCGAGCTGCTGCTGGGCAAGGGCTACGAGGTGCACGGCATCAAGCGCCGCGCGTCGTCCTTCAACACGGACCGCATCGACCACCTCTACCAGGACCCGCACGTCGACAACCAGCGCTTCATCCTGCACTACGGGGACCTGACGGACAGCAGCAACCTGATCTCCATCATCCAGCGCGTGCAGCCGGACGAGGTCTACAACCTGGCCGCCATGAGCCATGTGGCCGTGAGCTTCGAGATGCCCGAGTACACCGCGAATGCCGATGGGCTCGGGACGCTGCGCCTGCTGGAGGCCATCCGCATGCTCGGCCTGGAGACGAAGACGCGCTTCTACCAGGCGTCCACCTCCGAGCTCTACGGCCTGGTGCAGGAGACGCCGCAGCGCGAGCGCACGCCCTTCTACCCGCGCAGCCCCTACGCCGTGGCCAAGCTCTACGCCTACTGGATCACCGTCAACTACCGCGAGGCCTACGGCTTGCACGCGAGCAACGGCATCCTCTTCAACCACGAGAGCCCCGTGCGCGGCGAGACCTTCGTGACCCGCAAGATCACCCGGGCGCTGGCCCGCATCGCGCTGGGCCTGCAGGACTGCGTCCACCTCGGCAACCTCTCGGCGCAGCGCGACTGGGGCCATGCCCGCGACTACGTCGACGCGATGTGGCGCATGCTGCAGCAGCCGCAGGGGGACGACTACGTCATCGCGACCGGCGTGCAGCACAGCGTGCGGGACTTCATCGCCCTGGCGGCGGCCGAGCTGGGCCTCACGCTGGCCTTCGAGGGCGAGGGGTTGGACGAGGTGGCGCGGGTCAGCGCCATCGCCGCCACCGAGGGCGCGTCGCCGCGCTGCCGCGTGGGCGACGTGATCGTGCGCGTGGATCCCCGCTACTTCCGCCCGACGGAGGTCGAGACGCTGCTGGGCGACGCCAGCAAGGCCCGCGAGCGCCTGGGCTGGACCCCGAGCACCTCGATCGAGACCCTGGTGCGCGAGATGATGGCGGCCGACTACAGCGCCGCGCGGCGCGACGAGCTCGTCAAGAGCGCCGGCTTCCCGGCCTACGACGCGCACGAATGACCCCCGCCCCGGAGGCCGCCATGCACAGCATTCCCAGCGACGCCCGCATCTTCGTCACCGGCCACGGCGGCATGGTCGGCTCGGCCCTTGTGCGCCGCCTGCAGGCGCGCGGCTACACGCAGGTCCTCACGCGCACCCGTGCGCAGCTCGACCTCCTCGACCAGGCGGCGGTCTATCGCTACCTCGTCGAGCACCGGCCGGACTACGTCTTCATCGCCGCGGCCAAGGTCGGCGGCATCCTCGCCAACGACACCGAGCGCGCCGACTTCCTCTTCCAGAACCTGCAGATCGAGCTGAACCTCATCCACGGCGCCCACCGCGCCGGCGTGCAGCGCCTGCAGTTCCTCGGCTCGAGCTGCATCTACCCGCGGGACTGCCCGCAGCCCATCCGCGAGGAGTCCCTGCTCACCGGCCCGCTGGAGCCGACGAACGAGCCCTACGCCATCGCCAAGATCGCGGGCGTGAAGCTCGCCGAGAGCTACAGCCGTCAGTACGGCCGGCAGTACATCAGCGTGATGCCCACCAACCTGTACGGTCCGGGCGACAACTACGACCTCGCCAGCAGCCATGTGCTGCCGGCGCTGATCCGCAAGGCCGACGAGGCCCGGGAACGCGGGGACGCCCAGCTCGTGGTGTGGGGCTCGGGCACGCCGCGGCGCGAGTTCCTCTACGTCGACGACCTGGCCGAGGCCTGCGTGCAGGTGATGGAGCTGGGCTACGACGGCCCGCTGCTGAACATCGGCACCGGCACCGACGTGAGCATCCGCGAGCTGGCCGAGACGGTGATGCAGGTGGTGGGCTTCGAGGGCCGCATCGTCTTCGATGCCAGCAAGCCCGACGGCACGCCGCGCAAGCTGCTGGACGTGTCGCGGATCCAGGCGCTGGGCTGGACGGCCCGCACCGGCCTGCGCGAGGGCATCGCCCGGGCCTGGGCGGACTTCCGCCAAGGGCGGGCATGAGCGAGCGCCGCCCGGCTGCGTCGGAAGGGCATTGGGGGGAGCTCGACACCCTCCGGTTCCTGTCCGCCTGCCTGGTGATGGGCTTCCACTACGTCGGGACGGACAGCCACGGCTCACGCTGGCAGCTGCAGCACGGGGACGTCTACGGCTTCGCGGCCTGGGATGCCGTCTCCCGCCTCGGCGCCCTTGGCGTCGACCTGTTCTTCTTCATCAGCGGCTTCGTCATCGCCCACAGCGCCAACGGCGCCCGGCCCGCCGCCTTCGCGGCCTCGCGCTTCACGCGGCTGATGCCCACCTACTGGCTGGCGGTGCTGCTCACGGCGGGCGGCATCCTGTGGGCCGGCGAGGGCTACCGCAGTCTCGACGGCCTGCAGGTGCTGGCCAATCTGCTGTGCCTGCAGCGCGTGCTGGGCGTCGAGTTTGTCGACGGGGTGTATTGGTCGCTGCTGGTGGAGATGCGCTTCTATGTCCTCGTGATGCTGCTGCTGGTGTGCCGGCAGTTCCATCACTACCCGCGCTGGCTGGGCGTCTGGGCGGTCTTCGTGGGCCTGGACGCCGCCGGCGTGCCCCTGGGGCCCTTGCGGCAGGCGCTGGTCCTGTCGCAGGCCCCCTGGTTCATCCTCGGCGGCGCGGCGTGGCTGCAGACGCAGGGCCGCCGCCGCGAGGCCTGGCTGCTGTTCGCCGCGATGCTGTCGCTGATCGTCGCGCGGCAGTACGGCAAGTACGCCCAGCACGGCACGGTGGAGGGCGTGCTCGCCGCCTTGACCGTCAGCGGCATGGCGCTGCTCGTGATGGCGGTGCCCCTCGGCCTTCTGCCCTGGCTTCGCCTGCGTCACGGCGCCTCGCTGGCGGCGCTGACCTACCCGCTGTACCTGCTGCACGAGGACCTCGGCTTCGTGCTGATGCGCGAGCTGTGGCTCGGCAGTGCCGGTGCGACGGTGGCGGGCGTGGCGGTCGCCGCCCTGGGCCTGGCCTGGCTCGTGGTGAAGGCCTTCGAGCGGCCGCTGCTGCCGCCGCTGCGCCGGGGGCTCACGCAGCGCCTGGACCGCATCGCCGCGCTGCGCCGCGCCGGTCCCGCGGTGGCGCCGCCGAACGGCCGATGGGTCCTGCCATGAGCGGCCGGGCGGGCGCGGTCCTCAGCGGCATGCGGTGGGGCGCCATCGGGGTGGGGGTCAGCGTCGTCGTCCAGATCGGGCTGATGGCCTGCCTCTCGCGCCTGCTCACACCGGCGGACTTCGGCCTCATGGCCATGGCGCTGATCGGTCTGCGCTTCCTGGACTATTTCGCGCAGATGGGCCTGGGCCCCGCGCTGGTCCAGCGCCCCGACCTGTCCAGGCAGGACATCCGCCTGGGCCTGGGCCTGAGCCTGCTCGTGTCCGGCATCTGCGTCGGACTCACCTGGCTGCTGGCGCCGCTGGCCGCCGGCTTCTTCCAGCGTCCGGCCCTGAGCGGCATTCTCGACGTGCTCGCACTGAACTTCCTGCTGCAGGGCCTGTCGACCGTGGCGCTGGCCCTGCTGCGGCGCGGGCTGCGCTTCCGTGCGCTGGCCCTCATCGACCTGGCGGCCTATGTGATCGGCTACGGCGCGGTCGGCCTGGCCCTGGCCTGGGCCGGTGCGGGCGTCTGGGCCCTGGTGGGCGCCACGCTGGCGCAGAGCGGCCTCAGCCTGCTGCTGGCCGGTGCGCTCGCGCGTCACGACTGGCGGCCCAGCCTGCGCGGCGACGTGCGCGGCCTGCTGGGCTACGGGGCGCCCCATTCGCTGGTCAGCTTCGTGGAGTTCCTGAGCTTCAACGTCGACACCACGCTGATCGGCCGCCTGATGGGCGACGCGCCGCTGGGCACCTACAGCCGCGCCCGTCTGCTGACCAACCTGCCCACGGAGAAGGTGGCCGGCATCCTCGGGCGGGTGCTGTTCCCGCTCTTCAGCCATGCGCAGACGCAGCGCGCGCAGGTGGGGCAGGGCTTTCTGCTCGGGGTGCTGGGCATCGGCCTGGCCGGCGCGGCGCTGAGCCTCGGCATGGCGGCGGCGGCGGGTCCGCTCGTGGCCGTGATGCTGGGGCCGCAGTGGCAGGACGCCGTGCCGCTCGTCGGCGCCCTGGCCCTGTGCGTGCCCTTTCTTTACATGGGCCATGTCGCGGGTGTCGTGTGCGATGCCCTCGCGCTGCTGCGCAGCAAGCTGCTGCTGCAGGGGGCCGCGCTCGTGCTGCTGATGGCCTCGGTCTGGCTGGCCCTGCCGCGGGGCATGACGGCGGTGGTGTGGGTCGTCCTGGCGGTCGAGGCGCTGCGCTGGATCGCCTTCCTGCTGCTGCTGGTGCCGGTGCTCCAGCTGACGTGGCGCGAGGTGGCGCGGGTGCATCTCGCCGTCGCGGCCATGGGGGCGCTCGTGTGGACGGGCGTCCGGGCGGCCCTCGCCTGGCAGGACGGGACACCGGGCGCCGCCCTGGCCATCGCCGTGCTGGCCGGCGCGCTGTCCGCCCTGCTGGCGCTGGGGCTGGTCCGCCCGCTGCTGCGGCCGATCGCGGCCTATGGCCTGTTGCGCAGCCGGCTTCCGGCGCTCGCGCGTTGGTGGTGAGGGCGGATGGCCATGCGTGATCCTCGCCTCCAGCATCTGGGCTTCTGCGCGCCGGTGGCGGGGCAAGACCTGGCCCCGCTGATGGGCAGGCCCCCGGGCGATCTGCCCCGCGGCTACGAGGGCGCGCCGCTGATGGCGACCCTGATCGAGGGCCTGCTGGCGTCGGGGCTGCAGCTGAGCGTCTTCACGCTCAGCGCGGATCTGCCGCTCGACGCGGGCCCGGTGTGCATCCCGTCGGCACGCTGGCCGGGCCTGCGGGTCCATTTCGTGCCTTCGCGCCCCCGGGCGTGGCGGCCGGTCCAGGGCCGGCCCGGTCGCATCCTCGACCTCTACCGCCTCGAACGGCAAGGCCTGTGCGCCGCCATCGCCGCGGCCAGGCCGCAGGTCGTTCACGCCCACTGGGCCTACGAATTCGCCTGGGCGGCGCTGGACAGCGGCGTCCCGGCGGTCGTCACGAGCCACGATTCGCCGCTGCTGGTGGCGCGCATGAACACCTGGGCCAAGCCCACCATCAGCCTGTATCGCTGGCTGCGGGTGCTGATGGCGCGGGAGGTCCTGCGCCGGGCGCGGCATCTGACGGTCGTGTCGCCCTACATGCAGGAGGCGCTCGCCGGGCTGGCGCGCGCCACGCCCGTGGTGGTGCCCAATGCCGTGCAGGCGGCGCTCGTCGCGCGGGGGCACGATCGCGAGCGGCCGGCCGGCCTGCGCATCGCCCTGATCAGCCATGGCTGGCGCCGGCGCAAGAACGCCCAGCCCGCGCTGCTCGCCTTCGCGAGCCGCCGCCGCCAGGATCCTTCGCTGGCACTGCATCTGTTCGGCCACGAGTTCGAGCCGGACGGCGCGGCCCAGGCCTGGTGCCGCCGGACGCCCGCGATGGCCGACGCGCTCGAGGCCCTGCATTTCCATGGCCCCCTGCCGCATGAGACGCTGATGCGGCGCCTCGAGGGCCTGGACCTGCTGCTGCATCCCTCGCTGGAGGAGTCTTTCGGGATGGTGCTGGTCGAGGCCCTGGCGCTGGGCCTGCCCGTGGTCGCGGGCGCGCACAGCGGCGCCGTGCCCTGGGTGGTGCAGGCCCCGGAGAGCCTGTGCGACGTGCGCGACAGCGCCGACATCGCCCGTGCGCTCGCCCGCGTGAGCGAGCCGCGGACCTACGCGCGACTCTCCGCCCAGGGACGCCAGCAGGTACAAACACGCTTTGGGCTCGACGCGGTCGTGCGGGCCTACCTCCAGACCTACGAGCAGGCCCTCGGCCTCGACGCCCGCGCGCCCGCGCCCTGATCCTTTCCATGCCGTTCCAGACCCTCATCCTTCTCAGCATGCCCTTTGCCGTGGCGATGGCCCTGGCCGCGGGGCTGTTCGTCCTGCTGCTGTCGGCCTCGCGGTCGGTGGCCGTCGGCATCGGCTGGGCGGCGGCCATGGCCCTGACGGACACCCTCGTCATGGGCGCGCCGCTGCTGCACCTGGGCACGGCGGTCTTCGCCGGGGACCTGGCGAGCCTCGTGCTGGCCGCCGTCGCGCTCGGCCGCTGTCTGTGGGCAGGCAGCGAGGTGCGGCTGCACCGCGCCTGGCTGCTCTTCCTCCTGGTAATGGCCTTGAGCCTCGGGCGCGGCCTCCTCACCTATGGCACGACCGCCGGCGTGCATGTGCGGGACTACTTCTACTTCGCCGCCGTCGCCACCTATGTCATGACCTTCGACTGGCGCCGCGTCGGCTTCCGGGCCCTGTTCCGCCCGTGGGTGACGCTCGCCCTCGCGCTGGGGCTGCTGGTGCTCTATCGCTGGACGGTCTACTACCTGCCCATCCCGGACCTCCTGCCCCCGCAGGGCGTCTACAACGTCGACGGCGCGATCCGCGTCATCGGCTCCGGGGACGCGATCCTGCTCGGGCAGCTCCTCATCGTGCTCGTGTACTTCAGCGCCGTCGCGCCCTCGCTGCCCGGCTGGCGCTTCCTGATGCTGCCGCTTGCCGGGCTCGTCCTGCTGCTGCAGCACCGGTCCGTGTGGCTGGCGGTGATGGTCGGCGCCGTGACGCCGCTCCTGATGGCCCGGGACAGCAGTCGTGCCGTGCGCCAGCTCAGCGCGCTGGTCCTGGTGCTGAGCCTGGTGCTGCTGCCGCTGATCGCGAGCGAGAAGGGCAGCGGCCTCGCCGCGCAGCTGGGGCAGTCGGCCGGGCGCGCCCTGCGCGGGCAGGACACGGCCTCCGACCGCCTGCAGGGCTGGGCCGCCATGATCCGCAAGTGGCAGGACAGCGGGCCCGCGGCGGTGGCCATCGGCAATCCCTTCGGCACGGACAACAGCCGCATGGTCATCGACGACGAGGGCCGGGTGCGCGTCATCACCTACTTCGCGCACAACATGTACGTCCAGACGCTCTACAACCTGGGCCTGGCCGGGCTCGGGGCCTTCGTGGCCGCCCTGGGCGCCGCGCTCGTGGGCCTGCGGCGGCTGGCGCGCGAGGAGGCCTCCGCCGGCCCCGCGGCGCTGCTGTTCACGCTGCTGGTGATGATGGCGGTCTATTTCATCCCCTACGGCGTCGGCCTGTGGCAGGGGCTGGTCATGGGCACGGCGCTGGCCTGGGTGCAGGCCCACGCGCCGCGGGCGGTCCGTGGGCCACGGCCGGCCGCCCTGCGGGGAGGCACCCATGCGCGCTGAGGCCCGTCATCTCTGGCGCCATGCCGCGCTGGCCCTGCTGTGCCTGGGGCTCGCGGGGGCGGAACCCGCGCTCGGCTCGGATGCGGTGAGCGCGGCCACCGCGACGCCACGCCCGCCGGTGGAGGGCGCCTTCTGGGGCCAGCACCTCCATCGCCTGCAGGGCACGCCCGTCGGCGAGGCCGGGACGACCGCCTGGCCGCCCGTGCAGGTGGGCGCGCTGCGCCTGTGGGACGCCGGCGTGTCCTGGTGGTCGATCAATCCCGAGCGGGGTGTCTGGGACTTCCGCCGGCTGGACGTCTACGTGAACACGGCCCGGGCGCGTGGGGCGCAGCTGCTGTACCCGCTCGCGCTCACGCCGCGCTGGGCCAGCGCCCGACCCGCCGAACCCTGCCCGTACAACCCCTGGGGCTGCAGCGCCGAGCCGCGCGACATGGCGGACTTCGCCGCCCTCGTGCGCGCCGTCGCCAGCCGCTATGGCGACCGCATCGAGGCCTACGAGCTCTGGAACGAGCCGGGGCTCTCCGAGCTGGAGATCGACCGGCGCCACCCGCTCTTCTTCACGGGCTCCGTGACGCAGCTGGTCGAGATGGCCCGCATTGCGCGCGCCGAGCTCGATGCCGTCCAGCCCGCGGCCAAGCTCTGCACGCCGGGCTTCGTGAACGGCCCCCAGCGGCTCGACCTCTTTCTCGCGGCCGGCGGCAAGCAGTACGTCCAGGCCGTCTGCTACCACTTCTACGCCTCGTCCGTCCGGCAGTCGGCGGCCGAGCTGCTCAAGGTGCGTGCCGTGATGCTGAAGCACGGGCTCGAGCACCTGCCGCTGTGGAACACCGAGTCCGGCGCCGTCATGCAGGGCGAGGGGCGCGACCCGGAGGACGGCGCGGCGCTGATGGCGCAGCTGCATCTCTTCGGCGCGGCGGCGGGATGGTCCCGCTTCTTCTACTACGCCTGGGACAACCAGGACACCGGGATGCTGGACGCCGACGGCGACTGGCGCCGCGCGGCGACGGCCTATGCGGCGCTGCAGTCCTGGGTGGCGGGCGTGCGCTTCCAGGGCTGCCGCCTGCTCGTCATGAAGCGCGTGCCGCTCATCGCCTGCCGGGGCGAGCGCGACGGCGAGGCGCGCCTGTGGCTCTGGAGCGATGGCCCCGCGACGGCCGAGACCAGCCCGGCCGAGCTGGCGAGCGCCCTCGGCCTGCCCGGCGCGACATCGCTGCGGCGGGCCCAGCCCCTGTTCGCCCCGGCGGCCGATCGCCGGCCCGCGGTCCCGGACGGTCGCCTGCGCATCGGGCGCGTTCCGGTGCAGTTCCTCCTCGCCGCGGACGGGCCCGCGGAGCCGGGACGCTGACATGACGACGATCCGTATCTGTGCGCTGCTGTGCAGCTTCAACCGCAAGGACGCCACGCTGCGCTGCCTCGAGGGCGTGGCCCGGGAGCGCGAGGCGCTGCGGGCGCGCGGCGGCGAGCTCTGCGCCGTGCTCGTCGATGACGGCAGCACAGACGGCACGGCCGAGCTCGTCGGCGCTCGTCACGACTGGGTCCGGGTGATCCGTACCCGCGAGCCGCTGTTCTGGTGTCGCAGCATGCATCTGGCGCAGCAGCAGCCCGAGGCGCGCGCCGCGACGCACCAGTGGCTGCTGAATGATGACGTGGACCTGCGCCCCGGCGTGCTCACGGCCCTGCTGGACACGGAGGCCGCGCTGCGCTCGGAGGGCGAGGGCCCGCTGGTGGTGGTGGGGGCGACGGCGGATGTGCGCACGGGGCTCACGAGCTATGGCGGCGAGCGGCGCGGGTCCGGCTGGCGGCGCAGCCGTTTCGAGCATCTGACGCCGGGCGCCCAACCACTGCCTTGTGATGGCATGAACGGCAACATCGTCCTGCTGCCCCGCGACGCATTGGCGCGGGTCGGGGACCTCGACCCGGTCTTCGAGCACGCCATGGGCGACACGGACTACGCCTTGCGCGCGCGCGCCCTCGGGGTCGGCGTGTGGCTGGCGCCGGGGCACTGGGGCTGGTGCTCGGACAACCCGCCGACGGGGACCTACCTCGATCCCGCGCTGCCCTGGCTGCAGCGCTGGCGCCACATGCTGTCCCGCAAGGGGCTGCCGTGGCGCTCCTGGCTGCACTTCACGCGCCGCCACATGGGTCTGGCCTGGCCGCTCTACTTCGCCTGGCCCTATGCCAAGCTGCTCAGTCAGGCCCTGCGCAGGCGGGGAGGCCGCCATGGCTGAACGGCACGACGGCCGGCGCCTGCGCGTGGCGCTCATCACCAGCGCCCCGGCGCCCTATCGCGTTCCGGCCTATGCGGCCGCGGCGGCGGCGTCGGGCTGGGACTGGCACATCCTCTACTGCGCCCGTCCCTACATCGACCCCAGCCTGTCGCTGACGGCGCCAGGCGTGAGCAGCCATTTCCTGCCCGGCCGCTTCCTGGCCTTCGAGCGCCGTTTCTTCCACGCCGATGCCGCCGCGTGGCGCGTGCTGGGGGCGGTGCAGCCCGACGTCGTCATCACCACCGGCTTCATTCCCAGCTACCTGCTCGCCTACGCCTGGGCGCGCCGGCACGGGCGGCCGCATGTGGCGATGACGGACGGCACGCTGCGCCACGAGGCGCACCTGAGCGCCGTGCACCGCGCCTTGCGCCGCTGGATCTACCGGCGCTCGGCGGCGGGCATCGGAGCGAGCCGGGCGTCGATGGCGCTGCTGCAGCATTACGGGCTGCCGGCGGACCGCTGCCATCAGGCCCCGATCTGCACGGACAACCGGCCCTTCGCGCCGCGGCCGGAGCAGCCGCGGCCGGTGGACTTCCTCTTCTCGGCGCGCTTTGTCGAGACCAAGCAGCCGCTCTTCGCGCTGGAGGTGGCGCACCGCACCGCAGAGATCCTCGGGCGGCCGGTGCGCCTGCGCTGGCTGGGCGCCGGGCCGCTGGAGCCCTTGCTGCGCGAGCGGGCGGCCGAGCGGGCCGGCACGGTGCACAGCGAGTTCCTCGGCTGGCGCCCCCAGGCCGAGCTGCCGGCGCTGTACCGCGAGGCCCGCCTGTTCCTGTTTCCCACGACCTGGGAGGCCTGGGGCCTGGTGGCCAACGAAGCCTGCGCGGCGGGCGTGCCGGTCTTCACCACGCCGCAGGCCGGTTGCGCCGGGGAGCTGGTGGTGGATGGGCTCAGCGGTCGCGTCGGCCCCCTGGACGCAGAGGCCTGGGCCCGCGCGGCCGCCGGCCTGCTGAGCGACGCCACCGCCTGGGACCGCCTCTCGCAGGGCGCGCTGCAGTGTGTGGCGCCGCTGAACTTCGATGCGGCGGCGGCCGGCCTCGTCGGCGCCGTGCGCCAGGCGCTGACCTCGCCGCTGCCGGCCGGCCCGAGCGCCTGACGCCATGCGCATCCTCCAGATCCACAACCAGTACCAGCAGCGTGGCGGCGAGGACGTCGTCGTCGACCGTGAGGCCGCGCTGCTGCGGGCCGACGGCCACGAGGTGATGCAGCTGCTGCGTCACAACGACGAGGTGCACGGGCGGGCGTCCTGGCGGCTGGCCCTCGACGCCGTGTGGTCCCGCGACAGCCATGCGGCGGTCCTGGCCCGGATCGCGCAGGCGCGGCCGGAGATCGTGCACGTCCACAACACGATGCCGCTGCTGTCGCCGTCGGTCATCCATGCGGCAAGGCAGGCCGGCGTGCCCGTGGTGATGACGCTGCACAACTACCGGCTGGTGTGTCCCAACGGCCTGATGCTGCGCGAGGGCGCGCCCTGCGAGGCCTGCGTCGGGCAGGTGCCCTGGCGGGCCGCCTGGCATCGCTGCTACCGCGGCAGTGCGGCGCAGAGCGGGGTGGTCGCCGTGACGCTGCAGCTGCATCGCGCCCTGGGCACCTGGCATCGCGGCGTGACGCGCTTTGCCGCGGTGTCGGGTCCGGTGCGGGAGGCAATGCGCCGCGGCGGGCTGCCGGCGGATCGCATCGAGGTGCTGCCGAACTTTGCCGAGACCGCCACCGAACCCCCGTCCGACGCGCCGCGCCACGGTCTGCTGTACGTGGGCCGGCTGGCCGCCGAGAAGGGCGTGGACCTGCTCGTGACGCTGGCGGCGCAGAACGCGCCCGGCACGATCACGGTGGTGGGGGACGGCCCCCTGCGCGCCGCCCTCGAGGCCGTGCCGGGCCTGCGCTGCCTGGGCCCGCTGCCGCCCGCCGAGGTGCGCCGGGAGATGCGCCGCGCGCGGGCCTTGCTGGTGCCCAGCCGCTGTGCGGAGCCCTTCGGCCTGACCGTGATCGAGGCCTTCAGCGAGGGCCTGCCGGCGCTGGTGTCCGCGCAGGGCGCGTTGCCGGAGCTCGTGCAGGCGGGGCGCACGGGCTGGGTGCTGCCGGCCGACGATCCGCAGGCCTGGCAGGCGGTGCTGCAGTCCGTGCTGCAGTCGCCCGAGGAGGCCCGGCGGCGCGGCGATGCGGCACGCGAGGACTTCCTCGCCCGCTGGTCGCCGGCCTGCCACCGGGAGGCGCTGCTGGCCTTCTACGGCCGCGCGCGGGCCTCAGGGCGCGACTGATCCGCCCGCCGCGCGCCTGGGGGCATCGCTCACCGCCCCGCCCATGCGCACTGCGCGGACGGTGAGCCCGCCGATCTCGCCGGGCACATAGGAGAACGAGCTCATGTGCGAGCCCCAGATCTCGCTCGTGAGCGAGAGCATGAGCAGCTCGGCCAGCGCGGACTGGATGCCGGCCACGCGGGTGCGGTCCGCGTTGCTGTGGGCATAGCGCAGCACGCGATCGCCCAGGGTCGCCTCGAGGCGCTGCCAGGCCGCGAGGCTGTCGGTGGCCACGAAGAAGCGCGTGTCCGGCGCTTGCGCCAGCCGGGCCTGCATGGCCTCGAGAAAGGCGCTCACCGGGCTGTGGGCGATGGCCTCGGCATGGTCGCCCTGGCGGATGTGCACGCCGATGCAGCGGGCCAGCGTCGCGCGCTGGGCGTCCACGGCCTGCGCGATGGCGGGCACGGGGCGCACGAAGCCGTAGTCGGCGCCGCCCTCACCGATCTTCCAGCAGCTCGACACGAACATCGCCGACGCCGGGTCCGCGGGCGCCAGCGCATCGGCGATGGCCCGGCGCGTGGCGGCCTCGTGCTGCGGGTAGTCCGTGGCGGGCGGGAACGGCGGGAAGCGCGCGGCCAGGTCCTCGCTGATCCACTGCTGGCGGGCGGGCAGCCGTGGGGCCAGGACGCGGCGCAGCCAGGCATGGGGCGCCGAGGCCGCCTGCCGGCGCGAGGTGGGCCACAGGGCGCGCACCGCCGGCAGCAGGCGGTCGGGCACGCCGCGGCAGTAGTCGTGCACGCGGAAGTCCTCGGGCGGCAGCAGCAGGTCCTGGTAGTCGCAGTTCAGCGCGTCGTCCCGCTCCCACAGCACCCGCAAGGGCCGGCCGAGCCGGCGGGCCTCGACCCGCGCCGAGGCGATCGTGCGCAGGCGGTTGGCCAGGCCGCTGACGGGCTTGAGGTAGAGCGCGGGGGCGGCCATGCGTCAGCCCGTCCAGCCGCGCACGGCCAAGGGCGCCTCGGCCTCAGGATCGACCCCCGGCGCGAAACACCGAAGCCGCGGCGGCGGCAAGGGCCGCCCAAGGCGCCGGGCCTCGCGCAGCGCCTGGATGATGTCCACCATCTCGTGGGTGCGGTGGGCCTGCGTGTGGGCGCCGAGCACGTAGTCGCGCGCCCGCCGGCCCCAGTCCTGCAGGGTTTCGGGAGGCTGGTCCAGCGTGCGGTCCACGGCTTTCAGGAGTGAGTTCACGCTGTCATAAGCTCGCCAGTGCACGTCCGGCGTGGCGAGGCGGTCGACCCGCGGGACGCGGAAGTCCAGCAGTGGCACGCCGCTGGCCATGGCGATGTAGAAGCGGTCCGAGGTGTAGTAGGGCGCCATGGAGCCGGGGAAGCCGCCCAGCTGGAGCCGGCCCTGAGCCGCCGCCCGGTGCTGCTCGGCATAGGCCACGGGCCCCTGCCAGGCCGGCTGATCCGCCCAGTGCCGGCCGAAGAGACCGAAGCGCCGGCCGTAGCGCCGGGTCAGCTGCCGGACCATCTCCGCCCGCTGGCGGCCGGAGCGGCTCAGGCGTGTGAAGGGGTTTCTGCCGCCGTTGTGGCTGCCGATGAAGACGACGTCGAACGCGGGAGGCGCTGCGGGGACCACCGGCGCACTGAAGCGGAGCTGGCAGGCGCCGTTGGGCATCAGGACCACGTTGCGGGCGCCCCGGGCGATCAGCGCGTCGGCCATGTAGCCCATGGAGGTCAGGAAGCACAGGTCCGACTGCGAGGCGGCCTGGAACAGGCTGGGCGGCGGGCGCTGCAGCCAGCGTCCGTAAGGGTCGCCGCCCGTCGTCACGACCTGCAGCTGCGGCCGCAGCCGCCGGGCCTCGGCGAGGAAGGGGCGCGGATCCGCCAGCGGGCCGTGGAACCACTGCAGCATCAGCACGTCGATGGCCTCGTCGGCGACGATCTGCAGCGCCCGGCGGTACAGCGCGGGCCAGTGCGCGGGATCCGGCGACGCCTCCGGGCCCGGGGGGAGGTAGGGCAGGCAGTGGTAGGCCTCGATCACGCCGCGGGCCTGCAGGTCGACGAAGGCCTGGTGGTAGCCCGGCTGGTCGGCCGGGGAACGGCCCTGGAGCAGCAGCAGCAGGCGCATCACGAGGCCCGGCGGCGGCCCGGGCGCAGGCAGGCCCGCAGGCACAGCGCCACGAAGATGCTGTTGCCGACCAGATAGCGCCGCCACAGCCGCCGCGGCTCCTGCCCCAGGCGGAACAGCCATTCGAGCCCGTGGCGCTGCATCCACGGCGGCGCCGTCTTCTGCACGCCGCCGATGAGGGCGAAGGCATAGCCCACGCCCAGGCAGACCGCCCGCAGCTGCGGCCGGTGGGCCTGCATCCAGAACTCCTGCTTGGGGCAGCCCAGGCCGACGAACACGAGGGCGGCGCCCGAGGCGTGGATGCGCGCGATCACCTCGGGATCGGCCGCGGGCTGCGCCGGCAGCAGCGGCGGCGACTCCTGGCCCACGAGCCGCAGGGTCGGGAAACGCTCGCGCAGCGCTGCGGCCATGGCGTCCAGCTCGTGGGGCGTGCCACCGAAGAGGTAGACGCCCAGGCCCTGTGCGGCGGCCTCGCGGCACAGCTCCAGCGTCAGCCGCGGCCCGTTCACGCGTTCCAGCGGCAGGCCCTCGAAGCGGCGCAGCGCCCACACGAGGGGCATGCCGTCGGTGACGACCAGATCGGCCTCCTGCATCAGCCGGGCCAGCGCCGGCGTGCGGCGGGCCTGGGTAAGCATGTCGACATTGGCCGCGCAGACGGTGCCGCCCTGGCCGCGACGGGCGAGGTCCAGGATCTGGTCGACGGCCGCCCGCAGCGTGCCGGCGCTGAGCCGGATGCCGAACAGCTGTGTTTCCTGCAGCGGCGGAGGGCGGGACGGTGGCATGCGGGGGGGCTGCGGAGGGGGCGGCGGGGTGCGCAGGCACCCACGAGTGGGTGGATTGTGCCGCCAAAAACAGGCGGTCCTTCGCAGACAATGCGGACCATTCGTTTTCGCGAGGCCCCCCGCCGCGGGGCCGGCGAAGGCGCGTTGCTATCGGAGTGGAAATGAAAGTTTTGGTCACCGGCGCCGCCGGCTTCATCGGCATGCATGTCAGCCAGATCCTGCTGGGGCGGGGCGACGAGGTCGTGGGCCTGGACAACCTGAACGACTACTACGACCCCCAGCTCAAGCGCGACCGCCTGGCGCGCCTGACGGGGCGCCCGGGCTTCAGCTTCATGCAGATGTCCGTGGAGGACCGCGCCGGCATGGAGCGCCTGTTCGCCGAGCAGAAGTTCGACCGCGTCGTCCACCTGGCCGCGCAGGCCGGCGTGCGCTACTCGCTGCAGAACCCGCATGCCTACATCGACAGCAATATCGTCGGCTTCATGAACATCCTGGAAGGCTGCCGCCACCACGGCGTGCAGCACCTGGCCTATGCGTCCAGCTCCAGCGTGTACGGCGGCAATGTGCGCATGCCGTTCTCGGAGCACCACGGGGTGGATCACCCGGTGAGCCTCTACGCGGCCACCAAGAAGGCCAACGAGCTGATGGCGCACACCTACAGCCACCTCTACCGCCTGCCCACCACCGGCCTGCGCTTCTTCACGGTCTACGGCCCCTGGGGCCGCCCGGACATGGCGCTGTTCCTCTTCACCAAGGCCATCCTCGAAGGCCGGCCCATCGACGTGTTCAACCACGGCCAGATGATCCGCGACTTCACCTACATCGACGACATCGCTGAGGGCGTGGTGCGCGTGCTGGACCGCCCGGCCACGGCGGACGAGGGCTATGACGCGATGACGGCCGACCCGGCCCGCTCCGATGCGCCCTACCGCGTCTTCAACATCGGCAACCACGACCCGGTGAAGCTGATGGACTTCATCCAGGCCATCGAGCAGGCCGTGGGCCGCGAGGCGCAGAAGAACTTCCTGCCGCTGCAGGACGGCGACGTGCCGGCCACGCATGCCGACGTCGAGGAACTCGCCGCCTGGACGGGCTTCAGGCCCGCCATGCCCGTGCCGCAGGGCGTGGCCAACTTCGTGGCCTGGTACCGCGACTACTTCAAGGTGTGATCGCTCGGCCGCCCCGGCCCCCGGGTCACCCCAAGCAAAAGGGCCGCATGATGCGGCCCTTTGTCATGGCGCGAGGCGCCTCAGAGCAGCTTGCCCGCCAGGATGTCGACGATGCGCTCGGCGGCCTTGCCGTCCCACAGCGCCGGGCGGCGACCGCGCTTGCCGCCGTTGCGGATGGCGTCGAGCGCCAGCGGGATGATCTTTGCGGGATCGGTGCCGGCCAGCACATTGCTGCCTTCGTCGACGGTGACCGGGCGCTCGGTGTTCTCGCGCATGGTGATGCAGGGCACGCCCAGAGCGGTCGTCTCTTCCTGCAGGCCGCCGCTGTCGGTCAGCACGACCACGGCGTCCTTCCACAGGTGCAGGAAGGACATGTAGGCCTGCGGGCCCATCAGCGTGACGTTGCGGCCGAGGTCGATGCCGAACTTCTCGATGTTGGCGCGGGTGCGCGGATGCACCGGGAAGATCAGGGGCAGCTCTTCCGAGACGGTGCGCAGCACGGTGGCGATGCGCTCCAGCGCCTCGGCGCTGTCCACGTTGGACGGGCGGTGCAGCGTCACGACGCCGTAGCGGGCATGGGCCTTCTTGTAGGCGTCGGTCTCGAGGCCCGAGGTGTCCATGGTCTTGAGCTTCTCGGCCTGGAAGAGCACGTTGTCGACCATCACATGGCCGACGTCATAGACGATGGACAGGTCCTTGCCCTCGCGCTTCAGGTGCTCGTAGCCGCTGGGCTCGGTGACGAAGAACCAGTCGGAGATGGCGTCCGTGACGAGGCGGTTGATCTCCTCGGGCATGGTCATGTCGCCGCTGCGCAGACCGGCTTCCACGTGGGCCACCGGCACGCAGGCCTTCTTGGCGACGACGGAGCAGGCGAGCGTGGAGTTCACGTCCCCCACCACCAGGCAGGCGGCGGGCTTCTCGGCGTTCACGAGGTCCTCGTAGGCCTGCATGATCTTGCCGGTCTGGGCCGCATGGCTGCCGCCGCCGCAGCCCAGTCGCACGTCCGGCTGGGGAATGCCGAGCTCCTCGAAGAAGACGTCGTTCATGTCCCGGTCGTAGTGCTGGCCGGTGTGCACGATCTTCCAGGCGAGACGCCCGTCCGCCTGCAGCGCGCGCACGATGGGCGCGATCTTCATGAAGTTGGGGCGGGCGCCGGCGACGAGATGAATGCAGGGTTTGGACATGGGACAGGCCAGATGCGGTGTTGCCGGGCATTCTAGGCGGGGGGCCTGCCCGGGCCAGCGTTCCGGCGCCGTGCTCCCCGCAGACGAGGGGCATGCCGCCGCGGGCCGCCCGCGCGCCTCGCGGCCTCAGAAGCCGGGCGTTGCGGCCAGGCTGGGCGCCTGGCGGTCCTTGTCCGCCAGCAGGGGCGTGAGGCCGTCGAGCGGCCAGGCGATGCCCACCGTCGGGTCGTCCCAGGCGAGGCCGGCCTCGCTGGCGGGGGCGTAGTAGTCGGTCGTCTTGTAGAGGAAATCGGCGGTCTCGCTGAGCACGAGGAAGCCATGCGCGAAGCCCGGCGGAATCCACAGCTGGCGGTGGTTGTCGCTGCTGAGCTCGGTGCCGGTCCAGTGGCCGAAGCGGGGGCTGTCACGGCGCAGATCCACGGCCACGTCGAAGACGCGGCCCAGGGACACGCGCACCAGCTTGCCCTGGGCGTGCGGCGCGCGCTGGTAATGCAAGCCGCGCAGCACGCCGCGACCGGAGCGGGACTGGTTGTCCTGCACGAAGCGGACCTCCCGGCCCACGGCGGCATCGAAGGCCTGCTGGTTCCAGCTTTCCAGGAAGAAGCCGCGGGCGTCGCCGAAGACGCGGGGCTCGATGAGCAGCACCTCGGGCAGGGCGGTCGGCGTGATCTTCATTGGCCGGCCCTCTCGCGCAGCAGCTTCATCAGGTACTGGCCGTAGCCGTTCTTCAGCATGGGCTGGGCGAGGCGCTCGATCTGGGCGTCGTCGATCCAACCATTGCGGAAGGCGACTTCCTCGGGGCAGGCCACCTTGAGACCCTGGCGCTTCTCGAGCGTGGCGATGAACTGGCTGGCGTCGAGCAGGCTGTCGTGCGTGCCGGTGTCGAGCCAGGCGTAGCCGCGGCCCATGATCTCCACCTGCAGCTGCTGCTGGCGCAGGTAGGTGGCGTTGACGTCGGTGATCTCCAGCTCGCCGCGTGCGCTGGGCCGGATGTCGGCGGCGATGTCGCAGACCTGCTCGTCGTAGAAGTAGAGCCCGGTGACGGCGTAGTTGCTCTTGGGCTGTTTCGGCTTCTCCTCGATGGAGATCGCCTGCAGGTCCCGGCCGAACTCGACCACGCCATAGCGCTCGGGGTCCTGGACGTGATAGGCGAACACCGTGGCCCCCGCCGGCGTGTCCGCCGCGTGCTGCAGGATGGCCTGGAAGTCGTGCCCGTAGAAGATGTTGTCGCCGAGCACCAGGGCCGAGGGCGCACCGCCGATGAAGTCGCGGCCCAGCACGAAGGCCTGGGCCAAGCCGTCGGGGCTTGGCTGCACGCAGTACTGCAGGTTCAGACCCCAGCGCGAGCCGTCGCCCAGCAAGGCCTCGAAGCGCGGCAGGTCCTGCGGCGTGCTGATGAGCAGGATGTCGCGGATGCCCGCCAGCATCAGCGTGCTGAGCGGGTAGTACACCATGGGCTTGTCATAGACCGGCAGCAGCTGCTTGCTCATGGCCAGCGTGGCCGGATGCAGCCGGGTGCCGGAGCCTCCGGCGAGGATGATGCCTTTGCGTTTCGTCATGCAGACCTCCGAGGCCCCGAGCATGCCACGGCCGGCTCAGCGCCAGCCCGGAATGAAGCGGACGATTTGCCGGGAGTTCTCAGGGGCCGCCCAGGCACTCCTGGATCATGCGACGCACACCGTGCTCCCACGCCGGCAGCCGCAGCCCGAAATCCGCCTCGAAGCGGCGGCAATCCAGCCGGGAGTTCAGCGGGCGCCGGGCCGGCGTCGGGTAGTCCTGGCTCGGGATGCCGAGGACCTCCCGGCAACGCAAGACCTGACCCTGGCGGCTGGCCTCCTCGATCACAAAGCGGGCGTAGTCAGCCCAGCTCGTCTGGCCCTGGGCGGCGAGGTGGTACAGGCCGCCGGACGCCGGCTCGCGCAGGCATTGGCGCAGCGCATGGGCGCTGCAGTCGGCCAGCAGCTCGGCGCCGGTGGGCGCGCCGATCTGGTCGTCCACCACGCGCAGCTGTTCGCGTTCGGCGGCCAGGCGCAGCATGGTCTTGGCGAAGTTGCCGCCGCGCGCCGCATACACCCACGAGGTGCGCAGGATCAGGTGGCGGCAGCCGCTGGCCTGGATCGCCTGCTCGCCCTCTAGCTTGGTCCGGCCATAGACGCTCAGCGGGCCGGTCGCGGCGGTCTCGTCGCGCGGACGGTCCCCGCGGCCATCGAAGACGTAGTCCGTGCTGTAGTGCAGGAGCAGGGCCGCGCGTGCCTTCGCGACGCGGGCCAGCCGTGCGACGGATTCGGTGTTGACGAGGCCCGCGAGCGCCGGCTCGCTCTCGGCCTTGTCGACGGCGGTATAGGCCGCGGCATTGACGATGGCGTCCGGCGCGAGGTCGCGGGCCAGGGCCTCGAGCCGATCCGGGTCCCCGAAATCGGCCCCCTCGGCGCGACCCGGGCAGTGCAGCTCACCCAGCGGCGCGAGCGCGCGCTGCAACTCCCAGCCGAGCTGGCCCGAGGCGCCGAGCAGGAGGATCTTCATGCGCCGTACTGCTGCTGGACCCAGTCGCGGTAGGCGCCGGACTGCACGCGCTGCACCCACGCGGGATGGTCGAGGTACCACTGCACCGTCTTGCGGATGCCGGTGGCGAAGGTCTCGGCCGGGCGCCAGCCCAGCTCGCGCTCGATCTTGCGGGCGTCGATGGCATAGCGGCGGTCGTGGCCGGGGCGGTCCTTCACGTAGGTGATGAGGCGGCTGTAGGGGCCGGCCGCATCGGGCCGCAGCTCGTCCAGCAGGGCGCACACCGTCTTCACGATGTCGATGTTCGCCATCTCGTTCCAGCCGCCGATGTTGTAGGTCTCGCCCACGCGGCCCCCGGCCAGCACGGCGCGGATCGCCGAGGCGTGGTCGCGCACATAGAGCCAGTCGCGGATCTGCTGCCCGTCGCCATAGACCGGCAGAGGCTTGCCCGCCAGCGCGTTGACGATCATCAGCGGGATCAGCTTCTCGGGGAAATGGTAGGGCCCGTAGTTGTTCGAGCAGTTGGTGGTGAGCACCGGCAGACCGTAGGTGTGGTGCCAGGCGCGCACCAGGTGGTCGCTGGCGGCCTTGGACGCCGAGTAGGGGCTGTTGGGCTCGTAGGGATTCGTCTCGGCGAAGGCGGGGTCGTCGGCCTTCAGCGAGCCGTAGACCTCGTCCGTGGAGACGTGGTGGAAGCGGAAGGCCGCGCGCTCGGGGTCCGGGAGCGCCTGCCAGTGCTGGCGGGCGGCCTCCAGCAGCGTGTAGGTGCCCTCGATGTTCGTCTTGATGAAGGCGCCGGGGCCGCTGATGGAGCGGTCCACGTGGCTCTCGGCCGCGAAGTGGATCAGCGCGCGCGGCCGGTGCTCGGCCAGCAGGCGGTCCACGAGGGCGCGGTCGCCGATGTCGCCCTGCACGAAGACATGGCGGGCGTCGCCCTGGAGCGAGGCCAGATTCTCGAGATTGCCCGCGTAGGTGAGGGCGTCGAGGTTGACCACCGGCTCCTCGCCCTGGGCGAGCCAGTCGAGGATGAAATTGCTGCCGATGAAGCCGGCGCCGCCGGTGACCAGGATTGTCATGTGAGGAACCTCAGGGCCTGTCTGCCACGATGGATGCCCATCCTAGCGGACGGCCGGCCCCTCATTTCCGTCCATAACTGTCATCAAAACGGACAATATCGTCCTCGCCGAGGTAGGAGCCGGACTGCACCTCGATGATCTCCAGCGGCACCTTGCCCGGATTGGCCAGGCGGTGGACCTGCCCGAGGGGGATGTAGGTGCTCTGGTTTTCGGACAGCAGCAGCACCTGCTCGCCGTTGGTGATCTCGGCGGTGCCGGAGACCACGATCCAGTGCTCCGCGCGGTGGTGGTGCATCTGCAGGCTCAAGGAGGCGCCGGGCTTGACCATGATGCGCTTGACCTGGAAGCGCTCGCCCATGTCGATGCTGTCGTACCAGCCCCAGGGGCGGTAGACCTTGCGGTGCAGGTTCTGCTCGGCGCGCTGGCGCTCGCTGAGCTGGCTGACGATCTTCTTGACGTCCTGGCTCTTGCTGCGATCGGCCACCAGCACGGCATCGGCCGTCTCGACGATCACGATGTTGTCCAGGCCGACGGCACTGACGAGGCGGCTGCTCGCGTGGATCAGCGTGTTGTGGCTGTCCGCGAGGAGGGCGTCGCCCACGGTGGCGTTGCCGGCGGCGTCCTTGGGCGCGACCTGCCAGACGGCGTCCCAGGCGCCCAGGTCGTTCCAGCCGGCGTCGAGCGGGACCATGTGCAGCGGGATGTCGCTGCCGGGGCAGCGCTCCATCACCGCGTAGTCGACGGATTCGGCCGGCACGGCGGCGAAGAGGGCCTTGTCGGGGCGCACGAAGAGGCCGTCGGGCTGGGAGCCGGCAAAGGCGGCGCGGGTGGCCACATCGATGTCCGGGCGGAAGCGCAGCAGGGCCTGCAGCCAGGTGCTGGCGCGCATCACGAACATGCCGCTGTTCCAGAAGTAGCCGCCGGCCGCGAGATAGCCCTCGGCGGTGGCGAGGTCGGGCTTCTCGACGAAGCGCTCGACCTGCCACTGCGCGCCGTCGGCGCGGCTCTTGATGTAGCCGAAGCCCGTCTCGGGGCGGTCCGGCGTGATGCCGAGGATCACGATGCCGCCGCCCTCGGCCAGGCGCACGGCCTGCTGCAGCGAGGCGGTGAAGGCGGCCTCGTCGACCACGGTCTGGTCGGCAGGGGTCACCACGAGCACGGGGTCCTGGCCGGCGGCCAGCGCCTGCAGCGCGGCCAGGCTCACGGCCGGCGCGGTGTTGCGGCCCACGGGCTCCAGCAGCACGGCGGCCGTCTCGATCTTCGCGTCGCGGAGCTGGTCCAGCACGAGGAAGCGGTGCTCCTCGTTGCCCACGATGAGGGCGGGCAGGGCGGCGATGTCCGTCGAGGCGAGGCCCGCGACGCGCTGCACGGCCTGCTGGAACAGACTCTGCGTGCCGGACAGCACCAGGAACTGCTTCGGGAAACCGGCGCGGGAGAGCGGCCACAGCCGCGTGCCGCTGCCGCCGGCCATGATGACGGGTTGGATCTGGATCGTGCTCATGTTCGTTCGGTGGATGCGGGCGGCAGGGCGCGTGCGCTCAGGCCTGGAAGCCCTGGGGGTTCATCGACTGCCAGCGCCAGCTGTCCTCGCACATGCGCTGCAGGTCGTGACGGGCGCGCCAGCCCAGCAGGGCCTGCGCCTGCGCGGGGTCCGCGTAGCAGGCGGCCACGTCGCCGGGGCGGCGGGCCACGATGTCGTAGGGAACGGGGCGGCCGCTGGCCTGCTCGTAGGCCTTGACGAGCTCCAGCACGCTGTAGCCGCGGCCGGTGCCGAGGTTGACCGTCAGCGAGCCCGGCTGCTCGAGCAGGCGGCGCAGCGCGGCGACGTGGCCGTCAGCGAGGTCACAGACGTGGATGTAGTCGCGCACGCCGGTGCCGTCGGGGGTGTCGTAGTCGTCCCCGAAGACCTGCAGGCGCTCGCGGCGGCCGATGGCCACCTGGGCCACATAGGGCATGAGGTTGTTCGGGATGCCGCGCGGGTCTTCGCCGATGCGGCCGCTCTCGTGGGCGCCGACCGGGTTGAAGTAGCGCAGGCAGGCCGTCTGCCACTGCGGGTCGGCGGCGCCGAGGTCCCGCAGGATGGTCTCGCCCATGAGCTTGGTCGCGCCGTAGGGGTTCACCGCGCTGACGGGCGCGTCCTCGGTCAGCGGCAGGCGCTCCGGCACGCCATAGACCGTGGCGCTGGAGCTGAAGACGATGCGGCGGCAGCCGCTGCGCTGCATGGTCTCGCAGACGTTGAGCAGGCCGCCGAGGTTGTTGCGGTAGTACGGCAGCGGCTGGCTGGTGGACTCGCCGACGGCCTTGAAGGCCGCGAAATGCACGACGGCATCGGGCCGGTGGCGCTCGAAGACCTGCGCCAGCGCGGGCGTGCACACGTCCGCCTGCTCGAAGACGGGCGTCTGGCCGCTGAGCTCGCGCAGGCGCTCGAGCACGAGGGGCGAGCTGTTGGAGAAGTTGTCGACGCCGACCACCTCATGCCCGGCGGCCTGCAGGGCCAGCCAGGTGTGGGACGCGATGTAGCCGGCGGCGCCGGTCAGCAGGATCTTGGCCATGGAGGATGCGAAGGTCAGCGCAGGATCAGCTGCGCATTGCAGCCGAAGGCGTTGGCGTTGTAGGGAAGGGAGAACTGCGTCGAGGTGCTGCTGCGCTGCTCGCGCGAGAGCTGGCACCCGAGCTGCG
The DNA here is from genome assembly GCA_041912595.1 of Burkholderiaceae bacterium. Taxonomy (GTDB): domain Bacteria; phylum Pseudomonadota; class Gammaproteobacteria; order Burkholderiales; family Burkholderiaceae_C; genus Roseateles_B. Next base: position 78,297 of record JAYRMR010000021.1, read on the forward strand.
TGTTGCGCCACGGCATCCAGCTGGCGCCCATCGACAGGACGCGGTTGCTGTCGCTGCCGTCGATGGCCTGGCCGAGGTTGCTCGTGTAGCGCAGGTCCCGGTGGGTGCTCAGCACGCTGGCATTGAGTGCGATCTTGGCGCTGAGCTCGTAGTTCGCGGACACGCGCACCGAGGTGCTGCTGCGGTTGTTCTCGGTGCGGATCAGGCCGGAGAAGAGGCTGCTGCTGTCCTGGCCGGCATCGCGGGCGAGCTGGGTCGAGAGGCGCAGCTTCGGGCTGGGCTCCCAGTTCCACTGCACCGAGCCCGTCATGCCGCTGACGTCGTTGGCGGCCGAGACGCCGTAGCGCGTCCGGGCGTGACCGAGGCGCGCGTTGTAGCTGCTGGCGCCGCCGGGCTCCCAGTCGAGGCTGAGGGTCACGTCCTTGCGGTCCAGGTCCTCGCCGATGCTGCCGGCGACGACGCGCTCGAAGTAGCTGCCCCGGGTCAGGCGTCCACCGACGCCGAGCTTCAGGCCCGGGCGGAGGCGGTAGTTCACGCCCAGGTTGCTGCTGTGCTGGCGGTAGTTGTAGGGGCGGTAGCTGGCGAGGCTGTAGCGGTCGCGCAGCCAGCCGACGCCACCCTCCAGCTGCCAGGCGCCCGCCAGCCCGTAGCGGAGCTGGGCGCCGAGCTGGTCGGTCGTCTGCACATTGCGTTCGGCCACGCTGGGGCGGTCGCCCGGGTTGAACGCGGCGAGCGAACGGTTCGTGCTGCCGTTGAAGGAGCCGCCGAGCTTCTCGAAGGCTTCCCAGCTGAGGCCGCCCGAGAGGCTGTAGCCGCTGTTGTCCAGCGCGCGGTTGTGGCGGTAGCGCTGCTGGCGCACGGCGGCGTCCAGCACCAGGCGCTGGCGGCCGTAGACCTGGTCCAGGCCGGCGCGCAGGCTGGCGCTGCCGACCCAGTCGCTGCTCTGCGGGCTGCCGTCGCTGAGCCGGTAGAGGTTCGAGACATGCGTGAGGCCCACGCCGACGCCGAGGGAGTAGGGGTTCGTCTCCGCCGCGGCCTGCAGCGACACCAGCAGCAGGGCGGCGGCGCCGGCCGTCGCGGAGGCGGGCCAGCAGCGCGGGGCAGGGCGAGGGAGGGGGGCGTGGCGGACGGCGGGACGGGGCATGGGCGGCTTCAGCGGTGTTGTCTTCGGGCGATGTCTTCAGTAGGCATTGCGGTCGAGCACCACCAGCCGGACGGTGCGCGCGATGATCTGGAGATCCAGTCCGAGGGACCAGTTGCGCAGGTACTCCAGATCGTATTCGACCCGTGCGCGCATCTTGTCCAGAGTATCGGTCTCCCCGCGAAGGCCGTTCACCTGCGCCCATCCCGTGATCCCGGGCTTGACCTTGTGCCGGACCATGTAGGCCTTGATCAGCTCCCGGTACTGCTCGTTGTGGGCCACGGCATGCGGGCGCGGCCCGACGATGCTCATGCGGCCCTGCAGCACATTGAAGAACTGCGGCAGCTCGTCCAGCGAGGTGCGGCGCAGGAAGGCGCCGAAACGGGTGACGCGGGGGTCGTCCCGCGTGGCCTGGCGCACCTCGGGGGTGTCGTCCATGACGCGCATCGAGCGGAACTTGTAGACCTTGATCTCCTCGCCGTCCAGGCCGTTGCGCCGCTGCTTGTAGATCACGGGCCCCGGGGAGCTGAGCTTCACGCCGGCGGCGATCACCAGCATCAGCGGGGCCACCAGCAGCAGGATGAGGCTGGCCAGCACGAGGTCGCTGAGGCGCTTGACCAGCTCGTTGCTGCCGGTGAACGGGGTGTCGCAGATGCCCACGACGGCCATGCCGTTGAGGTCCTGCAGCCGGCCCTGGATGATGCTGATGCCGAAGACGTCGGGCACAAAGAACAGCGAGGCCGTGGTGCCCTGCAGCTGTTCCAGCAGCGCCACGATGCGGGGCTGGGAGCCCAGGGGCAGGGTGATGTAGACCTCGCGCACGTTGTGGCTGCGGATGAAGTGCGCCAGGCCATCCAGCGTCCCGAGGTGATGGTTCCGGGCCTCGGCGTGCACCCGCTCGCCCCGGCGGTCGTCGAAGAAGCCCAGCAGCTCGCGGCCCTGCGTGCTGTCCGCCAGCAACGCCTGTGCGACCTTCGCCCCGAGCGGCCCGGCCCCCACGATGACAGCGCTGCTGCGCGAGCGCGGCTGCCGGGCCCGCCAGCGCAGCAGCCGGTGTCCGATGCCCACGCTGGCCCACTGCAGCAGCGGCGTCAGGGCGGCCCACCACCCGAGCACCCGGGTGTCGAAGTAGCCCAGGCTGCTCGTCGCATACGCAAAGGCCCACAGGATGCCCAGCAGCACGAGCCAGTGGCTGACGATGTCGGTGATGGCGCTGACGGGGTGCGTGCTGAAGCGGTCGCGGCCCGGGAAAGTCAGCGTGAACACCAGCAGACACAGGACGTAGCCCGCCCGGATCAGGGGTTCATCGAACCAGGCGCTGACGGCCAGGAAGCAGGCGACGTTGAGGCAGGGCTCCAGGAACGCCGCCACCAGGGCCGGGACCGGCTGGGGGGCGCTGTAGAACGTTCTCTTGTAGCTGCGGTCCTCGAACATCTGGCGGGGGCTCCGGCGCCGGGCAGGCCGCGCACAGGGCGTGCGGGACCGGTCGGCGGCTGATTCTCCCTCAAGACGCGTCGCCGGGGCGGGGTCGGGTCTTGCCCCTGGCAGGACGGCCGGCTGGTCCCCGCCTGGACTCAGCCCCGACTCAGCCCGGGTCGCCCCGGCCTGCCTACAATCCGCGCATGATTCAAGACTGGTCGACGCTCCTCGCGCCGGCGGTGCAGGACCGCATCGCCCTCCTGCTCAACCACGTCCTCTCCCGCGAAAGCGTGGCGATGGACCGCCTGCGGCCCCATGCGGGCCGCGTGCTGCGCGTGCATCTGGCCGGCTGGCCGGCGCTGCTGCCGGCCGCCCCGGACATGCTGCTGGCCATCACGCCTGCCGGCCTGTTCGAGCGGCTCGACGGCGCGCCGCAGGAGGCGCTGCGCCTCGAGGTCGATGCCAGCAACCCCGCGGCCCTCGCGCTGGGCGCCCTCAGCGGCGCCAAGCCGGGCGTGCAGGTCCAGGGCGACGCGGCCCTGGCCGGTGACATCAGCTGGCTGATGGAGCACCTGCGCTGGGACATCGAGGACGACCTCGCCAAGCTCGTCGGCCCCATGCCCGCGCGCCAGCTGGCCCGCTGGAGCCAGGCCGCGGCCCAGGCCTGCGGCGCCTTCGCGCGCGGCGCGGCCGGCTTCGTGAAGTCCCGCGGCGGCTGATCCAGGAACCTCTCCCCGATGCGCTACTTCGCCCGCCTGCTGGTCATCAGCTGGACCATCTTCAAGTACGGCCTGGACGAGCTGGCGCTGTCCGGCTTCCGCCGCCACCGGCTGCTGGGCCTGCTGCACCGCCTCGTGTCGGTGGGCCGGGCCTGGGAATTGCCGCGCGGCGTGCGCCTGCGCCTGGCGCTGGAGCAGCTGGGGCCCATCTTCGTCAAGTTCGGCCAGGTGCTGTCCACCCGGCGGGACCTGGTGCCCGACGACATGGTCGAGGAGCTGGCCAAGCTGCAGGACCGCGTGCCGCCCTTCCCGGCGGCGCAGTCCCGGGCGCTGGTGGAGAAGGCCTTCGGCAAGCCCATCGAGGAGCTGTTCGCGACCTTCGAGGCCGAGCCGGTGGCCAGCGCGTCCATCGCGCAGGTGCACTTCGCCACGCTGAAGGACGGCCGCGAGGTCGCCGTCAAGGTGCTGCGCCCGGGCATGCTGGACATCATCGAGGACGACCTCGCCCTGCTGCGCACGCTGGCGGGCTGGGTTGAGCGCTTCTCGGCGGACGGCCGGCGCCTGAAGCCCCGCGAGGTGGTCGCCGAGTTCAACAACTACCTGCACGACGAGCTCGACCTCGTGCGCGAGGCCGCCAACGCCACGCAGCTGCGCCGCAACATGGACGGCCTCGGCCTGGTCCTCGTGCCGGAGATGATCTGGGAGCTCTGCACCCAGCAGGTCATCGTGATGCAGCGCATGCACGGCGTGCCCATCTCGCAGATCCAGCGCCTGCGCGAGGCGGGGGTGGACATCCCCAAGCTGGCGCGCGACGGCGTCACCATCTTCTTCACCCAGGTCTTCCGCGACGGCTTCTTCCACGCGGACATGCACCCGGGCAACATCCAGGTGAGCCTGGATCCGGCCACCTTCGGGCGCTACATCGCCCTGGACTTCGGCATCATCGGCACGCTCACCGAGGTCGACAAGGAATACCTGGCGCAGAACTTCATCGCCTTCTTCCGCCGCGACTACAAGCGCGTGGCCGAGCTGCACATCGAGTCCGGCTGGGTGCCGGCCTCCACGCGGGTGGACGAGCTCGAGGGGGCCGTGCGGGCAGTCTGCGAACCGCACTTCGACCGGCCGCTCAAGGACATCTCGCTGGGCCAGGTGCTGATGCGCCTGTTCCAGACCTCCCGCCGCTTCAATGTCGAGATCCAGCCGCAGCTGGTGCTGCTGCAGAAGACGCTCCTGAATATCGAGGGCCTCGGCCGCCAGCTGGATCCGGAGCTGGACCTGTGGGCGACCGCCAAGCCCTTCCTCGAGCGCTGGATGAACGAGCAGGTGGGCTGGCGCGCGCTGCTCAACGGCATCAAGAAGGAGGCGCCGCGCTATGCGCAGTTCTTCCCGGAGTTCCCCCGCCTGCTGCACGACGCCCTCAAGCGCCAGGGCCAGTCCACGGACGAGACGGCCCTCCTGCGCGCGATGCTGGTGGAGCAGCGGCGCACCAACCGCCTGCTGATGGGCTTCCTGCTCGCCCTGGGCGGCTTCGTGCTGGGCCTGCTGGCCACGCCCTGGCTGCTGCGCTTCTGGACTTCCCTGATGCACTGAAGGCGGGGCGGATTTCGCCCCGGGCTCGCGGATAATGCGCGCTTTTGAGCGCCGAACCGGCCGGATCGCGCGCATCCTCCTGGCCCTTTTTTTGCCACGCCCGCCTCGCCGCGGGCCTCTGACATGAACATCACGCTGATCGTCTTCGTCGTGCTCTACCTGCTGGGCACCCTGGCCCTGGGCGTCTGGGCGGGCACCCGCATCAAGAACACGAGCGACTTCGCCATCGCCGGGCGCAGCCTGCCGCTGATCATGGTCATCACGACCACCTTCGCCACCTGGTTCGGGGCCGAGACCGTGATGGGCATCCCCGCCAAGTTCGTGCAGGGCGGCCTGAATGCCATCGTGGAAGACCCCTTCGGGGCCGGCACCTGCCTGATCCTGGTCGGCGCCTTCTTCGCGACCAAGCTGTACCGCCAGAACCTCCTGACCATCGGCGACTTCTACCGCCAGCGCTACGGCAAGGGCGTGGAGGTGTTCTGCTCGACGGCCATCATCCTGAGCTACCTGGGCTGGGTGGCGGCGCAGATCACGGCCCTGGGCCTCGTGTTCTCGGTGCTGACCAACGGCGCCATGAGCGAGACGGCCGGCATGATCGTCGGCACGCTGGCCGTGCTGATCTACGTCGTGATCGGCGGCTTCCTGGCGGTGGCCTGGACGGACTTCATCCAGATGATCGTGCTGGTGGTGGGCCTCTCGGTCATCGCGATGTTCTCGGCCGACCTCGCCGGCGGGGCCGACAAGGTGCTGGACCTCGCGCGCAGCAAGGACCTGTTCAAGTTCATGCCGGAGCCCAAGTTCATCGACGTGGCCATGTTCATCGGCGCGGCCGTGACCATGATGCTGGGCTCCATCCCGCAGCAGGACGTGTTCCAGCGCGTGATGTCCGCCAAGGACGAGAAGACCGCCCGCAACGGCGCCATGATCGGCGGCTTCAGCTACATCCTCTTCGCCGCCGTGCCCATGTTCATCGTGGCCAGCGCCGTGGTGGTGATGGGCCAGCAGGCCCTGGACATCGCCCGCGACGACTACCAGAAGCTGCTGCCCATGTTCGTGCTGGAGCGCATGCCCCTGGTGATGCAGATCCTCTTCTTCGGCGCGCTGCTGTCGGCCATCAAGAGCACGTCCTCGGCCACGCTGCTGGCGCCCTCGACGAGCTTTGTCGAGAACATCCTCAAGAACCTGCGCCCGCACATGGGGGACCGGCAGCAGCTGCTGTCGATGCGCGTGACCATCGTCATCTTCGCGGGCCTGGTGCTGGCCTACGCCATCGCGATGAAGGGCACCTCGATCTACGAGCTGGTCTCCTCGGCCTACCAGGTGACCCTGGTGGGCGCCTTCGTGCCCCTGGTCTTCGGCCTCTACTGGAGCCGTGCGACGACCCAGGGCGCGATCTTCTCGCTGGTGGGCGGCATCGGCGTGTGGATCGCCTTCCTGCCCCAGGTGAGCCTGCTGGGCGAGCTCTTCCCGGGCCAGCTGGCCGGCCTGCTCACGGGCGTGGTGGCCATGGTCTTCGGCTCCCTGGCCCCGCAGTGGCTGAAGAACCGCCACGAGCACAAGCGCCACGTGAAGGGCCTGCCGGACGAGGCCCAGGCCTGAGCCGGGCGGCGCCGTGCGCGCCGCCGGGTTCGCCGCCGAGTGCTGTCTTGAGGGCCGAACGGCCCCTTGAAACCGCGGCAAAGGCCCGCATCTGGGCCCTGCGGATGGGCTCCGGGCCCGCCGCCAGGGTGGGGGCGCTGGTCGACCCCTATAATTTCGCCTTTTCGATCAACAGCTTAGAACATCATGCCGATCTACGCTTACCGCTGTGGTTCATGCGGTCACGCCAAGGACGTGCTGCAAAAGCTCTCTGACGCACCGCTGAGCACCTGCCCGGCCTGTGGGGCCGAGACCTTCCAGAAGCAGATCACCGCAGCCGGCTTCCAGCTCAAGGGCTCGGGCTGGTATGTGACCGACTTCAAGGGTGGCAGCGGCGGCGGTTCCGCCACGGCCACGTCGCCCGCGGCGGCGGCCCCGGCCGCGAGCGAGCCGGCGTCCGGCGGCAGCAGCGCCAGCAGCAGTGACGGCGGCGCCAGCAGCGGCGGAACGGCCTGCGGCGGCTCCTGCGCCTGCCACTGAGCGGCACTCCAGCACCTCATCACAGGGAACCCAGTGAGAAAGTACATCATCGCCGGCCTTCTGGTCTGGCTCCCCTTGGCGATCACCCTCTGGGTCCTGAACCAGGTCCTGGGCGTCGTCAATGGCGTCTTTCATTCGCTGATCGGTGCCCTGAAGCTCGTTCTGCCGGTCTCGACGCATGACCTGCTGACGGCGCTGTCCCAGGTGCCGGGTCTCGGGGTGCTGATCCTGGCTGCGGGCCTCTTCCTCACCGGCATGTTCGTGGCGAACATGTTCGGCCAGTGGTGGCTGCGCCAGTGGGACAAGCTGCTGTCCAGCATTCCCATCGTCAAGAGCATCTACAGCTCGGTCAAGCAGGTCTCCGACACGCTCTTCTCGAGCAGCGGCAACGCCTTCCGCGAGGCCGTGCTCGTGCAGTACCCGCGCGAAGGCTCCTGGACGATCGCCTTCGTGACCGGCCAGCCCGGCGGCGAGGTGGCGAGCCAGCTGTGCGGCGAGCACGTCAGCCTCTACGTGCCGACCACGCCGAACCCGACCTCGGGCTTCTTCCTGATGGTCTCGCGCGACCAGATCCGCCCGCTGGCCATGAGCGTCGACGAGGCCCTGAAGTACATCATCTCGATGGGCGTCGTGGCCCCCACGGTCACCGAGCCCGGCGGCTCCGGCCCCTGCGGTGACGCCCGCCCCGGCGAACGAAATCAGCCGGGTTGAGCACCGGGCATGTGCTCAATCCTGAGGGCCTCCCGCCCGCCCCAGCGCCAGACCGAATGAACCTGCCGGCCGCCCCTTCCTCATCCCGCGGCCGCTTCCCCTGAATTCCCGGAGAACTCCTATGCGTACCTGCTATGCCGGCCAAGTCAGCGAAAAGCTGCTCGACCAGACCGTGACCCTGATGGGCTGGGCCCACCGTCGCCGCGACCACGGCGGCGTGATCTTCATCGACCTGCGCGACCGCGAAGGCCTGGTCCAGATCGTCTGCGACCCGGACCGCCCCGACATGTTCAAGACGGCCGAAGGCGTGCGCAACGAGTTCTGCCTGAAGATCGTCGGCAAGGTCCGCGCCCGCCCGGCCGGCACCGAGAACGCCGGCCTGGTGAGCGGCAAGGTGGAAGTGCTGTGCTATGAGCTGGAAGTGCTGAACCCCAGCGTCACGCCCCCGTTCCAGCTGGACGACGAGAACCTCTCGGAGACCACGCGCCTCACGCACCGCGTGCTGGACCTGCGCCGCCCCTACATGCAGAACAACCTGAAGCTGCGCTACCGCGTGGCCATGGAGTGCCGCAAGTACCTGGACGAGCAGGGCTTCATCGACA
>JAYRMR010000022.1:0-73801 GCA_041912595.1 Burkholderiaceae bacterium
AGGACGTGGCAGTGATCGAGCTGCTGGTGAAGGTGGGCGACACGATCTCGGTCGACCAGAGCCTGGTGACCGTGGAGAGCGACAAGGCCTCCATGGAGATTCCCTCGACCCACGCCGGCGTCGTGAAGGAAGTGAAGGTCGCCGTGGGCGACAAGGTCAACGAGGGCAGTCTGCTGCTGATGGTGGAAGGGGCGGGCGCTGCGGCTTCCGCTCCCGCGGCCGCTCCGGTGGCCGCGCCTGCGCCCGCCGCTGCCGCTCCGGTGGCCGCGCCCGCAGCACCGGCGGCCGGTGGCGGCCTGGTGGACGTCGTGGTGCCGGACATCGGCGACTTCGACGAGGTCAGCGTCATCGAGGTCTTCGTGAAGGAAGGCGACACGATCCGCGTCGAGCAGAGCCTGATCACCGTCGAGAGCGACAAGGCCTCGATGGAGATCCCGTCCTCGCACGCCGGCGTGATCAAGGAACTCAAGGTCAAGCTGGGTGACAAGGTCGCCAAGGGCACGCTGCTGGCCGTGGTGCAGACCGCCGCCGGTGCCGCGGCGCCTGCCGCCAGTGCGCCGGCTGCTGCGGCCGTCGCTGCGCCGGTCACTTCGCCCGCAAACCCCGTGGCTGCGCCGGCTGCCGCGCCGGTCGCCGCCAGCGCCAGCGTGGCGCTGCCCGCACATGAGCCGACCGCCAGCAAGGGCCGCCTGCCGCATGCCTCGCCCACCATCCGCAAGCTGGCCCGCGAGCTGGGCGTGCCGCTGGACGAGGTCAAGGGCAGTGGTCCCAAGGGCCGCGTGCTGGAGTCCGACGTGCAGGGCTTCGTCAAGGCCGTGATGGCTGGCCAGGTGCAAACGACGGCACAGAAGGCCGCCGCGCCCGCGGGTGCCGCTGCCAGCGGTGGCGCCTTCCCCGGCCTGCTGGCCTGGCCGCAGGTGGACTTCGCCAAGTTCGGCCCCATCGAGCGCAAGGAGATGGGCCGCATCAAGAAGATCTCCGGCGCCAACCTGCATCGCAACTGGGTGGTGATCCCGCACGTCACCAACCACGACGACGCCGACATCACCGACCTCGAAGCCTTCCGCGTCCTGCTGAACAAGGAGAACGAGAAGAGCGGTGTGAAGGTCACCATGCTGGCCTTCATGATCAAGGCCGCCGTGGCCGCGCTCAAGAAGTTCCCCGAGTTCAACGCCAGCCTGGATGGCGACACGCTCGTGATGAAGCAGTACTTCCACATCGGCTTCGCGGCGGACACGCCCAACGGCCTCGTGGTGCCGGTCATCAAGGACGCCGACAAGAAGGGCATCGTCCAGATCAGCCAGGAAATGGCCGAGCTGGCCAAGAAGGCGCGCGACGGCAAGCTGGGTCCGGCGGACATGACGGGCGGCTGCTTCACGATCTCGTCGCTGGGCGGCATCGGCGGGCGCTACTTCACGCCCATCATCAATGCGCCCGAGGTGGCCATCATGGGTGTCTGCAAGAGCCAGATCGAACCCAAGTGGGACGGCAAGTCCTTCCAGCCGCGCCTGATGCTGCCGTTGAGTCTGAGCTGGGATCACCGCGTGATCGACGGCGCAGCGGCCGCACGCTTCAACGTGTACTTCGCCTCGCTGCTGGCCGACTTCCGCCGCATCGCGCTGTAAGCTCGCCCCACCGCAAAGAACCCCCACCGGGCCGGGCCGCCGCGTCATGAGCGCGCGGCCCGCCGCCCCAGGAGACAGACATGGCATTGCAAGAAGTGAAGGTCCCGGACATCGGCGACTTCAAGGACGTGGCCATCATCGAGCTGCTGGTCAAGGCCGGCGACACGGTGAAGGTCGACCAGAGCCTGCTGACCGTCGAAAGCGACAAGGCCTCGATGGAGATCCCGTCGACGCACGCCGGCGTGGTCAAGGAACTGAAGGTGAGCCTGGGTGACAAGGTCAACCAGGGCACGGTGATCCTGATGCTGGACAGCGAGGGCGCCGCCGCTCCGGCCCCGGCCCCGGCGCCGGCTGCCTCCGCACCGGCCGCGGCCCCCGCACCCGCACCCGCCCCCGTTGCCGCGGCGCCTGCCGCGCCCCTGCCCGCCGGCAGCTACAGCGGCAACGCCGATGTCGAGGCCGATGTGCTGGTGCTGGGCGGTGGCCCCGGCGGCTACTCGGCTGCCTTCCGCGCCGCCGACCTCGGCCTGAAGGTCGTGCTGGTCGAGCGCTACGCCACGCTGGGCGGCGTCTGCCTCAACGTGGGCTGCATCCCCTCCAAGGCCCTGCTGCACGTGGCTGCGGTGATGGACGAGGTGAGCCACATGGCCGACCTGGGCGTGGACTTCGGCGCGCCCACCGTCAACATCGACAAGCTGCGCGGCCACAAGGAAAAGGTCATCGGCAAGCTGACCGGTGGCCTCGCTCAGATGGCCAAGATGCGCAAGGTCACCGTCGTGCGCGGCTACGGCAGCTTCATCGACCCCTACCACCTGAGCGTGGAAGAGACCACCGGCACGGCCCAGGACAAGACGGGCGCCACGAAGGTCGTGCGGTTCAAGAACGCTGTCATCGCGGCCGGCTCGGCCGCGGTGCGCCTGCCCTTCCTGCCGCAGGACGGTCGCATCGTTGACTCCACCGGCGCGCTGCAGCTGCAGGGCACGCCCAAGAAGATGCTGATCATCGGCGGCGGCATCATCGGCCTGGAGATGGGCACCGTCTACTCGACGCTGGGCGCGCGCCTGGACGTGGTCGAGATGATGGACGGCCTGATGCAGGGCGCGGACCGCGACCTGGTCAAGGTCTGGGAGAAGATGAACAAGCCCCGCTTCGACAAGATCATGTTGAAGACCAAGACGGTCGGGGCCGAGGCCACGCCCGAGGGCATCAAGGTGCAGTTCGAGGGCCTGGACGGCACGAAGAGCGAAGGCGTCTACGACTTCGTCCTGCAGGCCGTGGGCCGCACGCCCAACGGCAAGAAGATCGCCGCCGACAAGGCCGGCGTGGCCGTGACGGATCGCGGCTTCATCAACGTCGACGTGCAGATGCGCACCAATGTGCCCAACATCTTCGCCATCGGCGACATCGTCGGCCAGCCCATGCTGGCGCACAAGGCGGTGCATGAGGCGCATGTGGCGGCCGAGGTCATCGCCGGCGAGCTGCTGAACGACGCTGCGCTTGCGAAGAGCCAGTTCGACGCCCGCGTGATCCCCAGCGTGGCCTACACCGACCCGGAAGTGGCCTGGGTGGGCCTCACGGAAGAGCAGGCCAAGGCGCAGGGCGTGAAGGTCAAGAAAGGCCTGTTCCCGTGGGCGGCGTCTGGCCGGGCCATCGCGAACGGGCGCGACGAGGGCTTCACCAAGCTGCTGTTCGATGAGGAGACCCACCGCATCGTCGGCGGCGGCATCGTCGGCACGCATGCGGGCGACATGATCGGCGAGATCGCCCTGGCCATCGAGATGGGCGCGGACGCCGTCGACATCGGCAAGACCATCCACCCGCACCCCACGCTGGGCGAGAGCATCGGCATGGCCGCCGAGGTGGCGCATGGCAGCTGCACGGACGTGCCGCCGGCACGGAAGTAAGCCACGGCGCTGAGCGACGCGACAAGCCCGGGCCGGAGACGGTCCGGGCTTTTTCTTTGCGACCGAGGCCGTGTCTCGTGCAGATTTCAGGGACTGCCAACGGCCGCGCCAGGGCGCACACTGGCGGCTTCACTGCCCCGCATTTGCCGTGAACCGCCTCGCCGCCGTGCTCCTGCTGCTGATGGCCACGCTCGGCCCGCGCCCGCCCGCGCAGGCCCAGGTGCCGCGCGAGCTGCATTACTTCGACATCCCGCCCATGATGCATGCCGACGCTCAGGGCCAGGCGGCCGGCAGCATCGTGGAGCGCCTGCGGCGCGTGTGGCCGGCCGAGCTGCCGATGCCGCCCCTGCGGCTGGCCCCGCTGAAGCGCTCGGTGCAGGACATCCTGCAGGGCGGTGAGCCGATCTGCCTCGTGGGGGTGTTCCGCACCCCGGAGCGCGCGGCCGGGGCGTGGTTCTCCGCGCCGATCTACCGGGAGTCGCCCTCGGTGTTCCTGGCCAGCCGCGACGTGGCCGGGCGGATGCGGCAGTTCCCCACCGCCCAGGCGCTGGTGGAGGGCCGGCAATTTCGCCTGCTGCTGACGGCGGGCGCTTCCTACGGGCCGCAGCTGGATGCGTGGCTGCGCAAGCGGGGGCCCGCCGTGCTGCGCGTGGCGGTGCCGCCGGCCCGCCAGGTCCACATGCTGCTGCGCGGCCATGCCGACTTCATGTTCACCGACCAGGCCGAGGCGGAGCACCTGCTGGCGGCCCTGGGTGCCGAGGCGGGCGCGCTGGAAGTGGTCGTGCTGCCCGGGATGGCGGAGTCGCCCACCCGGCACCTGATGTGCCAGCGGGATCTTGATCCCCACTGGCTGGCGGCCGTGGACGAGGCCCTGCGGACGCTGGAGCCCTGACGCCCTGACGCCCCGAGCGGAGCGCCGGCGGGCGGGCGGCCCCCGCGCTCAGCGCAGCTGCTCGTTCAGGAAGGCCAGCATCCGCGCCCGCGACGCCTGCGCCGCCGCCGCGTTCCCGCCCACGTGTACGCCCTGGCCCGGATGCACGCCGTTGGGCACATCCTTGCGCAGGGTGACGGGGGCCGTGGCGTCGAAGCCGTGGTACGCGCCCTCGTAGCGCTCGATGGCGATGGACGCCGGCGCCCGCTCGGCGAGGGCCTCGCAGGGGGCGGCGGGCGTCCAGTCGTCGGCCATGCCCACCAGCAGCTGCAGCGGTGCGCTGGGCCGGTAGCCCCGCTTGAGCTCCGCGTCGCAGCCGGGATAGAAGGCCACCAGCGCCCGGGGCCGCGGCGTGGCGGCGGCGACGTCGTCATGCGTCAGATTGCTGGCCGACAGCACCGCGCTGCCGCCATTGGACCAGCCGAGCAACACCAGGCGAGCGGCGTCCACCTCCTCGCGCTGCGCGAGCCAGGCGAGGGCGCCCAGGGCGTCGAGGCGGCGGTTGGCCATGGTCACGGCGCGGGTGCCGATGCGCTGCGTGCACAGCTCCGACTCGCCGCGGGCGGTGAGCGAATCCAGCACCAGCACATGCCAGCCCTGCGCGTTGAGCAGCCCGGCGTAGCTCCGCAGGCGCGAGGACAAGCGGCCCTGCCGGTCGTAAGGCCCGCCGCAGCCGTGCAGCAGCACGAGGGCGGGGCGTCGGCCCTCGCCGGGGGCGGTGAACCAGAAGCCGTCGAGGGCGAGCGGCCGCGCGCCGCGTGACTCGAGGCTGGGCACGACGACCTTGGCGGGGGCGCCAGGGGTGGCGGATCTTGACGGGGCTTGTGCAGCGGCGCCCGTCATCGCGCCCAGGACCAGGGCGCCCAGCAGGCCGGCAAGTCGCCCGGAGAACAGGGCCCTGCTCATTCCACCAGGATGGCGCGGTGCTTCAGCGCCAGGTGGATCTTGTCGGCCAGGGTTTCCTTGTTGAAGGGCTTGACCACGTAGCCGCAGGCGCCGCCCTTGGCCGCGCGCAGGATGTCATCCTTGCGGCCCTCGGCCGTCACCAGCAGGATGGGAATCTTGCGCAGCGGGCTCTCGGCCGGCTTGGACTGGATGGCCTCCAGCAGCTCGAAGCCGTTCATCTCCGGCATGTTGACGTCGCTGAGCACGAAGTGGATGGGCTCGCCGGACTCGGCCGAGAGCTCCAGCTGGCGCAGGGCCAGCAGGCCGTTCTCGGCCTCCAGGATCTTCTTGAAGCCGATCTCGCGCAGCAGGCCGCCGATGATGCGCCGCATGGTCGAGAAATCGTCCACCACCAGAAAAGTGAAATCCTCGCGCTTGACCGTGGTCACCATGGGCCGCAACTCCGAAAAGCAGAAGCGTAACGCGGGCCGGCGTGCCGCGTGAGGGCCGCGGCGCGGCCGCGAGCAAAAGTGCCGCGCCTTCGCCCCGGCGCACGGCTGCGGCGCGTCGGCAGGGCGCTGGCGGGCTGCCTCGGTGTGTCGCGGGGCCAACGCCCGGGACCGGCGAGGGGGCCGGCAGGGATTTCCTGTCTCCGTGAAGAAGCGGGTCCGCCCGGAGTGCGCCTCAGCCTCGCTACACTTGGCGGGGCCCGGTCATGGGCACACAAGAGGGAGCCCCGGCCTGGGGCGACGGCGAGCAAGCACGGCCCGGTTCGACCGAGGCACTTGGGGTAGGGCATGAAGGACACGAGAACGCTGTACGAGCTGCTGGGGGTGCGACGGGAGGCCACGGCCACCGAGATCCGGACCGGCTATCGACTGGAGCTGGAGGCGCTCGAGGCGCTGCGCGTCACGCTGCCGAAGCAGGACTTCGACGACCGCGTGCAGCTGCTGCGCGTCGCGTACACCACGCTCAATGACCCGATCTCCCGCGCGGGCTACGACGCCGACCTCGACGCCGCCGCCAAGGCCGCCGCCGCGGCCTACGGCTCGGGCGCGCTGGCGACGATCGGGGGGCCGTCCTCCGGGACCCGGGCGGACGCCCTGGGCCTGCGCGCCGATGCCCTGGCGCTGCGTGCCGACGCCCTGATGGCGCGGGCGGACATCGGCGCGGCCTCGGCGCGACCCGATGGCCTCTTCAGCGACTGGCCGCCCGGCATGGCCCGGCTGCTGGGCTATGCGCTGCTGGTGGCGCTGCTGATCGGCGTCTCCATGGGCGTGTCCCGCTGCTCCACCAAGAGCGCCCGCGCCCAGATCGAGGCCCGGGAGGCCCAGGAGCGTCGCGCCTCGGAGCAGGCCGCCCTGCAGGACTATTACCAGACCCACGGCGTGCGTCCGGCCAATCGCGCCGAGATGGAGATGATGGAGGCCGAGCGCCGCCGCCGCGAGAACCAGGAACGCCAGAGCAGCGTCGACAACCAGCGGGCCGAGGAGCAGCAGCGCCGCATCGACGAGGAGAACCGCCGCCGGGGCGACGAGACGACCCGCGAGGTGCAGCGTGCCATGGCCGAGCAGGCCGAGGAGCAGCAGCGCCTGAAGTTCGAGGCCGAGCAGCTGGCGCTCGAGATCTCCATGACGAACAACGACTACGAGCGCAAGCGCCTGCAGTTGCGCCTGAAGCAGATCAAAGAGCGGATGAACACGCCATGAGCCCTCGCCGTCGCGCCCTCGCCGGCCTGGCCGGCCTGGCCGGTCTTGCGATGGTGCCGGCCCTGCTGGCGGCCTGCCAGAAGAAGCTGGAGGCCGCGCAGTTCGTGGGGCAGTGGAAGTCCTCGCGGCTGGCCCTGACCCCGATGCACCTGCTGCCCAACGGCGAATGGGAAATCCGCACCGGCGACGGCAAGGTCCTGCAGTACGGCCTGTGGCAGCTGGACGGGCAGCGCCTGGTCTGGACGGTCCGGGACGACAGCGGCGACCTCGTCCGGGACGTCAACCCCGTGGTGTCCGCGGAAGCCCGACGCTTCGTGCTGCTCGAGCGTGACGGCTCGCAAACCACCTTCGACCGCCTGGACTGACGGCCCGTGAACCACTACGACACCCTCGAGGTCAGCAGCCGGGCGAGCCCGGAAGTGCTGCGCGCCGCCTACCGCAGCCTCATGCAGCGCTACCACCCGGACCGTCACCCGGACGATCCGCAAGCTGCCGCGCGCACGGCCGCCATCACGGAGGCCTACGACGTGCTGTCGGACCCGGCCCGCCGTGCCGCCTACGACGAGGCGCTGGCCGCCCAGCAGACCTCGGCGCCGCCGGCCGGCGCTTCAGCCGGCGCTACAGCCGGCGCGTCGCGGAATGCGCGGTCGGCGGGGGCGGCCGGTGGCGCCACTGCAGGCCGCGCCCGGGCGGGTCAGCGCGGGCCGGCGCGGGCGGCCTCGCCGGTGTCGATCGGACGCTGGGCGATCGGTCTGGCGCTCGCGCTGGGCGCCGCCGTGCTGGTGGGCCATTACGGCGCGCAGCGGCCGGCGCAGGGCGAGGACTGGGCCACGCTGCGCCAGCGTTTCTCGGCCGGCGGCCACACCGAGGACGAGCTGCGCGAGATGCTGCGCCGCAAGGAGGCGCTCCTGCAGCAGTCCCCGGCCCTGCGCGAGCGGGACGACACGGAGCGTGCCCGGGACCTCGAGGCCCGCACGTTTCGGCTGCTGGATGCCAAGCTGGAGATCTACCTCGGCACGGGCGTGTTGACCGTCCCGCAGATCGAGCTGGTGCTCGGGAGCTTCGATGCGCAGACGCTGCGCAGCTACCTCCTCAAGAACCGCGAGCTGCTGGTGGGTGACGTCACGCGGGCCCTGAACAATGCGAACGTGGCGAACCTGGTCGGCGCCGCCGGCGAGCAGTACGTGCAGACGCTGATCCAGGACACGCTGGTCAAGGCGCTGGGGTCGCCGCCGGAGGAGCTCTATCCCTCGACTTGGCACGAGTCCCCGGGGCGCTACGGCCTGTTGCGCGTGCAGCTGCCCCAGCACCTCAGCTATCGCGCCTACAACCCCGCCTGAGCGGAGGGCCCCCGCTCCCGGGCGGGCGGGAGGACTCACCTGCCGTTCATCGGGCGCCTCTGCGTTTCGTCACGCCCGGCGGCCACTTGGCAACATCCCTGAAGACAGCGGCGAGCCGGGCCGCTATGGTGCCGCCAGATCCGCAGCCGTCCGTGCCGCGGACGACCGGAGGACGTGATGAACATCGAACAGCAGCAGGAGCGGGCGCTGCGCCGCGCCGAACGGAGGCGCCGCTATGCGCGGGGCGAGGGGCGCAGCGGCTTCGGCCTTTTCCTGATCGTGGCGGGCGTGGCGCTGCTGGTGCACCGGCACGGCTGGCCCAGCTGGTTCCAGTTCGAGGCGCCGTGGTCCCTGGTGATCGCCGCCGTCGCGGCCCTGAGCCTCGTGCTGGCGCGCACGGCCCGCAGTCTCACCCGTGCGCTCTTCCTCGGGGCCGTCGCCGCCTGGTTCTATGCCTGCGAGACCGGCTGGTATGACTTCAGCTTCCGCGAGTCCTGGCCCTGGCTGCTGATTGCGCTGGGCATCGCCAAGATCCTGCATTTCGTCCTTGAACGCTTCGATGAGGAGGCCGCATGAGCATGCCCGACCACTCCAGCCCCTCGACAGGCCCCCAGGAGCACTCGACCCCGTCGTCGCCCCGCCGTGCGCCCAGCCACCAGCTGTGGCTGGGCCTGGCGCTGGTCTTTGCGGGCTGTGCCTTCCTGCTGGACAGCCTCCATCTCTTCGAAGTGCGCCGCTACCTGCCGTTCTGGCCGGTGCTCATCATCGCCCTGGGCGCGGCGCGCCTGCTGACGGCCGCCCCGAACGA
This sequence comes from Burkholderiaceae bacterium, assembly GCA_041912595.1. GTDB lineage: Bacteria > Pseudomonadota > Gammaproteobacteria > Burkholderiales > Burkholderiaceae_C > Roseateles_B. The sequence goes on from JAYRMR010000022.1 coordinate 9,203, forward strand.
CAAGGGCGAGCAGGTGGTGGGCGGCGTGCTGCTCGCCATCGGCTGCTTCCTGCTGTTCCGCCGCCTGGGCTGGCTGCACATGGACTTCCGGGACCTCTGGCCGCTGTTCCTGATCGGCGTGGGCGGCATGCTCCTGACCCGTCGCCCCGGCCCGGCCGGCGTGCCGGGCAAGGCGGGCCTGTTTGACCGCGGCCAGCACGATCACCAGGCCGGTCCGCTGGACGTCAAGGCGGTGCTCAGCGGGCAGCAGGTCCGTGTGCAGGCGCAGGACTTCACCGGCGGCCAGGTGCAGGTGGCGCTGGGCGGGGTCGAGCTGGACCTGAGCCAGGCGGGCTTCCAGCGCGCCGTGATCGACGTGTCCCTCGTGATGGCCGGCCTGGAGCTGCGGGTGCCGACGGACTGCCGCGTGCGCGTCACGGCCTCATCGGTGCTGGGTCAGGTCGAGGACAAGACCCAGCCGCCGCTGGCCGCGGCCCGCGAGCTGGAAGTCCGCGGCTCGCTGGTGCTCGGCGGCATCACCATCCGCCATTGAGAAAGTCGGCCCGCCCGGCGGCCTGCCCGTGAGGGTCGCCCGCCAGGCGTGCGAGGCGTGCCAGGCGTGCCAGGAGCGTCAGGATCAGCGGACGCCGGGCACGGTGCTGCAGTTGGCCACGCCGAAACGGTCGACGAAGAGGCGGAACTCCTGGCCCGGCTTCAGGGCCGACCACTGCTGCAGCGTCAGCCGGCAGGTCCAGTCGCGGGCCTGGCTGTCGACCATGACGACCTCGTAGATCCCCTTGTACTTGCTGATGCGCTCGGCACCGGGCTGGCCCGGCGGCACCGCGGCCAGCACCGGCGTGCCCCAGTGTGGGGGCTGGGGATGCTCGCCCTGCGCGCGCACGGCACGCAGCGTGCGCCACTGCAGGCCCGTGTAGCGGCAGTGCGGGCTGGCCTCGGGGCGCTGGCCGGTGGGGTCCTCCATCAGCTTGCGCTGGACCTCCTGCACGCCCTCGGGCATCTCGTCGCACCAGCTGGAGTCATTGACCTCCGAGAGGCGCTCGATCTCGATGTCGCGCTGCCAGCGCAGCGTCTGGATGGTGACCCATTCGCCGCGCGGGCCGAACAGCTTCCAGCCCAGGGGCGCAAACAGGAGCGCGATGACCAGGGCGGCGATGCGGTGCTGACGGTCGCGGTTGGAGAGGTAGTCGAGGCGGGCGGACATGCGGCGATTGTCGTGGCTGCGCCGATGCCGGCCGGCGCGTGCAGGCGCTCGTGAGCCCTGCAGCGCCCGGGCCTGGCGCCTGGCCGGCGCTGGGCAGCGTCAGGCCGGCTGGCCCTCGCGGCGCCGCTGCTCGCGGCGCAGGCGCACGGCTTCCGTCACGGCGGCCAGTTCCTCGCTCTGGCGGGCCAGCTCGCCGCGCAGGCGCATGTGGTCGCTGACGGCGTCGTCCAGCGGGCCGAGATCCGTGCGGACGGCATCCCAGGCGGGGTGAGCCGGCCCCTGCAGCCGCGCGTCGCGGTCGGGTCCGGCACGCCACAGGCGCCCCAGCAGGAGACCGCCCAGCAGCGCGGCGAGGCTGCTGCACAGCAGCAGAACGCCCAGATGGCGCTGCAGCTGGGAGGCCTCCAGGGGCGGGGCGGGCGCCTCCAGGGAACGCACCTGCAAAGACCAGCGCAGGGGAGGGGTGTCGGGGCCGCCGGGGCCGCTCAGGCCGGTCGGCACGGGAATGATCCAGTTCGCCTCGCCCGAGAGGCCCTCGTGCAGGCGGGTGGGGGAGGCGGCGCTGAGCCATCCTTCGGTCCAGGCCGGCTTGTCGGCCACCAACAGCAGTTCGGAGCGGAACGGGCTGCTGTTCACATAGGCCGCGAAGAGACCCAGGGCGCGCTGGCGGGCGCGGAACTCGCGGACATCGTCCTGCGCCAGGCCGGGTTCGCTCAGGGAGCGGCTCAGCGCCCCGGCGAGCTTCCTCAGCGCCTGGTACTCGGCCGCCCGCGGGTCCGGCTGCAGCGGCGCCGGCAAGGCGGCCTGCAGGCTCTGGTACTGGTGGCAGCTCAGCCCGAGCAGCCCGGCCATCGCAAGCAGGGCCAGCCCCAGGCGCCAGCGTCGTGACATGGTTTTCTCCCTGAGTGCGCGCATCCTAGGGAGCCGGCGCGCGGGCGTCGCTCAGGGTTTGCACGCGCGCCGCGCGCACAGGCCGTGCACTTGTGCACGAACGGTCGTTCGGCGCGTTCGCTGCCGGTGTCAAGGCGCGCCGGCACCCGCCGAGCGGGAGACGAACTGCGCCAGGGCTTCCATGTCCGCGGCGTCCAGCTTGCCGGCATAGCTGGGCATGACGCCCAGGCCGCTCTGCAGCACGCGCCGCACGCGGGCGGCGTCGGGCTTGAGCTCGTCCAGCACGGGGCCGATCTGCCCGTCGCTGCCCGCCGCGGCCAGGGTGTGGCACAGGGCGCAGGGCGGGGCGGCCTTGCCCGTGAAGAGGGCGCGGCCGCGCTGCATCTGGGCCTCCAGCCCGTCGGCGGCGCCCTGGGCGAGGGCGCCGGTGCCGACGCTCAGGCCCAGCAGCATCGCCGGCAGGGCCCGCCGCAGCGACGGCGCGGGGTCAGGTCTTGCCATCAGGCCACCACCAGCTGGATCGCGTGGTCGCGCCAGCTGTTGTTGTTGTAGCCGTGGGCGTTCTCGACGCGCTCGGCCGGCTGGACCTGGCCGGCCGAGTCGACGGCGCGGCTGGCGATCTGGTAGCTGCCGGGAGCCAGCTTCACCGCGAGGCTGAACTGGCGCCAGGCGAAGCGGCCGAGGTCGGGGCCCACGAGGCGGGCCGCCTGCCAGGTCTGGCCGCCGTCCGTGCTGACCTCCACGCGCTCGACCGCCCGCGTGCCGCCGAAGGCCACGCCATGGAGCTGCACGAGGCCGGCCTTCACCGGGCCGCCGTCCGACAGCGGGCCGTTGATCCAGGACTTGACGTTCATCTCCCAGACGGAGGCCTGGTCCGGGCTGCTCTGGCCGCCGGGCGGCGTCATGCGGTAGCCGTGGGCCATGATCTTGGCCTTGGACTCGGTGGCGCCGAAGGCCAGCCGCTTGATGTACTTGATGTTGTTGACGCCCTGGTAGCCCGGGACGATCAGCCGCAGCGGGCCGCCATGCGCCAGCGACAACGGCTCGCCGTTCATCTCCCAGGCCAGCAGGCAGTCGCCCAGGGCCTTGATGGGGACGGAGCGCTCGACGACCACGCTCAGCGGATCCACGCCCTCGGGCAGCTTCTCGCCGCCCGTGCCGGTGATGAAGACCGCGCCGTCCGCCAGGCCGCCCAGGGCCGCCACCACATTGCGCACGGGCACGCCGCTCCACAGCACGCAGCCGGCCGCACCGACCGTCCAGGGCGTGCCGCTGGGCTTGCTGGGGAAGAAGCCGCGGCCGTTGCCGGAGCACTGCAGCACGGTGGCCACGGTCTCGAGGCCCAGCGTCTTGAGCTCGGCCAGCGTCAGCGAGCGGGGCTGCTTCACGCCGTCGACGTCCAGCGTCCAGGCGTCGCGGTTCTCGACGATGGCGGCGTCGGGCGCGGGCAGGTTGTTGCGGATGTAGAGCTGCTGCGCGGGCGTGATCACGCTGCTGCCGAAGGCGCCGCGGCGCGTCTCGATGGTGGTGGCGCTGTGGACCACGACGGCGGACGGGTTCTTCCAGGCGGCGTAGGCCGGCAGCGGCTTGGCGGCCGGGGCGGCGACCGGCGTGGTGGCCGAGGTCTGGGCCTGCGCCCAGCCGCTGAGGCCCAGGGCGCCCAGTGCGGTGGCGGCTCCGCCCAGCACGCGGCGGCGGGCGATCAGATCGTCATGGCTCTTGGTGGTCATGGTGGCTCCTCTTGTGATGGTATGGCCCGGTTGGCGCTGCGCGCATTGTGAGGGCAGCGGATGACAGCAAGTCCCCGCTGCACAGGACGCAGCTGTGACGATCTGAAACAAAACTCACCGACATTCGACAGAGGGTGAGCATCTGTCGCACTACGCTTCAGTCCTATCAAGAACAGTTGGGGAAAGTCATGAGTAAAGCTGGCAACACGAGAGTCCTGGGTCGGGCGTCCGCCGCCGTGCTGGGCGCGCTGATCGCGGGCCAGGTGCACGCGGCCGTCAATGCCATGGTGGTGGTCGAGCCCACGCAGCGCAAGGCGGGGCTGATGGTCTCGCAGCAAGGCGTCGAGGCCGGCCTGGGCAAGGTGCTCGGCCAGCCCGTGAGTCTGGCCACCAGCGAGGACCTGACCGACATGATGCGTGCCACGCGCAGCGGCGGCTACGAGCTCTTCATCGGCCCGGCGCAGATCGCGGCCTCGGCGCTCAGCCGCGGCTACGAGCTGCTGGGTGCCACGCAGGGCTCGGAGCCCTTCGTGCTGGTCGTCCGCGCCGACGTGGCCGACCTCGGCGCCCTGCGCGGCCGCCGCCTCTACCTGCCGCAGCAGGATTCCATCTACACCTACATGGCCCGCGGCCTGCTCACGCAGGGCGGGCTGTCGATGCAGGACCTGCGCGTCGCCCACGAGCGCTACCCGCAGGCCGGGCTGGCCGCGCTGCTGGTGGGCAGCGCCGATGCCACCGTCGTGCGCCAGAGCGAGTGGAAGGACTGGCAGGGGCAGCATGGCACCGCCGCCAAGGTGCTGGCCAGCTCCGAGCCGGTCCCGGGCGGCTTCAGCGTCGTCGTCAAGAAGGACATGCCGGCCGATGCCCGCGCGCGCCTGGCGCAGTGGTTTGCCGCCGTGCCCGCCAGCACCGGCCTGACCCAGGCGAAGTTCAAGCCGGAGATGCAGGAGTACAAGCGCGTGGCGGACCTCGGCCACTTCACGCCCACGCAGCTGCCCGGCGTGACCCGCGTGACGGCGCGCGAGGCCCAGCAGCTGCAGGCCAAGGGCGCCGTGCTGGTGGACACCCGCATCGAGAAGGAATTCACCGCGCGCCACATCCGCGGGGCACTGTGGGTGCCCTACGTCGAGAAGAGCCTCAAGGACGTCGCCTTCAATCCGGCGATGGATGACTTCAGCGCGCTCGACAAGGCGGACAAGCTCAAGCCCTCGCAGGCGGTGATCTTTGCCTGCAACGGCGCCGAGTGCTGGAAGTCGTACAAGGCGGCGAAGCAGGCGCAGGCCAAGGGCTTCAAGACGGTCTACTGGCTGCGCGGCGGCCTGCCCGAGTGGGAGGCCGAGGGCCTGCCGGTGGAGTCGGCCGGCGGCTGATCGGCCACCGTTCCCTGAGAAGGCCGGGCCCTGCGCCCGGCTTTTTTTTGTGCCGCCGCCATCGCGCACGCACGCCGCGCGAAGCCACGAAATCGAGCGGCGTGCCTCCTTGTTTTCCCGATTTCCTTGTCCCTTGCACACCTGACGGGGCCCTGTAGGGCCTGACAGTTGGCGCCCCGGGAGGGGGTTCCTAGAGTCGCTGGCAGCTGGTGCACCGCCGCGGGGGGGGTGCACGGCGCCCCTCACACTCGATGGAGTCTCCAATGAACCATTCCCTGGTCAAGTGGGCCGTTCTGGCCGGCGCTGCTACCGCAGCCGTTTCCGCCCAGGCCGCAGGTCTGTCCGTCCGTCTCGATGTCGCGACCCCGGTGCTCAAGGGTGATGTGGATGTCCACGTCACGCTGACGCTCACCAACACCTCGCGCACCCCGATGTTCCTGCCCAAGACCCAGCTGCCGGGCGAGGTGCATGAAGCCGCGCTGTTCCGCATCACCCGCGACGGCGAGCCGGTGGCCTACCAGGGGCGCCTGGTCAAGCGCACCGCGTCGGCCGAGCACGAGGTCGTGCGCCTGGCCCCCGGCGCCTCGATGAGCTTCCAGGTCGAGCTGACCGGCGGCTACGACATGAGCGAGAACGGCCGCTATGCCATCGAGTACGTCGGCCTGGCGAAGCAGCAGTCCGGCCAGATGGGCCTGCTGGCCGCGGATGCCGCCGCGCCGACCTACGTCTGGCTGGAGGGCCGCACGCCGCAGCCCCAGGCGCAAGCCGCACTGGCGCCGTCGCTGGCCGCCTCGATCTCCTACACCGGCAACTGCACGGCCACGCAGAAGACCACCCTGGCCAGCGCCGTGACGGCCGCGACGAACTACTCGCAGTCCTCGTACAACTACCTGAGCGCCACGCCCTCGGCCACGACGCGCTACAAGACCTGGTTCGGCGCCTTCAGCACCACGGGCTGGAACACCGCCAAGTCCCACTACTCCAAGGCCCTGGATGCGTTCAAGAACAAGCCCCTGACGCTCGACTGCAGCTGCAAGGACTCCGGCACCTACGCCTACGTCTACCCGAACCAGCCGTACAAGATCTACGTCTGCGGCGCCTTCTGGTCGGCCCCGATGACCGGGACGGACTCCAAGGGCGGCACGCTGGTGCACGAGATGACGCACTTCACCGTCGTCGCCGGCACTGATGACTGGGCCTATGGCCAGAGCGCGGCCAAGTCGCTGGCGCTGTCCAATCCCACCAAGGCCCTGGACAACGCCGACAGCCACGAGTACTTCGCCGAGAACAACCCCGTGCAGCCCTGAGCACGGGCGGCTCATCGGGCGCCGGCAGCCGGCGCCCCCCATGAAAAAGGCAGGCCCGCGGGCCTGCCTTTTTCATGGCGCCGGGCGACGCGCGGTTAGTCCTCGCTCAGCAGGTCCTGGACGGCTTCGTTCCAGTTCTCCAGGTCTTCCTCGCCGATGTGCAGCCAGGCCATGGCGCGCTGGTGGTGGCTGGCCCAGTCGGCGTCCTCGGGCAGGCCCTCGTGACGGCGCATGAGCTGCTCGGCGATCAGCCCGGCGGCCACGAGCGTGTGGACCTCGGGCTCGATGTCGGCATCGCCCAGGGATTCGAAGTCGTGGTGCAGCCGGATGGCCGCCATCAGCGAAGGCGCCAGGCTCCAGGCACGCGCCAGCAGGGCGCCCACCACGGCGTGGTCCGTCTTGTGGTTGACGTTCTCGGTGGCGATGTAGGGGCGGTCGATGCGGGCACCGGCCTCCACCATGGTGGCGCCGTAACCGCGCACGCTCTGCAGCAGCACGGGGATGCCGACATGGCAGAAGAGGCCGTAGGTGTGGGCAAGGTCGGGCGACAGGCCCGGCAGCTGGCGGGCGATGTAGCGCATGGCGTGCGCGCGCTTGGCGGCACGCTGCCAGAAGCGCGTGAGGTGGGGGCTGTTGACCGGGATGGCGTTGCGCAGCGCGAAGCCGGTCAGGATGGCGGCGGTCTCGTTCAGCCCCAGGCGGTTCATGGCCTGCCCGACGGTGCTGCAGGGCATGCCGTCGGCCAGATGCAGCGGGCTGTTGGCCGTGCGCAGCAGTGTGGCGGCCATGGCGACGTCGCTGGCCGCGATCCGGGCGACCTCGGTCAAATCCGGCTCGGCCTCCTTCATGGCGTGCTGCAGGCGCTGCAGCAGGTCGGGGCAGGGCGGGATGACGATCTGGCGCAGGGGACCGTGGGCGCGGGCCTGGTCCAGTTCCTGGCGAATGGCTTGCGAATTCATGGGGGCGAGGGCTGGCCGGGAGCGGCCGTGACGCCGCCGATTATCGGTCGGGCACCCGCCGGCGACGGCCCGCAAACTGTGGAAATTCCCCGCTCTGGCGGCATTGCGGGGCGGGCATCCCGGCCATCCAGGCAAATCCCGGGCGGGGGCCGGGAGGGGCGAGCGATACTGGCCCGGTCCCGGATTCCGACCCCTCACCTCCCAGAGCGACCCAGGTCCCCCTTGCGCTTGACGAACGCCCTTCCTGCCCCCGGCCGGCCCGGGGCGGCCCCGCTTCGGCCGGGCCGGCCCCGGCAGGTGTTGCGGCGTGGGCGCCTCGTCCTGCTGGCCGGCTTGATGGCCGGGCTGAGCCTGTGGAGCCAGGCGCTCGACACCCAGCAGTTCCTCGACATCGCCGCCTCGCGATCCACCAAGGCGCTGAACGGGGCCCGCGCGCTCGTGCAACTGCTGGAGAAGGCCCAGCCGCTGGACGAGGAGGCCCGGCTCGCCGCCGTCAACGACTTCTACAACCGCCGCATCCAGTTCCGCGACGACCAGGAGGTCTGGGGCGTGGTCGACTACTGGGCGAGCCCGCTCGAGACGCTGGAGAAGGGCCGCGGCGATTGCGAGGACTACGCGATCGCCAAGTACTTCAGCCTGCTGGCCCTGGGCGTGGAGCCGGCCCGGCTGCGCCTGGTCTATGTCCGGGCCATGCTGGACGGCCGGCCGCAGGCCCACATGGTGCTGGCCTACTATGCGCAGCCGCAGGCCGAGCCCTTGATCCTGGACAACCTGCAGCCGCAGATCCGGCCGGCCTCGGCACGACCGGACCTGTCGCCCGTATTCAGCTTCAACAGCGAGGGACTGTGGAGCGGCGTCGCGGGCGCGCCCGCGGGCAATCCGGCTGCCCGGCTGTCGCAATGGCGCGACGCGCTGGGCAAGGCCCGCGCCGAGGGCTTCTAATGAATACCGCCGAGGGGAACCACCAACCATGTCTTTGATGCGTCAAGTCGCGGCCCTGCTGCTCGCCGTGCTGCTGCTGGCCCTGCTGGCCAGCGTGGCGGTGTCTGCCGGGTCGGTCCGCCAGGTGCTGCAGACCCAGTTGCAACTGAAGAACGAGGACAACGCGGGTGCCCTGGCCCTGGCGCTGTCCCAGCAGCATGGCGACGAGAGTCTGATGAGCCTGCTCGTCTCGGCGCAGTTCGACACCGGCGCCTACGAGGTGCTGCGCTGGCGGCGGGCGGACGGCACGGTGGCCTTCGAGAAGAGCGCCGCGCCCGCACCGGGCCGCGCGCCGGACTGGTTCAAGGGCTGGCTGCCGCTGGAGGTGCAGCCGGGCATGGCGCAGGTGTCCAACGGCTGGCAGGCGCTGGGGACGGTGGAGGTCCGCAGCCAGAGCGCCTATGCCCACGAGACCCTGTGGCAGAGCTTCCTGCGCATCGCCGCCTGGCTGCTGGGCGTGGGCCTCGTGGCCACCGGGCTGGCGGCCGTCGGCCTGCGCCGCATCCGCGCGCCGCTGGACGCCGCCGTGCAGCAGGCCAATGCGCTCGTCCAGGGGCAGTTCATGACCATCGAGGAGGCCCGCGTGCCCGAGCTGGCCCGCCTGACGGGGGCGCTCAACACGATGGTGGTCAAGGTCCGCTCCCTGTTCGAGGCGCAGGCCGAGCAGCTGCAGGTGCTGCAGCAGCAGGCCTACTGCGACAGCCTGACCGGGCTGACGCTGCGCAAGCAGTTTCTGGCGGAGTTCGAGTCGGCGCTGGGCCGCGACGATGGCCCGGTGCGCGGCGGCTTCATCTTGCTGCGCCTCGGGGCGCTCGCCTCGCTCAACCAGCGGCTGGGGCACCAGCAGGTGGACCAGCTCATCCAGGCGATCGCCCGGGCGGTGAAGGCCTATCCCGACCGCGTGCGCGGCTGCCTGGCCGGGCGCCTCAACGGCACCGACCTCGCCCTGTGGCTGCCGGCCCCCGACGTGGCCGAGGACACCGCCCAGGCGCTGGCCGACGCGCTGCGCTCGGCGCTGCCGGGAGGCGCGGGTGCGGGGACGGGCGGGGCGGGCGAGGGCGGCGTGCAGTTGTCGATCGCCGCCATCGACATGGCCCGCACGCGGCCGATGTCCCACTGGTTCGCGGAGGCCGACGCCGTGCTGGCGCGCGCCGAGCAGGGCGGGGGCGTGAGCCTGGCCTTCCAGCGCGTCGAGGACGAGGACCTGCCCTCGCAGGGCGAGCGCGTGTGGCGTCAGCAGATCGGCGACTGCCTGGATGCGGGCCGTGCGCGCCTGCAGCCCTTCCCGGTGATGGACCGCAATGGCCTGCTGCTGCACTGGGAATGCCCGCTGCAGCTGCAGCTGCTGCCCCAGGGCGAGTTCCTGCCGGCGGCCCGCTGGCTGCCGCTGGCGCTGCGCAGCCGGCTCAGCGCCGAGGCCGATCTGCGCGCGGTGCAGCTGGCGCTCTCCGCCATCGCGGACGACGGCCAGCCGCGCTGCGTCAACCTGGCGCCGGCCTCGTTGCAGGAAGGCAGCTTCGTGGCCCGGCTGCGCGAGCTGATCTTCCAGTCCCCGCAGTCGGCACGCCGGCTGGGACTGGAGCTGGGCGAGTCCGCGGCGCTGGTGCATTTCGAGCTGCTGCATGAGCTCGGCCGGCAGATCCGCCCGCTGGGCGTGGCGCTGGGCCTGGAGCATGCCGGCGCGGGCCTGGCGCAGGTGGACCGTCTCTACCAGGCCGGGCTGGACTACGTGAAGCTCGACGCGGCGGTGGTGACGGGCATCGCGGCGGACGCCGCGCGGGCCGCCTTCGTGCGCGGGCTCGTCATCATGCTGCGCAGCCTGGCGCTGAAGGTCTACGCCGAGGGCGTCAACGACGGCCTGGACGCCCAGGCGCTGTGGGACATCGAGGTCGACGGCATCACCGGGCCGTGGGCCACGGGGCAGATGATCAAGCCCTGAGGCGAAGCCGGGCCGGCGCGCCGGCGGCGCTCAGCGGATGTCGGCGCTGTGCAGGCCGAAGCCCTCGCCGCGGCGGCGGTCCTCGAAGAAGCGCTCGAGCGTCTCTCGGACCGTGCGGAAGGCCAGCTCGTCCCAGGGGATCTCGTCCTCGCGGAACAGGCGGGCCTCCAGCGTCTCGGGGCCGGGATTGAAGACGGGGCTCAGCAGCCGCGCCCGGTAGAACAGGTGCACTTGGCCGACCTGCACGACGTTGTGCACGCAGTAGAGGCCCTGCAGCTCGATCTGCGCGCCGGCCTCCTCGTCGGTCTCCCGCGCGGCGCCCTCGGCGGTGGTCTCGCCCAGCTCCATGAAGCCGGCCGGCAGCGTCCACTTGCCATGGCGCGGCTCGATGGCCCGGCGGCACAGCAGCACCTGGTCTTCCCAGACGGGCAGGGTGCCGACCACATTGAGCGGGTTCTCGTAGTGGATGGCGCCGCAGCCGGTGCAGGTGGCCCGCTCGCGGTTGTCGTCGGCCGGCACCTGGTAGACGACCTGGTTGCCGCAGCTGGGGCAGTGCTTGAAGCGTCGGGTGAGGAACATCGGTCCAGTGTAGCGGGGCCGTGGCAACATACCGCCAGCGGCCTGCGGCCGACCTTTCGCCACCGTCATCCGACATCGTCCCGAACCTGCCATGGAACTCTTCAACTACTTCCGCTCCTCCGCGTCCTACCGCGTGCGCATCGCCCTCGCGCTCAAGGGCCTGGCCTACGACTACCGCCCCGTGCACCTGGCGAAGAACGAGCAGTTCAACGAGTCCTACGCCGCCGTCTCGGCCTCGCGTCTGGTGCCGCTGCTGCGCGATGGCGACGCCACGGTCACGCAGTCCATGGCCATCATCGAGTACCTGGACGAGACGCACCCGGACGCCCCGCTGCTGCCGCGCGACCCGCTGGATCGCGCCTATGTCCGCGCGCTGTCGCAGGACATCGCCTGCGAGATCCACCCGCTGAACAATCTGCGCGTGCTGCGCTACCTGACGCAGGAGCTGGGCGTCAGCGACGACAACAAGGACCGCTGGTACCGCCACTGGGTCGAGACGGGGCTGGAGGTCGTCGAGCGCCGCCTGGTGGGCGAGGGCCGCGCCGGCACCTTCTGCTTCGGGGACACCCCGGGCATGGCGGACTGCCTGCTGGTGCCGCAGATCTTCAACGCCCAGCGCTTCAAGGCGCGGCTGGACCACGTGCCCACCGTCCTGCGTATCCACGAGGCCTGCATGAAGCTGGACGCCTTCGCCAAGACCCAGCCCGCCGCCTGCCCGGACGCCGAATGAGCGCCGGGCCGCATCCCGACTGGCTCGTGCCCGAGTGGGACGCGCCGCAGGTGCGCGCGCTGATGAGCACCCGCGCCGGCGGCGTCAGCACCGGGCCCTACGCCAGCCTCAACGTGGGATCGGCCGTGCAGGACGAGCCGGCGGCCGTCGAGGAGAACCGCCGGCGCGTGGCCGAGGCGCTCGGGGCCTCGCTGGTGTTCCTGCCACAGGTGCATGGCAGCAAGGTGCTGCATCTGAAGCCGGACTGGGCCAAGCCGGACGCCAAGGTGCCCAAGGCCGATGCCTGCATCAGCACCATCCCGGGGCTGGGCTGCGCCATTCAGGTGGCGGACTGCCTGCCGGTGCTCTTCGCTGCACCAAGGGCGGTCGGCGGCGCGCATGCGGGCTGGCGGGGGCTGGCCGATGGCGTGCTCGAGAACACCGTCCAGGCGCTGTGCGAGGCGTCTGCCTGCGAGCCGGGTGAGGTCCAGGCCTGGCTCGGGGCGAGCATCGGACCGGAGGCCTTCGAGGTCGGCGCGGACGTGCTGACGGCCTTCGGCGTGGAGCCCCGGGCGGACCTTGGCGCGGCGCAGTCGCAGCTCTTCCGCTACCAGCCCAATGCGGCCGGCGAGCCCCGCTGGCGGGCCAATCTGCCGGCGCTGGCGGCGCTGCGCCTGCGGGCAGCGGGCGTGACGCGCCTCAGCGGCGGCCGCTGGTGCACGTACAGCGATCCCTCACGGTTCTTTTCCTACCGCCGGGAGCGGCTCAGCGGGCGGCTCGTCGCGGCCATCACGCTGGCCTGAGGCCGGGGCGTCGCTCACGGGCTGAGCCTGGGCCTGAGCCTCCGCCAGGGCCTCGGCCGCCCGCCGCGCCTTGCGCCGTGCGGGCGTCCCGACGAGGTACATCACCAGCGCCATCGGCGCCACGCCGTAGAGCAGGAAGGTGATCAATGCGCCGAAGATGCTGCCCTGCGGGCTGCTCGCTTCGGCCAGGGCCATCATGAGGGCGACGTAGAGCCAGGCAATGGCGATGAGGTACATGCGGGCGGGCGTTGCCGCGATCCTCGGATCGCGAGCGTCATAAGAAGGTAAGTTTTGAAGCGTACAACATCGACTGTGGCAAGCTTCTTGCCTGGGTATGCTGTGAAGCCATCGTGAGACGCTGGCTCAAGGGTTGAGCCAGCGCCGGTGCATCCGGCCTGAACCTGCCACGGACGGCGCCCGGGTGCCGTTCATTCCGCGAGGAGACACATGAATTCCAAGAGCAAGGGTGCGGGCAACGCATCCGCCAACGATCCCTTCTCCCTCGGTGCCGCCGCGGAGGCGGCGGGCAAGATGGCCGAGCACATGGCCAGCGACTTCCAGGCCGGCATGGGCGAAGCCATGAAGAGCTTTGCAGGGCTCAAGGTCCCCGTCGACGCCTGGGCTTCCCTGCAGAAGGACTACCTCGAGCAGGCCAGCGGGCTGTGGAACCAGGCGGTTAGCGCCTCCGCCGGCCATCCGGCGAAGCTGCCGGACCGGCGCTTCGCGAACGAGGCCTGGGGCAGCAACCCGGTGTCCGCCTTCACCGCGCAGCTGTACCTGCTCAACGCCCAGACCCTGCAGCGCATGGCCGAGCAGGTCGAGGGCGACGACAAGACCCGCGCCCGCATCCGCTTCGCCGTGCAGCAGTTCGTCGACGCGTCCGCGCCGAGCAACTTCCTCGCGCTCAACCCCGAGGCCCAGGCGCTGGCGCTCAAGACCCAGGGCGAGAGCATCGCCCGCGGCATGCAGCTGCTGTGGGCCGATCTGCAGCGCGGCCATGTCTCCCAGACGGACGAGTCCGCCTTCGAGGTCGGTCGCAATGTCGCGACGACCGCCGGCGATGTCGTCTTCGAGAACGACTTCTTCCAGCTGATCGAGTACCGCCCGCTGGGCAAGGAAGTGCACGAGCTGCCCTTCCTGATGGTGCCGCCCTGCATCAACAAGTACTACATCCTCGACCTGCAGCCGGACAACTCGCTGATCCGCCATGCCGTGGAGCAGGGGCACCGCACCTTCGTCGTGAGCTGGCGCAACCCCGATGAATCCTGCGTGCACTGGACCTGGGACGACTACATCGAGCAGGCCGCCATCCAGGCGATCCGCACGGTGCAGGCCATCAGCGGCAGCCCGAAGATCAACACCCTCGGCTTCTGCGTGGGCGGCACGATCCTGGCCACGGCGCTGGCCGTGCTGGCGGCGCGCGGCGAGCAGCCGGCCGCCAGCGTGACCCTGCTGACCACGCTGATCGACTTCGCGAGCAACGGCGTGCTGGACCTCTTCGTGGACGAGGGCTCCGTGCGCCTGCGCGAGATGAGCATCGGCCCCGACGCGCCCAAGGGCCCCGGCCTGCTCAAGGGCCAGGAGCTGGCCACGACCTTCAGCTTCCTGCGCCCCAATGACCTCGTCTGGAACTATGTGGTCGGCAACTACCTCAAGGGCGAGGCCCCGCCGGCCTTCGACCTGCTGTACTGGAACGGGGATTCCACCAATCTGCCCGGCCCGATGTACTGCTGGTACCTGCGCCACACCTATCTGCAGAACGAGCTGAAGAAGCCCGGCGCCCTGACCGTCTGCGGCGAGCGCCTGGACCTCGGCGCTATCGAGGCGCCGGTCTATATCTACGGCTCGCGCGAGGACCACATCGTGCCCTGGGAGGCCGCCTACCGCAGCACCCAGGTCTTCAAGGGCAAGAAGCGCTTCGTGATGGGCGCGTCCGGTCACATCGCCGGCGTGATCAACCCGCCGGCCAAGAAGAAACGCAGCTACTGGACGGGCAAGACGGCCGCGCTGCCGGCCGAGGCGGGCCAGTGGCTCGGCACGGCCGTCGAGCATCCCGGCTCCTGGTGGACGGACTGGTCCCAGTGGCTGGCGAGCCATGCCGGCCCGCTGAAGCCGGCGCCCAAGGCGCCTGGCAACCGCCAGCACAAGGCCATCGAGCCGGCGCCCGGCCGCTACGTCAAGCAGAAGGCCTGAGTCCGCCCCGGCGCGGCTCCCCGGCGGGGGCCTCGCCCCGCACCCTCTACCCATCATCGGAGATCCATCCATGAGTACCGAGATCGTCATCGTCGCCGCGGCCCGCACGGCCATCGGCAAGTTCGGCGGCAGCCTGGCCAAGACCGCCGCCCCGGAGCTGGGCGCCACCGTGGTGCGCGAGCTGCTGCGCCGCTCGGGCCTCGCGCCTGAACAGATCGGCGAAGTGATCCTGGGCCAGGTGCTGACCGCCGGCTCGGGTCAGAACCCCGCCCGCCAGACCGTGATCAAGGCCGGCCTGCCTCACGCCGTGCCGGCCATGACCATCAACAAGGTCTGCGGCTCCGGCCTGAAGGCGGTGATGCTGGCCGCGCAGGCCATCCGCGACGGGGACTCCGAGATCGTCATCGCCGGCGGGCAGGAGACCATGAGCCTCGCGCCGCACGTGCTGCCGGGCTCGCGCGAGGGCCAGCGCATGGGCGACTGGAAGCTCGTCGACACCATGATCGTGGACGGCCTCTGGGACGTCTACAACCAGTACCACATGGGCATCACGGCGGAGAACGTGGCGAAGCAGTACGCCATCAGCCGCGAGGCGCAGGACGCCCTGGCCCTGGCCTCGCAGCAGAAGGCCGCCGCGGCGCAGGATGCTGGCCGCTTCAAGGACGAGATCGTGCCGGTGAGCCTGCCGCAGAAGAAGGGCGATCCGATCGTCTTCGACACCGACGAGTTCATCAACCGCAAGAGCACGGCCGAGGCCCTGGCCGGCCTGCGCCCGGCCTTCGACAAGGCGGGCTCCGTGACGGCGGGCAATGCCTCCGGCCTCAACGACGGCGCCGCCGGCCTGCTGCTGATGAGCGCCGACAAGGCGAAGGCCCTGGGCCTGACGCCGCTGGCGCGCATCGCGTCCTACGCCAGTGCGGGCCTGGACCCGGCCACCATGGGCATGGGCCCGGTGCCGGCCGCCCGCAAGGCGCTGCAGCGTGCCGGCTGGACGCCGCAGGACCTGGACCTGCTCGAGATCAACGAGGCCTTCGCGGCCCAGGCCTGTGCCGTGCACCAGGAAATGGGCTGGGACCTGGCCAAGGTCAACGTCAACGGGGGCGCGATCGCCCTGGGCCACCCCATCGGCGCCTCGGGCGCGCGCATCCTCGTCACCCTGCTGCACGAGATGCAGCGGCGCGATGCCAGGAAGGGCATCGCCTCGCTGTGCATCGGCGGCGGCATGGGCGTGGCCCTCTGCGTGGAGCGCTGAACCGCAACGATCACAGGCGCGGACTCAGGGCCAACCCGCTTGACCCCATCCCGGGGCTGGGCGAGCCTGAGATCCGGCAATGCGCGTCTTCTTCGAATGACAACAGCAGCCCGGATGGCGCGTAGGACGCGGCGCCGACACCGGGCTCCCCTGACAAGCCATGGAGGCGAAGGAGATTCACATGACTCAGACACAGAAAGTTGCTTACGTCACCGGCGGCATGGGCGGCATCGGGACCGCCATCTGCCGCAAGCTGCACAACGCCGGCTACAAGGTCATCGCGGGCTGCGGCCCGAGCCGGGACTTCCAGAAGTGGCTGGATGAACAGAAGGCCGAGGGCTACACCTTCCACGCCTCGGTCGGCAACGTGGCCGACTGGGACTCGACGGTCGCCGCCTTCGGCAAGGCCATCGCCGAGCACGGCACGGTCGATGTGCTGGTGAACAACGCCGGCATCACCCGGGACCGCATGTTCCTGAAGATGACGCCGGACGACTGGAAGGCCGTCATCGACACCAACCTGAACTCCATGTTCAACGTGACCAAGCAGGTCGTGCCGGGCATGGTGGAGAAGGGCTGGGGCCGCATCATCCAGATCAGCTCCGTGAATGGCGAGAAGGGCCAGGCGGGCCAGACCAACTACTCGGCCGCCAAGGCTGGCATGCACGGCTTCACCATGGCGCTGGCGCAGGAGCTGGCCTCCAAGGGCGTGACGGTCAACACCGTGAGCCCGGGCTACATCGGCACCGACATGGTCCGTGCGATCAAGCCCGAGGTGCTCGAGAAGATCGTCGCCACCATCCCGGTCAAGCGCCTGGGCACGCCCGAGGAAATCGGCTCCATCGTGGCCTGGCTGGCGGGTGAGGACTCCGGCTTCACGACCGGGGCGGACTTCTCCTGCAATGGCGGTCTGCATATGGGTTGACCCCCCCTACCGGCTTCGCCGGCCTTGCAGGCCGCGCCAGGCCAGAGGCCTGGCCCTTCGGTAGGCACAAACGCCAAGGCGTTTGTGTCCGACCTCAGCCCCCCAGGGGGCGAGCTTGAGGGCCCGGCAAAGCCGGATCCCCAAGCTCCGCTGGGGAACAAATCGGGACCTACTTCGGGTCCCGATTTGTTTTCAAGGCACGCGCTTCGGTCGGGGATGTCGCTGCTTAGCCAAAACGAAGGCAGCATGACCGCTTCGCATCGAAAGCCAGGGACAAAACAAAACGGGACCATCGAGTCCCGTTTTGTTTTTCAGGCACGGAGCTTGGGGATCCGGCTTTGCCGGGCCCTCAAGCTCGCCCCCTGGGGGGCCGGCGAAGCCGGTAGGGGGGGTCAGGTCTTGATTTGAAGCAGGCGGGAGATGCTCCGCGCGGAATCCAGCAGGCGGGGCAGGGCGGCCTCGAGGAGGGTCTCGGGCGGGGTGCGGTTGACCTGCGCGCCGATGTTGAGCGCGGCGATGGTCTGGCCCTGGCGGTCGACGATGGGGGCGGCGAGGGACACGAGGCCGTCCTCGAGCTCCTGGTTCACCAGACACCAGCCCTGGCTTCGCGCCTGGGCGATGCGCGCACGCACCTCGTCCATGTTCATGGCGGTGCGCTGGGTGTAGGGCTGCCACTTCACCTGGGCGAGATGCTGCTCGAGCTGGGCCTCGGGCAAGCCGGCCAGCAGCACGCGACCCATGGACGTGCACCACGCCGGCAGGCGGCTGCCCACGCCCAGGTTCACGCTCATGATCTTGCGGGCGGGCACGCGCAGCACGTAGACGATGTCCTGGCCCTCCAGCACGGCCGCGGAGCAGCTCTCCTTGAGATCGCTGGCCAGCACCTGCATCACCGGCTCGGCAAATTGCCACAGCGGCTGCGAGGACAGATAGGCAAAGCCGAGGTCGAGGATCTTGGGCGTCAGAGAGAACAGCCGGCCCTCGGTGCGGACATAACCGAGTGTTTCCAGGGTCAGCAGGATGCGGCGCGCACCGGCTCGGGTGAGGCCGCAGCGGCGGGAGACCTCGGTGAGCGTCTGGGCCGGCGCCTCGGCGCTGAAGGCGCGGATGACGGACAGGCCGCGGGCGAAGGACTGCACGTAGCTGTCCCCGGGCTTCAAGGCGGTCGCCCCCTGGGGCTGCGTCGTCGGCTCATCCATGCGGCGCAGTATAGGCAGAGGCCCCGTGCCAAGCCGTTTTCATTCGTTAACATCACGCCGCCAAGGTTTATTTGAATTTTTGAGGAGGACCTGCAATGGCCATGGACGTCGTCGATTACGAGATCAAGGGTGCGGAAATGCAGTTCGTGGAGGTCGAGCTCGACCCCGGCGAAGCGGCCATCGGCGAGGCCGGCAGCATGATGTTCATGGACGCGGGCATCGCGATGGACACCATCTTCGGTGACGGCTCGGCCAACCAGGGCGGCTTCTTCGGCAAGCTGCTCGGTGCGGGCAAGCGCCTCGTCACGGGCGAGTCCCTCTTCACCACGATCTACACGAACAACGGCAGCGGCAAGCAGCGCGTGGCCTTCGCGGCGCCCTACCCGGGCAAGATCCTGCCCATGGACCTGCGCCAGCTCGGCGGCACGCTGATCTGCCAGAAGGACGCCTTCCTGTGCGCGGCGCGCGGCGTGTCGCTGGGCATCGCCGTGCAGCAGAAGCTCAGCACGGGCTTCTTCGGCGGCGAGGGCTTCATCATGCAGAAGCTCGACGGCGACGGCCTCGCCTTCGTGCACGCCGGCGGCACGGTGGTGCGCCGCACGCTGCAGCCGGGCCAGACGATCCTCGTCGACACCGGGTGCGTGGTGGCCTACACGCCCAGCGTCAACTTCGAGATCCAGTACGTCGGCAAGATCAAGACGGCGCTGTTCGGCGGCGAGGGCCTGTTCCTGGCCAAGATGACCGGCCCCGGCGAGGTCTGGCTGCAGAGCCTGCCCTTCTCGCGCCTGGCCTCGCGCATCTTCGCCGCGGCGCCGCAGAACGGCGGCCGCAAGGAAGAGGGCTCGCTGCTGGGCGGTTTCGGTGCCGGCGGCGTGCTGGGCTCCATCCTGGGTGGCGACGACGAGTAAGCCGTCACCCCTTTCGCGGGTGCCGGCCGCCGGAACCGGCGATCTGCGCCCGGCTTGAGCCAGCGCAGCTGGCCGGGCGGCCGGCGATCCGGGCAGGCGAATACACTTGAGGGTGATGGCAGCGTCGATCGCTGCGCCCCCGGTTCAAGGAATTCACATGTCCCGTTTCTGCCGGCCCCTGCTGGCCCTGGCCCTGCTGGCCAGCGCGGCCCTGGCCCCGGCCCAGGCCGCCCCGCACCCGTTCTTCGTGCTCAATTCGCTGGACGCCGACATCAGCGTCATCGACCCGGTGAGCTTCACCCAGATCCGCCGCATCCCGACGGGAAAGGAGCCGCACCACCTCTACCTGACGCCGGACGACAAGTCCATGATCGTCGCCAACGCCCTGGGCGATTCGCTGACCTTCATCGACCCGGTCACCGCCCAGGTGCAGCGCGTGCTGCACGGCATCACCGATCCCTACCACCTGCGCTTCTCGCCGGACATGAAGTGGTTCATCACGGCGGGCAACCGCCTGGACCACATCGCCCTGTACCGCTGGCAGCCGCAGAACGCCAAGGAGCCGCTGCAGCTGGTCAAGCGCATCCCGGCCCCCAAGACGCCCAGCCATCTCTACGTCGACACCAAGAGCACGGTGGTCTACGTGAGCCTGCAGGACTCCGACGAGATCACCGCCATCGACCTGGCCACGCAGGCCGCGCGCTGGAAGGTGCCGGTCGGCAAGATGCCGGCGGACATCTTCCTGACGCAGGACGACAAGCACCTGCTGGTGGCGCTCACGGGTGACAGCCATGTCGAGGTCTACGACGTGAGCGGCCCCGCGCCCAAGCTGGTCAAGCGCCTGCTGACGGGCGAGGGCGCCCACAGCTTCCGCTCGATGGGCGACAAGCGCCATGTGCTGGTCAGCAATCGCGCCAACAACACCATCAGCAAGATCGACCTGCAGAGCTTCACGGTGGCCGAGACCTTCAAGGCGCCCGGCGGCCCGGACGACATGGAGATCCTGCCCGACGGCAAGACGCTGCTGGTGACCTCGCGCTGGGCCCGCAAGCTGACCATGATCGACCTGCAGACGAAGAAGATCGTCAAGCAGGTGAACGTGGGCAAGTCGCCTCACGGGGTCTGGACCCTGGACCATGTGTCGAGGCAGTGATGAAGCAGTGGATGGTGGCGCCGGCCCTGGCCGTCGCCGTGGTGACGGCGCAGGCGGCGTGCAAGGCCGATGAAAAGCCGGTCTTCCTGAGTTTCGACACGGGCCACATGGGCGTCGCGCCCCTGGTGGCGGACCTGCTCAAGCGCTACGACGCGCAGGCCACCTTCTTCCTCGCCAACGAGCCCACGCTGTCGGACGGCCGCACGCTGGACGAGGAATGGGCGCCGTGGTGGCGCGCCCGCGCGGCGGAAGGCCACGACTTCGGCTCGCACACCTGGTCGCACGACATCTGGATGGAGGACCTGCCGGACGGGCGCTTCCGCATGAAGGTGCAGGCCGGCATCGAGCCGCCGAAGATCCGGGACCTCAGCGCCGCCGAGTACTGCGAGGAGCTCAACCGGACCGCCCAGCGCTTCACCGAGATGACGGGCCAGCGCCTGGATCCCATCTTCCGCGCGCCCGCCGGCCGGACCTCGCCCGCGCTGCTGGCGGCGGCCAAGTCCTGCGGCTACACGCATGTGGGCTGGAGCCCCGCCGGCTTCCTGGGCGACGAGCTGCCCTCGGAGCGCTATTCCAACGAGCAGCTGCTCAGCCGGGCGCTGAAGAACGTCAAGCCGGGCGACATCCTCATGGCCCATCTGGGCATCTGGTCGCGCCAGGACGCGTGGGCGCCCGCCGTGCTGGAGCCGCTGATGAAGGGGCTCAAGGACAAGGGCTACTGCTTCGCCCCGCTGCGCGAGCATCCCCGTTACGCCGGCCTGCTCAAGGGCGGCAGCCCCGAGCGCCCGCTGGCCGCCCGCAAGCCCTGACCCCCCGGAGAGACGACCTCGCGCATGGACTGGTTCACCGATCTTTTCGCCCAAGCCCAGCAATGGCTGTTCGAGCTGGTGGTGCAGCCGCTGGGCTTCGGCCTCGGCCTTGGCAACCGGCTGGAGGAGGCCTATGACGGCACCGGCTGGCTGCTGGTCGGCCTCGTCCAGGTGCTGCTGATGCTGGTGGTGATCCGCAGCCTGGAGCGCTGGCGCCCCGTCGAGCCGCAGCAGGACCGCCGCGCCGTGCGGGTGGACGTGCTCTACACCCTGATCCATCGCCTCGGGCTCTTCCGCCTCGCGATGTTCTTCAGCCTGGACCCGCTGCTGGACATGGTCTCCGGCGAGATGCGGCTGGCCGGCTTGCCCACCTGGCAGCTGGACGCCCTGTGGCCCGGCATCACCGACCTGCCCTGGGTGAGCTTCGTGCTCTACCTGCTGGTCTTCGATTTCTGCAACTACTGGCTGCACCGCGCGCAGCACCAGTTCGAGTGGTGGTGGGCCCTGCATTCGCTGCACCACAGCCAGCGGTCGATGAGCATGTGGAGCGACAACCGCAACCACCTGCTGGACGACGTCCTGCGCGATGTCTTCTTCGTGCTGCTGGCCCGCTTCATCGGCGTGGAGCCGGGGCAGTTCGTGGCGCTCGTCGCCTTCTCGCAGCTGATGGAGAACCTGCAGCACGCCAATGTGCGCCTGTGGTTCGGCCCGGTGCTGGAGCGGCTCTTCGTGAGCCCGCGCTTCCATCGCCTGCACCATTCCATCGGCATCGGGCACGAGTCCGGCGGCAAGGGCACGCTGGGCGGGCACAACTTCGCGGTGCTGTTCCCCGTCTGGGACATTCTCTTCCGCACGGCCAATTTCGAGCTGCGCTACGACGCCACGGGCGTGCGCGACCAGCTGGACGAGGAGGGCGCCCGGGACTACGGCCGCGGCTTCTGGGCCCAGCAATGGCTCGGCCTGAAGCGCCTCGCCGGGGCGCTGCGCCCGGCCGCGCGGCCGTCGCTCCAGGGCCGGCCCGAGCGCTCCTGACCCCTGACCCTCGACACGGCGGGCCCACGCCCGGCCTTGCTATGCTGAGGCCCCCAGCGTTCCCGGCGACGGACCGGGCGCTGACTGTCGAGGAGATCCATGCTCAGCACCCTGTCCCGCGTGGCTGACGCCTTCTGGCGTGCCGCGGCCTACTGCCTGCACCCGCGCGTCATCGCGCTGTCCCTGCTGCCCCTGCTGATCGCGGGGCCGCTGGCCTGGGGGCTGATGTACTTCTTCTGGGAGCCGGCGGTCGACGGCGTGCGGGCGACGCTGGAATCCTGGCGCCTGATCGAGACCGTGCTGACCTGGCTGGACCATGTCGGCCTGCAAGGGCTGCGCACGGCCATCGCGCCGCTGGTGCTGCTGGCCCTGGCGGTGCCGGCGCTGCTGGTCTTCAGCCTGCTGCTCGTGGCGGTCCTCATGACCCCCGCGATGACGAACCTGGTGGCGCAGCGCCGCTTCCCCGGGCTCGAACGCAAGCGGGGCGCGCCGTTCTGGCTGAGCGTGCTGTGGTCCCTCGGGCACACGGTCCTGGCCTTGCTGGCGCTGCTGCTGAGCCTGCCCTTCTGGCTGATCCCGCCGCTGGCGCTGTTCCTGCCGCCGCTGATCTGGGGCTGGCTGGGCTACCGCGTCTTCGGCTTCGACGCCCTGGCCGAGCACGCCTCCCGCATCGAGCGGCGGCGCATCCTGGCCGAGCACCGCGTGCCGCTGCTGGGGCTGGGCGTGCTGACCGGCTTCCTGGGCGCCGCGCCCACCGCGATCTGGGCCTTCGGCGTGCTGAGCCTGGCGCTCGCGCCCTTCCTGATCCTGGCCTCGGTCTTCCTCTACACCCTGGTGTTCGCGTTCAGCTCGCTGTGGTTCGCCCACTACTGCCTGCAGGCGCTGCACGAGCTGCGGCAGTCCCGCGCCGCCGAGGCGCCCGGCGATCTGCTGGATCCCCGGCCGGCCGACGAGGCGGCGCCCCCCGCGCTCGAGGACGCGCAGGAGGTGCCGCCCGCGCTGCCGGCGCCCTCGTCGCCCCACTGACCGGAGGGATGCCATGCGAGTCGGACTGATCATCGTCGGGGACGAAATCCTCTCGGGCAAGCGCCAGGACAAGCACCTGGCGGCCACCATCGAGCGCCTGGCCGCGCGGGGCATGGGCCTCGCCTGGGCCCGCTACATCGGCGACGACCGCGACGCCCAGACGGCGGTCCTGCGCGAGGCCTTCGCCAGCGGCGACCTCGTCTTCAGCTGCGGCGGCATCGGCGCCACGCCGGACGACCACAGCCGGCAGGCCGCGGCCGCGGCGCTCGGGCGCCCGCTCGTGCTGCATCCGGAGGCGCGGGCGCTCATCTGGCAGCGCATCCAGGAGATGGCGCAGGAGCAGGGCAGCACGGCCGACGAGCACGCGCCGGACACCCAGCGCCGCTTCCAGATGGGCGAGTTCCCGGCGGGCGCCGGCCTCATCCCGAATCCCTACAACCGCATTCCCGGCTTCTTCGTGGGCGACGTCCATTTCGTGCCGGGCTTCCCGGTGATGGCCCACCCGATGATGGAATGGGTGCTGGACACCCGCTACCCGCAGCTGCGGCGCGAGCGCACCGTGCGGGAGCGCTCGGTGATCCTGCCCGGCGCCCTGGAAGGGACGCTCACGCCCCTGATGCTTCGGCTCGAGGCGGAGTTCCCGGGCATCAAGGTCTTCAGCCTGCCCAGCGTGGACCACCCCCAGTGGGGCCGCCATGTGGAATTGGGCGTCAAGGGCGATGCCGGCTCGCTGGAGGCGGCCTTTGCGGCGATGAAGGCCGGGCTTGCCCAACTTGGTGCATCCATTGGCACCGAATTGGTGCGATGATGGCGCTCGAATGGCTCCAGATTGGTGCATGCCCCGGAGGGCCTGAACGCTGGCTTGTCGATCGGCGTCATGTCCCGGCAAGGGGCGGCGGCGCATAATCCCGCGTCGCCAGGGCCTGTGCACCGGGCTGGGCCGCCGCCGGATGAGGCGGGGGCCGCCATGCAACGCTTTGGCACGAAACCTGCTCTGTTTTTGGTGCATGCGCCGCCGGCTCGAGATCAGCCGCGGCGCCCGCCGAATTCCGAGACCCCCATACCTGCTACCCGCTAGGAGTGATTGATGGCCAAGACCGTCGCTGATGTGATGAAGATGGTGAAGGAGAACGAAGTCAAGTTCGTCGACTTCCGTTTCACCGATACCCGTGGCAAGGAACAGCACGTGTCCGTGCCTGTGTCTCACTTCGATGAAGACAAGTTCACGTCGGGCCATGCCTTCGACGGTTCGTCGATCGCCGGCTGGAAGGGCATCGAAGCCTCCGACATGCTGCTGATGCCGGATCCCAACACGGCCAACATCGACCCCTTCTTCGAAGAGCCGACCCTGATCCTGACCTGCGACGTCATCGATCCGGCCGACGGCAAGGCCTATGAGCGCGATCCCCGCTCCCTGGCCAAGCGCGCCGAAGCCTATCTGAAGGCCTCCGGCCTGGGCGACGCCGCCTTCTTCGGTCCCGAGCCCGAGTTCTTCATCTTCGACTCCGTGCGCTGGGCCAATGACATGTCCGGCTGCTTCTTCAAGATCGAATCCGAAGAAGCCGCCTGGAACACCGGCAAGGAATACGAGCACGGCAACAGCGGCTACCGTCCCACCGTCAAGGGCGGCTACTTCCCCGTGCCCCCGGTCGACAGCGGCCAGGACATGCGCTCGGAGATGTGCCTGATCCTTGAATCGCTGGGCATCCCCGTCGAAGTGCACCACCACGAAGTGGCGAACGCCGGCCAGATGGAAATCGGCACGAAGTTCAGCTCGCTGGTCGAGCGCGCCGACTGGACGCAGCTGCAGAAGTACGTGATCCAGAACGTGGCCCACGCCTACGGCAAGACCGCCACCTTCATGCCCAAGCCCATCGTCGGCGACAACGGCAGCGGCATGCACGTGCACCAGTCCGTGTGGAAGGACGGCAAGAACCTGTTCGCCGGTGACGGCTATGCAGGCCTGAGCGATTTCGCCCTGTACTACATCGGCGGCATCATCAAGCACGCCCGCGCCCTGAACGCCATCACGAACCCCGGCACCAACAGCTACAAGCGCCTGGTCCCCGGCTTCGAAGCCCCGGTGAAGCTGGCCTACTCGGCCAAGAACCGCTCGGCCTCGATCCGCATCCCGTACGTCGCGAACCCCAAGGGCCGCCGCGTGGAAGCCCGCTTCCCGGATCCCAGCGCCAACCCCTACCTGTGCTTCGCTGCCCTGCTGATGGCCGGCCTGGACGGCGTGGAGAACAAGATCCATCCGGGCGAAGCCGCCACGAAGGACCTGTACCACCTGCCCCCGGAAGAAGACGCGAAGATCCCGACCGTCTGCCACAGCCTGGATCAGGCCCTGGAATATCTGGACAAGGACCGTGCCTTCCTGACCAAGGGCGGCGTGTTCACCGATGCCTTCATCGATGCCTACATCGACCTGAAGATGCAGGAAGTGACCCGTTTCCGCATGGCCACCCACCCGGTCGAGTACGACATGTACTACGCCCTGTGATGGGGATGCGCGGGGTGTCTGCACGGACCGCGCAACAAGAGGGACGGCACCTGCCGTCCCTTTTTCTTTTGTTGCGGGGTGTTTGCAGGCGTCATTCCGACGCGATGTTCGGCCCGGGATGCGCCACAATGGCTGCTCTTGGCTCCGAACGCGCCCCGCTGCATGCAAAGCAACACCACCTTCTCCTTCCGCGGCCCGGTCGCGCACGGCCTGGTCCTGCTGACCGGACTGCTGGTACTGAGCGCCCCGCTGGCCGCTACGGCCCAGGCGAGTCAAGGCTCCCAGGTCTACCGCTGCCCCGGCCCGCCGGTGCTCTACACGGATTCCCTTTCGCCGAAGGAAGCCCAGGAAAAGGGCTGCCGCACGATCGAGGGCTCGCCGGTGACGGTGGTGTCGGTGCCCAAGCCGGCGCGCCCGGCCGTCTCGGGGCCTGGCAATGCTGATGGCTCGGCCGCCAAGGTGGACCAGACCCTGCAGAAGGCCCGCGACTCTGACCGCCGTGCCGTGCTGGAGCGCGAGCTCCGTGAAGCGGAAGGCAAGCTCGGCGAGCTGCAGAAGGAATACGCCAACGGCACGCCCGAGCGCCGCGGTGACGAGCGCAACTACCAGAAGTACCTGGACCGCGTGGCCGACCTCAAGGCCAGCATCTCGCGCCAGGAAGGCGACATCGCGGCCATCAAGCGGGAAATTTCCAAACTGCCCTGAGCAACGTGCCGGGGCTGGACTCCGACATGACTGCCATTGATCAAGACCCCGAGGGCCTGCGCGCCCTGGACATGCTGGCCACCATGGTGGCGCTCGTGCACCGCGATGGTGCCTGTGTGCATGTCAACGCGGCACTGGAGACCCAGATGCAGCTCTCGCGCCGTGTGTTGGCGCGCAGCCATGTGCAGGACTGGCTCGAAGATGGGGCACGGCTGCGCGAGGCCATCGACGGCGTCTCCCGCAATGCCTATTCCAGCAGCCGCTTCGAGACCCTGCTGCGCCGGGGCCTGCGGCCGCACGAGGAGGCGCTGCCCGTCCAGGTGATCGTGAGCCAGACGGACTCGCCGGAGCTGCTGCTGCTCGAGCTGATCGAGAACGCCCAGCAGTCGCGCCAGGACCGCGAGGAGCGCACGCTGGATCAGGTGCAGGCGACCAAGGAGCTGATCCGCAACCTCGCCCACGAGATCAAGAACCCGCTGGGCGGCATCCGCGGCGCGGCGCAGTTGCTGGCGCTGGAGCTGCAGCCCACCGAGCTCGGCCCCGAGCTGGCCGAGTACACCGACGTCATCATCCACGAGGCCGACCGCCTGCAGTCCCTCGTCGACCGCCTGCTGGCGCCGCACCGGCGCGCGCAGGTGGTGGGGGACGTCAACATCCACGAGGTCTGCGAACGCGTGCGCTCGCTGATCCTGGTCGAGTACCCCAAGGGGCTCAAGGTCCGGCGCGACTACGACACCTCGCTGCCCGACTTCCGCGGGGACCGCGAGCAGCTGATCCAGGCGGTGCTCAACATCGTGCAGAACGCCGCCCAGGCCCTGGCGCCGCGCATCGCCGCCGGGGACGCCGAGATCGTGCTGCGCACGCGCGTGGCGCGGCAGGTCACCCTCGGCAAGCAGCGCTGGCGCCTGGCACTGGAATTGCATATCGAGGACAACGGGCCGGGCGTGCCGCCCGAGATCCACGACCGCATCTTCTATCCCCTGGTCTCAGGGCGGGAGGGCGGTTCGGGCCTCGGGCTGACACTCTCGCAGACGATCGCGCAACAGCACCAGGGCATGATCGACTGCGACAGCGAGCCTGGACGGACGGACTTCCGAATCACCCTGCCTTTGCCTTGAGGGAGTGCTTGTGGCAAAGGGGAGAGCTGCATGAAATCCATCTGGATTGTTGATGACGACCACTCGATCCGCTTCGTGCTCGAGAAGGCGCTGACGCGTGAGGGGCTGCCGGTGCGCTGCTTCTCCAACACGCGCGACCTCCTCGCCGCGCTGGAGGAGGACAGCCCGCAGGTCCTGGTCTCCGACATCCGCATGCCCGGCGGCTCGGGCCTCGAGCTGCTGGCCAAGGTCAAGGAGCGGCATCCGGGCCTGCCGGTGATCATCATGACGGCCTACTCCGACCTCGACAGCGCCGTCTCGGCCTTCCAGGGCGGGGCCTTCGAATACCTGCCCAAGCCCTTCGACCTCTCGCGGGCCGTGGAGCTGATCCGCCGCGCCCAGGAGGAAAGCCTGCGCGAGGCGGCCGTCGAGCAGGAGTCGGCCGCCCAGGTGCCCGAGATGCTGGGCCAGGCGCCGGCGATGCAGGACGTCTTCCGCGCCATCGGCCGGCTCTCGCAGAGCAATGTCACCGTGCTGATCACCGGCGAATCGGGCTCGGGCAAGGAGCTGGTCGCGCGGGCGCTGCACAAGCACAGCCCGCGGGCCGAGGGGACCTTTGTCGCCATCAACACGGCGGCGATTCCCAAGGACCTGCTGGAGTCCGAGCTGTTCGGCCACGAGCGCGGCGCCTTCACCGGCGCGCAGGCCACGCGGCGCGGCCGCTTCGAGCAGGCCGAGGGCGGCACGCTGTTCCTCGACGAGATCGGCGACATGCCGCTGGACCTGCAGACCCGCCTGCTGCGCGTGCTGTCGGACGGCCAGTACTACCGCGTGGGCGGCCACAGCCCGCTGCGCAGCAATGTGCGCGTCATCGCGGCCACGCACCAGAACCTCGAGGAGCGCGTGCGCCAGGGCGCCTTCCGCGAGGACTTGTTCCACCGCCTCAACGTCATCCGCCTGCGCCTGCCGCCGCTGCGCGAGCGCCGGGAGGACGTGCCCGTGCTGGCCCGCTTCTTCCTGCAGCGCAGCGCCACGGAGCTGGGCGTGGAGCCCAAGCGCCTGTCCGATGCCGCGCTGGCCTCGCTGTGCGCCTTCGACTTCCCCGGCAATGTCCGGCAGCTGGAGAACATCTGCCACTGGCTCAGCGTGATGGCGCCGTCGCAGCAGGTCGAGGCCAAGGACCTGCCGCAGGAGCTGCTCCATGGCGAGCGCGCGCCGGACGCCGCGCCGGGCGGCGAGGCCGCCATCGGCGCTGCCCTGGCCGGGGCGCCCGTCGCGCCCGCGATGCCCGCCTATGCCGGCAGCACGCCGGCCCTGCCGAGCTTCGGGGGCGGCCCGGATGCCTGGGTGGCCGAGATGGCCCGGGAGGCGCGGCGCCTGCTGGCGGCGGGCGAGACCGACGTCTGGGACCAGCTGTGCCGCCGTTTCGAGGCCAGCCTGATCATGACGGCGCTGGACATGACCCGCGGCCGGCGCATCGAGGCCGCCCAGAAGCTGGGCATCGGCCGCAACACCATCACGCGCAAGATCCAGGAGCTGGGCCTGGACGTGTGAGCGCGGCCCGGGCTCAGGCGGGCAGCTTGTCCAGCCAGACGCCGATGCCCTGGGCGTTCAGCTCGATGTCCATGGCCAGCAGCGCCAGCTGCCGCTCGCGCGGCAGCGTGCAGCCGTGCGCGGCCAGCGAGTCCAGGTAGAGCCCGGACAGCGCCGCCTTGAGCGCCTCGTGGCGCTCCTCGGCGCCGCGCAGGGCCAGGCTCAGCGCCACGGTCTCGTCGAGCAGCGCCAGCAGCGCCTCGTGCAGCGCGCGGACCTCGCCCTCGCTCTGGCCGATCCGCCCGAAGTGCGTGAGCAGCATGCCCTGCGGCCGGGCGTCGACCATGCGCTGCATCGACTGCTTCAGCGCGTCCGGCTCGAACTGCACCGGCGTGCTCGTGGGGAAGACCCAGGGCCGGCCGTCCACGTCGAATTCGCGGTAGGACAGGCCGAAGGTGTCCCCCGTGAACCAGCAGCCGCTTCGCGCGTCGAAGAGGCAGTGGTGGTGGCGGGCATGGCCCGGCGTGTCGATCAGCAGCAGCTCGCGGCCGCCCACGTGCACGCGCTGGCCGTCCTCGCTGGCCACGGCGCGTTCGGCGGGCACGGCCTGGAGCTGGCCGTAGGAGCGCTGCATCTCCTCCTCGCCGTAGACCGCGAGCGCCCCGGCCCACAGGGCGCGCGGATCCACCAGGTGGCGCAGGCCGCGCGGATGCGCCAGCAGCCGTGCCTGCGGCAGCGACTGCATCAGCAGCCCGACGCCCCCGGCGTGGTCCAGGTGCACATGCGTGGGGATCACCCAGTCCACGGCCTCGGGCGCGAGCCCCAGGTGGGCGAGGGCGCCCAGCAGCCGCGGGACGGCATGGTTGGTGCCGGTGTCGATGAAGGCCGCGCGGCCCTCGTCGACCACGAGGTAGGCGGCGTCGAAGTCGTCGCGCTGGAAGGCGGTGTCGATGCGGTACAGGCCGGGGCCCAAGGACAGCAGAAACGGTGGCATGCAGGCTCCCTAGAATGCCCGCAACGATAACTGATGCGTGAGGACGACCCCATGGCTGTTCGCGAGCTGCTGAAGATGGGCGATGAGCGCCTGCTGCGTGTGGCCCAGCCGGTGACGGCATTCGGCACGCCCGAGCTGGCGGCGCTCATCGAGGACATGCAGGACACGATGACGGCCGCGAACGGGGCGGGCCTCGCCGCGCCGCAGATCGGCGTGGACCTGCAGGTGGTCCTGTTCGGCTTCGAGCGCAACGAGCGCTACCCGGAGGCGCCGCCGGTGCCGCTGACGGTGCTGATCAACCCCGTCATCACGCCGCTGGGCGAGGCCGAGGAGGACGGCTGGGAGGGCTGCCTCTCGGTACCGGGCCTGCGTGGCGTCGTGCCCCGCTGGCAGCGCATCCGCTACAGCGGTGTCGACCCTCAGGGCCGGCCCATCGAGCGCGAGGCCGAGGGCTTCCATGCGCGGGTGGTGCAGCACGAGTGCGACCACCTCATCGGGCGGCTCTACCCCTCGCGCATCCGGGACTTCAGCCGCTTCGGCTACACCTCGGTCCTGTTCCCCGACCTGGACCCGAACACGGACGACTGAACACGGGCGGCTGAACGCCCGCGTTCGCAGCGCGGGCGAACTCCGCCCACCTGTTACATCCGCGGCGTCATCCCGCAGGCGGCCTGCTGCGTTGGGGCTGCAGCCGAGGAGAGCCTCCATGCCCACAACGACATCGTCCCGCGCCCGACCCTGGCGCCCCCTGGCCACCGCGCTGCTGCTGGCCGCCAGCCTCTGGGCGCCGATGGCGCATGCGGAGGATCCGCCCACGCGCGCGGCCCGCGTCGCCGAGACACAGGGCACGGCCTGGGTCTTCGATGCCGAGACCAAAGACTGGCAGCGCCTCGCGCCTAATCAGACGCTGGGGGAGGGGGACCGCATCCGCACCGAGCGCGACGGCCGCCTCGCCCTCCGCGTGGGCTCCACGAGCCTGTGGGTGGACCAGTCCGCTGACCTCGAACTGAGCCGCCTCGACGAGGACCACCTCGAGCTGTTGCTCGCCCGCGGCCAGCTGGGCCTGCGCCTGCGCAACGCCGAGGCCGTGCGCGAGCTGCAGGTGCGCACGCGCGAGGGGCGCTTCTCCTTCGAGCGCAAGGGCCTGTACCGCATCGACCAGCTCGACCGCGGCAGCCGCGCCTACAACTGGGAGGGCGAGCTGCGCTTCGAGGCCCGCGCGCCGGGCACGCCGCCCGTGTGGCTGCAGCCCAATGAACAGGCCGAGTTCTGGTGGGGCGACGGCCCGCGCGTCGAGCGCCAGGTGCTGGAGCGCGATCGCTTCGCCGACTGGCTGCTGGGCATGAACCGCAGCGAGGGCGACCTGCCGGCCTACCGCTATGTCTCGCCTGAGATGACCGGCGCCGAGGACCTTGACCGCCACGGGCGCTGGGAGGCCTCGGACGAGTACGGCACCGTCTGGATTCCGCAGCAGGTGGCGCCGGACTGGGCCCCCTACCGCTACGGCCGCTGGACCTGGACCCGCCACTGGGGCTGGACCTGGGTGGACGATGCGCCCTGGGGCTTCGCGCCCTTCCACTACGGCCGCTGGGTCATGGTGCGCGAGCGCTGGTGCTGGGTGCCCGGCCGCTATGTCGCGCGCCCGGTCTATGCGCCGGCCCTGGTGGCCTGGGTGGGCGGCCCGAACGTGAGCGTGGGCATCAGCATCGGCGCGCGGCCGGTGCCGCGCTATGGCTGGTATCCGCTGGCCCCGCGCGAGGTCTATGTGCCGAGCTACCGCCACACCCCGCATTACGAGCAGCGCATCAACCGTGAGCATGACCCCGTGACCGTGGTGAACCGCGGCCCGGCCCCGGTGCCGCGCAGCAACCGCGACGTGCATGGCGCCGTCAGCGTCTGGAACGATGGGGCCGCCCGCGCGGTGGCCCCTGCCGACACCCACGTGCCGCTACGGCCGCTGCCGCAGGCGCCCGGCCGTCAGGAGTGGCGTCCGCAGGAGGCCCGCGGCGATGCCGGCGTCCCGCTGCGGGCCCTGCCGGGCCAGGCCTCCGCGATGCCTGCGGTGCCGGGCGTGGCCACGCCGCTCGACCTTTCCCCGGCTCGCCGGGACGGGGGACGCGGCCGGGGCGATCGTGGCGAGGATCCGGGCCCGGGCGTGCCGGTGCGCTTGCAGCCGGGCCAGGCACCGGTGATGAACTCGACGCCCCCGGTGGCGCCGCCCGCCGCGGTGCCGGTGCCCCAGGTCAGCGTGCCGGCCGCGCCCACCGCCGTGCCGCAGGTCGTGCCGGCCCGTCCGCGTGACGACGGCCCGCCCCTGCGCCGCCTGCCCGACACGCCCTCGCGCCTGGAGGGTCGCGAACCGGCCCAACAGATGTCGGGGCAGGGTCCGACGGCGCTCCCCGAGCGCGCGTTCCAGGAGCGCCAGGACCGCGATCGCCAGGACCGCGAGCGTGCCGACCGTGAACGCCAGGACCGCGAGCGCCTGATGGAGCGCGACCGCCAGGAACGCCAGGAGCGCGTGGACCGCCTGGAGCGCCAGGAGCGCCAGCAGCGCTTCGAGCAGCAGCAGCGGGAGGTGCCCCTGCGCCAGATTCAGCCGGAGCGCCCCCGCGAGATGCCTCGTGAGGTGGTCCGCGAGCCGGTCCGTGCGCCGGAGGTGCCGCGCGCGGCGCCCCCGCAGCGCCAGGAGGAGGCACGGCCCGCGCGGCCGGCCCCGCAGGACAACGTGCCACGCAAGGGCCGCCAGGACGAGCGCTGAGCCGCCGGGCGGGGCAGGGCGCCGCTCAGAGCAGCGGCGCGAGCCCCTTCCAGACCTGCTCCAGCATCAGCGGGTGAGCCTTGGCCAGCGGGTGGATGCGGTCGGCCTGGAACCAGGCCTCGGCGTCGGGGCGATCGGCCACGCCCGCGAGCAGGAAGGGCACGAGCCCGGCCTTCTCCTCGCGGGCCACGGTCTCGAAGATGTCCGCGAATTCCTTGCCGTAGGCGGCGCCGTAGTTGGCTGGCATCTGCATGCCTACCACCAGCACGCGGGCGCCGGCCTTGCGGCTGTCCTGGACCATGGCGCGCAGGTTGTCGCGGGTCATGGCGAGCGGCAGGCCGCGCAGGGCATCGTTGCCGCCCAGCTCGATGATGACGTGGCTCGGCTGCTCCTTCTTGAGCAGCGCACCAAGGCGTGAGCGCCCGCCCGAGGTCGTTTCCCCGCTGATGCTGGCGTTGACCACCTCGATCTCGCGCTTCTGCGCCTTCAGCCGCGCCTCGAGCAGGGCCACCCAGCCGCTGCCGCGCGCGAGGCCGTATTCGGCCGAGATGCTGTCGCCCAGCACCAGGATCTTGCGTTTCGTCGCGCTGGCATGACCTGGCACCAACAGCAGGGCCAGGCTCAGGCTAGAGTAGGCCATCCACATTCGGCGTTGCATCGCGCTCCTCATGTCTGCATCCATTCTTGAAGTCGAACACCTGGGCAAAACGGTCAGCGATGCCACCGGCGAGCTGACGATTCTGCATGACATCAGCTTCCGTCTGCAGGCCAGGGAATCCGTGGCCATCGTGGGCGCCTCCGGTTCGGGCAAGAGCACGCTGCTGGCGCTGCTGGCGGGCCTGGACACGCCCACGCAGGGCGCTGTGCGCCTGCAGGGGCAGGACCTCTACGCGCTGGACGAGGACGCCCGCGCGGCCCTGCGAGCGGCGCATGTGGGCTTCGTGTTCCAGAACTTCCAGCTGCTGTCCAACCTGACGGCCCTGGAGAACGTCATGCTGCCGCTCGAGCTGCGCGGCGACCGCGAGGCCCGCGCACAGGCGCAGGCCATGCTGGAGCGCGTCGGCCTGGGGCAGCGGCTCTACCACTATCCCCGCGTGCTCTCGGGCGGCGAGCAGCAGCGCGTGGCCCTGGCCCGCGCCTTCGTGCAGCGCCCGGCGCTGCTGCTGGCGGACGAGCCCACCGGCAGCCTCGACTTCGCGACCGGCGCGCAGGTGATGGCGCTGATGTTCGAGCTCAACCGCGAGGCGGGGACGACGCTGGTGATGGTCACCCACGATCTGGCCATCGCCGAACGCTGCGAGCGGCAGCTGCGCATCGAGGCCGGCCGGCTGGTGGACCACGCGCTGCAGCCCGCGGGCGCCCCGCAGGCCTGACGGACCCGGCGCCAGGCCGGGCCTCACATGAAACAGCCCGACGCAAGGCCGGGCCTCACATGAAACAGCCCGACGCAAGGCCGGGCCTCACATGAAACAACCCGGCGCAAGGCCGGGCGTACATGAAAAAGCCCGGCACGAGGCCGGGCGCATATGAAAAAACCCGGCACGAGGCCGGGTTCTTCAGCGAGCCGCCGCGCAGCGGCTCAGGGGACTCAAGCTCACTGAGCGAACTTGTAGTCGGTCTTGGCCTTCTCGACCAGCTCGCGCTGGAAGTTGCCCATCTTCTGCTGCTCGATGCGCTGCTTGATCTGACCCTTGACGTCGTCGAAGGCCGGGAAGGTGGCTTCGCGGGTGTCTTCCAGCTTGATGATGTGGAAGCCGAACTGCGACTTCACCGGCTCCTGGGTCATCTCACCCTTCTTCAGGGCGGTCATGGCCTTGGAGAACTCGGGCACGAAGTTGTTGGGGTTGGCGAAGTCCAGGTCGCCG
Organism: Burkholderiaceae bacterium; assembly: GCA_041912595.1. GTDB lineage: Bacteria > Pseudomonadota > Gammaproteobacteria > Burkholderiales > Burkholderiaceae_C > Roseateles_B. The sequence continues at coordinate 43,624 of JAYRMR010000022.1, forward strand.
CCATTGGCTGCCGAGCCGGTGTCCTTGGAGTTCTTGGACGCGAGTTCCTCGAACTTGGCGCCGCCGTTGAGCTGCTTGATCAGGGCCTTGGCCTCGTCTTCCTTCTCGACGAGGATGTGGCGGGCACGGTATTCCATGCCGCTGTTGGCCGCCTTGAACTGGTCGTATTCCTTCTGCGCTTCGGCATCGGTGACCGGGTTCTTGGCCTTGTAGTCTTCCATCAGGCCGCGGATCAGGATCATCTGGCGAGCCAGTTCCATCTGGATCTTGTAGTCGGCGCTGGCGGGGATGCCGCGCTTCTCGGCTTCCTGGATGAAGATTTCGCGGCGGACGACTTCGTCCTTGACCTGCGTCTCCAGCTCCGGCGTGCGGGGCTGGCCGTTCTTGGTGACTTGCTGGATCAGCTGGTCCACACGCGCCTTGGGCACGGCCTTGCCGTTCACCGTCGCGATGTTCTGGGCGCTGGCCGACAGGGGTGCCAGCGCTGCGGTCAGGGCCGCGATCGAGGCGGCGAGCACAATCTTCTTCATGGACGTTGGGCCTTTCAACAGACTCCACCGGTGAACTTGCCACCGGATCTATCAGAGATACACCGCGTTACGCGGCGAGGTTTGGATAAAAACAGACGCCCTCGAAACCAGCGGGTTCGGGGCGCCGTACAGAGCAGCTCAGGGTTCCCCCGGAGCTTTGGCTTCGATGGCCAGGGCATGGATGCCGCGGCGCATCTGCTCAGCCAGCAAATCATATACGAGCCGGTGGCGCGCGACCTTCGTGAGACCCCTGAAGCGCTCGCTCACGACGCGCACCGTGTAGTGCCCGCCTTCGCGCGCGCCGGCGTGGCCGGCATGGAGGGCGCTGTCGTCCTGCACCTCGAGGTGCTGGGGCTGGAGGCCGTCGCGCAGCTGCTGCTCGATCACGGCCGTGGAGGCGCGGGGGGCGTCGCTCGTGGCGTTGTTCAAGGCGTTGTTCATGGGGCGTGGCCCTCCTTGGCGGGCTCGTCGGCCCCGTCGGCCTGGGCGGCCGGTTCGATGATGTGGCGGCTCATGTAGAGCCCCTGGCCCAGCGTGAACAGCACGAAGAGACCCGTCACGCCGAAGACCTTGAAGTTGGCCCAGGTGGCGGTCGGGTAGTGAAAAGCAACGTAAAGATTCAGGAAGCCGAGCGCCACGAAGAACAGCACGGAGCCGAGATTCATGCGCCGCCAGGCGAGGTCGGGCAGCTGCACGTCCTTTTCCATCATGCTGCGCAGCAGGTTCTTGCGGAACACGAGGTCGCTCACGAGGAACACCACGGCCATGCCCCAGTAGAGGCCGGTGGGCTTCCACTTGATGAAGGTCTCGTCGTGCAGCCAGACCGTCAGACCGCCCAGCACCACGACCAGCGCGAGGCTGATCCACAGCATCAGGTCGATCTTGTGGCCGCGCAGCTTGGTGATGAGCGCCTGCGCCAGCGTGGACACCATCACCACGAGCGTGGCCAGCAGCACGGGGGCCTCCTCGGGGCCCACGGTGCCGCCGGACACCATGAAGCCGAAGTGCGAGGAGGCGAAGGCCGCGGCCGCGGCCTTGTGGCCCTCCGCGAACTTGAAGGTGCCGAAGAAGAGGATCAGCGGCAGGAAATCGAGCAGAAGCTTCATGGAGACGGTGTCAGCGCCTGAATCGATCAGGCATCGGGCGCGAAGTCTATCGCGGCGGAATTGATGCAGAAGCGCTCGCCCGTGGGCCTCGGGCCGTCGGGGAAGACGTGGCCCAGGTGGGCGCCGCAGTGCTGGCATCGCACCTCGACGCGCACCATGCCATGGCTGCGGTCCTCGATGCGCTCGATCACGTCGGCATTCACTGGCGCCCAGTAGCTGGGCCAGCCGCAGCCGGCGTCGAACTTGGTCTCGGCCTCGAACAGGCGCGTGCCGCAGCAGACGCAGTCGTAGTGGCCGCGTGCCCAGTGGTCCCAGTACTGGCCGGTGAAGGCGCGTTCCGTGGCCGCGTGGCGCGTCACCTGGTATTGCAGATCGTCGAGCTGCTCACGCCACTCGGCGTCGCTCTTGCTGAAGGGGTAGGGCTTGTTGCTCATGATGAACAGGACACCTCAAGACGGGAGGCCCAGTCGGGCGGGAAGTCCGCATCGGACGCTTGAGCGGGTTCGTCGTACGGGCGCTGCAGAACTTTCAGCAGCCGCTCGATTTCCGTGAAATCGCCCGCCTCGGCGCGCCGGATGGCGGTCTCGGCCAGGTGGTTGCGCAGCACGACGGCGGGGTTGACGGCCTGCATGCGGGGCAGGCGCTCGGCGTCCTCGCTGGCCTCGCGCGCGAGGCGCTCGCGGTAGCGCAGCGCCCAGAGGTCGAAGCGCTCGCGGTCCAGGAAGATGTCGCGCAGCGGCGCCCACGTGGCCTCGGCCATGGCGGGCCATTGCGAGAGGCGGCGATGGGCGATGGTGTAGTCGGTGCGATGCAGGGCCAGCAGCCGCAGCCAGTCGTCGATCAGGGCCTGGTCGTCGGCCTCGGCGCGCTGCAGGCCGAGCTTGGCCCGCATGCCGCGCAGCATCTCCTGCTGGAAGACCTGGCGGTAGGGCTCGAGGGCGTCGCCCAGCAGTTCGGCCACCGCCTCCTCGTCCCCGCCGATCAGCGGCATGAGGGCCTGCGCCAGCGCGTGCAGGTTCCAGAAGGCCACCTGCGGCTGGCGCACATAGGCGTAGCGGCCCTGGTGGTCCGAGTGGTTGCAGACGTGGCCCGGGTCGAAGCCGTCGAGGAAGCCGAAGGGGCCATAGTCCAGCGTGAGGCCCAGCAGGGACATGTTGTCCGTGTTCATCACGCCGTGGCAGAAGCCCACGCACTGCCAGGCGGCCATCAGCTGCGCCGTCTGGCGGGCGATCTTCTCCAGCAGGGCCACGGGCGGCACGGGGGCCTCCAGGCACTCCGGCGCGTGGTGGCTCAGGACATGAGCCACCAGCTGTCGCAGCTCGTTCAGCTGGCCGTGATGCGCGAAGTGCTCGAGGTGGCCGAAGCGCAGGAAGCTGGGGGCGACGCGCGTGACCACGGCCGCCGTCTCCAGCGTCTCGCGCTGCACGCCCTGCGGCGAGCCCGTGATGCACAGCGCTCGCGTGGTGGGGATGCCCAGCGCGGCCATGGCCTCGGAGCACAGGAACTCGCGGATGGAGGAGCGCAGCACCGCGCGGCCGTCGCCGCGGCGGGAGTAGGGCGTGCGCCCGGCGCCCTTGAGCTGCACCTCCCAGCGCTGGCCGTCGTGCACGAGTTCGCCCAGGTGCAGCGCACGCCCGTCGCCCAGCTGCCCGGCCCAGACGCCGAACTGATGACCGCTGTAGACGCTGGCCCAGGGCTGCATGCCGTCCCACAGCGCATTGCCGCTGAGCACCTGCAGCGCTTCCTCGTGGCGCCAGTCCTCGGGGAGACCCAGCATCCGCGCGCAGGCCTCGCTCGTGGCGACCCAATGCGGTGCGGACAGCGGCTCCGGTGGCAGCCGTGTCAGGAAGCCGTCACCCAGGCGGGTGAAGCTGGCCGGGTGGCTGCTGGGGACGCTGCCGAGCTGTTCCTGCCAGCTCATCGCGCCGCTCGCGAAGGGCTCGCCGCCCGTGTCCGGAGTGGGGCCGTTGCCCTTGTCGAAAACCATGAGTTCCAGTGTAACGAGGGTGACTAAGCCGCTGTGCGGCGCAGGGTTAACATGATTTGCAACTGCCGATTTCCGCTCCACGCAGGGCGGAGACCAAGGAGACATAGATGGGTTTGATGGGACAGATGATGTCCATGCCGCTGCTGATCTCTTCGCTGATCCAGCACGCGGCTCGCCACTCCGGGGACACCGAGATCGTGAGCAAGCGGGTCGAGGGTGACCTGCACCGCTACAACTGGCGCAGCTGCGAGCGGCGCTCCCGCCAGGTGGCCCAGGCGCTGGCCCGCCTGGGGCTGAAGGCCGGCGATCGCGTCGGCACGCTGGCCTGGAACGGCTACCGGCACCTGGAGATCTACTACGGCAGCTCGGGCTCGGAGCTCGTCTGCCACACGATCAACCCGCGCCTCTTCCCCGAGCAGATCGCCTGGATCGCCAACGACGCGCAAGACCTGGCCCTGTGCTTCGACCTGAACTTCCTGCCGCTGGTCGAGAAGCTGGCACCGCAGCTGCCCAATGTGCGGCACTACGTGCTGATGACCGACCGCGCCCACATGCCCGCGCAGACCACGCTGCCGGGCCTGCTGTGCTACGAGGAGCTCGTCGAGGCCGAGGACGGCCACTACGCCTGGCCGGTCTTCGACGAGAACGCCGCGTCGAGCATCTGCTACACCTCCGGCACCACCGGCCATCCGAAGGGCGCGGTGTACAGCCATCGCTCCAGCGTGCTGCATGCCTTCGCCTCCGCACTGCCCGACGGCATGGATTGCTCCTCGAAGGACGTGATCCTGCCCGTGGTGCCGATGTTCCACGTCAACGCCTGGGGCCTGCCCTACAGCAGCGCCATCGTCGGCGCGAAGCTCGTGTTCCCCGGGCCGCACCTGGACGGCAAGTCCCTCTACGAACTCTTCGAATCGGAGCAGGTGACCTTCAGCGCCGGCGTCCCGACCGTGTGGCTGGGCCTGCTCAACTACGTGGGCGCGAACCAGCTCAAGTTCAGCAGCTTCACGCGCACGGTGATCGGCGGCTCCGCCTGCCCGCCGGCCATGCTGCGCACGCTGATGGACGATTACGGCGTCGAGGTCATCCACGCCTGGGGCATGACGGAGCTCTCGCCGCTGGGCACGCTCTCCAAGCTCACCGCGCGCCAGCTCAAGCTGCCGCAGGAGGAGCAGCGCCGCATCCTGGAGAAGCAGGGCAAGGTGATCTACGGCATCGACATGGCCGTGATCGACGACGCCGGCGACGCCCAGCCCTGGGACGGCACGAGCAGCGGCAACCTCGTCGTGCGCGGCCACTGGGTGATCAACAGCTACTTCGGGCAGACGCAGTCCGCGCTGGTGCCGGTGAAGGAGCAGGGCCATGACGCCGGGCAGTGGTTCCCGACGGGCGACGTGGCCACCATCGACGCCGACGGCTTCATGCAGATCACGGACCGCAGCAAGGACGTGATCAAGTCCGGCGGCGAGTGGATCTCCTCCATCGATCTCGAGAACATCGCCATGGCCCACCCGGCCGTGGGAGAGGCGGCGGCCATCGCCTGCCGGCATCCGAAGTGGGACGAGCGCCCGCTGCTGGTCGTGGTGCGCAAGCCGGGCGCCGCCCTGAGCCGCGAGGAGATGCTGGCCTTCTACGAGGGCCGCATCGCGAAGTGGCAGATCCCGGACGACGTCGTCTTCGTCGACGAGATCCCGCACACCGCCACCGGCAAGATCCAGAAGCTCAAGCTGCGCCAGCAGTTTGCCGAGCACCGCCTGCCCGGGACCTGACCCGGCTGGCCGATCGCGTTCGCTGAGGCAGGACGGACCGCGAGGCCCGGACCTGCAGGACATGTTGAGACCGAGAACAGGCCCGCCAAGGGTCAGAAGGAGACATCCATGTTGACTGCATCGCGTGAGTTCCAGCTGCGGCACGTCGCGGCATCCCTGCTGCTGGCGGGCCTGTCCCTCGGGGCCCAGGCCCAGAAGGGCGAGACGGTGAAGATCGCCTGGATCGACCCGCTGTCCGGCCTGATGGGGCCGGTGGGCCAGAACCAGGTCAAGAGCTTCCAGTTCTTCGCCGAGAAGTTCAACGCCACCAATCCGGCTGGCGTGAAGTTCGAGATCATCGCCATCGACAACAAGCTCAGCCCGGCCGAGACGCTCAATGCGCTGAAGTCGGCCATCGACCAGGGCGTGCGCTACGTCACCCAGGGCAATGGCTCCGGCGCCGCGCTGGCCCTGATCGACGCGATCAACAAGCACAACGAGCGCAACCCCGGCAAGGAGGTGCTGTACCTCAACCACTCGGCCGTGGACCCGGACCTCACCAATGCCAAGTGCAGCTACTGGCACTTCCGCATGGACGCCGACACCTCGATGAAGATGGAGGCCATCACCACCTTCATGAAGGACCAGCCGGACGTCAAGAAGGTCTTCCTGCTCAACCAGAACTACGCTCACGGCCAGCAGGTCGCCAAGTACGCCAAGGAGATGCTGGCCCGCAAGCGTCCTGACATCCAGGTGGTGGGCGAGGACCTGCACCCGCTCGCCCAGGTGCGCGACTTCGCGCCCTACGTGGCCAAGATCAAGGCCAGCGGCGCGGACACCGTCATCACCGGCAACTGGGGTTCAGACCTGACCCTCCTCGTGAAGGCGGCGAATGAGGCCGGCTACACGGGCAAGTTCTTCACCTACTACGCCGGTGTGAGCGGCACGCCCACGGCGCTGGGCGCGGCCTCGGCCGGCCGCGTGTTCCAGGTCTCGTACAACCACTACAACCTGGGCGGCCAGATGGGCAAGTGGATGGACGAGTACAAGAAGCGCTTCAACGACGACTTCTACACCGGCAGCGTCATCCACATCTACAGCCTGCTGGGCGAGGCCATGGCCAAGGCCAAGAGCACCGACCCCGTCAAGGTGGCGGCGGCGCTGGAAGGCCTGACCGTCAAGAGCTTCAACGGCGAGGTGCAGGTGCGCAAGACCGACCACCAGCTGCAGCAGCCGCTGTTCATCTCGGTGTGGAACAAGGCGGATGCCAAGTACAGCTACAGCCCGGAGAACACGGGCTACACGCTGATTCCGTTGAAGATGTATGACTCGTACGTCTCCTCGACGCCCACCTCCTGCCAAATGAAACGCTGAATCGGGCTGCATCTGCGGGCTGCGCGGGCCGATCTGGCGCTTGCGGTGCTCGCCGTACGCCTGTACGGCTGTGCTCCTCAGCGCCACCTCGACCCGCTCGCTGGCCGCAGCTGCATACCCGATTCGGCGCCGGGGCGCCGACCTGCTGCCGCGACCGGCGCTCCGGTGGGATCGCCTCATGTTCCGACTTCTGACGAGGTGACGTGGACCAACTCCTGATCAACCTGCTCAACGGCCTGGCCTCGGGGCTGCTGCTGTTCATGCTCAGTGCGGGGCTCACGCTGATCTTCAGCATGATGGGCGTGCTGAACTTCGCGCATGCCAGCTTCTACATGCTGGGCGCCTACGCGGCCTATGTGCTGGCGGGCTGGCTGGGCTTCTGGCCGGCGCTGGTGCTGGCGCCGCTGGTGGTGGGCGCGCTCGGTGCACTGTTCGAGCGCACGGCGCTGCGGCGGGTGCACAAGTACGGCCATGTGCCCGAGCTGCTGATCACGTTCGGGCTGTCCTACGTGATCCTCGAGCTGGTGCAGCTGGTCTTCGGCCGGACCTCGGTGCCCTTCGGCCCGCCGCCGGCGCTGCAGGGCTCGGCCTTCACGCTGGTGCAGGCCGCGGGGCAAGGCCTGACCCTCGTGTGGGGCGAGGCCACGCCGGCGCAGTGCGCCGCAGCGGCGTGCTCGAAGTTCCCGCTGACCCGTGCCTTCATGATGCTGGTGGCGCTGGCGATGCTGGGCGGCCTGTGGGCCCTGCTCACGCGCAGCCGCATCGGGCTGGTGATCCAGGCGGCGCTCACGCACCCGGAGATGGCCGAGGCCCTTGGCCACAACGTGCCCCGCGTGCTGATGCTGGTCTTCGGCAGCGGCTGCGCGCTGGCCGCGCTGGCCGGCGTGATCGGCGGGATCACCTTCGTGACGGAGCCCGCCATGGCGGCCATCGTGGGCTCCATCATCTTCGTCGTGGTGGTGGTCGGGGGTGTCGGCTCGCTGGCGGGGGCCTTCGTGGCCTCGCTGCTGATCGGGCTGATCCAGACGCTGCCGCTGACGGTGGACGGCTCGCTCGCCACGCTGGCACAGCATCTCGGCCTGGCAGTCACGCCGGCCACACCGGGCTATCCGCTGCTGAAGCTCTCGCTCGCGCAGGTCGCGCCCATCCTGCCCTATCTGCTGATGGTGCTGATCCTGATCTTCCGGCCCAAGGGCCTCTTCGGCACGCGGGACGACTGAGGGAGCGCCGCCATGAACCATGTGCGCGCCAGCACGGCGCACTTCCACTTCAAGCCCTGGAACGTCGGCCGCTGGCTGGTGTGGGGCTTCTATGCCTTGCTGCTCGGCGTGGCGCCGCTGCTGTGGACCAGCAGCCTCGCCCACACCATGCTGTCGCAGATGGGCATCGGCATCATCGCCTGCCTGGCCTACAACCTGCTGCTGGGGCAGGGCGGCATGCTGAGCTTCGGGCACGCGGTCTACAGCGGGCTCGGCGCCTTCCTGGCCATGCACACGCTGAACCAGGTCTCGGCCGGTCAGCTGGCGCTGCCGGTGAGCCTCGTGCCGCTGGCGGGCGGCCTGGCCGGGCTCTTCTTCGCGGCACTGTTCGGCTATGTCTCGACCAAGAAGTCCGGCACGCCCTTCGCGATGATCACGCTGGGCCTGGGCGAGCTGATCTGGTCGATGTCGCTGATGCTGCCGGAGTTCTTCGGCGGGGAGGGCGGCGTCTCCGGCAACCGCGTGGTGGGCGCGCCGGTGCTGGGCATCAGCTTCGGGCCGCAGATCCAGGTCTACTACCTGATCGCGCTCTACTGCTTCATCAGCACGGCCGCGCTCTTCGCGCTCACGCGCACGCCGCTGGGGCGCATGCTCAACGCGGTGCGGGACAACCCCGAGCGCGTCGAGTTCATCGGCTACGACACCCGCTGGGTGCGCTTCCTGGCCTTCCTGATCTCGGGATTCTTCGCGGGCATCGCGGGCGGCCTGGGCGCGCTCAACTTCGAGATCGTCACGGCCGAGGTCGTGGGCGCGGCGCGCTCCGGCGGCTATCTGCTCTTCACCTTCCTCGGCGGGGCGACGTTCTTCTTCGGGCCCATCATCGGTGCGGTGCTGATGGTGCTCGCCGGCGTGCTGCTGTCCGAGCTGACGCAGGCCTGGCTGCTCTACCTCGGCCTCGTCTTCCTCTTCATGGTCGTCTACGCGCCGGGCGGCATCGCCTCGCTGATCATGATGAACCTGCGCGTCGCGGCCTTCGGCAAGCTCTCGCGCCTGTGGACGGCCTACCTCGCGCTGGCCGGCACCGGGCTCACCGTGCTGCTGGGCGCGAGCTGCATCGTGGAGATGCTCTACCACCTGCAGCTCAACGCGGCGATGGGGCCGGAGCTGGGCTTCATGGGCGCCCGCATCCGCAGCAACTCGGTCGATGCCTGGTTCGGCGCGGGGCTGGCCATGGCCGTGGGCCTGGCGCTCTTCGAGCTGGCACGGCGGCGCTTCAAGGCGGAATGGGACCAGACCCAGGAAGAGATCGAGCAGGACATCAAGCGTCGGGAGAGCCTGTGAGCGAGCACCTCAACACGCCGGACGGCGCCTATGCGCTCGAGCTGCTGGACCTGCGCAAGCGCTTCGGCCGCAGCGAGATCATCCGCGGCGCGCAGCTGCAGGTGCGCGCGGGCGAGCGCGTCGCGCTGATCGGTCCCAACGGCGCGGGCAAGTCCACGCTGTTCAACCTCATCAGCGGCCGCTTCGCGCCCACGAGCGGCGAGGTGCGCCTGCACGGCCGGCGCATCAGTGGCCTGCCGCCGTACCAGATCAACCGCCTCGGGCTGGCGCGCAGCTTCCAGGTGTCCAACCTGTTCTCGCGCCTGTCGGTGTTCGAGAACATCCGCTGCGCGCTGCTGTGGTCCATGGGCTACCGCTACAGCTTCTGGCACTTCCTGGCCGGGCTGGACGGACTCAATGACCGCGTGGAGGAGTTGCTGGAGCAGATCCAGCTGGACCGCCGGCGCGACGTGCTGGCCATGAACCTCACCTACGCCGAGGCACGGGCGCTGGAGATCGGCATGACCATCGCGAGCGGCGCTTCCGTGATCCTGCTGGACGAGCCCACCGCGGGCATGAGCAAGAGCGAGACGCAGCGCTTCATCCAGCTCATCCGGCAGGTCACCGAGGGGCGCACGCTGCTGACGGTGGAGCACGACATGGGCGTGGTCTTCGGGCTGGCCGACCGCATCGCGGTGCTGGTCTATGGCGAGGTCATCGCCTTCGACACCCCCGAGGCCGTGCGCGCGGATGCCCGGGTGCAGCAGGCCTATCTGGGATCGGTGCTGGCCGAGCACGCGGCGGCGGGAGCGACGGCATGACATCGGAAAAGACAGGGCGCCGCCTGGTGCTGGACAAGGTCCACGCCTTCTACGGCAAGAGCCACGTGCTGCACGGCGTGGACCTGGTCGTGCAGCCCGGCGAGATCGTCGCGCTGCTGGGCCGCAACGGCTCGGGGCGCTCGACCACGGCCAAGACCATCATGGGCCTGGTGGACGGCACGGGCTCGGTGCGCTTCGGCGAGCAGGAACTGCTGGGGCGCAAGGCCTTCGAGATTGCCCATGCGGGCATCGGCTACGTGCCCGAGAACCGCGACATCTTCCCCAAGCTGACGGTGCACCAGAACCTGCTCCTCGGCCAGAAGCGCGGGGCCCGGAACCCGCGCTGGGGCTTCGAGGACATGTACCGCATGTTCCCCCGGCTCCTGGAACGCCAGCACACCGAGGCCGGCGTGCTGTCGGGCGGCGAGCAGCAGATGCTGACGCTGTGCCGCACGCTGATGGGCGACCCGGACCTGATCCTCATCGACGAGCCGACCGAGGGCCTGGCGCCGATGATCGTCGAGCTGGTGGCGCAGTACCTGCAGGAGCTCAAGCGCCGCGGCATCGCCGTGCTGCTGATCGAGCAGAAGCTGGCCATCGCCCTGGACATCGCCGAGCGCTGCTACGTCATGGGCCACGGGCGCATGGTCTTCGAGGGCACGCCCGCCGATCTGCGGGCCAACGCCTACATCCGCAAGGAGTGGCTCGAGGTCTAGCTGGAGGTCCAGCGCCTGCCGGCGCCTGCGTGCGGGATTGCGGCTTTCCCACCACAGCCGGGGCGTGAGGAATCGGCGCCATCCCCTGCCTGAAGGGGCCAGGTCTTGCTTGCCCCTACCTTGAGGATGGTCTCGCCAGACGGCCGGCGTTACATTGTTTCCAGCCCGGTGAGGCAGCCCCTCGCCGGGGCCTCCGTTCACCACCGGCGCAGGGGGAATGATGGAGAACGCAACGATGTCGATGCTGATGGGTGCCCTGGGCGGTCTGCTGCTCGGGCTTGTGGGGGCCGGCCTGTGGGCCTGGCAGGGCCAGAAGGCGCTGAAACAGCGCCTCGCCCAGATGGACGCCACGCGCCAGCAGCTCTCCCAGCAGAACACCGCGGCCCGCCGCCAGATCGAGCAGCTGCAGAAGGAGCTCTCCGGCATGCGCCTGGCCGACGAGCGCGCCCATCACCGCGTCGTGCACCACGAGCCCCTGCCCGACACCGGCGACAGCGTCACACCCGAGCTGCTGCCCGAGGACGAGCCCGAGCGCCCCAACGACGGCTTCGCACCCACCCAGCTGCTCAACCGCGGCTGACACCGCCGGGCCGGGAGGCCCCGCGTGGCCCCCCGTGACTCCGCATGGCCGTGCGTGCCCACTGGCACGCCGGTCCCCTTCGACAGGGGCAGGGCCGCTTCGTCACACCGCCGCGGCGCCACTCGCCGTACCATCGAGCCGCCTCGTCGCCTGATCCCGCCTGATGCCCCCTGTGCGCGCCTCGCTCAGGGTTCTCCCCGGTCTGTCGCCGCTGGGACAGGATCAGCGCCCGGGGCCTGCCTAGAATCGAACGATCGTTCTATTTCTGCGGCGCGCATGACTCGCATGACGGTCGCCGCAGCCCTCCACTGCACAAGGAAGGAAGCCCGCCCATGAGTGCCAGCTACGAGGTCCACGGCGCCGTTGCCGTGATCACCCTGAACAACCCGCCGGTCAACGGTCTGGGCTATGCCACGCGCAAGGCGGTGGCCGAAGGCATCGACCAGGCGGAGGCGGACGCCGCCATCAAGGCCGTGGTCATCACCGGCGCCGGCAAGGCCTTCTCGGGCGGCGCCGACATCCGCGAGTTCGGCAGCCCCAAGGCGCTGGCCGAGCCCAATCTGCATTCGCTGATCGCCAAGGTCGAGGCCTGCAGCAAGCCGGTGATCGCGGCCATCCACACCGTCTGCATGGGCGGCGGGCTGGAACTCTCGCTGGGCTGCCACTACCGCGTCGCCGCACCGGGCGCCAAGATCGCGCTGCCCGAGGTCAAGATCGGCCTGCTGCCCGGCGCCGGCGGCACGCAGCGGCTGCCGCGCGCGCTGGGCGTCGAGCCGGCGCTGAACATGATCGTCAGCGGCGAGGCCGTCGAGAGCCAGCTGCTGGCGATGGTCCCCGGCCAGAAGCTCTTCGACAAGATCACCGGCAGCGACGTGCTGGGCGATGCCCTCGCGTTCGCCGAGACCGTCATCGCGAAGCACGCCGACGGCAGCCCGCTGCCCCGCGTGCGTGACCTCAAGGCCCGCCACGCCGAGCCCGACGCCTACTTCCAGTTCGCCCGCAACATGGTGGCGGCGCAGGCCAAGCACTTCCCCGCGCCGCTGCGCTGCCTGGAGGCCGTGGCCGCCTCGGTCTACAAGCCCTTCGACGAAGGCATCAAGGCCGAGCGCGAAGGCTTCCTCGCGCTCATGATGACGCCGGAGTCCAAGGCCCTGCGCCACGCCTTCTTCGCCGAGCGCGCCACCAGCAAGATCCCCGACGTGCCCGAGGACACGCCCAAGCGCGACATCAGGAAGGTCGCGGTCATCGGTGCCGGCACCATGGGCGGCGGCATCAGCATGAACTTCCTGAATGCCGGCATCCCGGTGGTCATCCTCGAGATGAAGCAGGACGCGCTGGACCGTGGCCTCGCCACGATCCGCAAGAACTACGAGGCCCAGGTCAAGAAGGGCAAGCTCAAGGAAGAGAAGTACCAGCAGCGCATGGCCCTGCTGAGCAGCACGCTGAGCTACGCCGACATCGGCGACGCGGACCTGGTGATCGAGGCCGTCTTCGAGGACATCGGCGTCAAGCAGCAGGTCTTCGAGCAGCTCGACGCCGTGATGAAGCCCGGCGCAATCCTCGCGTCCAACACCTCGACGCTGGACGTCAACCGCATCGCCGCCTTCACGAAGCGCCCCGAGGACGTCATCGGCATGCACTTCTTCAGCCCGGCCAATGTGATGAAGCTGCTGGAGGTCGTGCGCGGGGCGAAGACGGCCAAGGACGTGCTCGCCACCGTGATGGCCCTGGGCAAGACCATCCGCAAGACCTGCGTGGTTTCGGGCGTGTGCGACGGCTTCATCGGCAACCGCATGATCGAGCAGTACAGCCGCCAGGCCGGCTTCCTGCTGGAGGAGGGCTGCACGCCGCAGCAGGTGGACAAGGCCGTCGAGAAGTTCGGCTTCGCGATGGGTCCCTTCCGCATGGGCGACCTCGCCGGCAACGATGTGGGCTGGTACATCCGCAAGCGCCGCTACCAGGAGAAGCCGCACCTGCGCTACTCGAAGACGGCGGACCTGCTGTGCGAGATGGGCCGCTTCGGCCAGAAGACCGGCGCCGGCTGGTACGACTACGCTGCGGGCAAGCGCGACGCGATTCCCTCGCCGGTCGTCGTGGAGATGATCGAGCAGCACCGCGCCGCGCAGGGCATCACGCCGCGCAAGATCAGCGACGAGGAGATCGTCCATCGCCTCGTGTTCTCGCTCGTCAACGAGGCCGCGCACATCCTGGAGGAGGGCATCGCCCTGCGCGCCTCCGACATCGACATGGTCTACCTCACCGGCTACGGCTTCCCGCTGTGGCGCGGCGGCCCCATGTGCTATGCCGACACCGTCGGCCTCTACAACGTGGTCGAGGCCATGAAGCGCTTCGCCCGCAACCCGCTCGACGATGCCAGCTTCTGGCAGCCCGCGCCGCTGATCCAGCGCCTCGTGGCCGAAGGCAAGTCATTCACGGAATGATCCACCCCCTGCTGGCTTCGCCAGCCCCCTCGAGGGGTGCACCCGCAGGCCCGGCCGAGCCGGATCCTCGGGCGTCACTGGGATTGAGTTGAGGTTTGCGGCGAGCTGGTCTCGCCTCATCGCGGAGAGTTTTGTATGAGCCAAGCACTGATTGTTTCCACCGCCCGTACCCCGCTCAGCAAGAGCTGGAAGGGCGCCTTCAACATGACCCACGGCGCCACGCTGGGCGGCCATGTGGTCCGGGCCGCCGTCGAGCGCGCGGGCGTCACGCCCGATGACATCGAGGACGTGCTGATGGGCTGCGCCTTCCCCGAGGGCGGCACGGGCAACAACATCGCGCGACAGATCGCGCTTCGCGCCGGCCTGCCGGTCAGCGTTGCCGGCCTGACCGTCAACCGCTTCTGCTCCAGCGGCCTGCAGACCATCGCCATGGCCGCGCAGCGCATCATCGCCGGCGAGGGCGATGTCTACGTGGCCGGCGGCGTGGAGAGCATCTCCTGCGTGCAGCAGGAAATGAACAAGCACATGATCACGGAGAGCTGGCTGCTGAAGCACAAGCCCGAGATCTACTGGACCATGCTGCAGACCGCCGAGAACGTGGCCAAGCGCTACGGCATCTCCCGCGAGCGCATGGACCAGTACGGCGCGGGCAGCCAGCAGAAGGCCTGCGCGGCCCAGGCGGCGGGGCTCTTCGCCGAGGAGATCGCGCCCATCACCGTCACCGCGGGCGTCGTGGACAAGCTCCAGGGCCTCGTGACGCGGGAAGTCAGTGTCAGTGTCGACGAAGGCCTGCGCGAGGGCACGACCTACGAGGGCATCAAGGACCTGCGCAGCGCGATGCCCGGCGGCGTGGTGAGCGCCGGCAATGCCAGCCAGTTCTCCGACGGCGCGGGCGCCTGCGTGCTGGCCAGCGAGGCCTACGCGCAGCGGCACGGCCTGGAACCGCTGGGCCGCTTCCTCGGCTTCGCCATCGCCGGCTGCGAGCCCGATGAAATGGGCATCGGGCCCGTGTTCGCGATCCCCAAGGTGCTCAAGCGCCTGGGCCTGACGGTGCAGGACATCGACCTGTGGGAGCTCAACGAGGCCTTTGCCGTGCAGGTGCTCTACTGCGCCGACACGCTGGGCATCCCCATGGACCGCCTCAACGTCAATGGCGGCGCCATCGCGGTGGGGCATCCCTACGGCATGTCGGGCCAGCGCCTGACGGGCCACGCCCTGATCGAAGGCCGCCGTCGCGGCGCCAAGCGCGTGTGCGTGACGATGTGCATCGGCGGGGGCATGGGCGCCGCAGGCGTCTTCGAGGTGCTCTGACGTCTCGCCCGGGCGCCGCCCTGCCGGCGCTGCCCTTTTCTGGATGTCATCCGCCCGGAGCTGTCATGGAACTGGACCTCGCCACGCTGCAGGGCTTCATCGCCCGTTCCCCCTTCATGGTCGAGCTGGGCGTGCAGGCCGTGGCCGTCGAGGCCGGGCGCGTGCGCACGCGCCTCGTGATCCGCGAGGGCCTGCGCCAGCACACGGGGCTTGTGCACGCCGGCGTGCTGGCCTCGCTGGCCGACCACAGCATGGGCTCCGCGGCGCAGACCCTGGCCCCCGAGGGGCAGTGGGTGCTGACCGCCGAGCTCAAGACCAGCCTGCTGCGCGGCGCCCGCGGCCAGTTTCTGGAGTGCGAGGCCTGGGTGATCAAGGCGGGGCGCATGCTCAGCTTCACCGAGGCCGAGGTCCATGCCGTGGACGGCGACACCCGCACCCTGGTGATGAAAGCCTCGGCCACCATGGCCCTGACGCCCGCCTGAGCGCGGGCCCCTTCGACTGCCGGAGATCGCCATGCGCGACACCCTCGACTTCCTGCTCTACGACTGGCTCCAGACCGAGACGCTGAGCCAGCGCGAGCGCTTTGCCGACCACAGCCGCGAGACCTTCGACGCCGTGCTGGACACCTGCGAGCGCATCGCCCGCGAGCAGTTCGCGCCCGTCAACCGGCTCCTCGACACCCAGGAGCCGCATTTCGATGGCGAGCGCGTGCACCTGCCCGAGGCCACGCGGGAAGCGCTCGACGCCTACGTCGCCTCCGGCATGCTCAGCGCGGCGCAGGACTACGCGCACGGCGGCATGCAGCTGCCCTGCACGGTGGAGATGGCGGCCAACGCCTTCTTCAGCAAGGCCTGCATCGCCCTGGGCGGCTACGCCATGCTCACCAACGGCAATGCCAATCTGCTGATGGCGCACGGCACCGAGCGGCAGCGCGAGGTCTTCGCGGCGAACGAGTTCGCGGGGCGCTGGTTCGGCACGATGTGCCTGTCGGAGCCGCAGGCGGGGTCCTCGCTGTCCGACGTGGCGACGCGCGCCGAGCCCGATGGTGCGGACTTCGAGGCCGACGCGCTCGGGCCGCGCTACCGCCTGCGGGGGAACAAGATGTGGATCTCGGGCGGCGAGCACGAGCTGCGCGAGAACATCATCCATCTCGTGCTGGCCAAGATCCCCGGCCCCGATGGCAAGCTGCCGCCCGGCGTGCGGGGCATCTCGCTGTTCATCGTGCCCAAGTGGATGGTCGGCGCGGACGGGCAGCTCACCGGCGAGCGCAACGACGTCGTGCTCGCCGGCCTGAACCACAAGCTGGGCTATCGCGGCACGACGAACTGCCTGCTGAACTTCGGCGAGGGACGGCACCGGCCGCAGGGGCAGGGCGGGGCCATCGGCTATCGCGTCGGCGCGCCGGGCGAGGGGCTCAAGGCCATGTTCCACATGATGAACGAGGCCCGCATCGGTGTGGGCCTGGGCGCCACCATGCTCGGCTATGCGGGCTACGAGGCCAGCCTGGCCTATGCGCGCCAGCGGCCGCAGGGCCGGCCCATGACGGCGGCGGGCAAGGACGCCGCCGCGCCGCAGCGGCCCATCGTCGAGCATGCCGACGTCCGGCGCATGCTGCTCGCGCAGAAGAGCTATGTGGAAGGCGCGCTGGCGCTGGAGCTGTTCTGCGCCCGCCTGGTCGACGAGCAGCACACGGCCGGCGCCGAGGCCGCGGGTCGTGCGCGCCTGCTGCTGGAGGTGCTCATCCCCATCGCCAAGAGCTGGCCGAGCGAGTGGTGCCTGGAGGCCAACTCGCTGGCGATCCAGGTGCTGGGCGGCTACGGCTACACGCGCGACTTCCCGGTGGAGCAGTACTGGCGCGACAACCGCCTGAACATGATCCACGAGGGCACGCACGGCATCCAGGCGCTGGACCTGCTGGGCCGCAAGGTGGTGATGGAAGGCGGCGCGGCGCTGATGGCGCTGGCGCAGCGCATCAACGAGACGATCACGGCGGCCGGCCAGGTGCCAGGTCTTGCCGAGGCGGCGAACCAGCTCGCGCAGGCGCTGGCGCAGGTCGGTGCCGCCACCAAGGCCGCCTGGGCCACGGGCGAGCCCGAGGCCGCGCTGGCCAATGCCACGCCCTATCTGCAGGCCTTCGGCCACACCGTGCTGGCGTGGATCTGGCTGGACGTGGTGCTGGCGCTCGTGGCCGACGACGGCAGCGACTTCGCGCAGGGCAAGCGTGCCGCGCAGCGCTACTTCTTCGCCTACGAGCTGCCCCGCATCAGCGCCTGGCTGGCCGTGGTGCAGCGGCGCGAAGCGCTGTGCCGCGAGATGCACGACGCCTGGTTCTGACGCCACCCCATTCGAGACTTCAAGGAGACATGCCATGAGCACCAAGGTGCAGGACCTGTTCGACCTCAGCGGCCAGGTGGCCCTGGTCACCGGTGGATCGCGCGGCCTCGGCCTGCAGATCGCCGAAAGCCTGGGCGAGGCCGGCGCGAAGATCATGCTCAGCTCGCGCAAGGCCAAGGACCTGGAGGAGGCCGTGGCCCACCTGCAGGCCCGCGGCATCGATGCCCGCTGGATCGCCGCGGACGCCGCCGACGAGACGCAGGCTCGCGGCATCGTCGAGCAGACGATGGAGCGCCTCGGCCAGATCGACATCCTCGTGAACAACGCCGGCGCCACCTGGGGCGCCCCGGCCGAGGAGCATCCGCTGGAGGCCTGGGACAAGGTGATGGACCTCAACATCCGCAGCCTCTTCGTGATGAGCCAGGCGGTGGCCCAGGCCAGCATGATTCCGCGCCGCAGCGGCCGCATCATCAACGTGGCCTCCATCGCCGGCCTGGGCGGGAATCCGTCGATGATGAAGACGATCGCCTACAACACCAGCAAGGGCGCCGCCGTGAACTTCACGCGGGCGCTGGCGGGCGAGTGGGGCCGCTACGGCATCACCGTCAACGCGCTGGCGCCGGGCTTCTTCCCCAGCAAGATGACGCAGGGCCTGCTGGCCGCGGTGGGCGAGGACAAGCTCGCCGAGGCCGCCCCGCTGCGCCGTCTGGGCGACGACGAGGACCTCAAGGGCGCGGCGCTGCTGTTCGCGTCGAAGGCGGGCAAGCACATCACCGGCCAGGTGCTGGCGGTGGACGGCGGCGTGTCGGCCATCCACGGCGCCTGACGCGACGGGCCCCGCGCACGGCACCGCTAGACTCGCGACATGAAACGCACGCCACCGCTGTCCTTCCCCGTCCGCATCCCCTTCGTCGAGCAGCTCGGCTTCGAGCTGCACAGCCTGGGCGACGGCCGGGCGGAGCTGCGCGTGGACATCCGCGAGAGCCATCTCAATTCCTGGGAGGTCGCCCACGGCGGCGTGCTGATGAGCCTGCTCGATGTCGCCATGGCGCATGCCGCGCGCAGCATCCACCTGCACCAGGAGGGCATGGGGCCCGGCGTCGTCACCATCGAGATGAAGACCAGCTTCATGCGTCCCGCCGAGGGCGAGCTGCGGGCGGTGGGCGAGCTGCTGCACCACACCGCCACGATGGCGTTCTGCGAGGGCCGTGTGCTGGGCGAGGACGGCCGGCTCTGCGCCCACGCCACGGCCACGTTCAAGTACCTGCGCGCGCTGCCGGGCCAGGGGCGGCAGCTGAAGGCGCTGCAGCGGCGCGAGGCGGAGTGAGCGCCGCGCGGCGGCCCGTGGCCTGATCGGCGGCAACGGCGGCAACGGCGGCAGCGGTGGGGCTCAGTGCTCCGCGGGCGGCGGGCCGAGTTCCGGCCACGGCGAGACGAGCTCCAGCACATGCCGGCGGTCGATCGTGGCGCGGGCCCAGTCGCGGCCCTGGTGCTGGTCGAGCAGGCGGCGGAAGCTGCCGTCCTGGCGGGCCAGCTGCAGCCCGCGCTGCAGGCGCTGCAGCAGGGGGCGCTTGTCCTGGCGCGTCATGAAGTACACGGGCAGCGCGTAGTGCAGCGCCAGGTGCGGCTCCACCATCAGATCGTCCCGCCCCTCGAAATTGGCCAGCTCGGCGAAGGCTTCCGTCACGCCGCGCTGGAGGTAGTCGAAACGCCGCGCGCGCAGCATGCCGAGCAGGGCCTCGGTGCCGGGCCCGGCGATCACGGGCAGCTGGTTGGCCTCGAACACGGCCATGTCCGCCCACTGCCGACCGAAACCGCCCGTGAGGCGACGCAGCTGGGCCACCGTCGTGATGCGGGCGAAGGCCGGGGCGTCCTCCTTGCGGATCACCAGCAGGCGGTAGCCCAGGCGGCCGGCATGCAGGTCGATGGGCAGGGCGGCGAACTCCGCCATCCGCGCCGGCGTCGGCGGCAGGTAGACGAGGTCCACCTCGCCCGTGCGCAGCAGGTCCAGGCAGCGGTCCTGGGAGGGGTCCGGCCCCGGCGCATGGCGCACCAGCGCGACCGGCTCGCCCCCGCGGGCGGTCTTCTCCAGGACCAGGCGGGTGAGCGCGAGGCGGTAGTCGTAGCGCGGTGATTCCGTCTGACACAGGCGCAGCGCCTGCGCCTGGGCCTGAGACAGGGCCAGGCCCAGCAGGAGGCCGAACCCTGCACGCAGGAGCCGGCGTCGGATCAGGACGGAGCGCAACACGGCGCGCAGTCTATGCCATCCCCGTGACGGTGGCCCGTGCCGGTCACCGCCGACTCAGAAGCTTTCCCACTGGTCCGTGACAGGCGTCGCGGCGCGGGGTGTCGCGGGTGGGCTGGCCGGCGCGGCCGCGGCGATGCGGGCCGCGCTGGCGGGCGCGGCGGGCGCCTGCTGGGTCGCCCGCTGTGGCGCCCGCTGTGGCGCCTGCTCTGGCGACGCCTTCGCGCCCCCGGCCTGCAGGCGGAAGAAGGCGACGACATCCAGCAGCTGGGCCGACTGCGTCTTCAGGCTCTCGGCCGCGGCGGCGCTCTCCTCGACAAGGGCCGCGTTCTGCTGGGTCACGCGGTCCATCTGCGTGACGGCCTCGCTGACCTGGCCGATGCCGGTGCTCTGCTCGCGGCTCGCGGCGCTGATCCGCCCGACGATGTCCGTCACGCCGCGGATGGCGTTGACGACCTCGTCCATGGTCGAGCCGGCCCGGTCGACCAGCAGCGAGCCGTGCTCCACGCGCTCGACGCTGGTGGAGATCAGCGACTTGATCTCGCGGGCGGCCTCGGCGCTGCGCTGGGCGAGCAGGCGCACCTCGCCCGCCACGACGGCAAAGCCGCGGCCCTGCTCGCCGGCGCGGGCCGCTTCCACGGCCGCGTTCAGTGCGAGGATGTTGGTCTGGAAGGCGATGCCGTCGATGACGCCGATGATGTCGGCGATGCGGCGCGAGCTCTCGTTGATGCCCCGCATGGTCTCGACGACCTCGGCCACCACGCCGCCGCCGCGCTGCGCGACCTCGGAGGCGGAGAGCGCCAGCTGGTTGGCCTGCTGGGCGCTGTCGGCGTTGTTGCGCACGGTCGAGCCCAGCTGGTCCATGGTGGCGGCGGTCTGCTCCAGGGCGCTCGCCTGCTGCTCGGTGCGCTGGCTCAGGTCCGCATTGCCCGAGGCGATCTCCGCGCTGCCCGTGGCCACGGCCTCGGCGTTGCTGCGCACGGTGTGCACGATGCCGCCCAGCGCGTCCTGCATGGCCTGCAGCGACTGCATCACCGTGGACAGCTCGTCTGGCCGCTCGTCACGGACGGCGCGCGTGAAGTCTCCGTCACGGATGCGCTCGGCGACCTCGCTCAGCTGGCGCACGCGCAGCCGCAGCGTGCGGGCGATGTAGAGGGCCATGCCCAGCATGGCGGCGACCACCGCCACCGCCACGGCGCCGAAGATCCAGCGCGCGCTGTGGGCGTTGTGCTTGATGAGCTGCAGCTCCTGCTGCAGCTGCGCTTCCTGGTACTGCACCGTGCCCGCGATGGCCTGCAGCAGGACGTTGCGGGCGGGGATGGTCTGGTCGACCAGGAAGGCGAAGGCCTCCGGCATCTGGCCGGCCTCGATCAGCGCCATATTGCCCTGCTCGACCTTGCCGAAGCCCTCGGCGGCCTGCAGCACGGCCTGGAAGCGCTGGCGCTCGGGCTCGGTGCGCAGGCCCTTGCCGTAGGACTGGAGCAGCTGGGCGATGTTGCCCTTGAGCCGCTGGATGTCCTGCAGCGTGGCGCTGCGTTCCTCGGGTGTGCGGGACAGCATGGTGTGCCGCAACTGCAGTGACAGCCGGGTGACCTCCAGCTGCAGCTGCGCCATGTTCTGCAGCTGCGGGAAGCGGGCGACCTCCGCCTGGTGCGCCGCGTCTTCCAGCGCGCCCAGCTGGCTCGAGGTGTGCAGCGCGGCACCGAGCAGGGCGAGCGTCAGAGCCGCGACCGTGAGGAGAAGACGGCCGGTGAGGCCGAGGCGCGGCGCTTTGGCGTGAGACATGGAAATTCCTTTCAACCGTGGGGCGCGGGACCGCTGACTAGCCCATCCGGCGCCGGCTGTCACACGGCGCTGGGCGGAGGTTGAACGGGTACTGCGTGGAACCGGAAACGAGTGCGCCAGGGGCGCGGGTGGGGTGAGCGCTCAGAAGCTTTCCCATTCGTCGGTGACGGGGGCACTGCTGTGGGGCGCGCTGCTGCGTGGCTCACTGGCGGGGCTCGGTGCCGGTGCCGCCTTCGGCGAGGCGGCCGGGGCGGGATCGGGGCGCGCCGCGACGCTGGCCTTGGGGGCCGCTGCGGGCGCGCGTGCAGGCGCGGTCGTGTAGCTGCTCGAGGCACTCGCGGTGCGCGAGGAGGGCGCCGGCGCGGCCTTGCCGGCACCGCGGTGCGTGCCGCCGGCCCCCGCCTGCAGACGGAAGAAGGCGACGACGTCCAGCAGCTGGGCCGACTGCGTCTTCAGGCTTTCGGCCGCGGCCGCACTTTCCTCGACCAGGGCCGCGTTCTGCTGCGTCACGCGGTCCATCTGCGTCACGGCCTCGGTGACCTGGCCGATGCCGGTGCTCTGCTCGCGGCTGGCGGCGCTGATCTCGCCGACGATGTCCGTCACGCGGCGGATGGCGCCGACGACTTCGTCCATTGTCGAGCCCGCGCGGTCGACCAGCTGCGTGCCGTGCTCGACGCGCTCGACGCTGGTGGTGATCAGGGACTTGATCTCCTTCGCGGCCTCGGCACTGCGCTGCGCCAGGTTGCGCACCTCGCCGGCCACCACTGCGAAGCCGCGGCCCTGCTCGCCGGCACGGGCCGCCTCGACGGCCGCGTTCAGGGCGAGGATGTTGGTCTGGAAGGCGATGCCGTCAATGACGCCGATGATGTCGGCGATGCGGCGCGAGCTGTCGTTGATGCCCTTCATGGTCTCGACGACCTCGGCCACTACGCCGCCGCCGCGCTGCGCGACCTCGGAGGCGGAGAGCGCCAGCTGGTTGGCCTGCTGGGCGTTGTCGGCGTTGTTGCGCACCGTCGAACCCAGCTGGTCCATGGTGGCAGCGGTCTGCTCCAGGGCGCTGGCCTGCTCCTCGGTGCGCTGGCTCAGGTCCGAGTTGCCCGTCGCGATCTGGGCGCTGCCGGTGGCCACGCTCTCGGCGTTGGCGCGCACCGTGTGCACGACGCCCATCAGCTTGCTGCGCATGTCCTCCAGGGCCCTCGACAGCTGGGCCACCTCGTCGCGGCCGCGGGCGCTGAGGCTGACGGTCATGTCGCCCTCGCTCATGGCGCTGGCGGTGTCCACGGCCTTCTGCAGGCCCTCGCTGACCTGGCGGGACAGCAGGGTGGCCATCACCACGGCGCCCAGCACGCTCAGCACCAGCAGCGTGATCGTGACGTTGCGGCTGCGCTCATAGTCTGTCGTGCCCTGGGCGGCCATTTTCTCGGCATAGTCCTCCTTGAGCTTGGTGAGCACCGTCAGCTGATCGTCGAAGGCATTGACCTTGGGGACGTAGACGTCGAACAGGTATTTCTGTGCATCCTCCGGGTCGCCGCCTTCTGCGAGCTTGCTCTCCAAGGTCGTCAGGGACGCTTCCCACTGCGCCATCGACTCCTTGGTCTTGGCGATCTCGGCCTTGCCCTTGTCGGTCACGAAGAGCGGGAAGGCCTCGTCGAGCTCCGCCTTCATCGTCTTGATGTCCTTCTTGATGGACTCGCGCGCGGCCATCCGCTTCTCGGGCGTCGGGGCGAGCAGCACGTTGCGGATATCGCGTGCTACATAGATGAGGTTGATGTTGGCTTCCTTGACGCTGGAAATCGCCATCAGCTCCTCGGCATACATGAGATGGCCGTTCTGGGCCACGCTGCTGAGGCTGCGCAGGGCGACCACCCCGATCAGCACCCCCAGCAGCGCCACGGCCAGCATGGCGCCCATCATCCGAGTACCGATCCGGAAATTTGTCAGTTGCATGATTGCTCCCGCGTTCTGCAGCGCGCCGGCCCCTGCCGCCGCCCCGTGAGCGCATCGTTCACTCCGTACTTTCCCTTGCCCGAGGGCGGCGTTGCAACCGATTTCCATGTAAAGAGATACGAACGACCGTTCGTTTTTGTCGCCACCGAGACGGGCTTCACGAATGCGCCATGATTCAATCCCGGCCACCGGTGTTCCATTGGGTACACGAAACTTACAGAGAGAGTGAGGAAGCCATGAGCATCAACCGTCAGATCCACCTGGTCTCTCGTCCTGCCGGCGAGCCCACCGCCGACAACTTCCGCCTCGTCGAAGCTCCGCTGCCCGCGGTGCAGGACGGCCAGGTCCTGGTTCGCAACCATTACCTGAGCCTCGACCCCTACATGCGCGGCCGCATGAACGACAGCAAGAGCTACGCCGAGCCCCAGCCGCTGAACCAGGTCATGATGGGCGGCACGGTGGGCGAGGTCGTGGAGTCCCGCAACCCGCACTTCAAGCCCGGCGACCAGGTCGTGGGCATGGGCGGCTGGCAGGAGTACCAGCTGGTCGATGCCAGCCAGCGCGGCGTGCTGCAGAAGGTCGACACCACGCACATCCCGCTGGCCGCCTACCTCGGCGCCGTCGGCATGCCCGGCGTCACGGCCTGGTACGGCCTCACCCAGATCATCAACCCGAAGGCCGGCGAGACCGTGGTCGTGAGCGCGGCCAGCGGCGCCGTGGGCACCGCCGTGGGCCAGCTGGCCAAGGCGCGCGGCGCCCGCGCCGTGGGCATTGCCGGCGGGCCGGACAAGTGCCGCTACGTGGTCGAGGAACTGGGCTTCGATGCCTGCATCGACTACAAGGAGCACCGCGACCTGAAGTCGCTCTCCGCCGCACTGAAGCAGGCCTGCCCGAACGGCATCGACGGCCACTTCGAGAACGTCGGCGGCATGATCCTCGACGCCGTGATGCTGCGCGCGAATGCCTTCAGCCGCATCGCCATGTGCGGGATGATCTCCGGCTACAACGGCGAGCCCATCCCCATGATGGCGCCGCAGCTGATCCTCGTGAACCGCATGAAGATCGAGGGCTTCATCGTCTCCGAGCACATGCAGCTGTGGCCCGAGGCGCTCAAGGAGCTGGGCATGATGGTCGCGACCGGCAAGCTCAAGTACCGCGAGTCCATCGCGGACGGCCTGGCCGCCGCGCCCGAGGCCTTCCTTGGCCTGCTCAAGGGCCGCAACTTCGGCAAGCAGCTCGTGAAGCTCGTCTGATGAGCGCGCTCTTCTGGTCCTGCCTGCCGCTGCAGGCCCTGGATGCCGAGGGCGTCTACGAGATGCTGGCGCTGCGCAACGAGGTCTTCGTGGTCGAGCAGCGCTGCCTCTACCAGGACACCGACGGCCGCGACCGCCACTGCCTGCACGTGATGGGCCGCGACGCCAGCGGCCGGCTGCTGGCCTACGCGCGCCTGCTGCCGCCGGGCCTCAAGGGGCCGCAGCAGCAGCGGGCCGCCATCGGCCGCGTGCTGACCTCGCCCGCGCTGCGCGGGCAGGGGCAGGGCCGCCCGCTGGTGCGCGAGGCGCTGCGCGAGTGCGAGCGGCGCTGGCCGGGCGTGGGGCAGGAGCTCAGCGCCCAGGCGCATCTGCAGGACTTCTACGCCAGCCTCGGCTTCCGCGCCACCTCGCCGGTCTACGACGAGGACGGCATTCCCCACATCGACATGTGCCGCGACGCGGCCCCCTTGGAGTGACGCAGATGAAGCAGTACTCGGGCCGCACGGCCGTGATCACCGGTGCCGCCTCGGGCTTCGGCCTGGAGGTCGCCCGCCTGGCCGCGCAGCGCGGCATGAACCTCGTGCTCTGCGATGTGCAGGCCGATGCCATGGCCCGGCTCCAGGACGAGTTCGGCGCCCATCCGCTGCTGCTGCGCCAGGTGGATGTGGCCAAGGCGGACGAGATGCAGGCGCTCGCCGACGCCGTGCAGTCGCGCTTCGGCGCGCCGCACTTCGTCTTCAACAACGCCGGCGTGGGCTCGGGCGGGCTGATCTGGGAGAACAGCCTCTCCGACTGGGAATGGGTGCTGGGCGTGAACCTCATGGGCGTGGTCCATGGCGTGCGCCTGTTCACGCCGATGATGCTGGCCGCGGCCGAGGCGGACCCCGCCTTCGAGGGCCACATCGTCAACACGGCCTCGATGGCCGGCATGCTGAACCCGCCGAACATGGGCGTCTACAACGTCAGCAAGCACGCGGTGGTGAGCCTCAGCGAGACGCTCTATCAAGACCTGTCCCTCGTGACGGAGCAGGTGCGCTGCTCGGTGCTGTGCCCCTACTTCGTGCCCACCGGCATCTCGCAGAGCCACCGCAACCGCACGCCGGACCATCCCATGGGCAAGCCCAGCCGCAGCCAGCTGGTGTCCCAGGCCATGACGGACAAGGCGGTGAACGCCGGCAAGATCACGGCGGCCGACGTCGCGGCGATGGTCTTCCAGGCCATGGACGAGGACCGCTTCTACATCTTCAGCCATCCGCAGGCCCTGGGCGGCGTGCAGACCCGGTTGGAGGACGTCATGCAGCAGCGCAACCCGACGGACCCGTTCGCGGACAAGCCGGCCCTGCGCGAGCAGCTGGTGACGGCGCTGCGCAAGGCCTGAGCGGCGCCTCGCCGGCCGGGGGCGCCGCAAGCCGTGGCGCGCCCATCGGCCACTTCTGGCACACTGCCGGCCCCGCCTGTCCGAGTCCTGCCATGTCCACCCGCCCTGATTCCTCCTCGTCCGCCGTCGTCATCGGCGGCGGTCCCGCCGGTCTGATGGCCGCGGAGCGTCTGGCGGCCGCCGGCCTGGCCGTGGACCTCTACGACGCCATGCCCTCGGTGGGGCGCAAGTTCCTCCTGGCGGGCAAGGGCGGGCTGAATCTCACGCATTCCGAGGGTCGGGAGGCCTTTGAGCAGCGCTTCGCCGAGCGCGCGCCCGCCGTGCGCGACTGGCTGGACCGGCTCGACGGCCCCGGGCTGCGGGCCTGGGCGGCCGGGCTCGGGGTCGAGACCTTCGTGGGCAGCTCCGGCCGAGTCTTTCCCGTGGACATGAAGGCCGCGCCGCTGCTGCGCGCCTGGCTGCACCGCCTGCGCGCCTCCGGCGTGCGCTTCCACATGCGTCACCGCTGGCTGGGCTGGGACGCGCAGGGCGGCCTGCGTTTCGCCATGCCGGCGGGCGAGGTGACCCTGGCGGCGCCGGGCGCCACCGTGCTTGCCCTGGGCGGCGCCTCCTGGCCGCAGCTCGGCTCGACGGGCGCCTGGGCCGCGACGCTGGGCGAGGTGGGGGCGGACGTCGCGCCGCTGCGCCCGGCCAACTGCGGCTTCGACCTCGGCCCGCGCCGCGAGGGCGTGGACGAGGCCGGCTGGTCGGCCTTCTTCGTCGAGCGCTTCGCCGGGCAGCCGGTGAAGCCCGTGCGCCTGATCTTCGAGGGCCGCTCCGGCCAGCGCTTCGAGCGCCAGGGCGAGTTCGTGATCACCGCGAGCGGCATCGAGGGCTCGCTCGTCTACGCCGCCTCGGCGCTGCTGCGCGACGAGATCGCGGCGTCCGGCGAGGCCCTGCTGCACCTGGACCTGCTGCCCAACCACGACGACGCGCAGGTGCTGGCCGAGGTGCGCCGCCCCCGCGGCCCGCGCTCGCTGTCCACGCACCTCAAGAGCCGCCTGGGCATCGAGGGTCTGAAGGCGGCGCTGCTGTACGAGGTGCTGTCCAAGGAGGAGGTCCAGGACGCCGAGCGCCTGGCCCGCACGCTCAAGCGCCTGCCCCTGCGCCTGACGGCCGCGCGGCCGGTGGCCGAGGCCATCAGCACGGCGGGCGGGGTGCGCCTGGAATCGCTCGACGCCGGCCTGATGCTGACGCAGCGGCCGGGCGTGTTCTGCGCCGGCGAGATGCTGGACTGGGAGGCCCCCACCGGCGGCTATCTGCTCACCGCCAGCATGGCCAGCGGCTGGGTGGCGGGCGAGGGCGCCGCGGCCTATCTGCAGGCGCGCTGAGCGCCGCGCCGGGCGTTCGGAGGCACGATGGCTCCCGACGGCACGGGGTGATTCCGGTCTGGCGTTGTCCCTGCCATCCACGCGAACGGGCGGCGCTGTTGCGGCTGCAAACGTTTGAAATTTTGAGCCCCAACGCGGGGTGAGGTCCGCACTTTCGTGACATCCTGCGCGCCGGCCTCGGCGACGACGCGACAGGTCCTGATCCGGATCATGGACAGGGTGCCCGGATGCCCCTCACTCCCGGTTGTCCCCCCACGGTTCCGCCGGGAGGCCTCCGGCGGGCGCTGTGGCACACTCCCGCGCTTCCAGCTTTTACCCATCCAGACGTCTTGGACAAGATCCTGCTTCAGATTGCCGCCGAGCTGAACGTGCGCCCGGCCCAGGTCAACGCAGCCGTGGAGCTGCTCGATGGGGGGGCCACGGTGCCCTTCATCGCCCGTTACCGCAAGGAAGTCACCGACGGGCTGGATGACACCCAGCTGCGCGAGCTGGAGTCCCGCCTGGGCTATCTGCGCGAGCTGGAGGACCGCCGCGGCGCGGTGCTCAAGAGCATCGAGGAGCAGGGCAAGCTCAGCCCCGAGCTGCGCGCCGCCATCGAGGCCGCCCCGACCAAGCAGGAGCTGGAAGACCTCTACCTGCCCTACAAGCAGAAGCGCCGCACCAAGGGCATGATCGCCCGCGAGGCCGGCCTGGAGCCGCTGGCGGACAAGCTCTTCGCCGATCCCGCCCTGGACCCGGCGGCCGAGGCGCAGGCCTTCCTCAACGCCGACGCCGGCTTTGCCGACGCCTACGCGGTGCTGGACGGCGTTCGCGACCTGCTCTCCGAACGCTGGGCCGAGGACGCCGTGCTGATCGGCAAGCTGCGCGAGTGGCTGTGGGAGGAGGGCCTGTTCAAGTCCAAGCTGATGGAAGGCAAGGACGAGAACAACCCCGACGTCGCCAAGTTCCGCGACTACTTCGATTACGCCGAGCCCATCAAGACCGTGCCCTCGCACCGCGCGCTGGCCGTGTTCCGCGGCCGCACGCAGGAGTTCCTCGACGCCAAGCTGGTGCTCGACGAGGAGATCCTGCCCGGCCAGCCCTCGCTCGCCGAAGGCCGCATCGCGCGGCACCTGGGCTGGAGCCATGGCAAGCGGGCGTCCGATGAGCTGATCCGCAAGACCGTGGCCTGGACGTGGAAGGTCAAGCTCTCGATGAGCCTGGAGCGCGACCTCTTCTCGCGGCTGCGCGAGGAGGCCGAGCGGGTGGCCATCAAGGTCTTCGCCGAGAACCTGCGCGACCTGCTGCTGGCCGCGCCGGCCGGCAAGCGCGTGGTCATGGGCCTGGACCCGGGCATCCGCACCGGCGTGAAGGTGGCCGTGGTGAGCGACACGGGCCGCGTGCTGGATACCTCCACCGTCTACCCGCACGAGCCCCGCAAGGACTGGGAAGGCTCGATCCACACACTGGGCCGTCTGTGCGCGACGCATGGCGTGAACCTGATCGCCATCGGCAATGGCACGGCCTCGCGCGAGACCGACAAGCTCGCCGCCGACCTCATCAAGCGCATCCAGCAGCTGGCCCCCGGCACCCACATCGAGAAGGTCGTGGTGAGCGAGGCCGGCGCCTCGGTCTACTCGGCCTCGGAGTTCGCCTCCAAGGAATTGCCGGAGCTGGACGTGAGCCTGCGCGGCGCCGTGTCCATCGCCCGCCGGCTGCAGGATCCGCTGGCCGAGCTGGTGAAGATCGACCCCAAGAGCATCGGCGTGGGCCAGTACCAGCACGACGTCAACCAGAGCGAGCTGGCGCGCACGCTGAACGCGGTGGTCGAGGACTGCGTGAACTCGGTGGGCGTGGACCTCAATACCGCGTCGGCGCCGCTGCTGTCGCGCGTCTCGGGCCTGTCGGCCACGGTGGCCGGCTCCATCGTGCGCTGGCGCGACGCCAACGGCGCCTTCCGCAACCGCCAGCAGCTGCTGGACGTCACCGGCCTCGGCCCCAAGACCTTCGAGCAGGCGGCCGGCTTCCTGCGCATCCGTGACGGCGACAACCCGCTGGACCTCTCCGGCGTGCACCCGGAAACCTACCCCGTCGTGCAGCGCATCCTCGCGCAGGTGGCGCGGCCGATCGCGGACGTGATGGGCAAGTCCGACGTGATCCGCGCGCTGCGCCCCGAGGCCTTTGCCGACGAGCGCTTCGGGGCCATCACCGTCAAGGACATCCTGGCCGAGCTGGAGAAGCCCGGCCGCGATCCGCGCCCGGACTTCAAGGTGGCGCGCTTCAACGAGGGCGTCGAGGACATCAAGGACCTGGCCGAGGGCATGATCCTCGAGGGCACCGTCTCCAACGTGGCGCAGTTCGGCGCCTTCGTGGACCTGGGCGTGCACCAGGACGGCCTGGTGCATGTGAGCCAGCTGTCCAACAAGTTCGTCAACGATGCCCGGGAGGTCGTGAAGACCGGGGACATCGTCAAGGTCAAGGTGCTGGAGGTGGACCTCGCCCGCAAGCGCATCTCGCTGACCATGAAGCTCGATGCCGCCGCGCCCCGCGGGGGTGCCAAGGCGGACAACAGCTTCCGCCCGGCTGCGCGCAACGAGCGCCCGGGCCGTGCGGCCGCACCGGCCGCCCCGTCGGGCAACGCCATGGCCGCGGCCTTTGCCAAGCTGCAGGGCAAGCGCTGAGCGGGCGCGGGGGGGGGCGCCCCCCGCCCGCCCGCCCCCCGCCCCGGGGGGGCGGCGCGCCCCCCCCCCCGCGCCG
>JAYRMR010000022.1:73811-82609 GCA_041912595.1 Burkholderiaceae bacterium
TTTGGCCACGCTGCTGGGAACGGGCTGTGGGGGCGCGCGTCCGCCATCCCCCGGCGGACGCGCCACCGGCGATTCAGCGCCGGCACTGACCCCTGGCGGCGCTGAAACCGCAGCTGGTCGCAGCGGGGCTGACATCCGGTCACGCCGCCGCTACGCTGCGCGCCAGTCCGATGTCCAGGACAACAGAATCAGGAGTTTCCGTGCGTCTTCATCCCATCGCCGCTGCGTCGGCGCTTGCGCTTGCCTCTCTCGCCGCCCTGCCGTCGCTGGCCCAGGAAATGCCTCAGGGGACCGATCCCCAGGGCCGCCCCCAGCAGGGCAACAAGCTGGAACGCGTGGAGATCAACGCGCGCCCGCAGAGCGACACCGAGCTGCGCCGCCGCGCGCCCGTGGCCAAGCAGATCTACGGCCGCGAGGAGATGGACAAGTACGGCGACAACAACCTCGCCGATGTGCTCAAGCGCCTGCCCGGCGTCGACATGCAGGGCGGTGGTCCGCGCATGCGCGGCCTGGGGGCGGGCTACACGCTCATCCTGATCAACGGCGATCCGGCGCCCCCCGGCTTCGACTTCACCCAGCTGAATCCGGCCCAGGTCGAGCGCATCGAGGTCACCAAGGGACCGACGGCCGACCAGAGCGCGCAGGCCGTGGCCGGTGCCATCAACATCATCCTGAAGGAAGCGCCCAAGACCACGCAGAAGGACCTGCGCATGGGCTTCGGCTACAGCGCCGTGCGCCCGACGCCCGGCGTGAACTTCACCTATGGCTCGCGCCAGGGCGGCTTCGCCTACTCGCTGCCGGTGTCCTTCTTCGAGTGGCGCGGCCAGAACGACGCCCGCAACGCCCGCCACATGCCCGGCAACGACGGCCTGGCCGCGGACGCCGTGCAGCACAACGAGCAGGCCTTCTGGGGCCATGGCTTCAACACCGCGCCGCGCATCAACTGGAAGATCTCCGACGAGGAGAACGCCAGCCTGCAGGCCTTCATCCAGAAGGGCTTCTGGAACAACCGCCAGACCTTCATCACCGAGAGCGCCACGCCCAACGCCGTGCTGGACGATGACGCGCTCAATGGCGGCACCTGGCACAACGTGCGCCTGAACTCGCAGTGGTCGCGCCGCTTCAACGACACCCAGAAGCTGGAGCTCAAGCTCGGCGGCGGCGAGTCGGGCGGCACCTTCCGCAACCAGACCTACCGCGATCACGCCGACCGCCGTCTGACGACCGGTTCGAACACGGACCGCACCGTGACGCAGGCCGGCAAGTTCGGCCAGCTCGTGGGCGAGGCCCACAGCCTGACCTTCGGCTGGGACCTCGAATGGCGCCACCGCGACGAGGAACGCACCGTCACCGAGCTGGGCCAGGTGCAGCTGCCCGAGTTCGACGGCCAGCCCTTCGGCGCCCGCATCCAGCGCCAGGCGCTGTTCGTGCAGGACGAGTGGGAGCTCTCGCCGCAGTGGTCCACCTACCTCGGCCTGCGCAATGAGCGCATCGTGACCGAGAGCCGCGGCCTGGACAGCACCGTGCGCAACACCAGCTCGGTGCTGACGCCGCTGTGGCACCTCAACTACAAGCTCGATCCGAAGGGGCGAGACCTGATCCGCGCCAGCCTGACCCGCAGCTACAAGGCGCCGGACCTCAACGCGATGCTGGCGCGCCCCGGCATCAGCAGCCTGTTCCCGGACGTGAACAAGCCCAACACCGAGCTCTCGCCGGACCGCCTGGGCAACCCGCTGCTCAAGCCTGAGCTGGCGACGGGTCTGGACCTCGCCTTCGAGAAGTACTTCGCCGGCGGCGGCATGCTGAGCATCGGCGTCTTCCATCGCGAGGTGAAGGACCTGGTGCGCAACGTGGTGTCGCTGCAGAAGGTGGACTGGGCGGGCCTGCCGCGCTGGATCTCGCAGCCGGTCAACATCTCCAAGGCCCAGAGCAGCGGGCTGGAGCTGGAGCTCAAGGGCCGCGCGGCCGAGCTGTTCCCCACGCTGTTCGACGCCAAGCTGCCGCTGAACCTGCGCAGCGCGCTGAACATCTACCGCTCCAAGGTCGAGTCCGTGCCGGGCCCGGACAACCGCCTCGAGGGGCAGCAGCCGTGGTCGGCCAACCTGGGCTTCGACTACCGCTTCACGAGCGTGCCGCTGACCACCGGCGCCAGCCTGGCCTACACGCCCGGCTATGCCACGCAGCAGACGGCCAGCCAGGGCGTCGCGCAGTCCCGCACCCGCTCGCTGGACGTGTTCGCGCAATGGGCCTTCAGCCGCACGGTGGCGCTGCGCGTCGCGGCCAACAACTTCGTGCCGGTCGACAGCTGGAACAGCACGACGCTCAGCAGCGGCTACGGCAGCCGCAGCGATCGCCAGGGCCGGGCCAACTTCAACGTCGGTCTCGAAATGAAGTTGTGACCCGCTCCTTGCCGGCGGCCGCGCCGTGCAGCCGCCTGCACGGCCGCGCGTGATCCGGAGCAGCCGGCGAGCGCTGGCAGATCTGCGGTTCTAATTGCCGGCATGACGAAAGCACTGCAGATCTTCGCGGGCCCTCGGGCCCGCGCCCGTTTGGCGCAGCAGGGGCTGCGGCCCGAGGACGTCCAGGTCATCCCCGCGGCGGCGGGCGGCCCCAAGGGGCTGATCCTCAATCCGCTGGACCAGTACCTCTTCGGCGAGTGGCTCGCCGCCAGCCGCCAGGACGTGCACCTGCTGGGCGCCTCCATCGGGGCCTGGCGCATGAGCACGGCCTGCCTGGCGCACCGGCCCGCGGACGCCGTGCCGGAGTTCCAGCGCCTGGCCGAGGAATACATCCACCAGCACTACGAGAGCCTGCCGGGCAAGTCGCCCACGGCGGCGACGGTCTCGCGCGGCTTCGGTCAGAAGCTGCACGAGGTCTTCGGCGGCCGGGAGGCGCAGGTGCTGAGCCACCCCCGCTGGCGTCTGCACATCTTCACCTCGCGCGGGCAGGGCCTGCTCGCGCGCGAGCACCGCTGGCGCACGCCCATGGGCTATGCGGCGGCCTTCGCGGCCAATGCGCTGTCGCGCCGGGCCATGGGCCGCTGGCTGGAGCGCGTGGTGTTCTCGGACCTGCGCTCGCCCCTGCCCATGGACCTGCGGGACTACCGCAGCCGCCAGGTCGGCCTGAATGCGCGCAACCTGCAGGCGAGCCTGCTGGCGAGCTGCTCCATTCCCTTCTGGCTGCAGGCAGTCCATGACATCGCCGGCGCGCCGGCCGGGGCCTACTGGGACGGCGGCATCACCGACTACCACCTGCACCTGAACTACGCCGCGATGGTGGGGGAGGGCCTCGTGCTCTACCCGCACTTCCAGCGCGAGGTCGTGCCGGGCTGGCTGGACAAGGCGCTCAAGCACCGCCACCGGGCCACGACCTTCCTCGACAACGTGGTGCTGCTCGCGCCGAACCCCGACTGGGTGCGCACGCTGCCCAACGGCAAGCTGCCCGACCGGGCGGACTTCCAGCGCTACGGTGACGACGTTGCCGCACGTGCCGCCGCCTGGCGCCGCGCGATCGACGAGAGCCAGCGCCTGCGGGACGAGTTCGCGCAGGCCTGCCGGCAGGAGACGATCGAGGCGCTGCCGCTCTGAGCCTTGTTCTTGCGGCGGCCATTCAACCAAATCGCGGTCTGGCGCGTTGAAGAGGCGTCCTGACTTCCCGGTGGGTGCCGCCCATGTCGTCCTTCAAGCCCCGTTCCTGGTCCCTGGCGCTCGCGCTCTCGGCCCTGTCCCTGCTGACGCTGAGCGGCTGCGCCCATGAGCGCCGCCGCGACTGGGACGACGGCCAGGTCTACGGCGACAGCCGAGGCTATGACGAGCGCCGCTATGACGATCGCCGCTACGACGACCGTCGCGTCACGCCGCCGCCCTCGCGCTACGGCAGCGACCGCGTGCTCTATGGCACCGTGGGGCGCATCGAGGCCTTCGGCCACGGCGGCGATCGCGGCAGCTCCGGCGCCGGGGCGGTGGCAGGCGGCGTGATCGGCGGTGTCATCGGCCATGAGATGAGCGACCGCCGCGATCGGGGCGTGGGCACGGCCATCGGGGCCGTCGTGGGCGCGGTGATCGGCAACGAGATCGAGCGGGACGGCCACCGCGGTGGCGGCACGCGCTACCGCGTGTGGGTGCGCCTCGAGCGGGGCGGCGAACAGGCCTTCGACTTCGAACGCCTGGACGGGCTGCGCAGCGGTGACCGCGTGCGCGTCGTGGACGGCCGCCTGCAGCGCTACTGAGCCCGGGCGGCCCGGCCCCGCGTCTTGTGGCTACAATCGGGGCCTCTTTGACGAACAAGGGCTGAGAAAGGCGTGATGGTTATGACACCGCGAACTACGACCTCCACCGGAGCATAGTCGGCCGCGGCACGTCTCGTCTTTGGGCATCCCCGAATCACCTCGAACCGGTGATGCCTCCCGAACAAAGCGCGGCACCTGGCCGCGCTTTTTCATTTCCGGGCTCCCCTGCAGCAGCGTCTGCATCGAACGGCGGGGCCCTTGCGATTCGGAGCACCCCATGATTTCCATTCAACTGCCTGACGGTTCCAAGCGCGAATTCCCGCAGGCCGTCACCGTGGCCGAGGTGGCCGCGTCCATCGGCGCCGGCCTGGCCAAGGCTGCGCTGGCCGGCAAGGTCGACGGCAAGCTGGTCGACACGAGCCACCTGATCGAGGCCGACGCCCAGCTCGCCATCGTCACCGACAAGGATGCCGACGGCCTGGAAGTGATCCGCCACTCGACGGCCCACTTGCTGGCCTACGCGGTCAAGGAGCTGTTCCCCGACGCCCAGGTCACCATCGGCCCGGTCATCGAGAACGGCTTCTACTACGACTTCAGCTACAAGCGCCCGTTCACGCCCGAGGATCTCGCGGCCATCGAATCCAAGATGAACGAGCTGGCGAAGAAGGACGAGAAGGTCACGCGCTCGGTGCTGCCGCGCGACGAGGCGGTGTCCTACTTCAAGGGCATCGGCGAGGCCTACAAGGCCGAGATCATCGAATCCATCCCGCAGGGCGAGGATGTGTCCCTCTACGCCGAGGGCGCGTTCACCGACCTGTGCCGCGGCCCGCACGTGCCCTCCACGGGCAAGCTCAAGCACTTCAAGCTGATGAAGGTGGCCGGCGCCTACTGGCGCGGCGACCACCGCAATGAGCAGCTGCAGCGCATCTACGGCACGGCCTGGGCCTCCAAGGATGACCTGCAGAAGTACCTGACCCTGCTGGAGGAGGCCGAGAAGCGCGACCACCGCCGCCTGGGCAAGGACCTCGACCTGTTCCACATCGACGAGCACGCCCCCGGCGTGGTGTTCTGGCACCCCAAGGGCTGGACGGTCTGGCAGGAGGTGGAGCAGTACATGCGCCGCGTCTACCGCGAGAACGGCTACCTGGAGGTCAAGGGCCCGCAGATCATCGACAAGACGCTGTGGGAGAAGACCGGCCACTGGGACAAGTACCGCGAGAACATGTTCACGACGGAATCGGAGAAGCGCGACTACGCGCTCAAGCCGATGAACTGCCCGGGCCACATCCTGATCTTCAAGCAGGGCATCAAGAGCTACCGCGACCTGCCGCTGCGCTTCGGCGAGTTCGGCCAGTGCCACCGCAACGAGCCCACGGGTGGCCTGCACGGCATCATGCGCGTGCGCGGCTTTACGCAGGATGACGGTCACATCTTCTGCACGGAAGACATGATCCAGCGCGAGGTCACGGCCTTCACGACCCTGCTGCAGAAGGTCTACAAGGACTTCGGCTTCACGGAGATCCTCTACAAGCTGTCGACGCGTCCCGAGCAGCGCATCGGCACCGAGGAAAGCTGGGACAAGGCCGAGGCCGCGCTGGCCGAGGGCCTGCGCGCTTCGGGTTGCGAGTTCGAGTACCTGCCGGGCGAGGGCGCCTTCTACGGCCCCAAGATCGAGTACACGCTCAAGGACGCCCTGGGCCGCCAGTGGCAGTGCGGCACGATCCAGGTCGACCCGAACATGCCGGAGCGCCTGGACGCCGAGTTCGTGGCCGAAGACGGCAGCCGTCAGCGTCCCGTGATGCTGCACCGCGCCATCGTCGGTAGCCTGGAGCGCTTCATCGGCATCCTGATCGAGCAGCACGCCGGCGCGCTGCCCGTCTGGCTGGCACCGACGCAGGTCGTCGTGGCCAATATCACGGACGCGCAGGCCGATTACGTGGCTGAAATTGTGAAATCGCTGCAAAAACAAGGGCTTAGGGCCGTGGCAGATTTGCGCAACGAAAAGATCACGTATAAAATCCGCGAGCATTCCTTGCAGAAGGTTCCGTACATCCTTGTCGTCGGTGACAAGGAGAAGGCAAACGGAGCCGTTGCGGTGCGCGCCCGTGGCAATCAGGACCTGGGTGTGATGCCTCTGGCCAGCTTCGTGGAGAAGGCGGCGGCGGACATCACCGAGAAGGCCTGAAGAGCCTTCATTGGGCGCGCTTTTGCTTATTGCTGGGCCCCTTGCCTTGGGCTCGTTGAAAGGGTGGCACCATCGCTACTTTTGCTGACCGTCGTGCGATTCCCGAGCGAAAGCATCGGCTGAACCGTGAAATCCTTGCTCCCGAGGTCCGTCTGAACGGACCCGAGAACGAGCCCATCGGTGTCGTGAGCATCCAGGAAGCCCTGCGCATGGCGGGCGACATGGATGTGGATCTCGTCGAGATCTCTGCCACCGCCAATCCGCCGGTCTGCCGGCTGATGGACTACGGCAAGTTCAAGTACATGGAGCAGAAGCGCGCGGCCGAGGCCAAGGCCAAGCAGAAGGTCGTCGAGGTCAAGGAAGTCAAGTTCCGCCCGGGTACGGACGAAGGCGACTACCAGATCAAGATGCGCAATCTGCGCCGCTTCATCGCCGAGGATGGTGACAAGGGCAAGGTGACGCTGCGTTACCGCGGTCGCGAAATCACCCACCAGGACATCGGCATGCGCCTGCTGGAGCGCATCCGTGACGAGCTGGCGGATGTGGCGGTCGTCGAGCACATGCCCAAGCTGGAAGGGCGGCAGATGATCATGGTTCTCGCGCCGAAGAAGCGTTGAGCCCCCGGGCCCGCGGGTACGCGGGCCCACCCCCCGAGGGGGTGCATACAAAACCGGGCGTTGGCCCGGTTTTGTATGCAAGAGGCCGTCCTTGGGGCGGCCCGGCGGACGGCCTGAAAAGGCCTCGCTGGCGAAGAGCCGCCCGTTGGGCGGCATCGTCGTCGGTGGTGTGCCGGCGTTGCTAGGGCCTCGGCCCATGGTTCAGGCCCGTCGATCTGGTCGTCGGCGGGCTTATTAGTCTCCCTGAGGCCGGCAAGTGTTGCGAGTCCCGCAACCGCCCCAGGGGACGCACTTAAAAGGAGCAGTCATGCCCAAAATGAAGACCAAGAGCGGCGCGAAGAAGCGTTTCCGCGTCCGTCCGGGTGGTACCGTCAAGCGCGGTCAGGCGTACAAGCGCCACATCCTGACCAAGAAGACCACGAAGAACAAGCGTCAGCTCCGCGGCGCCGTGAACGTGCATGAAACCAACATGGGTCACATCGCTTCGATGCTGCCCTATGCCGGTCTGTAATCCCACGATTTAAGGAGATACAACATGCCTCGCGTCAAACGTGGTGTTACCGCACGTGCTCGTCACAAGAAGGTCCTGGCTCTGGCCAAGGGCTTCCGTGGTCGTCGCAAGAACGTCTTCCGCATCGCCAAGCAGGCGGTGATGAAGGCAGGCCAATACGCCTACCGTGACCGCCGTGCCAAGAAGCGCGTGTTCCGCCAGCTGTGGATTGCTCGTATCAACGCAGCAAGCCGTGGCCTGGGTCTGAGCTACAGCAAGTTCGTGGCCGGCCTGAAGAAGGCCCAGATCGACATCGACCGCAAGGTCCTGGCTGATCTGGCCGTCAACGATCCGGCTGGCTTTGCCAGCATCTTCGCCAAGGTGAAGGCCGCTCTCGCCTAAATGTCCTGATGCGGTGCAAGCCGCATCCGGGCGGCCCTGTCTGCAAAGGCAGGGTGCGCACCCCTTGAAGGCCGACACCCTGGTGTTCGGCCTTTTCTCATTTTTCTGTTTGCCCAGAGTCGTCGCCCTGACGCGCCCCCGGCCCGCCGCCGAGGCCCTGCAGGACCGACACCCCCGCCGGGTTCGCGCCCGACGATCCAGGGGCTTCACGCCCCCGCCAACGAATACGAGTCCGCCGCCGCGATGAACGACCTCGCCCAATTGCTGCAAAGCGCCCAGGCTGAATTTGCCCAGGCTTCCACCCCTGCCGACCTGGAGAACGCCAAGGCGCGATTCCTGGGCAAGTCCGG
This sequence comes from Burkholderiaceae bacterium, assembly GCA_041912595.1. Lineage (GTDB taxonomy): Bacteria > Pseudomonadota > Gammaproteobacteria > Burkholderiales > Burkholderiaceae_C > Roseateles_B. The sequence continues at coordinate 82,084 of JAYRMR010000022.1, forward strand.
CCAGGTGACCGAGCTGATGAAGGGCCTGGCCGCACTGCCGGTCGAGGAGAAGAAGACCCGCGGCGCGGAGATCAACCAGCTCAAGCAGGGCATCGAGGCCGCGCTGAACGCGCGCCGCCAGGCCCTCGCGGACGCCGAGCTCGAGAAGCAGCTCAAGGCCGAGGCGCTCGACGTGACGCTGCCCGGCCGCCAGCGCGGCACCGGCGGCCTGCACCCGATCACCCGGGCGATGGAGCGCATCGAGGCCATCTTTGGCTCCATGGGCTTCGACGTGGCCGACGGCCCGGAGATCGAGACGGACTGGTTCAGCTTCTCCTCGCTGAACAACCCCGAGAACCACCCGGCCCGCTCCATGCAGGACACGTTCTACGTGGACATGAAGGACGAGGGCGGCCGCTGGTTCAATCTGCGCCCGCACACGAGCCCCATGCAGATCCGCTACGCGCAGGCCCATGCCAAGCGCTATGCCGGCCAGGACACCATGCCGGAAATCCGCGTGATCGCCCCGGGCCGCACCTACCGCGTG
>JAYRMR010000023.1:0-78827 GCA_041912595.1 Burkholderiaceae bacterium
GGCTGAACCCGCCGCCCCTGCCCCTCTCGACGCCCGAGATGGACCTGGTCTTCGACCTGCCCTACGCCCGCAGCCCGCACCCGCGCTACGCCGACGAGAACGGCAGCCACGACCACAGCACCAAGATCCCGGCCTGGGAGATGATCCGCTTCAGCGTGAACATCATGCGCGGCTGCTTCGGCGGCTGCACCTTCTGCTCGATCACCGAGCACGAGGGCCGCATCATCCAGAGCCGCTCGGAAGACTCCGTGATCCGCGAGATCGAGGAGATGCGCGACAAGGTCAAGGGCTTCACCGGCATCGTCTCCGACCTCGGCGGCCCCACGGCCAATATGTACCGCCTGGGTTGCAAGTCGCCCGAGATCGAAGCGGCCTGCCGCAAGCCGAGCTGCGTGTTCCCGGGCATCTGCCAGAACCTGCACACCGACCACGACCCGCTGATCAAGATGTACCGCCGGGCGCGCGCGCTGCCGGGAGTCAAGAAGATCCTGATCGGCTCGGGCCTGCGCTACGACCTCGCCATCCAGAGCCCCGAGTACATCCAGGAGCTGGTCACGCACCACGTCGGCGGCTACCTGAAGATCGCGCCGGAGCACACCGAGTCCGGCCCGCTGTCCAAGATGATGAAGCCGGGCATCGGCACCTACGACCGCTTCAAGCAGCTGTTCGAGGCCGCCAGCGAGGCCGCGGGCAAGAAGCAGTTCCTCATTCCCTACTTCATCGCCGCCCACCCGGGCACGGCGGACGAGGACATGATGAACCTGGCCGTCTGGCTCAAGCGCAACGGCTTCCGCGCCGACCAGGTCCAGACCTTCTACCCGAGCCCCATGGCCACGGCGACGGCGATGTACCACTCGAGCAAGAACCCGCTGAAGAAGGTCACGCGGGACAGCGAGGCCGTGGACATCGTGCGCGGCGAGCGCCGCCGCCGCCTGCACAAGGCCTTCCTGCGCTACCACGACCCCAACAACTGGCCGCTGCTGCGTGAGGCGCTCCAGGAGATGGGCCGTGCCGATCTCATCGGCAACGGCAAGCATCACCTGATCCCGACCTACCAGCCCGCGACGGACGGCAGCTACCAGAGCGCGCGCCGCAAGAATTCGACGCCCACCGGCGTCAAGACCTCGGTGGCCAAGCCGCTGGCCAAGGCCGCGACCCACGGGGGCGCCAGCGCGCGCGCCGGCACGGCCGGCTCGGCCCCGCGCAAGGGCCAGCTCCTGACCCAGCACACCGGCCTGCCGCCGCGCGTGACGGGCAGTGCCAAGCCGGGCGTGAGCCGCACGGCCGGGGTCAAGGCCGCGGCACCCCAGGGCCAGCCTGGCGCACGGCCGGCCGCACGCCCGCCGGCCAAGGCGGGCGGTCGCCCGATGGCCACGGGCCACGCACGCCCCGGCAGCAAGAAGCCTCGCTGAGCGGGCCCGGACGTCGCGCCACCGTCGCGCGACGTCGCCTCAAGGTTTGCCGGGCGACGCCTCGTTCGGCCCCGAGGCCGCGGGTGGCTCCGTCGATGATCCCGTGGAGGGTGTTGAGGCCGCTGCCGCCGCGCGCGGCCAGGCCTGCCACAGACCGTAGGCATTGCGGGCCAGCTTGAGCATCGGCAGCCAGCGGCGCCAACGGCGGCCGACCGACCGCCCCGCCAGCGCGGCCAGCACGCCGAGTCCCAGGGAGGACCATCGCCCTGCCGGCGCCTCGCGCCAGGCCCGCCAGCGTCGCCAGGCGCCGAGGCCGAGGTCACCGGCCGCCAGCACCGGCTGCAGTCGCGCGGCATCGGCGGCGAGCTCCGCCCGCAGCTCGGCCTGCCGCAGGCGCAGCTCGAGCTGGCGCTGCTTCAGGGCCAGCTGGCGCGACTCAAACATCCGGCCCTCCGCGCAGCAGCGCGCGATCCCGCTGCAGCTCTGCCAGGCTCTGCTCGAAGAGCCCGCTCGGGGCGGCCAGCTTCGCCAGGGCCCAGCGCCACGCCAGAAAGGCGCCGGCTCCATAGGCCAGCGCCAGACCCAGCGCCACCAGCCACTGCCAGGGCGCGGGCATCAGCCAGACCAGGGCCAGGCTCAGCAGACCGAGGCCGACGGCCCCGAGCACGAGACACAGCAGCAGGCCGGCCAGGCCGGAGAACAGGCGCAGCTTCTCGGCCTCCCACTCGGTGCCCAGCAGCGCGAGGCGCAGCTGCAGGCTCTCCAGGACGCGGTCGAGGCTGCGGCGCAGCTGCGCCTCCAGGCCCGGCTGCGGGGGTGAGGTCGAGGGATCAGCGTCCACGGTCATGGTCGATTCGGGCCGGCGACGGCCACGGGGTGGGCAGGCCCTGCATTGTGCGCCGCACACCGGAGGCCTCGGCGAGGCTGTGGCGTGCAGGACGCAGCCCGGCGCCGCAGCGGCCCGGACAAACCCTGAAGCACCCCTGTCCCTGGGACGATCCCGGGGCCCATTCCGCTTTGCAGCCCCCGGGCTTTGCGACATAGTCCGGCCTATGCGGTCTGTCGACACCTTGCCGAATGCGGCACAACTCCACGCGCCACGGGCGCCGGAAGCGGGGCCTTCGCGTGTAAGCTCAGGCCAGCCGTCGCTGCATGCTGCCCAACCAGGCTGCTCCGCCCTTGCCGGGACTCGGGGCGGGCAGCTCAGCGACATCGTCTCCGTCGTACAGGATCCGCTTCATGCCTGAGAACCACAGCCTGGCACCTGCATCCGGCGTCCCCGAGGACGACGATGACCTGCTCGAGTTTCTGGACGGCCCCGAACACCACGACGAGCACGAGGGTGCTGGCGATCTGCCGCCCTGGCGCATCCTGATCGTCGACGACGACGCCGACGTCCACAAGGCCACCGAGCTCGCCATGCAGGGCCTGCGCGTCGAGGGCGTGCCGCTGAGCTTCCTGCACGCCGACTCCGCCGCCGCCGCGCGCGACATGCTCTCCCGCGAGCCCGACCTCGCCGTCGTGCTGCTGGACGTGGTGATGGAATCCGAGGACGCCGGCCTGCAGCTGGTGCGATTCATCCGTGACGAGCTCAAGCTGCGCGCCGTGCGCATCGTGCTGCGCACCGGCCAGCCGGGCTACGCGCCCGAGATCGAGACCGTCCAGTCCTACGACATCAACGACTACAAGACCAAGTCGGAGCTGACCCGCACGCGGCTGTACACCGTGCTGACGGCCGCCATCCGCTCCTACCGCCAGATCCGCGCGCTCGAGTCCAACCGCAAGGGGCTCGAGCTGATCGTCGAGGCCAGCACCGAGCTGAGCCGCATGCACGGCATCAACCGCTTCGCCGAAGGCGTCGTCACGCAGCTGTGCGCCCTGCTGGGCATCCTGCCCGAGGGCCTGGTCTGCGCCCACATGAGCGGCGACGAGCGCCAGCCGCCGCGCGTCATCGGGGCCGCCGGCCAGTACAGCAGCCTGATCAACTCGCCGCTGAGCGCCGTGAAGGTCACCCGCATCCGCGAGATGCTGGAACGCTGCCTGCAGGAGAAGCGCAGCCTCTACGAGGACGTCACCTGCCTCTACTTCGGCCTGAGCGACGGCCGGGCCATGGCGGCCATGGTCGATGTCGGCCGGCCGCTGGAGGAGCTGGACCAGCAGCTGCTGCGCGCCTTCTGCTCCAACATCGCCGTGGGCTTCGAGAACGTCGTGCTCTACGGCCAGCTGCTGGACCACGCCTACAACGACCAGCTCCTGCACCTGCCCAACCGCACGCGCTTCATCGAGGTGCTCGAGCAGAACCTCAAGGCGCCGGAAGGCGTGACGCTGGCGCTGATCGACCTCGACGACTTCGCCGAGATCAACGACGCCTTCGGCCACCGCTTCGGCGACCAGGTCCTGCAGGCCGTGGTGCAGCGCATGAGCGACCAGCTCGGCTTCAACACCTCCATGGCCCGCATCTCCTCCGATGCCTTCGGCCTGCTGGGCCCGGAGGCGCTGGTCAACGGCGACCGCATCCGCACGCTGTTCGTGGAGCCCTTCATGGTGGCGGGCGAGCGCCTGCAGCTCTCGGCCACGACGGGCCTCGTGCGGCTGACCGACTCCGAATCCATCGGCTCCGAGCTGCTGCTCGACGCCCAGATCGCGTTGAAGCGCGCGAAGGTCCAGCACCGCGGGTCCTCGCAGTACTTCTCATCGGCCATGGGCGTCGATGCGCGCGAGCGCTTCAAGCTGCTCAAGGGTCTGCGTGCCAGCTTCGAGGAGCGGCGCCTGTTCGTCGTCTACCAGCCGCAGGTGGACCTGGCCACGGGCCGCCCCATCGCCGCCGAGGCGCTGCTGCGCTGGCGCACGGCGGAGGGTCAGTTCGTGCCCCCGGACCAGTTCATTCCGCTGGCCGAGCAGTCGGGGCTGATCATCAGCATCGGCGACTTCGTGCTGCGCACGTCCTGCCACCAGGTCCGGCGCCTGATCGATCAGGGGCACCAGGACTTCCGCATCGCGGTGAACATCTCGCTGGCGCAGTTCCGCCACCCGAGCTTCATCGACACGCTGAAGGCCGCGCTGGCCGACGCCGGCATCAAGGGCAGCAGCCTGGAGCTGGAGATCACGGAATCGATGGCCATGGAGGACATCGCCACGGTACTGCGCGTGCTGGCGGACATCCGCGAGACGGGCGCCTCGGTGGCCATCGACGACTTCGGCACCGGCTTCTCCTCGCTGAGCCAGCTGCGCCAGCTGCAGGTGGAGCGCCTCAAGATCGACCGCGCCTTCGTGCGCGAGGCCCAGCATTCCAGCGCGGGCAGCACCATCGCGCAGATGGTGGTGAACCTGGGCTGCGGCCTCGGCATGCGCGTGATCGCCGAGGGCATCGAGACCGAGGAGCAGCGCCAGCAGCTGCTGGCCCTGGGCTGCCACGAGGGTCAGGGCTGGCTGTTCGCCAAGCCCATGCTTTCGGACGACCTCGAGCGCTGGCTGACTGAGCCTCGCTGAGCCCGCATCGGGCCTCGGGCACCGGACCTCGGGAGTGCCCCCGGCCTGCACCGGGGGCCGACGGGCCTGACGGCCCGGCTCAGCGTCTTGCGATCAGCAGGCCCAGCAGCAGGCCGATACCCGCCGCCACGCCGATCGCCTGCCAGGGCTTCTCGTGCACATAGGCATCGGCCGCCTTGGCCTTTTCAACGGCGCTCGCCTGCAGCTCCTGCAGACCGCGCCGGGCGCGCTCCAGCGTCGCCTGGGCCTTCGCCCGCAGCTCCGCCGAGCCCGCGCCGCCCTGCTCCGCCGTGGCCCGCAGCAGGGACTCGGCCTCCGCCACGACCGCATGCAGATCCGCCATCAGACGGTCCTTCTGGCCTTGACTCATGTCGCTCATCGTCAGCTCCTCGTGAATCCCGTGGGACCGTGTTTTTACACCCGCCGACCGCCGGGCGTCAGCCCCCTGCCGCTGCGCCGTCAGGGCTTCTTGTCCTGACGCAAGGCCGGGGCCGGCCCTCAAAGGTCCAGGCGGTAGCCGACGCCATAGACCGCGCTCAGCGGCTCCTGCGGCGGCGTGAGCTGGGCGAGCTTGCGGCGGACGTTCTTGATGTGGCTGTCGACGACGCGATCGCTGACGTCGCGGAAGTCCTTGTGGAGCTGCTCGAGCAGCTGCGCCCGGCTGAAGACGCGCCCGGGCTGGCGCAGCAGCAGGCGCAGCAGGCGGAACTCCAGCGGCGTCAGCGGCAGCTGCTGCCCCTGCCAGTAGAGGCGCTGACCGGCCTCGTCCACCGCGTAGCCGCCCTCCAGCGCCTGCGGCCCGCTGGCAGCCAGGCCCGGCAGGCGGCCCTGCGCGCGGCGCAGCAGCGCCTTCACGCGGGCCACGGCCTCGCGCGGGCTGAAGGGCTTGCACAGGTAGTCGTCCGCCCCGAGCTCCAGGCCGAGCAGGCGATCGAGCTCGTCCACCCGCGCGCTGATCATCAGCACCGGCAGGGCCGAGAACTGCCGCAGCTCGCGGCACAGGCTGAGCCCGTCCAGGCCCGGCAGCATGAGGTCCAGCACCAGCAGGTCGGGCGGCGACTGCCGCAGCCGTTCGAGGGCCTGCGCGCCATCGCCGAGGATCTCGGTGACGTGGCCGGCAGCCTGCAGGTAGTCGGCCAGGAGCGCGGCAATCTTGGCCTCGTCCTCGACGATGAGAATACGGGCGGCACCGAGGCTCGGGCTCGGGATCGGAGCGCTCATGCGGGGTCCTTCAGCTGGGGGCTCGCGGGCAGGCTCAGGCACTGCGCCAGCCCGCCCAGCGGCGAGGCCTCGGCCCGCAGGCTGCCGCCATGGCTCAGCGCCAGCGCGCGGGCGATGCTCAGGCCCAGGCCGCTGCCCCCGCTGGCCCGGCTGCGCGAGGCCTCGGCGCGAAAGAGCGGATCGAAGAGCTGGCGCCGCTGCTCGGGCGGCAGGCCCGGCGCGCTGTCCTCGACGACGATCTGGACCGCGTCACCGCGGCGGCGCGCGCGCAGCAGCACACGCCCCGGCGCGTCGGTGTAGCGCAGGCTGTTCTCCAGGAGATTGCCCAGCAGCTGGGCGATCCGGTCGCCGTCCCAGTGCGCCGTGCCCAGCGCATCGTCCAGGTCCAGCAGCAGCTGCAGGCCCTTGGCGCGCAGGCGCTCGTCCACGCGCTGGGCGGCCTGGCGCAGGAGCGCGGCCACGTCCACCGGCTGGAACTGGCAGGGCAGGCGCCGCATGTCCGAGACCGCGAGCAGATGGAAGTCCTCGATGAGGCGGTGCAGGCGCTGCACCTCGTCCTGCAGCGAGGCCAGCGCGCCGGGGCTCCAGGGGCGCACGCCGTCGGCCAGCGCCTCCAGCTCGCCACGCAGGATGGCCAGCGGCGTGCGCAGCTCGTGCGAGAGCTGGGCGATCCAGCGGCGGCGCTCGGTGTCGGTCTGCTGCAGGGAGGCGGCCATCGCGTTGAGGTCGCGCATGAGGGCGCCGATCTCGTCCTCGCGGTCCTGCGGCACGCGCACGGCCAGCTCGCCCTGGGCCATGCGCCGCGCCGCGCGCTGGGCCTGCTGCAGCGGGCGCAACCAACGCTGCGCCACCCCGTAGGCCAGGGCCAGGGCGACCAGCAGGCTCAGCCCCGCCACGGCCGCGATGCCCAGGGTCTGGCGTCGCAGGAACTGCACGTCGAGCGCGTCGTTGACCTCGCTGCGGTCGGCCAGGAAGAGGTAGGCCTGCGTCTCACCGTCGCGTTTGAGGGCCCGGCGCTGCCCCGGCTGCTGCAGGGCCTCCGGCCGGCCCGCCAGCCAGGCGCCCTGGGCATCGAGCAGCACCAGCCGCTGCCCCAGCCGCGCCGGATCCCGGGGCGGCCGCGGCGGGCGAGGCGGCGCCGGCAGGGCCTGCGGCGGGCGGGGGCGCATCAGCTGCCGGTCCGCGCCCGGCGGCTCGGCGGGCTGTGGCACCGGGGCCTCGGGATCGCGCCGGGGCGGCTCGTCGGCTGGCGGCTCGACGTCGAGCTGCGGATTCGTGCTCTCCAGCCACTGGTGCAGATACAGACGCAGCTCGCGGTGCGATCGGCCCGGCAGGCGGTGCAGATCCGCCTCGGCCACGTGCATCAGCCGGTCCAGCACCAGGCTGTCCTGGACGCGCAGGTAGTCGCTGAAACCGCGGCGCAGGTTCCAGACCTGCAGGCTCGCCATGGCGCCCACGGCCAGCAGCACCGTCAGCGCCATCAGCAGGGCCAGCTGGTGCACGAGTCGCAGTCGCAGGGGCGGAAGCATGGCGCGATCTTAGGCGCGCCACCGCGCCGAAATGTGGAGGTGCTCTCCACAGTTTCTCCATGCTCGCTGCCCAATCGGCGCGCAGGCTGGAGGCCTTGCACCACTCCAGGAGCGCTCATGTCCCCCCTCGCCGCCCGGTCCTCACGCCGCCTCGCCTCGCTGGCCCTGCCCCTGCTGCTCGCCCTGTCGCCCTCGCTGCCGGTGCGGGCCCAGCCGGCCGCCCAGCCTCCGCAGCTGAATCCGCAAGGCTCGCTGCCTCAGCCACCCGCCCGGCGCTGCGGCCCGCCCCCCGAAGCCCCGCAAGCTCCGCAGCCGCCCCAGCTGTCGCCAGCCCAGCACCAGCAGCATCTGCAGAACGCGCTGTCCCTGAACGCGGAACAGGCTCGTCAGCTCGGGGCGCTGCTGCACCAGGCCCATGAGCAGCATCAGCCACCGGATGAGGCCGCGCTGGCCAAGCTCCTGACACCCGAGCAGCGCCAGCGCCTGCGCGCGATGCGCCCGCCGCGTCCGGAGCGTCCGCCCCAGCCGCCGGGCCACGAGTCACAAAGCGGCCCTGACTGCGTGCGTCCCGGCGCCACCTCACACGCCGCCCCGTCCGCCGCCTCGCGCCCCGCCCGCTGAATCCCAGCGCCGCCCCGACAGGAGACCACCATGCGTCCGTTCCCTATTCCCTTCGCCATCCCCCGCCGCCATCCCGCCCTGCTGACCTGGCTGACGCTGAGCACCGCCCTGCTGACCGCCTGCGGGGGCGGCTCGGGCAGCGTCGGCGCCTCGCCGGACGTGAGCGCCACCGCGGTCACCGACAGCGTCGCCAGCACCCCCGCGCTGACGCAGGCCACCGCGGTGCGCCCGCCACCGCCGACGCTTGCCAGCGTGGGCCAGCAGCTCTTCAACGAGCCCCGTCTCTCGGCCAGCGGCCAGCTCGCCTGCGCCGGCTGCCATGCGGCGGCCCAGGCCCATGCCGACAAGGCCGGCACCTTCCTGCCCGTCGGCGGCGTCCTCATGAACCAGCAGGGGCTGCGCAGCAGTCCGAGCCTGCGCTACCTCAACGGCACGCCGGCCTTCAGCATCGACACGCAGGGGCGGGCGCACGGCGGCCTGTTCTGGGACGGGCGCGCCAATGACCGCGTCGCGCAGGCCCGCGGCCCGCTCTTTGCCGCGAACGAGATGGCCAATGCCGACGTGCCGAGCTATGTGCGGCGCCTGCGCACGGTGAGCGCCTTCCCCGCGCTGCTGCAGGCCAGCGGCCTCACCGCCGCCGCGACCGATGCCCAGCTGCTGGACGCCAGCCTGCAGGCCCTCGCCCGCTATCAGCAGCAGGACCCGGACTTCGCGCCCTTCAGCAGCAAGTTCGACGCCGTGCAGGACGGCCGCGCCACGTTCACGGCCCAGGAGGCGCGCGGCTTCGCGGCCTTCACCGACCCGCGCCGGGGCAACTGCGCCGCCTGCCACAGCGCCACGCCGCCGGCCAATGCGCCGGCCGGCGCGCGGGCCCTCTTCACGAACCACGCCTACTTCGCGCTGGGCGTGCCGCGCAACCAGAGTGCGGCCACGCAGAACCCCGCCTTCTTCGACCTGGGGCTGTGCGGCCCGCAGCGCACGGACCTCGCCTCACAGGCGAGCCAGTGCGGCCGCTTCCGCGTGCCCAGCCTGCGCAATGTGGCCCTGAGCGCGCCCTACTTCCACAACGCCCGCTTCCAGACGCTGGAGGAGGTGGTGGGCTTCTACGCGACGCGCGACGTGGACCCGGCCCGCTGGTATCCCGTCATCAACGGCCAGGTGCAGCGCTACAACGACCTGCCGGCGGCGTACCAGGGCAATGTGCACCGCGGCGCCCCCTTCGATCGCCGGCCCGGTCAGCTGCCGGCGCTCAGCCCGCAGGACGTGAACGACATCGTCAGCTTCCTGAAGACGCTCAGCGACGGCTACACGCACGCCGCCCCCGCGGCCCAGCTCTGACAGCCGGACCGCTGTCCGGCAGGGGGGCATGGCGCCCCTCCGTCAGGATGAATGCGCCGGAGGCGCCGCTCAGGCGCCGCTCAGGCGCCCGGCGTGGGCTGGCCGTTGGCCTTGGCGTCCTGGGCCGCTCGGGCGGCGGCGGCACGGCGGGCGCGCCAGGCCTTCACGGCCTGCTGGCACTCCTTGGAGCGCTCCAGCCATTCGCCGAAGACGCGCTCGGCCGTGCACAGCGCCCAGGTCCGCAGGCTCGACCGGTACAGCAGCAGATGGCCCCGGTTCTCGATACGGTTGGACGACTGGTGGCTGTGGGCGGGCGAGCTGTAGCCCAGGTCGATGGCCGTGAACCGCCCTTCGCTGCTCAGGTCCTCGATGGCCATGTACAGGATGGACGTGCCCACCGAGAAGCGCAGCATGGCCGGATCGGTCAGCACATTGTGCAGGTGCAGCGTCGAGCCGAACTGCGTGGCCACCAGGGCGGCCACGGGCACGCCATCGGACTGCAGCACATAGCAGCGCAGCAGCCCCAGGCGCGCCATCGCCAGGAATTTTTCGGGCGAGATCAGGACGGCGCGGACTTCCGCCGTGGCCATGCGCTCGATGGCCGCCAGCAGCACGTCCATGCCTTCGGGCGAATCGATGCGGGTCAGCGCCAGCGGCGCATGGTCGCGCAGCAGCCGGACCTGACGCTTGAGGTTGTAGCGATGCTTGCTGCCGAACTGCGCCAGATAGGCGTTGAAATCGCCGGGCAGCGGGATCTTGTGGCACTCGCGCCAGCCATGCAGCACGCAGGCACCCAGCCCGCGCGCCTGGCGGGTCACCGCCTGCAGGCCCATCCAGCTGCTGCCCTCCTGAGACATCGCCGGCAGGGACAGCGCCCCCACATGCGGGCGCTCTGCGAAGAGGAAGCGCACCATGCTCTCGAGTACGGCCGGGGACTCGTCCCCCAGCACCGCGCTGCCCATCACCGTGCCCACGTGCAGCGTCCCCAGCTTCAGGCGCCAGTGCCGCACCTGCAGCCCCATGGCGAGATCGCGATAGCGGATCGGCGTCAGGGCCAGGAGTCGGCCGTCGGCGGCGTCCCGGACGGTGAGGATCTCCACTTCCATGGGATCCTGGCTGGTCGCCCGGATGTACTGGATGAACGCGGGGGACTGGTAGATGGGCTCGGGGCCGTGGCTCTCGGCCAGCAGCGCCTGCCACTCCTCGATGAAGGCCGGGTCCAGCTCGCGGTCGGTCTCCCACTGCACGCGATGGCGCTGCAGCCCCAGGACCTCCCCCGACGCCGGCGGGCGCCGCCCGGACGGCACCGGCACGGCCTGCGCAGGCGCGTCCGCGCGGCACACCGAGGAGCCGGCGTCCGCCCATGACATGTCGACCTGTTTCAGCACCGTTGCCATACCCATTGACTCATCTGCACGCCTGCCCATCACGTTCGATCGAGCGGCGACTTCCCCTGATTGATCAGTCCGCCCCACCGCATCCAGGACCCGGAGGCTCGCGTTCGGCGGAGTCGACACCGTCATGACGTCTCGGAAACAAACAGAAACGTCTGAACAGCGGCGCGATGATAGGCGCCCTCAGGGGGGGGTCGGAGCAGTCTGACGCCCCTGCCCTCCATTCAGGGGGACGGGGATTCGTGCAGGCCTGCACACTTGATGCGGGAAAGCGCCGAAGCGGCGTCCGGCGGGCCCGGCGCCTGTTCATCGGGGCTCTGCCGATGACGCCCGACGGCGCCATGAAAAAAGCCGGGCGAACCCGGCTCTGCTGCAGGAAAGGCAAGCTGCTCAGGCCAGCAGGGCATCCGCGGCCAGGTAGTCGTAGCCCAGGTCGCGGGCGACGGCTTCGTACGTCACCTTGCCCTGCGCCACGTTCAGGCCGGCCTTGAGGTGGGCGTTGTCCTTGAGGGCCTGGCGCCAGCCCTTGTCCGCCAGCGCCACGGCATGGCCGATGGTGGCGTTGTTCAGGGCGAAGGTGGACGTGCGGGCCACGGCCCCGGGCATATTGGCCACGCAGTAGTGCACCACGCCGTCCACCAGGTAGGTGGGCTCGGCGTGCGTCGTGGCATGCGAGGTCTCGAAGCAGCCGCCCTGGTCGATGGCGACGTCCACCACGACCGCGCCCTTCTTCATGCGCGAGACCATGTCGCGCGTCACCAGCTTCGGCGCCGCGGCACCGGGGATCAGCACGCCGCCGATCACCAGGTCGGCGGCCAGCACGGACTCCTCGACGCTCTGGGCGTTGGAGTACAGCGTGGTGATGCGGTTGCCGAAGACCAGGTCCAGCTGGCGCAGGCGGTCCACGCTCTTGTCGAGCACCGTGACGCGGGCGCCCAGGCCCACGGCCATCTGCAGCGCATGCGTGCCGACCACGCCGGCGCCGATGATCGCCACCTGCGCGGGCGCCACGCCGGGCACGCCGCCCAGCAGCACGCCCATGCCGCCCTTGCTCTTCTCGAGATGGGCCGCGCCCGCCTGGATGGACATGCGGCCAGCCACCTCGCTCATGGGGGCCAGCAGCGGCAGGCCGCCGCCCGGGCCGGTGATGGTTTCGTAGGCGATGCAGATGGCGCCGCTCTTGACCAGGGCCGCGGTCTGCTCGGGGTCCGGCGCCAGGTGCAGATAGGTGTAGAGGATCTGGCCTTCACGCAGCATCGCGCATTCCTGCGGCTGCGGCTCCTTGACCTTGACGATCATGTCGCTCTGGGCGAAGACCGTGGCGGCGTCCGGCGCGATCTGGGCGCCGGCGGCGACGTACTGCTCGTCGCTCAGGCCGATGGCGGCGCCGGCCTGCGTCTGCACCAGCACGCTGTGGCCGCGGCTGGTCAGCTCGCGCACGCTGGCGGGCGTCAGGCCGACGCGGTACTCATGGTTCTTGATTTCCTTGGGGCATCCGATCTTCATGGCTTGTCTCCTGGAGGCCTCGCGGGCCGGGGTTCTGAAGCCGTCGGTTGTACGACCGCCGCCCGGCACGCCGCAAGCGCCATTCACCGATCTCGCCCCTCATTAGCCGCGCTTATGGCGCAGCGCAGCATGGCGCGCCGCGTTCAGCCGGGCGTCCAGGACTCGATCTGCAGCACCCCGCTGTCCAGCTGGCGCGCCTCGACGATGAGCCGCTGACCGAGCAGCGCCTCGAGCGCCTCGTCGCGGAAGTCGTTCCCACCCAGGCGGCGGACCGGCAAGACCTGGCCCCCATCCAGGCGCAGCACCAGGCCCTGCCGTTCGCTCTTGCTGCCCGCGGCGAGGCGACGGCGCTCGATCACACCGGTCCAGGTCTTGACGGGATGCCCCATGCCGACGCTCGCTCAGGCCCCGCGGGCATGCAGGCGGCGCACGTGCAGCAGCTCGCCGTCCTGCTCGGTGGCCACCAGCGTCACCAACTGGCCGTTGGGCTTGCGGCCCTTCAGCACGTGAATGCTGCGCGGCGGGATCTTCGGCCCGAGCCGGCTGGCCTGCAGCACATAGCTGCGTCGCTGCGCGGCCTTGAGGTCGAGGCCGCTCTCCTTCGCCATCGAGCGCAGCACCTTCTCGACGGGCGCCGCGGCGGCCTGCTCGCTGGGCCGCAGCAAGGGCAGCGAGCGGCCGAGATTCAGGCCCTCGCGCTCCAGGCGCTCACGGCGCAGGCCGCGCACGCCGCGGTCCTGCACCTTGGAGAAGGCGGTCTTGAACGCCTTCGTCTTCGTGAGGGCATGACCGATGAAGCCGACCGGCTGCACGGACGGGTCGCCCAGCAGGTAGAACTGCGCCAGGGTCTTGAGGTCCACGGGGTCCAGATGGGTGCGCTCGCCCGCGAATTTCTGGCGCGCCTCGAGCGCCGCCCGGCCCAGGGAGGCGCCCGCGAGCACGCGCTGCAGGAAGTACTGGCAGACCAGGTCGGCCGAGCCATTGCCCTCGCTCGGGCCGTAGGCAATGGTGGTGCTGCCGAAGAAGCCCCAGGCGCCATCGGCCAGGTAGCTCAGGGCGATGCCCAAGTGGCCTCCGGCGTCGTCCGGGTCGTAGAGTTGCGCGCCATAGCAGCACTCCGCGGCAATCACTGTGCCTGCGCTGACCCGGCCGCGCAGGTGGCTGGCCCGGTGCGCCACCGGGTAGTCGTCGCCCTGCTGCCCGAGGTACTCGGGGCTCGTGTCACCGCCATGGCAGTTGATGAAGTGCACGCGCGGCGCGAGCTCGGCCTTGCTCCAGCGCGGGCCTTCCGGCGGCGCCAGCTTGAGCTGCTCGGCCTGACCGAAGAGATTGCTCAGGCTCAGGCGCGTGGAGGCCTGCCACTCGGCGGCGCTGAGGCCGAAGCTCTGCTGGAACAAGGCGCGATCCAGCGGCTTGGCGCGCGCGGCGGCATGGATGAGCTGCAGCAGCAGATCCGGCGTCTTGGCGCCCGGCACGTCGGGCAGCCGCCCCACCACCCGGCTCGGCCCCTGGAAGCGCGCCGCGTCGGTGCTGTAGGGGGCTTCGCAGGCATAGGGCAGATCGCTCGGGACCGTCTTGTCGCAGTCCCCGTCATCGCCGGTGAAGGCCGGGTTGACGAGCGGCACGAAGGGCAGCACATCCTGCGCGCCGAGCAGCAGGAAGTAGTGGGGCACCAGCGCCGTCGCGAGGCCGTCGATGGCGGCCTTCAACGCCTTCGGGTCCGAGCGGGGCACCGCCGACAGGCCGAGGCGCTTCATCGCCGCGGCGTCGTCCACGCTGAGCACCTGCGTGTCGATGCCGCGGCGGCGGTCCGCCCTCACGAGGGCCTTGAGCGCCGCGTCGATGCGGCCCAGCCCGGCCTTGCCGTACTTGCCCGTCAGGGCGGCGCCGTGGCGCAGGATCAGCTTGTCCATGCAGTGAACTCCCCGTGCTTCAAAGTGCGTTGGAATGCGTTGGAATGCGTCAAACGGCGCATTGTTGCGGTCGATCCCGCACGAGGACAAGGGCCTCTCCCTAGTTCATTCATTCTTGGGACGACAGTCGGCGGCATCGCGCCTACTCTGCGCACTCCCGCAAGAAGCCACAAGGAACCCCGATGAAAGCGCCTCCCCAAGGCTGGCCCCGCATCGCCAGCAGCCTCTTCTACAACGATGCCAACGCCGCCATCGCCTGGCTCGTCCGGGCCTTCGGCTTCACCGTGCAGCTCAAGGTGGACGGCCCCGACGGCACCGTGCTGCACAGTCAGCTCAGCTACGGCGAAGGGCTGGTCATGGTCGGCGAGGGCCGTGCCGAGCGCACGCAGCGATTCGGCGTGCCCTTGCGCAGCCCGCTCGCCTGCGAGGGCAGCAACACCCAGGCCCTGATGGTCTACGTGGACGACGCCGAGGCCCATTGCGCCCGGGCGCGCGCCGAGGGCGCCCGCATCGTGATGGAGCCGTCCGTGCAGGACTACGGCCCCGGCTACTGGGCCGACCGCTGCTACGGCGCGCTCGATCTCGACGGCCATCTGTGGTGGTTCTGCGAACGCGTGCGGGATCCCGCCTGAACGGCACGGCCCCTGTCATGACGGCATCAAAGTCCCGCCGCAAGATGCGGGGCACGAACGATCCGCAGTGCACGGGATCGCCTCCAGCCCCCCCGTGGAACGCGCCCATGAAACTGCAAAAGACGGACCTTGCCCGCGAGCTGCTGCGCAGCCCCCGCCGCGACCTGCCCGCCGGCGAGCGCATGCTGCTGATCACCGTGGACGGCCGGCGTGACCTGCCCCAGCTGCGCGAGCTCGCTCGCAACCTGGGGCTCGACCCGGCGGTGGTGGAGACGCTCTACGGCCGCGGCCTGATCGCACCGGTGGCGGCTGACTCCAGTGGCGTTGACGAGGCCACAGCATCCCTGGGGCGCAACGGTGCCCAGGGTGTCTTGGGAGCCATGAGCTCAACAGGCCACTTGGGCGGAACGATCAGCGGAACGATCAGCGGAACGATCAGCGGAACGATCAGCGGCACGACCGGCGGCGCGATCACCGCTGCTTCGGGCACAGGCGCCGCCCTTGCTCGCCGCGGTGGGCCCGGCACCTCGAAGGCGCAGCCCTTGCCGATCCCGCGAAAAGGCCCGCCGCTGACGTCCACAGAGCCCACGGCGGCTGCAGCCGGCAGGGCACCACCGGAGCGCCCGGCATCGGCATCGGCATCGGCATCGGCATCGGAGTCTGCGGCCACGCGGGTCTCATCAGCCGACGAATCCATGGCGGTCGCGAGCGCTTCGCCGCAGGGGCACACGCGCGGGGCCGAGGCCAGCGCCCTGGCGGCCTCAGGCCACGAGCAGGCCCGGCAGGCGCTCATCGCCGCGCAGGCGGCCGCGGGCGAGCAGGCGCGTCGCCTGCTGCGCGCAAAGGTCTATGCGCTGGATCTCGTCGCCCGCATGCTGGCGGGCCAGGACGGTGATCTGCGAGCCCTCGCCCGCCATATCGACAACGAGGAAGGTCTGCTGCTGTGGATTGAAGTCGCCGCACAGCACCTGCGCGAGCGCGCCGGGGATGAGCGCTCGGAGCGCTTCAGGCAGCGGGTGCTGGAGGAACTGGGGCTGGCCTCGGCCCTGGCCTGAGGCCAGCGCCCTTCTGCAGCGGGCGTCCGGTCCCGCGGGTATGCAGGCCGGCACGATCGACCACCGGCCGAGCGTCGTTCATAGGTGCCTCCAAAGGCGCCTCCAAACCCGCATCCACAACCGCATCCGAAGCCGCGTTCACAGCCACCGCCCGAAGCACCTCCGCCGGCACACCACACCGGCACGCGACACCGGCACGCGACACCGGCGCGAAGTGTCAGCCCTGCCGCTTCGCCAGCAAGGCCCGAGCGACGCGGGACACCGGGGGGCGGCCGAGCTGTTCCGAGATGAAAGCGCCGGCATCGACGAGGCGGTCGAGGTCGATGCCCGTTTCGATGCCCAGGCCGTTGAGCAGGAACACCACATCCTCGGTGGCCACATTGCCCGTGGCGCCCTTGGCGTAAGGGCAGCCACCCAGGCCCGCGACGCTGGTGTCGAACGTGTGGATGCCCATTTCCAGGCAGGCGTAGATGTTGGACAGCGCCTGGCCGTAGGTGTCGTGGAAGTGGCCGCTGACCTCGTGCAGCGGGTAGTGCTTCAGGGCGCGCTCCATGGCGGCCTGGATGCGGCGGGGCGTGCCCACGCCGATGGTGTCGGCAACGCCCAGGTGATCCACGCCGATGCCCTTCATCAGCAGCACGACGCGCTCGACCTGGTCCGGCGAGATGTCGCCCTCGTAGGGGCAGCCCACGGCGCAGGACAGCGCGCCGCGCACCTTCAGGCCCGCCGCATGCGCCGCCTCGACCACCGGCGCGAAGCGCTCGATGCTCTCCGCCACGCTGCAGTTGATGTTCTTCTGGCTGAAGGCCTCCGAGGCCGCCCCGAACACCACGATCTCGTCCGGCTTCGTGGCAAGGGCCGATTCCAGCCCCTTCATGTTCGGCGTCAGCACGCTGTAGCGCACGCCGGGGCGGCGCTCGATGGCGGCCATCACCGCCGTGTTGTCACCCATCTGCGGCACCCACTTGGGGCTGACGAAGCTGGTGACTTCGATGTTTTTCAGGCCGGCGTCCTGCAGCATCGAGACCAGACGGGCCTTGTGCTCGGTCGCGACGGGCTGCTTCTCGTTCTGCAGGCCATCGCGCGGGCCGACATCGACAAGGGTGACGTGCGAGGGGAAGCGGCTCATGGGGATCTCCTTCGTGAGGCCAGGATCACTCGGCGGCCTTGAGCTTCAGCAGCTCGGCGCCATCGCCCACCTGATCGCCGACCGCGAACAGCAGCTCGGCCACGACGCCGTCACGCGGCGCGGTGATGGTGTGCTCCATCTTCATCGCCTCCATCACGGCCAGCGGCTGGCCCTGGGTGACGGCATCGCCCACCTGGGCCAGGAAGGCCACGAGCTTGCCCGGCATGGGCGCCGTCAGACGGCCACCCTCGCCCTGCCCTTCGCCGGCGTGCGCGATCACGTCGACCTCGGTCATCAGCGCGGAGCCCGCATCGGCGAACACCGCCACCTGCTCACCCTGCTTGTAGGTCTTGACGATCACGCGCTGCAGGCCGGGGCCCTCGCCCAGCAGCAGCTCGTGCTGCTCGGTGCCGGTGGAGCGCACGGCGAAGGCGACGGATTCGCCCGCCACCGTCAGCGCCATGCCGCCCTGGTGGTGACGCGACAGCAGCACCTCGTGATGCGCCTCGCCCTCGGCCAGATCGAAGCGGCGCGCCGAGGCGCCGAAGAGGCGCCAGCCGTCGCGGCGGCTCCAGGGGTCGCTGCCCACCGTCGCGGCTTCCTCTGCCAGCGTGTGGGCGACGACGGCCGCGGCGGCCACGCGCAGGGGCAGGCCGGGCTGGCCGAACAGGGCCGCCTTCTCGCGTTCGATCAGGGCGGTGTCGAGGTCCGCGCCCGCGAAGGAGGCCGTGGCGGCGCAGCGGCGCAGGAAGGCGACGTTGGTCTGCAGGCCGACGATGTGGGTGTCGCGCAGGCTCGCATCCAGGCGGGCCAGGGCCTGTTCGCGCGTCTCGCCCCAGACGATCAGCTTGGCGACCATGGAGTCGTAGAAGGGGCTGATCTCGTCGCCCTCGTCGACCCCGGAATCGATGCGGATGTCACCGCGCTGGAACTTCACGTGGGCGGGCCAGCGGGCCACCCCGAGGCGGCCGGTGGCGGGCAGGAAGCCGGCTTCCGGGTTCTCGGCGCAGATGCGGGCCTCGATGGCGTGGCCGTGCATGCGCAGCTCGTGCTGCTTCAGCGGCAGCGGCTCGCCGGACGCCACGCGCAGCTGCCACTCGACCAGATCCTGGCCGGTGATGGCTTCGGTGACGGGATGCTCCACCTGCAGGCGGGTGTTCATCTCCATGAAGTAGAAGCGGCCATCCTGCTCGGCGATGAACTCGACGGTGCCGGCGCCCACATAGCCCACGGCCTGGGCCGCGGCCACGGCGGCCTCGCCCATCTCGCGGCGGCGGGCCTCGGTCATGCCGGGCGCCGGCGCCTCCTCCAGCACCTTCTGGTGGCGGCGCTGCACGGAGCAGTCGCGCTCGAACAGGTAGACGCAGTCGCCCTGGGTGTCGCCGAAGACCTGGATCTCGATGTGACGCGGCTTCTGCACGTAGCGCTCGATCAGCACGGCGTCATCGCCGAAGCTGTTGATGGCCTCGCGCTTGCAGGAGGCCAGCGCGGCGTCGAACTCCTCGGCCGCATACACCGCGCGCATGCCCTTGCCGCCGCCCCCGGCGCTGGCCTTGATCAGCACGGGATAGCCGATGCGATCGGCTTCCTTCTTCAGCAAGGCCGGGTCCTGGTCCGCGCCGTGGTAGCCGGGGACGAGGGGCACGCCGGCCTTTTCCATCAGGCGCTTGGACTCGGCCTTGAGGCCCATGGCCTGGATGGCCGAGGCCGGCGGGCCGATGAACACGAGACCGGCGGCCGCGCAGGCCTGGGCGAAGTCCTCGTTTTCCGACAGGAAGCCGTAGCCCGGATGGATGGCCTCGGCGCCGGTGGCCTGGGCCGCCTCGATGATGCGCTGCCACTGCAGGTAGGAGTCACGCGGCGCCGGGCCGCCGATCAGCACGCCCTCGTCGCAGGCCTGCACGTGGCGCGCGCGGGCGTCGGCCTCGGAGTAGACCGCCACGGTCTTCACGCCCAGGCGGCGCGCCGTCGCGGCAACGCGGCAGGCGATCTCGCCTCGATTTGCAATCAGGATCTTCTTGAACATGGCGGTGACTCCGTTTTCTTGTGATCAGCGGGCGGCCGGTAAGCCGCGGTGTGCATCTGGAGGGCTGGGTTGCCCTTTGGATCCAAAAACTCAGTTCGACTTGCAGAACAGCTTGCAAAGCGCTGACCTGAGTCCAGCGGCGCCCGAGGATCCGGCTTTGCCGGGCCGACGGGCGCGCCCCCTCGAGGGGGCCGGCGAAGCCGGTAGGGAGAGGGTCAAGCCGCTGCGCTGCAACCGCGCAGCGTGCCAACCGGCGCCGGCTCGGTCGCATTCAGGCGGATCTTGGCTTCCTTGCCATGGCCGTCCGACAGCTCGGCCTCCGTGGCGCAATGCATGCCCAGACGGTCCAGCAGCGCGCGGTCCTTCTCGGCCTGCGGGTTGGAGGTGGTGAGGAGCTTGTCGCCGTAGAACATGCTGTTGGCGCCGGCCAGGAAGCACAGGGCCTGCAGGCTCTCGGGCATCTCCTCGCGGCCGGCCGAGAGGCGGACCATGGCGCGCGGCATGATGATGCGGGCGACGGCGATCGTGCGCACGAACTCGAAGGGGTCGAGCTGGGCGGTACCGGACAGCGGCGTGCCCTCGACCTGCACGAGGTTGTTGATGGGCACGGACTCCGGGTAGGGATTCAGGTTGGCCAGCTGGACCAGCAGGCCCGCGCGCTCGCGGCGCGTCTCGCCCAGGCCCACGATGCCGCCGGAGCAGACCTTCAGGCCTTGCGCACGCACGCGGTCCAGCGTGTCCAGGCGGTCCTGGTAGGTGCGGGTGGTGATGATCTGGCCGTAGAACTCGGGCGAGGTGTCGAGGTTGTGGTTGTAGTAGTCGAGGCCCGCATCCTTGAGCTTCTCGGCCTGGCCGTCCGCCAGCATGCCGGCGGTGAGGCAGGTCTCCAGGCCCAGCGCCTTGACCTCGGAGATCATCTCGCCGATGGCCTCGATGTGGCGCTCCTTGGGCGAACGCCAGGCGGCGCCCATGCAGAAGCGGGTCGCGCCATTGGCCTTGGCGGCGCGGGCGGCCTCCATCACCTCCTGCAGCGGGATCAGCTTCTCGGCCTTGAGGCCGGTGTCGAAGTGGGCCGACTGCGGGCAGTAGGCGCAATCCTCCTCGCAGCCGCCGGTCTTGATGGACAGCAGCGTGGAGAGCTGGATCGCGTTGGCATCGAAGTGCTCGCGGTGCACCTGCTGGGCGCGGAAGAGGAGGTCGTTGAAGGGCAGCTCGAACAGCTCGGCGACTTCGTTGACCGTCCAGGCCTTGGCGTTGCGGCGCTCGGCGTCGGTGGTGGGCGTGAGCGTCTGGACTTGGTTAGTGGTCTGCTTCATGGTCAGGGTTCCTGGACTTGTCGCACGGCCTGCAGCAAGGCGGCAGGCATCAGGGAGAAATGGGCGGCCACGGCCGCAGGGGAAGGATCGGCAAGACGGGGCACCTGGCCCCAGCAAGGCGCGCCCATCCGGTCGAAATGGGCGGCCAGCGCGGCGACATTGTCGGCCACATGGGTCTGGCGCGGGTCGGCGACATTGGCCACCCAGCCCGCCAGGCGCAGGCCGCGGGCGCGGATGGCCTCGGCCGTCAGCAGCGCGTGGTTGATGCAGCCGAGGCGCAGGCCGACGACCAGCAGCACAGGCAGCGCGAGGTCCACGGCGAGGTCGGCGGTGTCGTAGGCGTCATTGAGCGGAACACGGAAGCCGCCCACGCCCTCGACCAGCGCCAGCTCGCCGAGCTGCGCGCTGGCGCGGATGGCGGCGAGCAGCGGCTCGCGGGCCAGCGTCCGGCCCTCCAGCCGTGCGGCGATGTGCGGCGCGCAGGGCTCGCGGAACTGCACGGGGCCGACCTGCGCCGGCGTGAGCCCCAGGCGCTGGGCCGCGTGGAGCTGCAGCACGTCCTCGTTGACCCACTCACCGCGCGCGTCCTGCACCTGGCCGGCCGCGAGCGACTTCACCGGCACCACGCGCGCCCCGGCCTCGGCCAGCGCGTGCGTCAGCCCGGCGGTGATGCAGGTCTTGCCGATCTCGGTGTCGGTGCCTGTGATGAACAGGCCCTGGAGGCGCGTGCTCATGCGGCGGCTCTTTCCATGTCAGCCGCCGCGGTCTCCAGCGCAGCGAGCAGGCGATCCACATCGGCGACGGTGTGCGTCGCGCACAGCGTGATGCGCAGGCGCGCCTCGCCCACGGCGACGGTCGGCGGGCGGATGCCCGGCACGCGCAGGCCCTCGCGCTCCAGGCGGGCGGCAAGCTGCATCACCTCGGCATTGCCGCCCACGATCAGCGGGCGCACCGGCGTCTCGCTGGGCGCCAGGCGCCAGGGCAGGCCGCGGTGGCGCTTGAGGAGGGCCTTGATGCCCTGGGCCAGCTGCTGCTGCAGCGCCTTCAGGTGCTCGCGGCGCTGCTGGCCGACCTCGCTCTCGATCAGGTCGAAGCTGGTCAGCAGCGCATGCTCCACGGCCGGCGGCGAGGCCGTCGAGAAGATGTAGTTGCGTGCCGCCTGCAGCAGGTATTCCGTGATGGTCTCGTGCGCGACGACGAAGGCGCCGGCCAGCCCCGCGGCCTTGCCCAGCGTGCCCACGAGGATCAGGCGTTCGCTGCAGAGGTCGAAGTGCTCCAGCGAGCCCCGCCCCTTGCGGCCCAGCACGCCGAAGCCGTGCGCGTCATCGACGATCAGCCAGGCGTCGAATTCCTCGGCCAGGGCGAGCAGCGCGGGCAGCGGCGCGATGTCCCCGTCCATGCTGAAGACCGCGTCGGTGACGATGAGCTTGACCTTGGCCGTGCTCGCCGCCAGCAGCGTGCGCAGGCCGGCGACGTCGGCGTGGCCGTAGCGCGTCGTCTTGGCACGGGCCAGGCGGCTGCCGTCGATCAGGGAGGCGTGGTTGAGGGTCTCGGAGAAGATCTCCGCCTCGACATCGCCCAGCGCCGTCACCACCGCCAGATTGGCCATGTAGCCGGTGCAGAAGCCCAGCGCACGGGCATGCGGGATGTGGGGCGAGAACCAGTCGGCCAGCGTGTCGGTCACGCGCTTGTGCGCGACCGAATGGCCGCTCACGAGGGGCGATGCGCCGCTGCCGCCGCCATAGAGCCGCGCGCCTTCGGCCAGGGCCTCGGCGATGCGCGGATGGGCGGCGAGGCCCAGGTAGTCATTGCTGCAGAACATCAGCAGCTCGCGCGAGAGGCCGTCGGCGCCGCGCACCGTCTGGTGGGGCGCAGTGGGGCTCTCCGCCTCGCGCAGGAAGCGGGTCAGGGACTGCGCTTCAATGGCGCGCAGCTTGGAACTCAGGTGATCAAGCAACATCGGATTCAGGGAAGAGATCGGCCAGGGTGCGGCGTACCGCGTCCGCCAGCCAGCGCGCCACGTCGGCGTCGATCAGGTAGGGCGGCATCAGGTAGACCGTGCGCCCGATCGGGCGGATCAGCAGCTCATGCCGCCGCGCGGCCAGATGGAAGGACTCGGCGAAGCCCGCGGGGGCGTCGACCACGTCAAAGGCCAGGATCATGCCCTGCTGCCGCAGATGGGCCACACGCGCATGCTTCGCCAGCGGGGCGAAGGCCTCGGCCAATTGCGAAGCCTGTTCGGCGTTGCGCGCGAGCTGCCCGGCATCGAAGCGGTCCAGCACGGCGTTGGCCGCGGCGCAGGCGAGCGCGTTGCCGGTGTAGGAATGCGAATGCAGGAAGCCGCGGGTGACGTCCTCGGACCAGAAGGCGCGGTAGACGGCGTCGGTGGTGAGCACCAGCGAGAGCGGCAGCGTGCCGGCGGTGATGCCCTTGGACAGCAAGATGAAATCGGGCCACAGGGATTGTTGGCCCCCACGCTCGCGGGTACGCGAGCTGCCCCCCACGGGGGCTTCGCCAGCTTGGGACGGCCCGGCGCTGGACAGGTCTTGTTGGCCCCCACGCTCGCGGGTACGCGAGCTGCCCCCCACGGGGGCTTCGCCAGCTTGGGACGGCCCGGCGCTGGACAGGTCTTGTTGGCCCCCACGCTCGCGGGTACGCGAGCTGCCCCCCACGGGGGCTTCGCCAGCTTGGGACGGCCCGGCGCTGGCGAGGTCGCCCTCGACCAGCGTGTGCTGCCAAGCAAAGAACTGCCCCGTGCGCCCGCAGCCCACGGCGATCTCGTCGGCGATGAGGTGGATGCCGAACTCGCGCGTCATCGCGCGCACCTGGCGCAGGTAGTCGGGCGAGTGCATGACCATGCCGGCCGCGCCCTGCACGAGCGGCTCCAGAATCACGGCGGCGATGTGGGCGTGACGCTCGGCCAGCAGCGTGCGCAGCGCGGCCAGGGCCTCGGCCTCGTTGCCCAGACGGCTGTCGGGCGAGTCCACGATATGGGCACGCATCAGCAGCGGGTCGTAGGCATCGCGGAAGATGGCGACGTCGGTCACGGCCAGCGCGCCGATGGTCTCGCCGTGGTAGCCGTTGCGCAGGCACACGAACTCGCGCTTGTCGCCGTGGCCGAGGTTGCGCCAGCTGTGGAAGCTCTGCTTGAGCGCGATCTCGACCGCACTCGCACCATCGCTGCCGAAGAAGACGTGCCCCAGCGCGCCACCGGTGCGCGCGCTCAGGCGTTCACCGAGGCGGATGGCGGGCTCGTGCGTGCAGCCGGCCAGCATCACGTGCGGCAGGGTGTCGAGCTGCTGCTTGATGGCGGCATTGACGCCGGCATCCGAGTGGCCGAAGAGGTTGACCCACCAGGAGCTGTTGGCGTCGAAATAGCGGTGGCCGTCGAAGTCGATGAGCCAGGGCCCCTCGCCCCGCGCGATGGGCAGCGGCGGCACGCGCTCGGCCCGCGCCATCTGCGTGCAGGGATGCCACACCGCATCAAGGCTGCGGCGTTGCAAGGCGGCGGTGGTGCGGTCGTCAGCCATGGTCCGGCGTCATGCGAGCCACGAGGGCTTGGTCTTGTTCAGGAAACTCTGCACGCCCTCGCGCCCTTCGGCGGAGGCGCGGATGTCGGCGATGCGGCGCGCGGTGTCGTCGCGCAGCGGCGGCGTGATCTCGCGGTGGGCCACGTCCTGCACCAGGCGCTTGCAGGCGCGCACGGCGGCCGGGCCGTTGGCGCACAGCGCGTCGACCAGGGACTGCACCTTGGCGTCCAGCGTCTCGGGCGTGGCCAGCTCGTGCACCAGACCCAGGCGGTGCGCCTCGGCGGCGCCGAAGCGCTCGGCGGTCACGAAGTAGCGGCGCGACGCCTGCTCGCCCAGCGCGCGCACGACGTAGGGGCCGATGGTGGCCGGCAGCAGGCCCAGCTTGGCCTCGGACAGGCAGAAGCCCGCGCCCTCCACCGCCGCGACCATGTCGCACGCCGAGACCAGGCCCACGCCGCCGGCATAGACATCGCCCTGCACGCGCGCAATCACGGGCACGGGGCAGCTGTAGATCGTCCAGAGCATGTCGGCCAGGCGGCTGGCGTCGGCATGGTTCTCCTCCCAGCTGTAGCCGGCCATGGCCTTCATCCAGTTGAGATCGGCGCCCGCGCAGAAGGCCTTGCCCTCGGCGGCGAGCACGATGGCGCGCAGGGTCGGGTCTTGCCCCAGCGTGGCGAAGGCTGCGGTCAGCTCGGCGATGACGCCCTCGTTGAAGGCGTTGCGCACATCGGGACGGTTGAGGGTGACGCGGGCCACGTGGCCGTCGCGTTCGATCTTGAGCGTGCTCGTCATGGGGTTCTCTTCTCGGTGCTCTCAGTGCTTCCAGACCTTGAGGCCGCGGTGGACCTCCAGGGCGTCGAAGTCGCGATCCTTGTGCAGCAGGGCGTAGTCGTTCTCGATGCAGAAGGTGGCCAGCAGGACGTCGATGGGGCTGCGCACCGTGTAGCCCTGGGCGCGCAGACTGCGGTAGTGGTCGACGGCGGCCATGGCCAGGGCTTCGCCGCCGGTGGGCTCGATGGCCAGGCTCTGCATCAGCAGCGTGGCCTGCCGCAGCTCGCGCGGGTGGCGGAAGCCGCGCAAGACCTCGAACAGCACCAGGTCCGGCACCACGAGGCGCAGCTCGCCCTGATCCAGCAGCGCGGCCAGCTGATCGACGGCCGGGTGCGCGGCACCCGAGAAGAAGTCGATCCAGACGCTGGAATCAACGACGAGCACGGCGCTCCCCCGGGGCGGGCTCGTGGACGGACAAGGGCGCGGACTCGGGCGATGCCGCCCAGTCCACGTCGTCGCCGCCTTCCCATTTCAGCTTGCCGCGCCACTTGAGCAGCTCGCGGTAGGCCGCCTGGCGCGCCAGCAGCTTCAGCCCGGCCTCGACCGCTTCCTTCTTGGTCTTGAAGGGGCCGGCCTGCAGGGCTTTCGCCATCAGCTCGTCATCGATCTCGATATTGGTGCGCATGATGTGTACGTTTTCCAGAAGGCACACACACTTTATACATTACATGCGGAAGACGCCAAACTTGGCGTCGGGAATGGGGGCATTCAGCGAGGCCGAGAGGCCCAGCGCCAGCACGCGGCGGGTGTCGGCCGGGTCGATCACGCCGTCATCCCACAGGCGGGCGCTGGCGTAGTAGGGGTGGCCCTGGTCCTCGTACTGCTGGCGGATGGGCGCCTTGAAGGCCTCCTCCTCCGCCGCGCTCCACTGGCCGCCCTTGGCCTCGATGCCGTCGCGCTTGACCGTGGCCAGCACGCTGGCGGCCTGCTCGCCGCCCATCACCGAGATGCGGGCGTTGGGCCACATCCACAGGAAGCGCGGGCTGTAGGCGCGGCCGCACATGCCGTAGTTCCCGGCACCGAAGCTGCCGCCGATGATCACGGTGAACTTGGGCACGTTGGCGCAGGCCACGGCCGTCACCATCTTGGCGCCGGCGCGGGCGATGCCCTCGTTCTCGTACTTGCGGCCCACCATGAAGCCGGTGATGTTCTGCAGGAAGACCAGCGGGATCTTGCGCTGGCAGCACAGCTCGATGAAGTGGGCGCCCTTGTTCGCGCTCTCGGCGAAGAGGATGCCGTTGTTGGCCACGATGCCCACGGGCATGCCCTCGATGTGGGCGAAGCCGCAGACCAGGGTGTTGCCGTAGCGGGCCTTGAACTCGTCGAAGGCCGAGCCGTCCACGATGCGCGCGATGACCTCGCGCACGTCGAAGGGCTTGCGGGTGTCCGTGGGGATCACGCCGTGCAGCTCGGCGGGGTCGAACAGCGGGGCCACGGGCGGCTGCACGCGCAGCGGCTGGGGCTTGGTGCGGTTCAGGCTGGCGACCACGTTGCGGGCCAGGGCCAGGGCGTGGGTGTCGTTCTCGGCCAGATGGTCGGCCACGCCGGAGAGGCGCGTGTGGACGTCACCGCCGCCGAGGTCCTCGGCGCTCACCACCTCGCCGGTGGCCGCCTTCACCAGCGGCGGGCCGCCCAGGAAGATGGTGCCCTGGTTCTTGACGATGATGGTCTCGTCGCTCATGGCCGGCACATAGGCGCCGCCCGCGGTGCAGGAGCCCATCACCACGGCGATCTGCGGAATGCCCTGGGCCGAGAGATTGGCCTGGTTGTAGAAGATGCGGCCGAAGTGGTCGCGGTCCGGGAAGACCTCGTCCTGGTTGGGCAGGTTGGCGCCGCCGGAGTCCACGAGGTAGACGCAGGGGAGCTTGTTCTGCTCCGCGATTTCCTGGGCGCGCAGGTGCTTCTTGACCGTCACCGGGTAGTAGGTGCCGCCCTTGACGGTGGCGTCATTGCAGACGATCACGCACTCCACGCCGTTGACGCGGCCGATGCCGGCGATCATGCCGCCGCCCGGGGCGGCGTTGTCGTACATGTCGAGGCCGGCCAGCGGCGCGATCTCCAGGAAGGGTGTGCCGGGGTCCAGCAGCATCTCGACGCGGTCGCGCGGCAGCAGCTTGCCGCGGGCCGTGTGCTTGGCGCGGGCGGCCTCGCCGCCACCTTCGGCGATCTTGGCCAGGCGGGCGTTGAGGTCGGCGATCAGGGCCTGCATGGCCTCGGCGTTGGCCTTGAAGTCGGCGGAGCGCGCGTTGAGCTTGCTGTGCAGCACGGACATGGTGTCTCCTGGCGGGCGGGGTGCGGAGCCTGATCTGAGTCAAGCTCAATTCATCATGTGAAACCCATTGAATCGTGTTCGCCGGGCTCGCGAAGCCGTGAGGATACGACATGCGGCAATCCCGCAGCAAGCAAGACTTGAGCTTGACTCAGAATTTCAGGGAGAATGGCCCGCATGAGCCTGCCCGCCGATCCTCCCGCCGTCATGCCTCCCGCCCTGCAGCGCCGCGCGCCGGCGGGCGCCAAGGCGGAGCAGCGCGTGCGGGACCTCCTGCGCGTCGGCCGCGAGGTCTTCGCCGCCAAGGGCTACGAGCGGGCCACCACCACCGAGATCGCCAAGCGCCTGGGCATCTCGGAAGCGACGGTGTTCACCTACTTCCGCGGCAAGCGCGAGCTGTGCATGCGCGTGATCGCCGACTGGTACGACGAGATCATCGAGGCCATCGAACAGGGCCTGCCCCGCGAGGCCCCGATCCGCGAGCAGCTGGAATTCGTCGTGCACACGCACCTGCGACTGTTCCTGATCCAGGGCACGGGGCTGTGCGAGCTGGTGCTCTCGGAAGGCCGCAAGCGCGAGGCCGACATCACCGGCGGCAGCGGCAGCTCCGCAGAGTTCGGCGAGGCCTTCATCGAGCTGCAGCGCCGCTACACCGCGCCGCTGATGGAGCTGCTCTCCCGCGGGCAGCAGCTGGGCCAGGTGCGGCAGGACATCCCCTTGCGCATGCTGCGCTCGCTGGTCTTCGGGCCGATGGAGCACATGCTGTGGGAGGTGATCATCGCGGGCCGGCAGATCAACGTCGACCAGAGCGCCCGCGACCTCGTCGCCCTGCTGTGGCCCGCCCTGCAGGCGCCGGAGGCGGAGCTGCAGCGCCTGCGCGCCCTGAAGACGACGCTGCAGCAGGCGCTGGAACAGGCCTGACCGCGCCCAGGCCGCGCCGGGTGCGCTCCATGAAAAACGCCCCGTCGTCGCGGGGCGTTCACCGGTGAGCGAAGGGCCGCTCAGCCTTCGAGCTTGACCAGCCCCAGCAGGCCGTCACGCGTGGAATCGCGCACCTTCGGGCCGATCCACACCTTCATCATCATCGGGAAGAAGGCCTCGCCCGCGATGGGGTCGCCCAGGCGCTTGCCGTTGAGCGAGAACTCGGTGTTCTTCTCGACCGGGTTGTAGTCGATGACCACCAGATCGCCCTTGTTGACCTTGCTGCGCTGGCCGAAGACGGCGCCGAGCTGCGAGGTGGCGATGATGTTGGCCGAGAATTCCTCGGTCGTCACGTTCTGGCGGATGCGGTCCAGCATGGCATTGGCCAGATCCTTGGCGGACACGGCGCGCAGCATGTAGAACTGGATGCGCTTGGGGCCCTTGATGCCCGTGGCGCCTTCCATGGTCGTCTGCTTGCTGGGCAGGTAGAAGGCCACGACGGTGGAGCGGGTCGAGAGAATGCTCGAGGCCGCAATGCCATTCAGGACGAGGTTCTGGTTGCCCACGGCGGCCGTGGTCGGGAAGTCGAAGCCCTCGAACTTGACGTCCGTGGCCTGTGCCGAGCCGGCCAGCACGAGCAGGCCCATCGCGAGGGGTCGCAGGAATCGCAGCATCTTGTCTCCTTGACATGCGGCAGCGCCACATCACATGAAGGTACTGCCAGGGGGCGGATCATAGAGAAGTGCGCTCGCCGACGCAGCAGCGCAGTCCGGCAAGATTACGCAGCTTGCGCCGATTCGGCAGGCGCCTCTAGCTGGATTGCTGTGCATTTCACGCCAACACTGGCAGCATCCGCCCCATTCCCCGTCCCGGCGCTCCCGGGCCCGCCCGCAACGCTGCCGCGCCGACCGCACGGCGGCGTCTTGCGCCTTCCCCTTTTCCAGCAATCAGGACCACCATGAAGAAGTACACCCTGGCCCTCCTCGCTGCCACTGCCGCCCTCGGCACGGCCCATGCCACCGAAAACGGCCAGCTGCGCGCCCTGCTCGGCGCGCCGAGCTATGAACTGGCCTCGCCGCAGTTCCCCGGCTGGTACGGCCAGCTCTGGCTGCAGCACTACAGCGCCAAGCGCCTGAAGGGCGACGACGGCCAGGCCCTGCAGACGCAGGCCGCCACGCCGCTGGGCACGCTGCCCGTGCAGATCCAGGGCGAAATCGACGCCGACGTCTTCGTGACGCGCGGCACCTGGGTCACCGAGAAGCTGGTCGCCGAAGGCCGCCTGGGCTTCTCCGCCACCCTGCCCTTCATCCGCCAGCGCAATGACATCCGCCTGAGCGCCACCCTGCCCGCCGGCGTGCCGGCCGGTGCCGCCACCGCCGTGCAGGCGCTGCTCGACCAGCAGAGCGCCGCGCGCTCCGGCAGCAAGACCGGCCAGGGCGATCTGGACGTGGCCGGCTTCGTGGACTGGCAGAACGACGACAGCCGCCTGGTGCTGGGCCTGAGCGCGGTCGCCCCGACGGGCGCCTACGACGCGCAGCGCGCCGTGAACCCGGGCGCCGGCAAGTTCTGGACGGTGCGCCCGCTGGTGATCGCGTCGAAGGTCTGGGAAAACGGCGTGGAGCTGGGCCTGCGCGCCACCTACTCCGTCAACACCCGCAACACCGCGACCGACGTCCGCTCCGGCCAGTACCTGCACGCGGACTACGCCGCCATGTACCGCATCAACGACGAATGGCGCACCGGCCTGCAGGGCTACCTGGTCGAGCAGACCACCCGCGACAACGGCCCGGGCGTCGCCGCCAACGGCAACAAGGCCCGCGTGCGCTCGCTGGGCCCGATGGTGGCCTACGTGTCGGAAGACGGCGTGTGGTCGGCCGAGTTCAAGGTCGCCAAGGAGTTCAGCGTGCGCAACCGCCCGGAAGGCACGACCGCCTGGGTGCGGCTGAATCTGCGCCTGGATTGATGCCGCGGGCCTGACGCCAGGCCTCGCAGGAACGCAAAGGGGGATCGGCCGAGCCGATCCCCTTTTTGTTTGTCCGCCTCGCGACGCAAGGCCCCGCGATCATCGGCTGCGGACCGGTGGCCACCAAGCACCGCACAGGCAAGGCACAGGCGCCGCGCGCACAAGAAAAAAGGCCGGGCATGGCCCGGCCTTGTTCTAGGCGGGCGCCCATCGGACGCCCGCATCGTGGAGACAAGCTTAGAACTTGTACTCGGCACCCACCTTGATGGTGCGGGGACGCACGCCGTAACCGCCGCGCAGGTCGACCGGGTACTCGTCGTGGAACAGGTTGCCGACGTTCATGCTCAGACGCAGGTTCTTGATGCCGCTGTAGGACATGTTGAAGCTGGTCACGATGTCCTTGCCGTAGTAGCAAGGCAGGCTGCCGGGCTTCAGGCTGGCACGGCAGGCGGACTCGCCCCAGGTGCCTTCCGTCGTCTCGTCGCCGTTCAGCTCGGTACGCGAGGTGTAGTTGAAGCGCAGACCAGCGGTCCAGTCGCCACGGGCCCACTGGGTTGCCAGGATGGAACGCACACGCGGCGTGCCACGCAGGCCGACGGTGTTCGGGCGCCATTCGTTGGCGTCGATGTCCCAGCCGCGCGACTTCAGGGCGTACGTGGTCTGCCAGCCGAGGGTGAACGTGCCGACGTCGCTGACCTTGAAGCGAGCCTTCAGGTCCACGTCGATGCCGGAGGACTCGGTCTTGCCGAAGTTCTCATACTGCAGCAGCAGCGTGATCAGCTGACCAGCGTCCCACTTCAGGTTGGCACCGGGCTTCAGCGCGTTGGCGCGGTTGGCCCAGATCTGGTCTTGCGACGAGATCGGCTGACGGGCGATCAGGGCTGCGTAGTCAGCCTTGTCTTCACGGGCCAGGACGTAGTCCGGATCGCGGTAGGAGATTTCGTCGCGGCGCTCGATGTGGAAGTAATCCACGGCCACGGAGAAGTCACGCACCGGCTCGAACACGAAACCGACGGTCTTGCTGGTGGACAGCTCAGGCTTCAGCTTGGCGTTGGCCGAGATCATGGCCGGCACCGACACCGAGCAGCCCGAGTTGTAGGCCACGGTGGCGTCAGCGCGGTCGTTGGCGTCGCCCAGCTTCAGCGCGTCACGGATGGCCGTGGCGGCGTCGCAGCGCTTCGGATCGTAGGTGCCGTTGAAGAAGCCGGTCAGGCCGACCTTGCCCAGCGTTTCCGGGATGTTGGGGGCGCGGAAGCCACCAGCGATCGTGCCGCGCAGCAGGAACTGCGGGCTGGCTTCCCAGCGCAGACCGAGCTTGGGGGACACGCGGCCGTCGAAGCCCGAGGCCTTGTCGAAGCGCAGAGCGCCGTTGGCGGTCAGGCCCTTGACGACCGGACCTTCCAGCTCGACGAAGGCAGCCGTCAGCTTGCGATCGCCTTCCACCCAGACGGAGCCACGGCCGATCAGCTCGGCGTTCATGACGTTGTCGCTGGACTTGATCTTCACGTGCTCGTCACGCAGATCCACGCCCACGGCCATCTGCAGCGCGCCGGCGGGCAGCTTGGCGACTTCGCCGCTGACCTTGGCATCGATGAAGCGGGTGCGGTTCTCACCCTTCATGTCCAGTTCCGGGAACATGCGGTCCAGCAGTTCCTGGCTGTTCTGGCCACCGATCTTGTACTCGCCGCTCTCGACGGCGTTGGTGTAGGCGGTGCGATGAGCGCCACGGCCACCCTTCTTGGCTTCAGCGCCGATCTGGCCGACGGCGGTTTCCCAGTCCCAGTTGCCGTAGGTGCCACGGGCACCGGCCATCACACGGTACTGATCGGCAGTGGCGGGAGCTTCCCACATGTCGATGTTGTCCATGAAGCGGTATTCCAGGCCAGCGATGCCACCGGTGTTGTTGGCCGGGTTGTTGGCGGCCAGCAGGGGCTTGTTCACGGTCTGGATGGTCTTGCTGTTGCCATCGAACCAGCGCGAGGGGGTGCCGGGGCTCGAGGTCGAGAACGGCAGGTCGCGGTACTTGGTCTCGGTGTGCGACAGGCTCACCTCGGCGAACGCTTCCACGTTCTCGTTCACGGCGTAGCGGCCAGCCGTGTACAGGTTCACGCGCTTGGCGGGATCCGAGTAGGGGTTGATGCCGGTCAGATCGCTCGTGCAGGCCTTGGCGCTGTTCAGCTGGTTGGCCGGGCACAGGGGGCTGGCCACGCGTGCGGTCGCGATGAAGTTGCCGTTCTTGTCCTTCGAGCCCTTCAGCAGGTTGCCAGGCCAGGAGGTCAGCACGGGATCGCCGAAGGCGGGGCTGACGAACTGCTTGTGCCACGCGGGGTAGTAGGGCACCACGTCGGCTTGCACATAACCTTCGCGCTTGTACAGCTCGAGGTTGGCCAGCACGTTGTAGCGGTCACGGGCCATGTCGCCCATGCCGGCCACGATGCCAGCGGTGGTCTGCTTGCCGATGTTGGGCGAGGTGCCCTGCTGGTAGCTGGCGGACACGCCCACGCCGTTGTAGTCGCGGCGGGTGATGATGTTGATCACGCCGGCCATGGCGTCGGAGCCGTAGATGGCGGAGGCGCCGTCCTTCAGGATTTCCACGCGGTCGATCACGTCGGCCGGGATGGAGTCGATGTTGACGAAGGTTTCCTTGGCGCCGTCGGCCAGGCCGAAGTTGGCGATGCGGCGGCCGTTCAGCAGCACCAGCGTCGCACCCTTGCCCAGACCACGCATGCCCACGCCGGAAGCGCCAGCGGCGAAGCTGGTGCTGCTGCCGTCGTCACGCAGTTCGCCGGTGTTGGTGGCGGTGATGGTGTCCAGCACCTGGCGCACGGTGTTGGCGCCGGTCTGCTTGACTTCATTGCGGGTGATCACCTGGACCGGGGATGCGGTCTCGGCGGCCAGGCGCTTGATGTTGGAGCCGGTGATTTCCACGCGCTGCAGTTGCACGGGTTCCGACTGGGCCTGGGCGTGTGCCGACAGGCAGGCGACGCTGCTGGCGATGGCCAGGGTGGACAGCGCAAGCTTGCGCTGGCTGATGATGATTCGAGACATTGGAAAGCCCTCTGACATGGCGCCACTTGTGGCGGAGCCGTAGCTCTGATGTAGTAGTTGCCCGCTGCCAAGTCCCCGACGTGCGGTACACCGGACAGCGCCGGGCGATTGTTTCATCCGTGTGTAGAAACGTATCTGGGAACTCCACCAAGTCTGCGGGCAAGTGATGCAGGAATGCCACAGAACCCGAAGGGAGCGCGACGCCGTGCGCGCGCAGCGCCCGCCCCGAAGCCGTTTCCGACCCCTCTCAGCACTCCTTCTGCCCCGACGGACCCCTCACACCGTGAGCAGCTGCACACATTCCAGGCAGTGGCCGGGGTGGTGCGCGTCGCGGCAGGGGTTTACACCAGTTTCGGCGGGTAGCCAGCCTCGGTAAGCGCCGCCACCAGCCGGGCATCCTCGGCAGTGCTGGCGACCTGCACGGTTCGGGCCTCGCGCTGGAATTCCAGCTTCACCGCGGGATCGACCGCCGTCAGGGCT
The DNA here is from genome assembly GCA_041912595.1 of Burkholderiaceae bacterium. GTDB lineage: Bacteria > Pseudomonadota > Gammaproteobacteria > Burkholderiales > Burkholderiaceae_C > Roseateles_B. The sequence goes on from JAYRMR010000023.1 coordinate 33,624, forward strand.
TCGGTGATGGCCGCCACGCAGTGGCCGCAGCTCATGTCGGGAAGATGGAAGGTCCGCATGAAAGGCTCCTTGAAAGTTGATTCGTGCCGCAGCTTATTCATTGCCATCATGGCAAGGTCAAGGGCAGACCCGGGCAGGAATCGGGCCGGAGCTCCTGGCTTGACCTTACCATCAGGTGAAGCTTGAGACTGGCGCCATGAACACCCCCGCCCCCCTGAACCTGCCCATCACGGGCATGAGCTGCGCCACCTGCGTGAAGCGCGTCGAGCGCCTGCTGGCCCAGGTGCCCGGCGTCCGCGCCGTGACGGTCAACCTGGCGACCGAGCAGGCGGAGCTCTCCGGGGAGGCGGGCCTCCCCGAGATCGCCGCGGCGCTGCAGCAGGGCGGCTACGGGGTGCGGGAGCGGCAATGGCAGCTGCAGGTCACGGGCATGACCTGCGCGTCCTGCGTCGGCCGGATCGAGAAGGTGCTGCGAAAGCTGCCGGGCGTGCTGGACGCCACCGTCAACCTCGCCACCGAGACCGCCAGCGTCCGCGGCCTGGCCACGCTGGACAGCGACAGCCTGATCGCCGCCATCACCCGCGCCGGCTACGGCGCCCGGCTCCAGGACGAGGGCCAGGCGGGCGAGGAGCCTCAGGCCTCGCTGTGGCAGTCGCTGCAGGAGGGGCGGCTCGGTCTGGCCCTCGCCGTGCTGCTGAGCCTGCCGCTTCTGCTGCCCATGGTCGGCATGCTCTGGGGCGCTCACTGGATGCTCGACGGCTGGCTGCAGCTGGTGCTGGCCACGCCGGTGCAGTTCGTGCTGGGCGCCCGCTTCTACCGCAAGGGCTGGGCCGCCCTGAAGGCCGGCAGCGGCAATATGGACCTGCTCGTCGCCCTGGGCACGAGCGCGGCCTACGGCCTGTCGGTCTATGAGCTGCTGCGCCAGGGCCCCATGAGCATGTCGCTCTATTTCGAGTCCGCCGCCGTGGTCATCACCCTCGTGCTGCTGGGCAAGCAGCTGGAGGCCCGCGCCAAGCACCGCACGACCGAGGCGATCCGCGCGCTGCGCAAGCTCCGCCCCGAGACCGCCCGCCTGCGCCGCGCCGACGGCAGCGAGCAGGACGTGCCCGTCGCCACCCTGGCGCTCGGGGACCGCGTGGTGGTGCGCCCGGGCGAACGCATTCCCGTCGACGGGACGGTGCTGGAGGGCGCCAGCCACGTGGACGAGTCGCTGATCACCGGCGAGAGCCTGCCGGTGGCCCGCGGCGAGGGCGATGCCGTCGTCGGCGGCGCCATGAACGGCGAGGGGCTGCTGCTGCTGGCGGTGCGGGCGCTGGGGGCGGAGTCCACGCTGGCGCGCATCGTGCGCCTCGTGGAGTCCGCGCAGGCCGGCAAGGCACCGATCCAGCGGATGGTCGACCAGGTCAGCGCCGTCTTCGTCCCGGTGGTGGTGGTCCTCGCGACGGGGACGCTGCTCGCCTGGGGCCTCGGCACGGGCGACTGGGAACGCGCGGTGCTGCATGCGGTGGCGGTGCTCGTCATCGCCTGCCCTTGCGCGCTGGGCCTGGCGACGCCCGCGGCGCTGATGGCCGGCACCGGCGTGGCCGCGCGGCGCGGCCTGCTGATCAAGGATGCCGAGGCGCTGGAGACGGCGCGCCAGCTGGAGGTGGTCGCCTTCGACAAGACCGGCACGCTGACCGAGGGCCGCCCCCGCCTGCTCGCGCACCAGCCCACGGCCACCGTGGGCGCGGACGAGCTGCTACGGCTCTCCGCCATCCTGCAGCAGGGCAGCGAGCATCCGCTGGCCAAGGCCGTGCTCGGCGCCTGGCAGGAAGCGGCCGCGGGCCGGCCCCTGCCCCGGGCGACCGCGCTGCGCGCCGTGCCCGGCCGTGGCCTGTCGGCCGAACTGGACGGGCAGGCGCTGATGCTCGGCAGCCAGCGCTACATGCAGGAGCTGGGCGTGGCGCTCGCCCCGCTGGAGGCCTCGGCCACGGCGCTGCAGGCCGAGGGCCGCACGCTGTCGTGGCTCGCCCGGCGCACGGCGCCCGAGGCCCCCGCCGAGCTGCTCGGCCTCCTGGCCTTCGGCGACCCGGTGAAGCCCGGCGCGCGCGAGGCCATCGCGCAGCTGCGGCAGCTGGGCCTGCGCACCGTGCTGCTCAGCGGCGACAACCGTGGCGCGGCCGAGGCCGTGGGCCGCGAGCTGGGGCTGGACGAGGTCCACGCCGAGGTGCTGCCGGAACACAAGGCCGAGCAGGTCGCGGCGCTCAAGGCTGGCGGCCGGCGCGTGGCCATGGTGGGCGATGGCATCAACGATGCCCCGGCCCTCGCGGCCGCCGACGTCGGCCTGGCCATGGGCAGCGGCACGGACGTCGCCATGCACGCGGCGGGCATCACGCTCATGCGCCCGGACCCGCGCCTGGTGGCCGAGGCCATCGACATCTCCCGGCGCACGGTTGCCAAGATCCGCCAGAACCTCTTCTGGGCCTTTGCCTACAACGTCGTGGGCATCCCGCTGGCGGCGCTGGGACTGCTCAACCCCGTGATCGCGGGCGCGGCGATGGCCCTGTCCAGCGTCACCGTGATCAGCAATGCGCTGCTGCTGCAGCGCTGGAGGCCCGCGCGATGAACGGACGTCTCAACATCGGCGAGGCCGCGGCGCGCTCGGGCGTGTCGGCCAAGATGCTGCGCCACTACGAAAGCCTCGGCCTGCTCGGCGAGGTGCCCCGCACGGAGTCCGGCTACCGGCAGTACAGCGAGCGCGAGGTCCATCTGCTGCGCTTCATCCGGCGCGGCCGGGACCTGGGCTTCTCGATGGCGGAGATCGCCGAGCTGCTGCGGCTCTGGCAGGACCGCGACCGGGCCAGCAGCCAGGTGAAGAAGATCGCGCAGGCCCACATCGCCGACCTCGACCGCCGGCTCGCGGAGATGCAGGCCATGCGCCAGACCCTGCTGCAGCTCACGCAGTGCTGCCACGGCGACGAACGGCCAGACTGCCCCATCCTCGAGGGCCTGGCGGGGGGCGCGGTGAGCGACTGAACGCCGGGGCCGCTCGCGGCGGCCTCGTCACCCAGCGAGCGCCTGCAGCAGCGTGTGCGGCAGGTCCGCACGGCCCAGGCGCGCCGGGCGGGCGCTGTCGGGCACCGCGATGTCGAAGCGGTAGTCCTCATCGCCCAGCTCGATCCAGCACCGCAGGCCGTGGCGCTGCCGCAGCGTCTCCACCAGGGCCGCCAGGCCCGGGTCCTCGGCGGGAATGCCGGACACGAGCGCATCCCAGCCCGGGTCGGCCGACGCGAGCCGCGCGCGGGCATCGTCCAGCGTCGCGTGGCAGTCGAAGGCCAGGCCGGCGGCGCCCAGCAGACGGGCGCACTCGACGCGACTGCCCTCCTCGGGATCCAGCACCAGCACCCGCATCGCCCGGTTCAGACGACGCCGGGGCAAGGCCGCGCCGTCCGCTGCGTCCGCGGCATCCGCGGCGTGAGCGGGACCCAGGTGCAGCTCGATGTCGATCGTCCCCGCGCTCGTCTCGCGGCGCAGCAGCGCCCAGCCGCGCGCCCGGGCCAGGAGCCGCAGCAGCTGCCAGTGCAGCTCGTCCTCACCGGCGGCCGCCCCTACGCCGGACAGGCTCAGCCGGTGGCGGACCTCATCGAGCGCCGAGAGGCTCAGGCGCACGTCCCGTCCGCCCGCCAGGCCATGGCCCAGCAGGAGGTCCAGGGCGTGCTGCAGCAAGCCGGCGTCGAGCCGCTGCACCTGGGCGGGCCCCGGCACCAGCTCGGCACGCAGCCCGGCCTGTTGCCAGGCGGGCGCCCACAAGGCCAGCGCCTGTGCGGCCGCCGCGTGCAGGTCCAGGGCTTCCGCGGCGCCGGGCCGGCCGCCGCGCAGCGCATGGACCAGCGCCTGCATCTCCAGCCCCAGCTGCTCCAGCGCCGCGCCGGCCCGGGCGACCCGCTCGGGGCGGTCGGCCTCGGCCTGCAGCTGCAGCGCCTGGCGTGCCAGCCATTCGCCCAGACTGCTGAGCAGCAGCGCGGGCACTTCCAGGTTCAGCGGACCGGCCAGGGGGGCCTCGGCAAACGGTGGTTTCATCAGGAGCTCCTTGCAGTCACAGGTCCGTCACTGGTTGCTGGCCGCCAGCACCTCGGAGAGATCCGTCAGGCCGGCCAGCACCTTCTCGATGCCGTCCTGGCGCAGCGTGCGCATGCCGGCCTGCAGGGCCAGCTGGAACATCTCCGCGGCGGGCGCGCGGCGGCGCACCAGGCCCCGCAGCGGCTCGTCGGCCACGAGCAGCTCATGGATGCCGAGCCGGCCCCGGTAGCCGCTGCCCCCGCAGGCATCGCAGCCATGGTGGCGGTACTGCACCAACCGACCGTCCACGCCGAAGCGCTCGCGCCAACGCGCCAGCAGCGCGTCCGTCGTCAGCCCGGGCGGCGGGGTCTGGAGGTAGAGCTGCGCCAGCGAGTGCGCGGCCCGGTCGTCCAGGGGCTCCGCGACGCGGCAGTCCCGGCACAGGCGGCGCACCAGGCGCTGGGCCAGCACGCCCAGCAGGGAGTCGGAGAACATGAAGGGGTCCAGCCCGATCTCGAGCAGCCGCGTCACGCTCTCGGGCGCCGAGTTGGTGTGCAGCGTGGACATCACCAGGTGCCCCGTGAGCGAGGCCTCGATGGCGATGCGCGCGGTCTCCTCGTCCCGCATCTCGCCGATCATGATCACGTCCGGATCGGCCCGCAGAAAGGTCCGCATGGCCGCCGCGAAGGTCCAGCCGATGCGGGCGTTGACCTGCACCTGGCGCAGCCCTTCCTGCGTGATCTCGATCGGGTCCTCGGCGGTCCAGATCTTGCGCTTGTCCTCGTTGAGCTCGCGCATCACCGAGTGCAGCGTCGTCGTCTTGCCGCAGCCCGTGGGGCCGCAGATGAGCAGCAGCCCGTAGGACTTGGCCATCACCCGCCGCAGGCCGCCCAGATTGCTCTCGGACAGGCCGATCTCGTCCAGCGGCAGCGGCTTCATGCCGCCCAGCAGGCGCAGTACCACGTCCTCCAGGCCGGTGTTGGTGGGGACCGTCACCAGGCGCAGCTCCACCGGCGGGCCGCCGAAGCGGCTGAAGTCGATCTTGCCGTCCTGCGGGCGGCGGTGCTCGGAGATGTCCAGGTCCGCCATGATCTTCAGGCGGGCGATGAGGGCGAAGCGCACCCGCGTGGGCAGCTCCAGGTAGCGGACGAGGTCGCCGTCGATGCGCAGGCGCACGCGCACCGGGCGGGGGGCGTCGGAGGCCTCGATGTGGATGTCCGAGGCGCCCAGCTCGACGGCGTCGGCGATGAGCCGGTTGACCAGGCGCACAAGCGTGTTGTCCGACTCCGCCACCACGCCGACCTCGGCGTCGCCCGTCAGGCCGTCGGACTCCGCCAGCTGCTGGGCCAGCTCGCGGATGGTCGTGGCCTGCACGTCCGGGGCGAGGGCCTTGTCCGGGGTTTCGCCGGCCCCGCGGGCGATGCTCGTCAGGTCCTGCTGGTAGGCCCGGGCGATGGCGGGCAGCAGGGTGCCGGGCCGGGCCAGCACCGGCCGCACATGCAGCTCGCTGACGAAGCGCAGCACGTCCAGCAGATGCTGGTCCCAGGGGTCCGTGACGGCCACCACCAGCTCGTCGGCCCGCACCATCAGCGGGCAGACCGACTCGCGCAGCGCGATCATGCGGGGCACCTGGGCCAGGGCGCCAGGCTCGGGGTGCACGCGCGCGAGGTCCACGGTGGGCACGCCCTGCCAGGAGGCCAGCATCTGCCGCAGCTGTGCCGGGCTCAGCACACCGTCCTTGACCAGCTGCTCCCCCAGCGGCAGATGGGGGACCGCGCCGAGCTGCCGGCCCAGGGCCCGCTGCAGCTGAGGCCGGCTCAGCAGGCCGGCGGCGATCAGGGCCTCGCCCAGCCGGGCCGCCCGCGTGCCATGGCCGGTCTGCATCTGGCGCCAGAGCTCGTCCAGGTCGGTGTGGACCTGGGCGCCGGCGGGCGGCGGCGCGGCGCTGCGGGTCAGTTCATCCAGAGCGGCGGGGACGGTGTCGTGCTCGTACTGCAGCTTCGTATCCATGCAACAAAGTGTGACAGCCTGGGCGCAGTACGCACAATGTGCAGATTGCACCGCCGCCACGACTCGCTGCAACACCCCGCCGCTTCTTGAGCCATGTCAACGCCGCACGAGCCGGCCCGGCTCGCGGGCGCTCAGGCCAGCCGGCCGCTCTGGAAGTCGCGCACCGCCTGCATCAGCTCGGCTTCCGTGTTCATCACGAAGGGGCCGTACTGGGCGATCGGCTCGCCCAGCGGGCGGCCGGCGATGAGCAGCAGCCGGGCGCCGGACTCGCCCGCCTGCAGGCGCACGCCGTCGCTGCCGGGCGTGTTGGCCAGCAGGGCCATGCGCTGCTGCGGCACGGTGCAGCCGCTGTCGAAGCGCACCGCGCCCCGGTAGACATACACGAAGGCGTTGTGCGTGTCCGGCAGCGCGTGCTCGAAGCTCGCGCCGGGCGGCAGGTGGACGTCCAGATAGACCGGTTCGGTGTGCTCGCGCTGCACGGCGCCGGCCACGCCGCGGTGGGCCCCGGCGATGACACGCACGACCGTGCCGTCCTGCGTCCACTGCGGGATCTCGCCGCTCGGGATGTCGCGGTACCACGGCTCGCAGAGCTTGTTCCGGCCGGGCAGGTTCAGCCACAGCTGGAAGCCCTCCATGCGGCCCTCCTCCTGCTCGGGCAGCTCGGAATGGATCACGCCGCGCCCGGCGGTCATCCACTGCACGCCGCCGCTCTGCAGCAGGCCCTCGTGACCCGCGGAGTCGCGATGGCGCATGCGCCCCTCGAGCATGTAGGTGATGGTCTCGAAGCCGCGGTGCGGGTGGTCGGGGAAGCCGGCGATGTAGTCGTCGGCCTTGTCCGAGCCAAAGGCATCGAGCATCAGGAAGGGGTCCAGGCGCTGCTGCAGCGTGTGGGTCAGCACGCGCGTGAGCTTGACGCCGGCGCCGTCGCTGGTGGGCTGCCCGGCCACCAGGCGTTCGACCAGGCGGGGCTGGGTCAGCGGAAGCGTTGGGGTCGACATGAGGAATCTCCTTTCGATACGCCTCGGCCGGCACGGCCCGCGGGCGCCCCGGCTCAGAGGCCGCGGCGGCGGGGCCAGTGGGCCCAGGCCACGGCACAGAGGCAGCTGATCATCAGCACGCTGAACTCCATGCCGCCTTCACCCGGGCCAACGACGTACCAGCCCAGGGGGTAATGAAACACCACGATGCCCGTCAGCAGCACCGCCATGTGGGCGACGCAGGCCGGCACCACCAGGCGCCCGGCCAGCATCAGCAGGCTGGCGGCCGTCTGCGTCAGCAGCACGGCCCAGGCCAGCGCCCCGCCGAAGGGGAAGCCCAGCGACGTCAGGTACTCGCCGAAGCGCGGGATGTTCTCGAGGTGGAAGTAGCCGTGCAGCGGATGCATCAGGATGACCAGCGCCACGGCCACGCGCACCAGCGCCACGCTGACGTGCGCCTGCGTCGGCGCGCTGCGGATCCAGGTCGAAGTCATCATCGTGCGCTCCTCGTGCGGGCCGGTGCCCGGTCTTGTCGAAATGCGCGCGATGGTGCCATGCCCGGCCCCGCGCCCCGGCGTCGTGGCGCCGGGGACTTACCCTCAGGCCGGCTGGGCCTCGCCCTGCGCCTGCAGCAGCGACGCGATCTGCTCGCGGGCCGCGGCCAAGCCCTGCGCCTCGGCGTCGGGGCCCATGGACAGGCCTTCGGCGTAGATGAAGTGCAGGTCCGTCATGCCCAGGAAGCCCAGCACCGTCTTGAGGTAGGGCACCATCGTGTCGCTCGGCTGGTCACGGTAGATGCCGCCGCGGGTCAGCACGATGTAGACCTTCTTGCCGCCCAGCAGGCCTTCGGGGCCGTTGGCGGTGTAGCGGAAGGTCACGCCGGCCTTGGCGATGGCGTCGATCCAGTGCTTGAGCTGGGTCGGGATGCCGAAGTTGATCATGGGCACGGCCAGCACCAGGGTGTCCTGCGCGCGGACCTGCTCGATCAGCGCCATGTCCTGGGCGACGCGGGCGGCCTGCGCCTCGCTGCGCTGCTCGGCCGGCGTGAACAGGGCCTGCAGCGTGGCTTCGTCGAGCTCGGGCAGATTGCGCTGGCCGAGGTCGAGGACGTCCAGGCGGGCGGCGGGCTGGCGGGCCCGCAGGGCGGCGACCAGTTCATTGGCCAGGCGGGTGGAATGCGAGCCTTGGCCATCGTCTTGAAGGCGGCGGGCGCTGCTGTTGATCTGCAGGATGTTCATACCGGGCTCCTTGCTCGCCGCGGGGCGGCGTGTTGTTGGCATGGCTGAACTTTATTGATCGCACTGCAGCACCAGAAGACCGTCAAATGGATAAGATTGTTCCACCAAAGGAACAATCGCCATGAGCCTGGATGCCGACGACCTGCTGCTCTTCGCTCGCGTGATGGAGGCCGGCAGCTTCAGCCGGGCCGCCGAGCGCCTGCACCTGCCCAAATCCACCGTCTCGCGCCGCGTGGCGGCCCTGGAGGAGCGGCTGGGCGAGAAGCTGCTGCAGCGCTCCACCCGCCGCCTGGCGCTCACCGACTTCGGCCAGGGCGTGCTGGAGCATGCCCGTGTGGTGGCCGGCGAGGTCGATGGCGCGCTGGCGCTCGCGCTGCACCGCCAGCAGCGGCCGCGCGGCCGGCTGCGCGTCTCCATGCCCGGGGACTTCGCCCAGCAGGCGCTGCCGGAGATGCTCTCCGCCTTCGTGCGCGACAACCCCGAGGTGCAGCTGGAGCTGGACCTCTCGCCGCGCCGCGTGGACCTCATCGCCGAGGGCTTCGATCTCGCGATCCGCATGGGCACGCTGCCGGAGGACTCGCAGCTGGCGGCCCGCCGCCTGGCCCTCATCGGCACCGGGCTCTATGCCTCGCCGGGCTATCTGGCGCGCCACGGCGAGCCCCAGCTGCCGCAGGCACTCACGAGCATGCACGGGCTGATGATCCTCAGCCGCCACGGGGACGCCGTGCCCTGGAAGCTGCGCCGCGGGCACGAGGGCGCCTGGGAGCTGTGGGAGGGCCAGCCCCAGCTCAAGACGCTGGTCAACGCCCCCGACATGCTGCTGCGCATGGCCTGCGCCGACGTCGGCATCACCGCGGTGGGCGCGCACTTCGCGCAGCCCTTCGTGGACCGCGGCGAGCTGGTGCGCGTGCTGCCCGACTGGGAGCTGCTGCCCACGCCCTGCTGGGCCGTGTTCCCGGAGCGCCGGCTGATGCCGCTGCGCACGCGCGCCTTCCTCGATGCGCTCGTCGCCACGCTGAGCCGCTGCCCGAGCAGCGCCAGCGGCGCGTGACGCCCCTGACGCGACGGATACCGTCGCCGCCATGAAAACGGCCCCGCGAAGGGGCCGTGCAGGCAGGGTCGGCAGGCCGCGTCAGTCGAGCTTGAAACCGATCTCGACGGTCGCTTCGCGCTGCTTGGGGATGGGCGCGAACTTCCACTGCTGGACCGCGGCGATCGCGCTGGAGGCCAGGCGCTTGTTCGGATTGCCGAGCGTCTCCACCTTGGTCGTGCTGCCATCGGGCTTGACCTGGAAGCGAACCATGACGGAGCCGTTGCGGATGTTGCTGACCAGCTGGCGCGGGATGTCAGGATCGACCTTCTGGATCAGGCGCAGCGCGACTTCCTCTTCAGGCTCGGGCTGCGGCTGGGGCGCCGGGCGGGTGGGCTCGGTCGGCGGCGGGGCCGGCGGCGTGGCGGGGGCCGCGGCAACGAGCTCGGCCTTCGGCGCGGGCTCGGGCTCGCGGGCCGCGACCTGGGATTCCTGGCTGGCGGCCGGCGCGGGCACGGAAGCAGCGGCCTGCGACGGTGCGGCCGCAGCGGCGGTCACGGCCGGCTTGGGCGCCGGCGCAGCGGCCTTGGCCGTGGGGGCCGGCTTGGGGGCCGGTGCCGGGGCCTCCGGCTTGGTGGCATGCGTGGCGTGGAACTTGATCCATTGAAGGACCTTGTCGGCATCACGCTTGGCGCGATCGGAATCGCTCAGCCCCGAGGCGGAACCGGCCTTGCCGGCGGGCTCCGCCGTCTGGGCGGACACGGCTGCGCTCAGCAGCAACTGGCAGGCCAGCGCCAGCGCGGTGGCGGAATACAGCTTGGTGGACATGCTCATTGCAACCCTAAGACCCCTGGCACGGTGTCGTGCCATCCCGTGAACAGCGGAACCTCTGCGGGCTCGTCCGTCGTTTTGATTCAGAAGTTGGCGGTCTCTTACGCCTATGACTTCCGGAAACAAGTGTCTCGCACCGGTCTGCAAGCGGCACTGCGGGTTTCCACCAAGCCTGCGTGCAGATCGCACGCTTCCTCCTATACACTGGCGCCTTGCTCCGGGGAGCCCTGATGCGCCAAGGCGATGGCTTTGGCGTCGGGCTGAGACGTGGTGGAAGCCATGGACCCGCTGAACTTGATCCGGTTCGTACCGGCGTAAGAAGAGCCTGCCAGCCCGTGCATCCTGCCGGGGCTGCGGGCCCTGGCACCAGGGCCGCCATCGACACGCGATGGCGCACCCGCGGCGTCCATGGCCCCTCCCCGCCCCCTGCCCTGCTGGCGCCCTCGCGCCTCGACGGTTCCTGCTCGGCCTCCGGATCCCACCTGGAGACCGCATGAACAGCCTCACCGACCCTGGCCTTGCCGACGGCAGCCCCCTGGCCCCCTCCCTGACCCTGACGCGCGAGCCGCTGCCGGCCTCGCGCAAGGTGCACCTGAGCGGCCGGATCCACCCGGACCTGCGCGTGCCCCTGCGCGAGATCGCCCTGAGCAACGGCGAGCGAGTCAGTGTCTACGACCCCTCCGGCCCCTACACCGACCCGGGCGCCCGCATCGACGTCAGCCAGGGCCTGCCTGCGCCCCGCGCCGCCTGGGTCGAGGCCCGCGGTGACACCGAGACCTACGAAGGCCGCGCGATCCAGCTGATCGACGACGGCCTGCGCGACCAGGCGCAGCAGCTGCGCCTGCGCGAGCTCAGCGCCGGCCTGCAGCGCACGCCGCGCCGCGCGAAGGGTGGCATCGGGGCAGGCACCAACGTGAGCCAGATGCATTACGCGCGCCGCGGCATCGTCACGCCTGAGATGGAGTACGTCGCGATTCGCGAGAACCAGCGCCTCGAATGGATGCGCGAGTACGAGGCCGACGCCGAGCGCCAGCAGCGCCTGGCGGGCCACGCGTTCGGGGCGAGCATTCCCGACATCATCACGCCCGAGTTCGTGCGCGACGAGATCGCCCGCGGCCGCGCCATCATCCCGGCCAATATCAACCACCCGGAGCTCGAGCCGATGATCATCGGCCGCAACTTCCTGGTGAAGGTCAACGCCAACATCGGCAACTCCGCGGTCACCTCGTCCATCGAGGAGGAAGTCGAGAAGCTCGTGTGGGCCACGCGCTGGGGCGCCGACACGGTCATGGACCTCAGCACCGGCCGCAACATCCACACCACGCGCGACTGGATCATCCGCAACAGCCCCGTGCCCATCGGCACCGTGCCCATCTACCAGGCCCTGGAGAAGGTCGGCGGCGTGGCCGAGGACCTGACGTGGGAGCTCTTCCGCGACACCCTCATCGAGCAGGCCGAGCAGGGCGTGGACTACTTCACCATCCATGCCGGCGTGCGCCTGCCCTTCGTGCCGATGACGGTGAAGCGCCGCACGGGCATCGTCTCGCGCGGGGGCTCGATCCTCGCGAAGTGGTGCATCGCCCATCACCGCGAGAACTTCCTCTACACGCACTTCGATGAGATCTGCGAGATCATGAAGGCCTACGACGTCAGCTTCTCGCTGGGCGACGGCCTGCGTCCCGGCTCGCTGGCGGACGCGAACGACGAGGCGCAGTTCGCCGAGCTGCGCACGCTGGGCGAGCTCACGAAGATCGCCTGGAAGCACGACGTGCAAACCATGATCGAAGGCCCCGGCCATGTGCCCATGCACATGATCCAGGCCAACATGACCGAGCAGCTCAAGCACTGCGACGAAGCGCCCTTCTACACCCTCGGCCCGCTGACCACCGACATCGCGCCCGGCTACGACCACATCACCAGCGGCATCGGCGCCGCGATGATCGGCTGGTTCGGTTGCGCCATGCTGTGCTACGTCACGCCCAAGGAGCACCTCGGCCTGCCGGACCGCGACGACGTCAAGCAGGGGCTGATGGCCTACAAGATCGCCGCCCACGCGGCCGACATCGCCAAGGGCCACCCCGGCGCGCGTGCCCGCGACGACGCGCTCTCCAAGGCCCGCTTCGAGTTCCGCTGGGAAGACCAGTTCAACCTCGGCCTCGACCCCGAGACGGCGCGCGAGTTCCACGACGAGACGCTGCCCAAGGACAGCGCCAAGGTGGCGCACTTCTGCTCCATGTGCGGCCCGAAGTTCTGCTCCATGAAGATCACGCAGGACGTGCGCGACTACGCGGCCCAGCTCGAGCAGACGGCCGGCATGCAGGCCAAGAGCGCGGAGTTCAAGGCGCAGGGCGGGGAGCTCTACATCCCCATCCAGAAGGCCTGAGCCCCCGGGAGCACGCATGAGCGCGACCATCGCCATCGCCGGGGCCGGCCTGACCGGGCGGCTCTTCGCCTGGGCCCTGGCCCGGGCCGGGCATCGGGTGCAGGTCTTCGACGCAAGACCTGGCCCCGAGCCGCTGTTCGACGGCCACGGGGCCGCCGCCTTCACGGCGGCCGGCATGCTCAGCCCGCTGGCCGAGCTGGAGAAGGCGGAGGTCGGCATCGCCGCGGCGGGCTGGCGCTCGCTGGCGCTGTGGCCCGGCCTGGCGGAGCAGCTGCGGCGGCGCCAGCCGGTCGGGCTGCAGCTGAACGGCAGCCTGCTGCTGGCCCAGCGCAGCGACGGTGGCGCCGCCCGGCGCGTGCTGGACCGCCTGCAGCAGCCGGGACTCGACGCCTTCCCGGCACCGCAGGCGCTGGACCCCGAGGCCCTGGCCGCCGTGGAGCCGGCACTGCGTCGCAGCGCGGGCCTGCAGGCCTGGCTGCTGCCCGGCGAGGGCCTCGTGCACCCGCTCGAGGCCATGGCTGCGCTGCAGGCCGACGCCGCCGGCGTGGACTGGCACTGGTCGACGCCCGCCGAGCGATGCGAGGCGCACCGGCTGAGGCTCGCGGATGGCCGCAGCCTCGATGCCGACTGGGTCATCGACTGCCGCGGCCTCGGTGCGCGGCCGCAGCTGCCGGCCCTGCGTGGCGTGCGCGGCGAGGTCATCGCCCTGGACGCCCCGGCCCACGGCCTGACGCGGCCGGTGCGCCTGCTGCATCCGCGCCACCGTGTGTACCTCGTGCCCCGCACGCCGGGCGAGCTGCTCATCGGTGCCAGCGAGATCGAGAGCGAGGACCGCAGCCCGGTGAGCCTGCAGAGCGCCGTCGAGCTGATGGCCGCCGCCCACAGCGTGATGCCGCAGCTCGCCGAGGCCCGCATCACGCGCCTGGACCGCAACCTGCGCCCGGCGCTGCCCGACCACCAGCCTCACCTCCACCACGAGGCCGGCCTGCTGCGCCTGAACGGGCTCTACCGCCACGGCTGGCTGCTGGCGCCCGCCCTCGTCGACCAGCTCCTCCGATGCAGCGGCCTCGGCGCGCTGCCCCACCCCGCATGACACCTGCCATGACGCCACGCATCGACCACTACGCCACCACCGTGCCCAGCTCGCTGCGCATCCACCTCGACGGCCAGCCCATGGAAGTGCCGGACGGCTGCACGCTGGCTCAGCTGCTGAGCCTGCTCGGCCAGGCCCAGGAGGCCGCCGCGACGGCCCTCAACGGCCAGCACGTGCCCCGCGAGCACCGCGGCCAGCATGAGCTGCGCGAGGGCGACCACATCCTGCTGTTCCGCCCCATCGTGGGCGGCTGAAGGCCCCCATGGACGATCTCCTGCACATCGACGGCCGCGCCCTGCGCAGCCGCTTCTTCATCGGCTCGGCAGGCTACCCGAGCCCCCAGGTCCTGCGCGAGGCCATCCAGGCGTCGCAGAGCCAGGTGCTGACCGTGGGTCTCAAGCGCAGCCTCCAGGGCGCCGGGGACAACGGCGCCGTGGCCCTCGCCCTGCAGACCGTCCAGGCCCAGGGCGGGCACCTGCTGCCCAACACCGCCGGCTGCCGCAGCGCGCGCGAGGCCGTCACGATCGCGCACATGGCGCGGGAGCTGTACGGCACGGCCTGGGTCAAGCTCGAGGTCACCGGGGACGATCACACGCTGCAGCCCGACCCCTTCGAGCTGCTCGACGCCGCCGCGCAGCTGGTGCGCGAGGGCTTCACCGTCTTCCCCTACTGCACCGAGGACCTGGTGCTGTGCCGCCGCCTGCTGGACGTCGGCTGCGCGGTGCTGATGCCCTGGGGCGCGCCCATCGGCTCCGGCCAGGGCCTGCTGAACCGCCACGGCCTGCGCACGCTGCGCGAGCGGCTGCCCGACGCCGTGCTGATCGTCGATGCCGGCCTGGGCGCCCCCTCGCAGGCCGCGGAGGCCCTGGAGATGGGTTTCGACGCCGTGCTGCTGAACTCCGCCGTGGCGCAGGCGCGCGAGCCCGTGCGCATGGCGGCGGCCTTCCGCGATGCCGTCGTCGCCGGCCGCGCGGCCCGGCGGGCCGGGCTGATGGCCCCGCAGGACTTCGCCGTGGCCAGCACGCCGGTGGGCGATCACGCCTTCCTGCTGGGATGACGCCATGACGCCCGCCCTGCCCCATCCCAGCCTGCCCTCGCCCTGGTGCGAGGCCCCGGACCCCGCACTCACACAGCTGCCCGACTGGACGCAGGAGGCCACGCCGCCCGTGATCTGGAGCGTGGCCGGCCACGACAGCGGTGGCGCAGCGGGCCTCAGCGCCGACGCCCGGGCCGCGGCGGCCTTCGGCGTCCATTGCTGCCCCGTGGTCGCCGCCCTCACCGCACAGAACTCGCTCGGCGTGCAGGCCGTGCATCCCGTACCGGCCGCCCAGATCCGCCAGCAGCTGGCCGCGCTCTCGCAAGACCTGACCCCGCGCGTCATCAAGACCGGCCTGCTGGGCAGCGTCGAGGCCATCGAGGCCCTGCTGGAGACCCTGGCCGCCCTGCGCGCCGAGGGCCGGCGCGTGGACCTGGTCGTGGACCCGGTGCTCGGCGCCAGCGCGGGCGGCGCGGCCTTCAGCAGCGACGCCCTGCTCCAGGCCTGCCGCGAGCGCCTGCTGCCCCAGGCCACCCTGATCACGCCCAACCGGCGCGAGGCGCTGGCCCTGCTCGCGCACCTGCCTGGCGCCGAGGCACGCGCGACGCTGGACGTCCCCGCGCTCGCGGCGGCCCTGCGCCAGCACCTCGCCCCGCAAGCCGGCGTCTGCATCACGGGGGGGGACGACGCCCTGCCCGTGCCCGGCGCGCAAGACCTGGCCCTCGACTGGCTGGACCTGCCGCCGCACACCGGCCCGGGGCTGCGCGGCTGGCTGGCCCTGCCGCGCCAGCGGCAGTCGCCCCTGCACCACCATGGCAGCGGCTGCACCTTTGCGAGTGCCGCCGCCGCCGCGCTCGCCCGGGGCTTCCCGACGGCCGATGCGCTGGTGCTGGCCAAGATGTGCAGCTGGCATGGCCTGCGCCAGGGGCACGCGGCCGGTGCGGGCGCCGGCCCGCTGCGCCCGACGCCGTCCTTCATCCACGCCCCCGAGGCCCTGCCGGTGATGGGATTCGGCGACGAGTCGCGCCCCGACGCTGCCACGCTCGCGCGCTGGCAATCGGTACTGGCCGGCGCCGCCACAGCCGGCCCGTTCGCGCCCGGGCTTTACGGCATCGTCGATGACGAGGTGCGTCTCGCGGCCGTGGCCGGCTGGGGTCTGCCTCACCTGCAACTGCGCAGCAAGAGCACCCCGGGGCAGGACCCCGCGGCATTGCGAGCCCGCATCACGCAGGCCGTGCAGTGCATGCGCGACCACCCGGGCACGCAGTTCTGGATCAACGACCACTGGCAGCTCGCCCTGGAAGCCGGCGCCACCGGCCTGCACCTCGGTCAGGAGGACTGGGCCTGCCTCGATGCGGCGCAGCGTTCGCGGATCCTGGACAGCGGCGTCGCGCTCGGCCTGTCCAGCCACAGCCTGTGGGAGCTGGCCCGGGCCCGCGGGCTGGCGCCGCGCTACATCGCCTGCGGCCCGGTCTGGCCCACCACGACCAAGCACATGCCCTGGCTGGCTCAGGGCCTGAGCCAGCTCGCGTGGTGGGCGCGCATGGCGGGGCGGCCGGTGGTGGCGATCGGCGGCGTGCTGGAGGCGGCGCAGGTGGAGGCGGCCGCGCGCTGCGGCGTCTCGGCCGTCTGCCTGGTGCGCGGGCTCGAGGCGCAGCGCCTCACGGCCTGCCAGGCCGCCTGGGAGACCGGGCGATCCTGAGGGCGACGGCGCTTCGACCCGGCGGGCTCAGCGACTGAGCCCGCGGGCCTCGATCGCCCACAGCGCTTCCACACGGCCCTGGCGGTGGGCGATCAGCTGATCGTGCAGGTTCAGCGTCGGGTCGCAATGCCCCGGCACCAGCAGGACCTGCGATCCCAGCGCCGGCTTCGGGGCGCCGGGATCCCGGCACTGGAGGATGCCGTGCTCGTCGTTCGCGGAGACATAGTCCCAGCGCGGGCTGCGGCCGCCTGCGTCCCAGACCCAGGGCATGCCGGACTCCGCGCTGAGGGACTTGAGCCCGGCGTCGAGCACGGCGCGGTCGCCGGTGCCCTCGCTCATGACGGTGCTCGCCAGCAGCAGCGCGTGATCGAAGCGCAGGCCTTCGTCGGCGACGTCGTTGAGGCCATAGTCGGCGTCCATGAAGACGTAGGAGCCCGGCTGCAGCTCGGTGTACAGCCCGAGGCCCAGGTCGAAGGCGACGCTGCCCGTGCCGCCGCCGGTGACCGTCTCGCACACGACGCCCTGAGCCTCCAGCGACTGCAGCACCGCCGCCGCGCGGTCGGTGGCGCGCTGCACGGCCTCGCGGCGCGCCTCGACGCCACGCACATGCTGCAGCGCCCCCTGGTAGGCCTGCAGCCCCTTGAAACGCAGGGCCTCGGGGTACTGGCACAGGGCATCGAGCAGGCGCAGCACGCCGTCGGCATCGGCCACGCCGCAGCGGTCCTGCCCGATGTTGATCTCCACGAGCACGTCCAGGCGGCTGCCCTCGGCCTCGCAAGCCTGCGCCAGCTGCTCGACCTGCAGTTCGTGGTCCACGCAGACGCTCATCCGCGCGCGGCCGGCCAGCCGGGCCAGCTGGCGCGCCTTGGCCGCGCCCACGATCTCGTTGCTGATGAGGATGTCCGGGATGCCGGCCTGCACGAAGGGAATGGCCTCGCTGACCTTCTGGCAGCAGATGCCCACCGCGCCCGCGGCCAGCTGGGCCTGCGCGATGGCCACGCACTTGTGCGCCTTGGCATGCGGCCGCAGCGCCACGCCGGCGGAGTCCGCCGCGGCCTGCATCCGCCGCACATTGCGCTCGAAGATCTCGAGATCCAGCAGCAGGGCCGGCGTGTCCACGGCCGGAAGCGGATCGCCGGGCCGGGCGGCCGGCGGCAAGGACAGCAGGGCGTCGGAGGCATTCATGCGCGCATTGTGGCCCAGGGCACTAGCGCCGAGAAGGCGTGCACGGCGACGGCGAAGCTCGACGACGCCGCCCCTCGCGCACCGGCGCCACCGCCCAGACCCCGGGGCGCCAGGCGATGCCGGCGAGCGGTCTTCGCCGGCGGGCGCAGGCATACTGCAGGCCCCGCGCGGGCCCCCTGGCCGGCGCGGACTGCCGCCCGCCATGCCGACCCTCGCCCTGCTCCTCGTCCTCACCGCTGCGCTGTGCCATGCCAGCTGGAACCTCATCCTCAAGCGCAGTGGCGGCGGCAATGAGATGGTGCTGATCAGCGCCCTCCTCGTCGGCCTGGTGTGGGCGCCCGTGGCCCTCTGGCAGGGCTGGGACACGGTGCCGCGCTTCGGGGCGACCGAGTGGGCGGCGCTGGCGGCCAGCGCGGTGCTGCACCTCGTCTACTTCAACTGCCTGCTGCACGGCTATCGCGTCTCGGACCTCACCGTGGTCTATCCGGTGGCGCGCGGCAGCGGCCCGCTGCTGAGCACCCTCGGCGCCGTGCTGCTGCTGGACGAGCCCCTGAGCGTGATGGGCGGCGTCGGCGCGCTCGCCGTGGTGGCCGGCGTGTTCCTCATCGCGGGCGGCCCCGCGCTGCTGCGCCAGGCGCACGACCCGGCACGCAAGGCGCGGGTCCTGCTGGGCCTGCGCTGGGGTGCCATCACCGGGGCCTGCATCGCGGGCTATACCGTCCTGGACGGCTACTCGGTGAAGATCCTCCTGATCTCGCCCATCGTGCTGGACTACCTCGGCAACGTGCTGCGCATCCCCGTGATGCTGCCCCTGGCCCTGCGCGACCCCGCGGGCTTCCGCGCCGCCTGGCGACGGCAATGGCGTGCGGCCCTGGCCGTCGCCGTGCTGGGCCCGGCGAGCTACGTGATGGTGCTGTATGCCATGCGCTTGGCGCCGCTGAGCCACGTCGCCCCGGCACGGGAGCTCTCGATGCTGTTCGCGGCGCTGGCGGGCGGCTCGCTGCTCGGCGAGGGCGACCGCGCCCTGCGCCTGCTCGGCGCCGCGTTCATTGCCCTGGGCGTGATGGGGCTGGCGCTCGGCTGAGGCCGGGACGCGCCGTCCGGCTCAGGGCGCTCAGGGCGCTCAGGGCGAGGCGAAGTCCTGCGTCCACGTCAGGCGGCCCGTGCCGCCGTTGGCCCGCACGCAGGCGAGGCCCATGTCCACAAAGCGCGCGTTCATGATGTTGCGGCAGTGGCCCTCGCTGTTCATCCAGGCCTGCACGACGGCCTCGGCCGAGCTCTGCCCCGCGGCGATGTTCTCGCCCCAGGAGGACCATCGATAGCCGGCCGCACTGATGCGCTGCCCGGCATTGCTGCCGTCCGATCCGGTGTGGTCGAAGAAGTTGTGGTCCACCATGTCCTGGGAATGCCGCTGCGCCGCCTGCGCGAGCGCCGTGCTCCAGCGGATCGCGCTGACCGCCGGCATGGACTGCGTGCCGCAGACCGCGCCGCGCTGCCGCTGCGTGTTGACCAGGCGCAGCAGGCTGGCCTGGAAATCCGGCAGACCGCAGTCAGCAACGAGCGGTGCTGGGGTGGGCGCCGGCGTTGGCGTGGGTGCCGGTGCCGGTGCCGGTGCCGGTGCGGGCGCAGGTGCTGGCGCGGGTGCAGGCGTAGGCGTAGGCGTAGGCGTAGGCGTAGGCGTAGGTGCAGGTGCAGGTGCAGGTGCAGGTGCAGGCGCGGGTGCGGGTGCCGGTGCAGGTGCAGGTGCAGGTGCCGGTGCCGGTGCAGGTGCAGGTGCAGGTGCGGGGGCAGGCGCAGGTGCAGGTGCAGGTGCAGGTGCAGGCGCAGGTGCGGGGGCAGGTGCGGGCGCAGGCGCCGGTGCCGTCGACGAACCACCGCCCCCGCACGCCTGCAGCAGCAACAGGAGGCTCAGTACGCCCAGGGGCGCTCGGGAAGGCAGGGAGGAAGACGGCATGACGGCTCGGAAGGGGAGGCCCACAGGGGCGGCGGCGCATTGTGAAGGGGCCAGGGCCGCCTGGCGCGGGTCTGCAACAACTGCACACCGTCTCATGCAGCTTGTTGCGCCCGCGCCGGCCGCGAGGCGGCCCGGAAGTCCGCCGGCAAGCGGTGAAGTCCCCAAGCGCCCGGGCGGCAGGGGGGTGCTAGTCTGGCGGCCGCTCTTTCCTGGTCCTGGTCCCTGTCCTCGTCCCCTTCCACGTCCCCGGCCCTCTCCCATGATTCCCATGCCCCCGCCTGGCACGGTGCTGCCGCCCATTCCCCCGACCGCCCCGCGTCTGGTCGACGACGGCCTCGAGCTGGGTCGCAACTACTGGGTCTGCGATGACGTGTTGCCCAACGCCCATGAGATCCGCGAGCGCTGCCTGCAGCACCAGGACTGGCACTACGGTTTCCCCCATGCCAAGGAGAGCTGGCCGGGCATGCGCTTCCGGGGCGCCCTGAACGAGGACGAGATCGCGCAGCTGGAGGACCGCGTCCGCGCGCTCACGGGGGCCCGTCGCCTGTGGGTCGGCACCGCGCCCAATGGCGCGACGCTGGACTTCAACGTCGCCCAGCTCGTCGGGGCCAAGGAATGCGGCGCCCGCCCGCACACCGACCGCCGCGACCTCTGCACCTATGCCGCCGTGCTCTACCTGCACCCCGATCCACCGGCGGACAGCGGCACCAGCTTCTACCGGCTGCGCTACCCCAACGGCGCCATCGGCGGCAACCTCGTCGGCGCGCCGCACAAGAGCCTCGTGGATGCATTGAACGTCCGCAGCCTGCCGCCCCAGGCCTGGTACGAGGAGCGGCGCGTGGACAACCGCTTCAACCGCCTGCTGCTCTACAAGGCGGCGCTCGTCCACAGCGCAACCGGCTATTTCGGCGAGCAGCTGTCGGACAAGCGACTCACGGCCGTCTTCTTCTGGCTCGCGGAACACTGACTTGTTCACGGTCTGAGCCCGCCCGGCACGCCCGGGGCTTGCCACGCCCCCGGCCCTCGGCTAGCGTCCACGTGCCGACTGCCCACCACCGCCATGAAAAAAATCCTGATCGTCGATGACCAGAACGAAATCCGCGATCTGCTGCGCATGACGCTGGAACTGGCGCAGAGCTTCACGCTCACCGAGGCCGGCACCGCCGCCGAGGCCCTGGCGAAGGTCAAGACCGAGCAGCCGGACCTCATCCTGATGGACGTGATGATGCCCGGCGGGATGTCGGGACTCGAGGCCTGCCGCCAGATCAAGCAGAGTGCGGCGCCCGGGGCAGCGCCCAAGGTCGTGATCGTCAGCGCCCGCCCGTTCTCGGACATGCAGGCGGAGTTCGAGGCCTCCGGCGCCGACCTCTTCATCGCCAAGCCCTTCGGCCCCATCCAGCTGGTGCAGGGCATCCTGAGCCTCTACGGCAATCCGGGCAGCAACCCCTGACACCCGGGCAAGTACCGACGCCACTGCGCACTTGACGGACTAGCATCGCGCTCCAGAGCAAGGCCCCATGAGGCCTGCCGCACTGGAGGGATCCAGCCCTGGCCGCACCCTGGCGGCCGCCTACCCCTGACCAAGGACTGGATCATGAAATCGATCAAGAAGCGCATTGCCCTGTTTGCCCTGGCTGCCCTGTGCGGTGGCGCCATTGCCTATCCGCCGCCCAAGTACTTCTGCTACAAGGCCTGCGCCATGGAATTCCTGAAGGGCACGCCGGAGTACGCCGAGTGCATCGCCGAGTGCGATGACATCTATCCCTGAGTGTCACGCCAGGCCGCCCGCTTGAGGCGGCCTGCACAGGACGGCGGGCGCAGGGCTGCCCCGAGCACCCTGGCGCCCCGCTCCCTCACGGGCCGGGAGGCCATTCACTGATGAACCACCCTTCACGTCGCTTCGGTCCCGCGCTGGCCATCGTGGCCCTGGGCCTGCTGGCAGGCTATGCCATTCCCCGTGTGCCGACCTGGCTGCGTCCGGCCTATACCGCGGGCGACTACCGGGCCCATTTCCAGGGCCGCGCCGAGACCGTCCTGGTGTACGGCACCCAGAGCTGCCGCTACTGCAAGGCCACGCGCGCCTACTTCCAGGCTCGCGGGATTGCCTTCGCCGACCTGGACGTGCAGCGTGACCCCGAACAGCAGCGCCGCCTGCAAAGCCTGGGCGACGGCCAGGCCGTGCCCGTGGTCCTCATCGGGCAGCGCATGATCGTGGGCTACCAGCCCGAGGCCTTCGAGGCCGCCCTCGCCCAAGCGCCGCGCTGACCCCGCCGGCACGCCCGCGCGGGCAATCCGGGCGCTCCTCATGCATTCTGTTGGCGAGATCGCCCCGGGGTGCGCCGCGTGCGCCCCGCCGCTTGCTATAAAGCGGGCCTGCCTGTCTTTGTCTGTGCCCGCCATGCTTCAACGCCGCTCCCTCCTCACCCGCAGCGCCCGCGCCCTCGTGCTGGCCGGTGTCTGCAGCCTCCTGCCGCTCGGGGCCGTGACGGCCGCCGAAGCCGGCGCCGACACCGCGCGCCGCGCGCTGGCCTACAGCGACTACGCCCAGTGGCGCAGCATCCAGGGCGCCGTGCTCTCGCGGGACGGCCGCTTCGCCGCCTACGCCCTGGTCGGGCAGGAGAGCGATGGCGAGCTGGTCGTGCGACGGCTGGCCGACGCCCAGGAGTGGCGTGTGCCGCGCGGCCTGCAGCCCGTGTTCAGCGCCGACAGCCGCTTCCTGGCCTTCGCCCAGGCCCCCACGCGCGCCGCGCAGGACCAGGCCCGCAAGGACAAGAAGAAGGGCGATGACGCGCCCAAGGCCGGCGCCGGCTGGCTGGACCTCGCCAGCGGCCGCTTCGAGACCGTGGACCGCGTCAAGCGCGTCGCCTTCGCCGAAGACGGCAGCAGCCGCCTGGCCCTGTGGCTGGAGCCGCCCGCCAAACCTGACACCAAACCGGACACCAAGCCAGACACCCGGAAGGCCGGCACCGCCCGGGCAGACGAGGACGGCACGGACCAGATCGCCCTCAGCGAGACCGGCTTCTTCGGGGCCAGCCACGCCAGCGCCGAGGCCGGCCGGAAGAAGGACGCCGGCACCGCGCTGCTGCTGGTGAACCCGGCCGACGGCCAGCGCCAGCGCCTGGAGGACGTCAGCGCCTTCACCTGGAGCCGCGACGGCCAATGGCTGGCGTATGCCGTCACGACACCCGCCCCGAAGGAGTCGAAGGACCCCCAGGACGCGAAAGCGACAAAGGACACCAAGGCCTCGCGCGACGGCGTCTACCTCGTCGCCGGCATGGGGGGCGAGCCGCGCCTGCTCCTGGGCGGCCGGGGCGCCTACCGGCAGCTGCAGTTCGACGACGCCGGCCGCCAGCTGGCCTTCGTCAGCAACCGGGACCACCTCGCGCAGGAAGGCAGCGCGGAGCGCAAGGAGGACCGGAAGGACGACGGCAAGGGGGATGGCAAGGACGACGCCAAGGCCCCCGCCACGCCCTTCAAGCTCTACCACTGGCGCGCGGACGAAGCCGGCGCCGTCGAGCTGCTGGCCGCCGGCAGCGCGGGGCTTCGGGAGGGCTTCGCGCCCAGCGAGCACGCCAGCCTGCGCTTCAGCAAGGACGGCCGCCGCCTCTTCCTGGGCACCGCCCCGCTGCCCAAGGAGCCGGCCAAGGACGCGCCGGAGCCGCTCAAGGTCGACCTCTGGCATTGGCAGGACCCGGAGCTGCAGTCCATGCAGAAGGTCCGGGCCGAGAAGGAGAAGCTCCGCAGCTACCGCGCCGTGGTCCACCTGGACCTGCCCGCCGAGCGCCGCTTCGTGCAGCTGGCCACGCCGGAGCTGCCGGAGGTTGTCGTGAATGACAACGCCGACGCCGCCCTCGGTTTCAACGAGCTTCCCTACCGCGCGCTGCAGTCCTGGGACACGCTGTACCGCGACGCCTACGCCGTCAGCCTGAAGGACGGCAGCACGCGGCTGCTGGCGCGCCGGCTGCGCGGCATGCCGCTGCTCTCGCCGGGCGGGCGCTACGTGACCGCCTTCCTGCCCGAGAAGAAGCAGTGGATGGCCTGGCGCACGCAGGACGGCAGCGCCCGCGCCCTGACGGCCGGCATCGCCGGCGAGCACTTCGAGAACGTGGAGCGCGACGTCGTCGAGCCCGCCGATGCCTACGGGCAGGTCGGCTGGCTGGCCGATGACCGGGCGGTGGTGCTGAACGCGCAGTACGACCTCTGGTCCGTCGACCCGGAAAGCCTGGCCGCGAAGCGCCTCACGCCGGGCCTCAACACCGCCCGCCCCGGCGGCGCGTCGCCCCGGATCCAGCTGCGCCTGCAGCGCGTCGAGGACGAGAGCGGCGACCGCACCGAGCGCGAAGAGCAGCGCCACGCCCGGCCCCTGCCCGCCGGCCCCTGGATCCTGCTCGGGACGGCCGAGCAGGACAAGTCCACCGCCTTCTACCGCATCGACCCGGCGGGCACCGGCGCCCCCGAGCGCCTGCTGCACCGCCCGCAACTGCTGGGCGGCCTGGTGAAGGCGCGCGATGCCGAGGTCTGGCTGCACACCGCCCAGGACTTCCGCACCTTCCCGGACCTGTGGCTGAGCCAGGGCCCGCTCGGCGAGGGCCAGCGCCTGACGGACGCCAATCCGCAGCAGGCGCGCCTGCGCTGGGGTACGCAGGAGATCATCGGCTACACCTCGGCCAAGGGGCGCCCGCTGCGCGCCCTGCTGGCCAAGCCCGAGGACTTCGACCCCAAGAAGAAGTACCCGCTGATGGTCTACATCTACGAGAAGATGACGGACAACCTGCACCGCTACGTGCCCCCGGCGCCCGGTCAGAACATCAACGTGAGCCGCTACGTCAGCAAGGGCTACCTCGTGCTGCGTCCGGACATCGTCTACACGATCGGCCACCCGGGCCAAAGCGCGATGGACACGGTCATCCCGGCCATCCAGCAGCTGGTGAAGCAGGGCTTCGTCGACGAGAAGCGCATCGGCATCCAGGGCCACAGCTGGGGCGCCTACCAGGTCAACCACCTGCTCACCCGCACCACGATGTTCCGCGCGGCCGAGGCCGGCGCCTCGATGGCCAACATGATCAGCGGCTACGGCGGCATCCGATGGGGCACCGGCCGCAGCCGCGCCTTCCAGTACGAGCAGCAGCAGAGCCGCATCGGCGCCACGCCCTGGCAGCGTCCGGACCTCTACGTCGAGAACTCGCCGATCTTCCGCATCGACCGCATCACCACGCCCTACCTCACCGTGCACAACGACGAGGATGACGCCGTGCCCTACTACCAGGCCATCGAGTTCTTCACCGCACTGCGCCGCCTGGGCAAGGAGGCCTACTGGTTCAACTACAACGGCGAGAAGCACGGCCTGCGGGACCGCGACGCCCTCAAGCACTTCACGGTGCACATGGGCGAGTTCTTCGACCACTACCTGCTCGGCGAGCCTCGCCCGGCCTGGATGGACCAGCCGGTGCCCTATCTCGAACGCGGCAAGCGCGACGTGATGCCGCTGTTCAAGCCGGTCGCCGAGCGCCTTCCGCTCCGCGCGCCGGTGATCGAGGACCCGTCGACGCCCCCGCCTCAGCCGCTGCAGACGCGCTGAGAGCTCAGCCGGCCGCCCTGTCGACCCGTGCGGCCGGCGCGGCGCCGGCGGGCGGCGTGGGCTGTGCCGGCTGCTCGCGCGCGAGGGCCTCGAAGAAGCTCTCGCTCATGGTGCCGGCACTCAGGCGGTGCACGAGTGCCATCATGAACCGGCGCTTGGCGGCCAGGGCCAGGTCTTGCTCGGACCAGGCCTTGACCCGGCCGGCGTAGCCCGGCGTCATCAGCCAGCCGAAGACCTCGGCCTTGTCTTCCTCGGGGCCGTACAGCGCATAGCGGCTGACCAGCCCGGCGGCCGGATGCCCCAGGTTGTGGAAGGTGCCGCCGTAGGCCGTGGCGCCGCCCTGCCCGTAGCTCAGCCCCTCGGGATTGAGCGCCAGCCAGGCCGGATCGCGGTAGTAGAAGTCGCCGAAGAGGCGCAGCTCGACGAGGTGGTAGAGCTCGTGATGCACGCGCAGCTCCATGCCGGCGGCGCACAGCGGGTTGGCGTTGTCGGCGTAGACCACGGCGTGGCGCTCGGGCGCCGGCATGGCCAGGCGCATCTGGGTCTCCCCCACGACCAGGTCCTTCACCAGCCCCACCTCCTGCAGGCCGGCCCGCTGGAAGAAGCTCGGGTGGTAACGCTCCAGCGCCGGCAGCACGACGGCCAGCAGGCGGCGCAGGCGCGCCAGTTCGGCCGGCTCGCCGCCGAATCGCTGGGTCTGCGCATGCGCCCAGGGGCCGTCCCAGTTCACCTGCAAGCCCAGGGCCTGCAGGCGCTGCTCGGCGTGGGCGCGCAGGGCCGCGAGGGAGGCGCCCGGGGGCAGCGGCAGCTCGTAGCGAAACTCGGAGGGGCATTCCATCGCGAGGCTGTCCGGCCCCTGCACCGGCTTGCCGGGCCCGCCCGATGCACCCGGCCCGATCCCCGCGCAGGCGCTCAGGGCGAGGAGCACGGCGGCACAGGCGCTGCGCACGGCGGTCTGGCGCAGTGCCGGGGCACGCGCGCGGACGCCTCGCAGCCCCGACGGCCGGGCTGCCTGGTCGCCCCTTGCCTTCTCGTCTTTTGCCTTGTCGCTCACTACGCCCATGCCCGCTGTCCTCCCGGTTGACGGGCCGTTCGTCGCGGCCCGGGCCCCGCCGGGCGACGCCACCGCTGATCCGGACGATCTGCACGACCCGGCCCGGGGCGGATGGTAGCGGCGTCCCGCGTGGGATGATGGCGGCGCGGCGCGCCAGCCGCACGCCCCCTGCCTCACACGGACCCGCGCCATGCTCGACGCCATCGAACTCCAGACCCCGGCCGCGCCGGCCGCCAGCCTCATCGTCCTGCACGGCCTCGGCGCCAGCGGGGATGACTTCGTGCCCGTCTGCCAGGCCATGGACCTGCGCGCCGTCGGCGGCCTGCGCGTGATCCTGCCGCAGGCCCCGGATCGGCCGGTGTCCATCAACGGCGGCTACCGAATGCCTGCCTGGTACGACATCGGCCTCGATGCCACGGGGCAGCGGGTCGAGGACGAGCGCGGGCTGCGGGAGTCCCAGCGCAGCATCGAGGCCCTGGTCGCGCGGGAGGTCGAGCGCGGCATCCCCGCCTCGCGCATCGTGCTGATGGGCTTCTCGCAGGGCGCGGCCATGACGCTGATGACGGGGCTGCGTCACCCGCAGCGCCTGGCGGGCCTGGTGGCGCTGTCGGGCTATCTGCCGCTGGCCTCGAGCACCGAAGCCGAGCGGCAGGCCGCCAACGCCGACGTGCCGATCTTCCTCGCCCATGGCGATGCCGACGAGGTCGTGCTGCCCGCCCGCGGGATGGCCGGCAAGGTGGAACTCGAGCGCCTGGGCTACCGGCCGCAATGGCACGGCTATGCCATGGGCCATGAGGTCTGCATGGACGAGATCCACGACATCGCCGGCTTCATCAGCCGCTGCCTGGCGCCGGACGCGGCCGGCAGCGCCGGTGAGCGCTGACGGGCCGCCGCGCCCGTCGCTCACCCGTTCAGAAGCTCAGCACGAAGCAGGCTCCGCCCTGCGCCGGCCGGTGCAGGCGCACGGTCCCGCCCATGCCGTGCACCAGCTGCCGCACCACGGCGAGCCCGATGCCACGCGCGCCCTGGGTGGCGTCGCGGGGCCGGGTGCTGAAGAAGGGCAGGAAGATGTCCCGCTCCAGCCCCGGCGGCACGCCCGGGCCGTTGTCCCGCACCTCGATGCGCAGGCGCCCGCCGCGGCCGAGCCGGGCCTGCACCCAGGCCTCGGGCCGAGCTTCGTCCTGCGTGGCCTGCTCGGCATTGCCCAGCAGATTCAGCAGCACCTGCTCCAGCTGACCGGCATCGGCCGTCAGCAGCAGGCCGGACGCGGGCAGCTCGAAATGCAGCGCGCCGCCTCGAGCCTGCCACCGCGCCGACAGCAGCCGCGCCAGGCGCTCGAACAGGGCCTGCAACGGCACGGGCTCCAGCGTGGGGGCCGGCCAGTCGCTGATGCGGCGGTAGTCCGCCACGAAACGCGACAGCGCCTCCGCCCGCCGCGCGATCGCGTCCAGCGCCAGACGCAGGTCCGCCTGGCGTGCGTCATCGGCTGCATCGGCTGCATCGGCCGCATGGGCTGCAGCGGCTTCATCGGCCACATCCGCCCGATCGTGCCCACGGCTGCCGAACGCGGCGGGCGGCGCCTCCGCCTGGAGCTCCTGCGCGCTGCGCGCCAGCGAGGCGATGGGCGTCAGCGAGTTCATGATCTCGTGGGTCAGCACATGCACCAGCTGGCGCCAGGCGCGCAGCGTCTCGGCCTCCAGGGCCGATTCGAGCGGCTGCAGCGCCAGCAACCAGCCCGGCCGCCCCTCCTCGATCCAGGCCCGCGAGGCCAGCAGGCAGCGCTCCTCGCCCCGCTCGGTGTCGAGGTGCAGCCAGCTGCGCTGCCGGCTCGCTGCCTCGGCGTGCGCCTGCAGCTGTGCCAGCAGCGTGGCCGCATCACGCGCCCCACCGGGCGCCAGCCAGCGCCGGGCGGCCCCGTTCAGGGCCTCGGGCGCCCCGCCTGAGGGGCAGCGCCACAAGGCGACGGGGGCTTCGTCCAGCAGCGCCTCGCTCAAGGTGGCGGCGTGCTCCCGCTGCCGCAGCAGTGCTTCCTGCCCCTCACCCGCAGACGCCCGTGCGCTCAGCGCGTGCACCGCCCGCACGAGAGGCAAGACCTGACCCCACATCCACGCGAGGATGCCCAGCAGGGCGAGCCCGGCGAGGACCCGCGCGCGCGCGCCGTCCAGCGCCCCGATGGCCACCGCCGCCAGCAGGGCCAGGACCAGCAGCGGCAGCAGGCGCACGGCGGCGCGGCGCAGGAGGGGCTCAGAGTCCATGCTTGTCCAGACGGCGGTAGAGCGCGGCGCGGGACACGCCCAGGCGCCGCGCGGCCTCGCTGACATTGCCTTGGGCCTGGCGCATGGCCTCGTCCAGCGCGGCGCGTTCGCGCTCGGCCAGGGTCAGGCCGGCGGACGGGCGATCCGCCTCCACACGGGCCGCGCCGGGCGCCGCGAGCACGTCCAGCTGGAAGTCCGCCGGCTCGAACTGATCGCCCGGTGCCAGGATCACGGCCCGCTCGCAGGCCTGGCGGAGGTCCCGCACATTGCCCGGCCAGTCGTGCGCCTGCAAGCGCTGCATCGCGGCGGCGCTCAGCGGGCGCGGCGGGCGGCCGTGCTCGGCAGCGAAGCGGGCCAGGAAGTGGGTGGCCAGCTGCGGGATGTCCTCGCGCCGCGCCCGCAGCGGCGGCACGCGCAGCACGATGGTGTTGAGGCGGTAGAGCAGATCGGGCCGGAAGCGCTGCGGGTCGAAGAGTGCCGTCTCGTCGAGGTTGGTCGCACTGACGATGCGGGCCTGCAGCGGCAGCGGCGTGTCCGCGCCCAGCGGCGTGAACTCGCGCCGCTCGAGCACGGCCAGCAGGCGCGCCTGCCCCGCCATCGACAGATTGCCGATCTCGTCCAGCAGCAGCGTGCCGCCGGCCGCCGCCAGGAAGCGGCCGGGGCGGTCCTGGCGTGCGTCGGTGTAGCTGCCACGGCGGTGGCCGAAGAGCTCGCTCTCGAGCAGGGTGTCCGGCAGCGAGCCCAGGTCCACGGCCAGCAGCGGGCGCTGCCGGCGCGACGAGCGCTCGTGCAGCTCGCGCGCGACCAGCTCCTTGCCCGCCCCCATCTCGCCCAGCACCAGCACATGCGCGTCCGTCGCGGCCACGGCGGCGATCAGGCGACGCAGCTCCTGCATCGCCGGCGATTGCCCGAGCAGCGCGCTCGGCGGGCCGTCCTCCGTCACCGCATCGGCCAGCGGGGACGGATGGCGCAGCGCCAGGGCCGCGGCCACGGCGGCCAGCAGCCGCGGGTGGTCCCAGGGCTTGGTGATGAAGTCCAGCGCGCCCGCCTTGAGCGCCTGGACGGCCAGCTCCACGCCGGCGTAGGCCGTCATCACGATCACCTGGGGCGCGCCGGGCTGCTGCCTCAGCTGGCGCAGCAACGCCAGCCCCTGCGCGCCATCGCTGTGGCCCGGCAGGAAGTTCATGTCCAGCAGCAGCAGGTCGGGCTGCCATTGCGCGATCGTCGCGGCCAGCTCCGCCGGGCGCGCCAGGCAGCGGACCTCGCCAAAGCGTCGCTGCAGCAGCAGGCGAGCGGCGATGCCGACGTCCGGGTCGTCGTCGAGCACAAGGAGGCGGGCCGGGCGGGTCAGCATGGGCGCGACCATACCAGCCCCGCCCCTGGGGCGGCCAGCGACTGTCCGGATCCGGACACCCGGGCGCCCCGGCTGTGCCGCCCCCGGACAGCGCCGCGCGCTGCGACCCCGGCCACAGGCGCTGCCGGCCGCTGGCATGCGCCTTGCGATGAGGCCTGGCATGCCACGCTCGACTGAGACTCCCACCGCGCCGCCCGCTCACTTGCGGGCCCTGTCCGGCGCCGCCATGGACCGCCCGCTGCCGCCCAGCCGCTGGCGGCATGCGCGCCGGGCCGCCTGGGGCCTGCTGCCGGCGCTGGCCCTGCTCGCCTGGGCGCTCGCCCCGCAGGGCTTGCGGGTCCAGGCCCGTGACCTGCAATGGGCGACCGTCGAGCAGGGCCCATTCCTGGACGAGCTCACGCTGCGGGCGCAGGCGCAGCCGCAGGAGCAGCGGATGATCGATGCGACCGAGGGCGGGCGTGTCGAGGCCGTGCAGGTCCGGGACGGGCAGACGATCACGGCGGGCCAGACGCTGGTGCAGCTTTCCAATCCGCAGCGTGAGCAGGAGGTGCTGGCCCGCACGGCCGAGGTGGCGCAGCAGCTCGCCAACCTGTCCCTGCTGCGCGCGGCCCAGGCCGGCGCGCAGGCGCAGTGGCGGCGCGAGCTGGCCCAGCGCCGGCATGAGCTGGCCCTCGCCAGTGACGAGTCCGAGCGCCAGCAGGCTCTGGCCGCGCAGGGCTTTGTCTCGCCCCTGGCCGCGCGCAATGCCCGGCGCCAGGCGGCGCTGCAGGCCGAGCTGCTGCAGCAGGGCGAGGAGGACAGCCGGGCCGAGCTGCAGGTGCGGGCCCGCACCGTCACCGAGATGGAGCGCGCCGTGCAGGGCCTCTCCTCCGGCCTGACCCTGGTGCGTCAGGCCGCCGGCCGGCTGACCGTGCGTTCGCCGGGCGCCGGCCAGCTCAGCGGCTTCGATCTGCAGGTGGGCAGCGTCGTCCGCGCGGGTGATCGGCTCGGCCGCATCGACGACCGCCGGCACTGGCGTCTGCAGGCGGAGGTCGACGAGTTCTACGACGCGCGCGTCCGCCCCGGCCTGCAGGCGCGGCTCGCTCTGGGAGGCAAGACCTGGCCCCTCGTGCTGCGCGAGCGGCAGGAGACGGTGCAGCAGGGCCGCTTCCGGGTGTCGTTCGCGTTTGCCGACGTGCCGCCCGAGGGCCTGCGCGCCGGCCAGTCCTTCGAGATCAGCGTGCAGCTGGGCACTCCCGTGCAGGCGCTGTGGCTGCCCACCGGCGCCTACCTGGACGAGGGCGGCGGCAGCGTCTACGTGCGGGAGCCCGACGAGCCGCTGGCGCGCCGCCGTGCCGTGCAACTGGGTCGGCGCACCGGCGCGCAGGTGGAGGTGCTGGCCGGTCTGCGTGCGGGCGAGCGGGTGCTGGTGAGCGCCAGCGCCCGCCATGCCGGACAGCCGGTGCTGCGCCTCGTCGGTGAAGGCGCGGACGAGTCCGCACCGTCAGGCGCCCCGCCCCGCTAGCCCCCGAACCCCTTCTCACGAAGCGCCGCCGGCGCCCTACCATTGCCCCCCGGAGATCCCGATGATCCATTTGAAATCCCTCAGCAAGCGCCACCGCAGCGGTGACGTCGAGACCACCGCGCTGGACCGCATCGACCTGCAGATCGAGGCCGGCGAGTACCTCGCCATCACCGGGCCCTCGGGCTGCGGCAAGACCACGCTGCTGTCGCTGCTGGGCCTGCTGGACCGCCCGAGCGACGGCGAGTACTGGTTCGACGGGCGCGAACTCTCGCGCTGCACCGAGCGCGAGCTGGCGCATCTGCGCCGGGGTCAGATCGGCTTCGTGTTCCAGAGCTTCAACCTGATCGACGAGCTGAGCGTCGAGGAGAACGTGGGCCTCGCGCTGGACCACGCCGGGCTGCCCGCGCGCGAGCAGCGCCAGCGCATCGCGGCGGCGCTCGACCGCCTGGGCCTCGCGCACCGCGCGCGGCACCGGCCGTCCCAGCTCTCCGGCGGGCAGCAGCAGCGCGTGGCCATCGCCCGTGCCATCGTGCGGCGCCCGAGCCTGCTGCTGGCGGACGAACCCACCGGCAACCTCGACAGCGCGCAGGGCCAGGAGGTCATGCGCCTGCTGCGGGAGCTCAATGACGAGGGCACGACGCTCGTGATGGTGACGCACTCGCCCGCCCATGCCGCCCAAGCCCCCCGCAGCGTGCGGCTGCTGGACGGCCGCGTGCTCATCGACGCCCTCGCGGCCTGAGGGAGACCGCCATGCGATGTCCCGATCTCCGCGTCGCGCGGCGGCAGATGGCCGCGGCGCCCCTGCACACGATCGCCAGCTTGGGCGGTCTCGCCCTCGCCGTGGCCGCCTGCCTGCTGCTCGCGACGCTCATCCTCGAGCGCCTGCTGCCCGACCCGGCGCTGCAGGACCCCGAGCGCATCGTGCTGATCGACTTCAAGGGCAATATGCCGGGCCGCCAGGAGGACTGGTTCCTGCGCACGCCCTTTGCCTTCCACGGCGAGCTCAAACGGGCCGGGGCGCCGCTGACCGATGTCGGCCGCTACATCGAGGCCGGGCGGACGCTCCGCCGCAGCGGCCCGGCGGCGGAGGACGAAGGCCGCCCCGTGCGCACGGCCGCCCTGGACGCCGAACTCGCGTCGCTGTTCGCCCTGCAGTCGCTGCGCGGCGATGCCCGCCAAGCCCTGACCCGGCCGGACCAGCTGGTCGTCACCGAGGAATTCGCGCGGCGCACCTTCGGACGGCTCGAGGTGCTGGGCGAGGCCCTGACCCTGGGCACGCACGCGCTGCATGTCGGCGCGGTGATCCGCACGCCCTCCGCCCGCCACCCGGTCCAGGCGGAGGTGCTGCTGAACTTCGACAGCCCGGCGGCCGGATTGAGCCAGGACCTCAAGACGGCCTGGTTCTGGGTGAGCGGTCAGGTGTGGGGGCGGCTGGCCCCCGGGGTCACCGCCGCGCAGGCCGGCGCCGTGGCCCAGGCCTTGCTGGACCACAGCCCCGTGATCAAGGAGCTGCCGCCGGACTGGGTCGCCGGCGGCCGCAAGGCGGGCTTCATGCGCGCGCTGCCGCTGAGCGAGCGCGGCTTCGAGGGGCGGCTGGGCCATCTGCAGCGGCAGGTGCTGGCCGCGCTGCTGGGCGCGGGGCTGCTGCTGGGGCTGCTGGCCCTCGTCAATGCCGTGAACCTGGGCGGCGTGCGCATGCTGCAGCGCCAGCGCGAGATCGCCATCCGCCAGAGCCTCGGCGCCGGCCCCGGCGGGCTGCTGGGTCTGGCCCTCGCGGAGGCCGGCCTGCAGGCGCTGATCGCCGTCGGCGCCGGCGGGCTGATGGCCTGGCTGCTGGCGCCGTGGATGGCCGGCCAGCTGGAGCTGCCACAGCCGGACGTCCTCTCCGGGCCGGGCCTGCTGCTGAGCGCGGGGCTGGCCGTCCTGATCACGCTGGTCGTGGCGGCCTATCCGGCCTGGCTCTGCCGGCGCCTGCGCTGCGCCGAGGCCCTGCAGGGGCGGCTCGGCGGCGAGGGGCGCTCCGGGCGCTGGCTGCGGCGCCTGTTCGGGGCCCTGCAGTTCGGCTGCGCGCTGCTGGTCGTGGCCATGGCCCTGCTGGTGTGGGCGCAGAACCGGCACGTGCTGGCGCGGGATCTGGGCTACGAGCTGCCGGGACTGCAGGCGATCACGCTGCCCGCGGGGACGACGCGGACGAAGCTGGCGTCCTTCCAGCAGGCGCTGCGTGCACTGCCCGGCGTGCGAGGCAGCAGCTGGGCGCAATGGATTCCCGGCTCGGGGCGGATGGAGCAGGAGGCCTTCATCGAGCGCCCGGCGCACCAGGTCACCCTGCGCCGGCAGATCGTCGATGGCGACTTCCTCGACCTCTACCGCGCGCGGCTGCTGGCCGGGCAGGTCGGGCGCCCCTCGACCGCCGAGGCCCGCCTCGTGATCGATGTCGACGCCGCCCGGGCGCTGGGCTGGTCACGCCCCGAGGACGCGGTCGGGCAGACCGTGCAGGACCAGCTGCGCGGCCTCGACCAGGCCCAGAAGCACAGCCGCATCGTGGCGGTGGTCGAGCACCTGGCGCTGGAATCGACCCGCGAGGCGCGCCTGCCGCAGGGCTTCCTGCTGCAGGACCCGCCGGAGTCGTGCACCCCGGCAGACGGCCCCGGTGTGCTGCTCCTGCGCAGCACGCCGGCCTTCGACGCGGCGCCGCTGCAGGCCCTGTGGCGCCAGCATTTCCCCGCATCGCCCTTGCGGCTGGAACGGCTGGAGGACGCGCTCATGGAGCCCTACACCCAGGACCTGCGGCTGGGGCATCTCGTGGCCCTGTGCGCCGGTCTGGCGCTGGCCATCGCGGGCTTCGGCATGTACGCGCTGGCGGCGCATCTGGTGCAGCGGCATGCGCGGGAGATCGTGCTGCGCAAGCTGCATGGCGCGAGCACGTGGCAGTCACTGCGGCGCCTCGGCCGGGAGCTCGCCCTGCTGCTGCTGGCGGGCGCGCTGCTCGGGCTGCCGCTGTCATGGCTGCTCGGGCGCGTCTATCTGGGAGGCTTTGCGGATCAGGCGGCGCTGGGCCTCTGGCCGCAGGGGATCGCCCTGGGCGGGCTGCTGCTGGTGGCCCTGCTGGCCAGCGTGCGCCATGGGCTCAAGGCCGTCGCCCTGCGCCCCATCGCGGTGCTGCAGGACTGACGCGGCGCGGCGCTCAGCGCAGCGCCAGCAGTGCGCGGCAGCGCTCCTCGTGCTGGGCGATTTCCTCGAGCGTCACCTCGATGTCCTCCAGCTGCTGCTCCAGCTGCCGGCGATGCTGGGCCAGCACCTCGAGGAAGGCCTTGAGCTGCGGCGCAGTGTCAGCACCGGCGGCGTCGTACATGTCCACCAGCTGCTTGATTTCCTGCAGCGACAGCCCCAGGCGCTTGCCGCGCAGCGTCAGCTTCAGCCGGGTGCGGTCGCGATGGGTGTAGACGCGGTTGCGCCCTTCCCGAGCGGGGCTCAGCAGGCCCATGTCCTCGTAGAAGCGGATGGCACGGGGCGTAATGTCGAATTCAGCCGCCAGCTCCGTGATGGTGAAGAGGCGGGTGCTGCCATCCGCCGCAGCATCGGCGGCGGCCGCGTCATCGGCCCCGGCGAGGGCTTTTGCGGGGGCGCTCAGGTCGGACTCGATGCTCATGGCTACACTGCGCTGAATGACGTTTACGTTAACGTTAGTCTAAGCCCTTGCAGCCCATGGCCAATCCGCGCGAATCCGAACTGAGCTATCCCTGGGGCGAGTCCCTGCCCGCGCCCGGGGGCCTGATGGCCCTCGAACCCGGCCTTGCCTGGGTGCGCATGGGCCTGCCTTTCGCGCTGGACCACATCAATCTGTGGCTGCTGCGGGACGAGATCGACGGCCGCACTGGCTGGACGCTCGTGGACTGCGGCGTCGCCAACGAGGCCACCCGCGCGCTGTGGGAGCAGGTGCTCACGGACGGTCTCCAGGGCGAGCCGCTGCTGCGTGTGCTGGTGACGCATTTCCATCCGGACCACCTGGGCCTGGCCGCCTGGCTCACCGAGCGCTTCAGCACGCCGGAGCAACCCTGCCGGCTGTGGATGAGCGCGGCGGACTTCAACCTCGGGCGCATCGCCAGCAGCTCGACGGTCGGCATGGGGGGCGAGGCCGCCGCGGCCTTCTTCGCCAGCCACGGCCTCACGGACCCGGAGGCGCAGGCCAAGATCCGCGGCCGCGCCAGCTACTACCCCAGCATGGTGCCCGCCGTGCCGACGAGCTACCGCCGGTTGATGCCCGGGCAGACGATGCGGATCGGCGGCGCGCGCTGGCGCTGCATCGGCGGCTACGGCCACGCGCCCGAGCACCTGAGCTTCTTCCGCGAGGACGGCCCGCCGGTGCTCATCTCCGGCGACATGCTGCTGCCACGCATCTCCACCAACGTCAGCGTGGTGGACGTGGAGCCCGAGGCCAACCCGCTGCAGCTCTACCTCGATTCCCTGGCCGCCCTCCTCGAACTTCCGGCGGACACGCTGGTCCTGCCCTCCCATGGCCGGCCCTTCCGCGGCCTGCCGGCGCGCGTGGACCAGCTCCAGGCTCACCACCGCGAGCGGCTGGACGAAGTGCTACAGGCCTGCCGCGAGAAGCCCTGCGATGCCGCCGAACTGCTGCCCCTGCTCTTCAAGCGTCCGCTGGACCTGCACCAGACGACCTTTGCCATGGGCGAGTCCATCGCCCACCTGAACGCGCTGTGGCTGGACGGCCGCCTGCGCCGCGAGCGGGGCGCCGACGGCGTGCTGCGCTTCAGCTGCTGACCCGCCCGCCCTGCGCCGGCCGTCGCCCAAGAAAAAACCGCCGGCGCTTGCGCGACGGCGGTTTCCCTTTTGGTTGTCGATCGAACCGGGCAGCGCCCTGGCTCGGCGATCCACGACTGACCCAGATGAATCAGCTGGGATCTCCTGAACACAGCCCGGGCGAAACGGCCGCTGATCGCGGATGCCTGGTTCGCCGAGGGCTGCCCTGTTCCTCTCAGAGCAGCCGGGGCCGTGTCGTGATGACAGCTTGCAACTGAGAGTGTGCGTTTGGCGGCCCTTCGACGACTATCCTCCTAAAGGGGGGACTGCCGGATCAGATCCGTCTCATTCGCTGAAGTTCGGCAGCGCAGCCCGGCGCAGTTGCTGGCGGGATTGTTCGTAGTCCGGAAGAACGGCGCCCACGACGGCCCAGAAGCGCGGGCTGTGGTTCATCTCGTGCAGATGAGCCAGCTCGTGCACCACCACGTAGTCGATCGTGGCGGGCTCGAAGTGGATCAAGCGCCAGTTCAAGCGGACGGAACCGTCGATGCTGGCGCTGCCCCAGCGCGTCTGGGCGGACGACAGCCGCAGCCGGCTGATGCGCACGCCCATCTGCGCCCCGAAATGCGCGCAGCGCTGCGTGAACAGGCTGCGGGCCTGCCCCTGCAGCCAGGCGAGGACGGCATCGCGGATCTGCACCGGCGCCGCATCCTGCGGCAGGCCGAGGTAGAGCGTCTGGCGCGGCACGGTGGCCAGGCTCGGCTGCGGGTCGGCCAGGCCAGTGTCCAGCCGGGCCTTGTGCGGCAGGCGGGCCGCCGAGGGGTCCAGCACGATGATCAGGTCCTGCCCGAGATAGGGCACGGTGCAGCCGTCCGCCCACTGGATCTGCGCGGCCGCCAGGCGCTCGCTGCGCTCCTGCTGCTCCTGGAGCTTGCGCAGGATCCAGCCGGCCTTGTGCTGCAGCGCGCGCTCGATCTCGCCCACCGGCACCCACTTCGGCGCGCTGACCCGCAGGCCCGCCTCGCTGATGGTGAAGCCGATGCTGCGGCGGCGTGCGCGGCGCAGCTCATAGCCCACCTCCTCGGTGCCGAGGAGGACGCGGCGCTGCGGGGCCGATGGCGGCGGAGGTGAAGTCGGGGGTGAAGGCGGGGCGATGGACGAAGGCGGCATGCTCGGGCGGCGCGGGCGCCGGCTCACCGGCGGCACCGAGGCGTCCGCAGGAGGCGCCGAGGAGGGCGACTCCGGCTCCCGCTCGAAAAGCGAGAGCTGGACGTACTGGAAAAGGCCGGCCAGGCGATGCAGCATGGCGGTCGAGTTTACGGGGGGAAGCGCCCCCCTGCGAGAGGGAAGGCGATCAGTTGACAGCGCCGCGCCGGATCAGGCCGACGGACCCGCCCCTGGCGTGACATAGGCCTCGGGATCCAGGCGCTGCATCTCGGCCTCGATCCACGTCTCGACCTGCTTCATCAGCTCGACGGGCTCCCGGCCCACCGAGGGGATCGGCTGGCCGATGGAGATGTCCACCACGCCCGGACGCAGCAGGAAGCTCTTGCGCGGCCAGCAGCGCGCCGAGGTGGCGGCGATGGGCACCACCGGCACGCCGGTGGCCACGGCGAGGCGCGTGCCGCCGCTCTTGTACTCGCCCTTCTGGCCGCGGGCGATGCGCGTGCCCTCCGGGAACATGATCACCCAGTTGCCCAGCTCGGCCATGCGCTTGCCCTGCTTGAGCACCTTGGCCCAGGCTTCGGAGCGGCGGCCGCGGTCGATGTGGATCATGTCCATGCGGGCCATGGCCCAGCCGAAGAAGGGCACGTAGAGCAGCTCGCGCTTGAACACGTAGGCCATGGGGTGGGTCATGATCGCCGGATAGGCGAAGGTCTCCCAGGTGCTCTGGTGCTTGGACAGCAGGATCACGGCGCTCTTGCGGTCGGCGCGGGTGGGCAGGTGCTCCATGCCCTGCACGCGGTACTTCACGCCGCAGATCACCTTGGCGCCCCAGATGGCGAGCGCCAGCCAGCCGGCGCAGGTCCAGTAGACCTTGTCACCCCGCACGAAGACGGACAGCAGCACCGCGAACAGCGCCCAGGGGATGACGGTGACGATCAGGAAGAGGACAAAGATCAGCGAACGGATCGCCGCCAGCAGCAAGCTCAATTCAAGTCTCCGGGAACGGTGTTGGGGGACAGCTGCTCGCCGCGGGCATCGGCCCGGGCGCGCCGTTCTTCTTGGATCAGGTGTTCGGCGAAGTTCGCCAGGTTGTCGTGCAGGCGCGCGCCGGGGACCTGGGCGAGCTGCGCCTGGATCTGGCCTTCGTCGGCCAGGCCGAGGCGCTCGCCACGCAACAGGTGCGGGACGCAGCCGGCGGCATGCGCCGTCTGGAGATCCTTGAGGCTCGCGCCGACCATGTGCACCTGCGCGAGGTCCACATTGAAGCGCTCGCCGATCTGGTTGACGAGGCCGGGCAGCGGCTTGCGGCAGGTGCAGCCCTCGTCCGGCGTGTGCGGGCAGAAGAAGACGGCATCCAGCCGGCCGCCCTTCTCCGCCAGCAGCTGGTTGAGGCGTTGGTGGACGGCGTTGAGCGAGGCCATGTCCAGCAGCCCGCGGCCGATGCCGGGCTGGTTGGTGGCCATGACCGTGTGCCAGCCCGCGTGGTTCAGGCGCGCCACCGCTTCCAGGGCCCCGGGCAGGGGCTCCAGCTCGTCGACCGACTTGACGTGGTCGTCGCGGAAGCGGTTGATCGTCCCGTCACGCCCCAGGATGACGAGTTTCATGCTGTGGCTGTGATCGGAACGGGCGGGCATGGAATGCTCCTCAGGAAGCCAGGCGGGACAGGTCGGCCACGCGGTTCATCGCGCCATGCAGGCGGTTCAGCAGCGCCTGACGGTTGGCGCGCAGGGCCGCATCCTCGGCGTTGACCATGACGTCATCGAAGAAGGCATCGACCGGGCCCTTGAGCGCGGCCAGGGCCTTCAGCGAGCCGGCGTAGTCGTGCTGCTCGAACAGCGTGTCGGCCTGCGGCTGGACCTCGGCCAGCGCGGCGGCCAGAGCCTGCTCGGCGGCCTCCTTCAGCAGCGCGGGGTCCACGGCCGTGGGCAGCTCGCCCTCGATCTTCTTGAGGATGTTGCCCACGCGCTTGTTGGCGGCGGCCAGCGAGGCGGCCTCGGGCAGCGCCGCGAAGGCGCGCACGGCCTCCAGGCGGCGCGGCACGTCGCCCAGGCGGCTGGGGTTCAGCGCCAGCACGGCGTCCACTTCCTGGGCGCTGTAGCCCTGGTCGCGCAGCGAGACCGCCACGCGGTCCGCGAAGAAGCCCAGCAGGGCCTCGCGCGGGCTGGTGATCAGCTCGCCGAAGGCCGGCACGGCAGAGTCGATCAGCGCGGGCAGGTCCAGCGGCAGGTTCTTCTCGACGAGGATGCGGATCACGCCCAGCGCATGGCGGCGCAGCGCGAAGGGGTCCTTGTCACCCGTGGGCAGCTGGCCGATGCCGAACAGGCCCACCAGGGTCTCGAGCTTGTCGGCCAGCGCGACGACGGTGCCGGTGTGGTTGCGCGGCAGCTCATCACCGGCGAAGCGCGGCTTGTAGTGATCCTCGATGGCGATGGCGACGCCGTCGCGCAGGCCCTCGTGGCGGGCGTAGTAGGCGCCCATGATGCCCTGCAACTCGGGGAACTCGCCGACCATGTCGGTCAGCAGGTCGGCCTTGGCCAGCAGGGCCGCCAGATCGGCCTTGTGCGACAGCATCTGCAGCTCGTCATGCGATTGCACCGAGGCCGGCTGATGGTCGCCCAGCTGATGAACGATGGCCCGCGCGATGAAGCGCACGCGCTCGACGCGGTCGCCCTGCGAGCCCAGCTTGCCGTGGTAGACCACCTTGGCAAGACCTGGCACCCGATCGGCCAGGGTCTTCTTGCGGTCCTGGTCGAAGAAGAACTTGGCGTCCGAGAGGCGCGGGCGCACGACGCGCTCGTTGCCGCCGATCACCGCGCTGGCGTCGGCCGGGCGGATGTTGGAGACGACGAGGAACTTGTGCGTCAGCTTGCCCGCGGCGTCCAGCAGCGGGAAGTACTTCTGGTTGGCCTTCATCGTGAGGATGAGGCACTCCTGCGGCACGGCCAGGAACTCGGGCTCGAACTGGCAGGTCAGCACATTGGGGCGCTCGACCAGGGCGGTGACCTCGTCCAGCAGGGCCTCGTCGTCGATGGGCTTGAGGCCTTCCTTGGCGGCGGCGGCGTTGAGCTGGGCCAGGATCTCGGCGCGGCGCTCGGCGAAGCTGGCAATCACGGCGCCCTGCTCGCGCAGCTGCGCGGCGTAGCTGTCGGCGCTCTCGATGGCCAGGCGCGGCTGCGCGGCCTCGAAGCGGTGACCCAGCGTCTCACGGCCGGAGCTCAGGCCCAGCGTGGCCACGGGCACCACGGTCGAGCCGTGCAGCGCCACGAGGCCATGGGCCGGGCGCACGAAGTTGACGCTGCTCCAGCCGTCGGCCAGCTGGTAGCTCATCACCTTGGGGATGGGCAGCTTGGCGAGGGCCTCATCCAGGGCCTTCTGCAGGCCTTCGGCCAGGGTGGCGCCGGCGACCATGGAATCGAGGAACAGGGCCTCGGCCTTGCCGTCCGGCAGGCGCTTGAGCTGGGGCACGACGCTGGCGTCGGCACCGAGGCTGGCCAGCTTCTTCAGCAGGGCCGGCGTGGCCTGGCCGTCCGCAGACAGCGCCACGGCGACGGGCATGAGCTTCTGCTGGACAGCGCGGTCGGCGGCCTTGGCGGCCACGGCCGTCACGTGCACGGCCAGGCGGCGCGGCGAGGCGAAGGGCGTGACGGCGGCCTCGGCGCCGGCCAGGCCCTGGGCCTTCAGGCTGTCCGCCAGCACGGTGGCGAAGGACTCGCCCAGCTTCTTGAGCGCCTTGGGCGGCAGCTCTTCGACAAACAGTTCGACGAGGAGGTTCTGCGGAGTACTCATAGGGTTCAGGCCGCCTTCTTTGCGTTCTTTTCAGCTTGCTTGGCGAGGTTCGCCAGCACTTCCTCGCCCCAGGCCTTGGGCGCCATGGGGAAGCCCAGGCGGGCCCGGCTGTCCAGATAGGCCTGCGCCACGGCGCGGGCCAGGTTCCGGATGCGGCCGATGTAGGCGGCGCGCTCGGTCACCGAGATGGCGCCGCGGGCGTCCAGCAGGTTGAAGGTGTGACCGGCCTTGAGCAGCTGCTCGTAGGCGGGCAGCGCCAGCTGCTGCGTCATCAGGTGCTGCGACTGCTTCTCGTGCGCGGCAAAGGCCTGCAGCAGGAAGTCGACGTCGCTGTGCTCGAAGTTGTAGGTGGACTGCTCGACCTCGTTCTGGTGGAACACGTCCCCATACTTGATGTCGGGAGCGCCGTTCTTGCCCTCGACATAGACCAGGTCGTACACCGACTCCTTGCCCTGCAGATACATGGCCAGGCGCTCGAGGCCGTAGGTGATCTCGCCGGTGATGGGCTTGCAATCGATGCCGCCGACCTGCTGGAAATAGGTGAACTGCGTCACCTCCATGCCGTTGAGCCAGACCTCCCAGCCCAGGCCCCAGCAGCCGAGGGTGGGGTTCTCCCAGTCGTCCTCGACGAAGCGGACGTCGTTCTTCTTCAGGTCGAAGCCCAGGGCCTCCAGCGAGCCGAGGTACAGCTCGAGGATGTTGGCCGGCGCGGGCTTCAGCACGACCTGGAACTGGTAGTAGTGCTGCAGGCGGTTGGGGTTCTCGCCGTAGCGGCCGTCCTTGGGGCGGCGGCTGGGCTGCACATAGGCCGCGTTCCAGGGCTCGGGGCCCAGCGCGCGCAGGAAGGTCGCGGTGTGGCTGGTGCCGGCGCCGACCTCCATGTCATAGGGCTGCAGCAGCGCGCAGCCCTGGGCGGACCAGTATTCCTGAAGTTTCAGAATGATTTGCTGGAAGCTCAGCATGGTGGTGTGCAGCGGTAAGGCCCGGGGCGCTGCGCGGGGCAGCACGGGCGTTGAAGGAAGCGGCCCATTCTACGGGTGCCCATGCGGGGCGCCCGCGGGTGGATCAAGCCGCGCGCCGGCCGGCGGTCAGCGGCCCGCCGGGCGGCGCAGCAGGAGCGCGGCAACGAGGCCCAGCCCCCACAGCGGCCACAGGCCCAGCGCCGCCAGCCAGCGGGCGTAGGGCGTGGCGCCGGTGCGCCCCTCGACCCGCACCTCCAGCACGCCGGGCACCTCGGCCGGCAGGCGGGCCGTCACCCGGCCCTGGTGGTCGATGGCGGCCGTGGCGCCGGTGTTCGTGGCGCGCACCAGGGGCCGCTGGAACTCCAGCGTCCGCATGCGGGAGAACTGCAGGTGCTGGTCCTGCACCATGCGCGGCCCGAACCACGCGAGGTTGCTGGCATTGGCGAGCACCGTCGCGGCCTCCGGGCCGACGAGGCTGCGGGCGAAGTCCTCGCCGAACAGATCCTCGTAGCAGATCAGCGGACGGATGCGCTGCCCGTCCAGCACGAGCGAGCGCTGGTGTTGCCCGGTGGCCTGGTCGTCCAGCGGAATGCGCAGCGCCTGCACGAACCAGTGGAAGCCGGGCGGGATGAATTCGCCGAAGGGCAGCAGGTGGCGCTTGCCGTAGCTGTAGGCCTCGCCGTCGGGCTGGCGCGGCGCGCCGAAGGCCACGAGCGAATTGACGAAGCCGGCCTGGTCGTCCCCGAGGAAGCTGCCCAGCAGCACCGGCCGCACCTTGCCGACGGCGGCGATGCGCTGCACCACCTCGGGCTCGAGGTAGGCCAGCGGCAGCGGCACGACGGACTCGGGCGTCAGCACCAGCTGCCCGCGGGCGCGCTCGGCCTGCTGCAGCAGCGCGTCGAGGTTGCGGGCCCAGAGCTCGCGGTCGAACTTCTGGTCCTGCGCCACATTGGGCTGCAGCAGGGACAGGCGGATCTCGCCGCTGCTCCGGGTGAACTCGGACGGCAGCACCACCGGCACCGCCGCCAGCACCGCGAGCACGGCCAGGGCCCGCCAGGCCTTCGCGTGGAGCAGCGCCGCCAGCGCCGCCGCCAGGGCGGCCGACAGCGCGGCGATGCCGTAGACGCCGATCCACGGCGCCCAGCCGGCCAGCGGGCCGACCGTGTGGGCATAGCCGCTGGCGATCCAGGGGAAGCCCGTCAGCCACTGGGCGCGGGCCAGCTCGGCGAGCAGCCACAGCGCGGCGAAGAGGCCCACCCGGGCCGCCGGAGCGGCACGGCGCCAGCCGGCGAAGCATCCCATCGCGGCGGTGTAGTAGAGCGACAGGAACGCGGCCAGCAGCCCCACGGCCGCCCCGGCGAAGGGCGCGGGCAGGTGGCCGTAGTCGTGCAGGCTGATGTAAAGCCACCAGAGCCCGGCAGCCAGCCAGCCCAGGCCAAAGGCGAAACCACAGGCGGCCGCACGGCGCGGCGCGGCGTCCCAGACGAGCACGGCCAGCCCGGCCAGAGACAGCGGCTGCAGCCACCAGGCCTCCACCGGCGCGAAGGACACGGTCTGCAGCACGCCGGCCAGCAGTGCCAGCACGAGGCTGACGCCCGGGCCCCGGCTCATCAGCCAGCGGGACAGCCCGCTGGCCACCCGCCTCGCTCGGGGCGCGCGACCCGTCATTCAGCGGCCGCGGACGGCTCCGCCGGCGCCGCCTCGGGCCCGCGGGTGACCTTGAACCAGCGCACCGAGCCGCCGCGCGTCAGCATCACGCTGAACACGAGCCCGCCCAGCGCCACGACCTCGCCGCGGCGCGGCACGCGGCCGTGCTCGTGGGCCAGCAGGCCGCCGATGGTGTCGAAGTCCTCGCAGGCCAGCTGCAGCCCGAAGGCCTCGTTGACGGCCTCGATGGGCGTGTCTCCCGCCACGCGCTGGGTGCCGTCGGCCAGGGTGTAGATGCCGGCATCGCTGGCCTCGACGACGTCGAATTCGTCCTCGATCTCGCCGACGATCTCCTCCAGCACGTCCTCGATGGTGATGAGGCCGGCCGTGTTGCCGAACTCGTCGATCACGATGGCCAGGTGATTGCGGTTGGCGCGGAAGTCGCGCAGCAGCTCGTTCAGGCCCTTGCTCTCCGGCACGAAGACCGGCGGACGCAGCAGGGTGCGCAGGTTCAGCCCCGGCGCGCGCTGCAGCTTCAGGAGGTCCTTGGCCAGCAGGATGCCGATGATGTTGTCGCGCTGACCTTCGTAGACCGGGAAGCGGCTGTGGCCCGTCGCGATGACGGAGGCCAGCAGGGTCTCGTAGTCGGCGTCGATGGGCAGCAGGTCCATGCGGGGCGCGGCCACCATGACATCGCCGGCACTGAGCTCGGCCATGCGCAGCACGCCTTCGAGCATCTGGCGGGACTCGGGCGCAATCAGCGCGCGCTCCTCGGCCTCGGCGAAGTTCTCGATCAGTTCGCTGGTGGAATCGGGGCCGGGATGGAGGAATTCCAGCACGCGTTCCAGCAGATTTCTCTTGGCCGCGGGCGCTTCCGCACCGGGCCTCGTACCCCCACTTCGGGCGTGGGGGTATCGACTAGGCTGTGGTTCAGACACAGGCACTCGTGTCGTAGTTGGGGGACGCAAAGAATAACCGATTG
Organism: Burkholderiaceae bacterium; assembly: GCA_041912595.1. Taxonomy (GTDB): domain Bacteria; phylum Pseudomonadota; class Gammaproteobacteria; order Burkholderiales; family Burkholderiaceae_C; genus Roseateles_B. The sequence goes on from JAYRMR010000023.1 coordinate 78,148, forward strand.
ACTTTGACAGGGACTTGAATGACAGTCGGCCGCCCCCATTTATTGGGGCCTCTGTCTACATTTCAAACAGCCGGCCCTGCGGCCGCCTGCGCCCGCCATGTCTCAAGGTTCGTCCCCAGGTTTGATCCCCGCCACCATCCTCACTGGCTTCCTCGGCTCGGGGAAGACCACGCTGCTCAAGCGCGTGCTGTCCGAGGCCCACGGCCAGAAGATTGCCGTGATCGAGAACGAGTTCGGCGAGGAGAACATCGACAACGACATCCTGCTCACCGAGACGAAGGAGCAGATCATCCAGATGAGCAACGGCTGCGTCTGCTGCACGATCCGCGAGGACCTGCGCACCACGCTGTCCGACCTGGCAGCCAAGCGCCGCAAGGGCGAGGTCGAGTTCGACCGCGTGGTGATCGAGACCACCGGCCTGGCCGACCCGGGCCCCGTCGCCCAGACCTTCTTCATGGACGACGAGATCGCCGAGAGCTATCTGCTGGATTCCGTCCTGACGCTGGTGGACGCCAAGCACGCCGAGGAGCAGCTCAACACCCGCCAGGAGGCCCGCCGCCAGATCGGCTTCGCGGACCAGATCTTCCTGTCCAAGACCGACCTCTGCGACCCGGCCGCCGTGGACGCCCTGGCCCACCGCATCAAGCACATGAACCCGCGCGCGCCGCAGCAGCGCGTGC
>JAYRMR010000024.1:0-74909 GCA_041912595.1 Burkholderiaceae bacterium
CGCCTCATCGGGGACTGGATCCACTTCTACAACCACCGGCGTCCGCATCAGGCGCTGAACATGAGAACACCCGCTGAGGCATTTGCATTAGCGGCATGACCTGAGCAGGATTTGCTGGGTCAATACATGACCGCCTACCACTATGCGTGGATGAAGGGGCGTTGGCATGTTTTGTCGGGACAGTACGACGAAGCTATCCCGCATTACAAGCTTGCCTTTGAGCTAGCAGCCTATCGCGCGGGGTCCTCTGTCAAGGACCTTGTTCGGGAGGGGCTTTGTATTGCAGCCTTTCTCGGTAATGAAAAGCCTTTGGTCAAGCAACTGAAGCATGTGTCCGTGGCCCTCGGCTTGTTCATTCGCCCAGAAAGTACCGTGGTGGAGGGTTGGGAGTTCGAGCAGTTCGCGCAACAGTTGCTTGTGCTGTTTCCGCCCGTAGGGCGGTTTCCTGAGAGCCCGTTGGATCTGTCTGGCACGCCAATTCCTGGCTTCATGGCTATCTCTGCGGAACAGATCGGTGCCATCGAGCTGGATCGAAGAAAGCCTGGTCGCGTGCGTGCTGTGACGTTTTCAGACGGCACGGTTCGCAGGTGGCCTCAACTGCGGCTGTATGCCTCTTTCGGCAAGGATTCGCAGGTTCGCGACCTCTTGGCTCTCGGAGCATCTGTGGATGAGTTGGACAGCTCGGGCGGCTCAGCGCTGCTCTGCGCCATCCAGCATGCGGAAGGCACAGGCAATCGAGAGGCTTTGAATTTGCTGCTCAGCACTCAGCATCTGCCTGAGACGTTGAATGCGCGAACCCACCGTAAAAGGCTGACGCCACTGATGTGTGCCATTGACCTAGGTGCGCCTGAAGTCGTCCAGGCGTTGCTGGAGCAGGGGGCGGATGCTGACCTTGCGGCACTGACAGATAACCAGTCACCGTTGTACTACGTGGTGTCCAAGTTGTTTGGCCGTGTTCAACCGCAGGCATTTTTACAGCGGCTCATGCGGGCCTTTTTGAGTTCGCCAGATCAGGTTCAACGAGAGACGCTCAGACGATTCGGGGTGGTGTCTGCTGGTGTTTTTGGAAGTGACACCACGCTCATGCAGGCCAATCCAGGATTGGCTCTTCAAGTCGCAGGTATTCAGGTTGATCAGCATGTGAAGCGACACTCGGTGGGCAGCCTCACGCAGATCGTGAAGCTTTTGTTGGCGCATGGGGCCAAACCTAATCGTCCACACCGCTACCCTGTGGCCGGGCGCACGCCAATGATGCTGGCTGCAGAGAGTGATTTGCCTGAAGTGCTTCACTTGATGATGGAGCATGGCGGTGAGCCAAGGCAGCCAGATGCGCAAGGACAGAACTGCCTGCAGATTGCTGACTCCTTCGGCGCGCGACGGGCCGCTGCGTATCTGCGCTCGGCGATGCAGTGAGCTCCCATGCCTGGGAGCACATTTGCCGCCCTCGTGGACAGCCAGACCAACTCCGGTACAGTGCCTTTTTCGGTACACCAGCGGTACAGTCATCAGCTTTGACCGATTCTGGCAAACTTCGCTAAGTTACTGTCACCAAAGTACTTTCAGCTCTTCTAGGCTACGGTTGCATCCGGTACACTTTGTTAGGTACACACCGTTGCCCGCCAACTCATAATCCTTTGGTCACAGGTTCAAGTCCTGTACGGCCTACCAATCCATGCGGGTTGTAGTGGTGGCGATTACTAACATCCGAAGATGATGTTGAGCTTCGTTGCCGTTACGTTGCCGTTAGTGCTGCGCTTGGTAAGCTGGGCTCAAAGCCAATAGGAAAGCACGACAGTGACTCGACATCATCCGAACGGGATCGAAGCGCTATTCGACATGCCTTCGGCCAGGCCCGTGTTGGTCGCAGTCGATCAAGTGGCTCTGCGAAGGTGGTCCGGGAAGAGTTCAATAGAGCTGTGGCAGGCGGTGCTTCTGCATAGCTTTGTCGACCCCGACTCGTTCGCTGTCGATGCAGACGCGAGCCTCCAATTCCTGCAGTCGTTTGACGTGCTTTTCAATATTGGCAGGATCTCCCATCCGCCCGTTGAAGATGGCTGGTGCATCGATGAGCGCAATCTGTGGAAGAGCGTCCGGAGTGCCTCAGAGGCTGCGGAGTTCGGAGAGATGCCTGTCGACAGATCGAAGCATGCGGAAATCGATCGGGCGTCTGTGAGTCTTGCCGAGTTCGCGGCGTGGGCCCGAAAGACCAAGTTCCCCGTCATTGGGGACTGGCCCGCTCGGTCGGCATTTGGCGGCGAGGTCCTGGCGTCGGGGCCGTGGCCGTGGGGCAGGTATGAAACCGTTGGGCTGAAAGCCTTGGCTGCTGCGGTTGAGCGCTACTGGCGTCCAGTCAGCGACGGAGGCACCTACGACCCATCGTCAGGTGCACGCCGCAGCAGCATTGAGGAGATCGCTGCGTGGGTCGTTGAAGCTCATGGTCTGAAGGCTGACCGGGCGCGCTACATCGCAAAGATCATTCGCCCTGATGAGCTCCAGTACGGACGCATCCCGTCAGACGAATAGTCATCGAGGAGAGGGTGCCTTGAAGATCCCCACTGACGAACAGATAGACGCCATCCTGACCGGCCATGTTTGGCACTTGGTTCGGCGGTACTGTGGCGGTGACTGGCGCAGCTTGGCGAGGGCCTGGACTGCATCAGCTGCCGACATCACGGCAGAGGCAGAGCGAAGAGGGTTTGCCAGCTTCGTGAACGACCATCCGACCTCCGAGGGGTACTGGATCTGCTCCGCTGGGGGAGCGTTTAAGATTGTGTACTTTGAGCGCGGGTGTCTAATGGATCGCACGTTTTGTGCGGACCTCCCCACAGCTTTCTCTACCTGGCTCGAGCACGAACTCAAAAGTCTTCAGCTCAACGCAAATTGAACGTGAAGGGTGTAAGTGGGCCGATCACTTAGCCCGTTAGTGGGTCTGGAATCGGGTGACTGCCTATGACTGAATGCGGGCCGGTACTGAATCGCCCCGCATCCCCTAGACACTTTTGAGCCGTTGGGAATAGCGCCGCTCGAACTCGGCTGGCGAAGTATCACCGGCAGTGCCGTGACGGCGCTTGGGGTTGTAGAACATCTCGATGTAGTGGAAGACATCGGCTCTTGCGTCGTCGCGGGTCGAATAGATCTGGCGGCGAATACGCTCGCGCTTGAGCAGTTGGAAGAAGCTTTCGGCCACCGCGTTGTCGTGACAGTTGCCGCGGCGGCTCATGCTGGAGATCAGGTTATGGTCGCGCAGGAAGTCCTGCCAGTCGTGGCCGGTGAACTGGCTGCCCTGATCCGAATGTACCGTGACCGGCTGCTTGGGCTGGCGGCGCCACAAGGCCATCATCAGCGCATCAAGCACTAGGCCGGTGTCGATTCGACTGCCCATTGACCAGCCGACGACCTGACGCGAGAACAGATCGACCACCACGGCCAGATAGAGCCATCCCTCATGGGTACGGATGTACGTGATGTCGGTCACCCAGGACTGATTGGGCTCGGCCACAGTGAACTGACGCTGCAAGTGGCTGGGCGCCACGACAGCAGGCTTGCCTCCGCGCACACCAGGGCGACGGCGATAGCCCGTCTGCGAGCGCAGCCCTTCGAGCCTGAGCAATCGGGCCACGCGATGCTTGCCGCAGCTCTCACCCAGGTCGCGCATGTCCAGCGTGAGCTTGCGGTAGCCGTAAACGCCACCGCTTTCTAGCCAAGCGTGCTTGAGCAGACCCAGCAGCCGCTGGTCGTCCTTGGCGCGAGGACTTACGGGCTCGGCCTTCCACGCGTAGTACCCGCTGGGGTGCACCTTCATGACCTGGCACATGCGCCGCACGCTGTGTTCATGCTCGTGGCGCTCGATGAACGCGTACTTCACCCGGACTGCTTGGCAAAGTACGCTGCGGCCTTTTTTAGGATGTCACGCTCCTCGGTCACGCGCTTGAGCTCGGCCTTCAGGCGGCGCAGTTCGTCAGTTTGCGATAGCTGCGCCTGACGCTCGCCGGGCGGCGCTCGGCGCGCCTTGATCCACTCGTACAGGCTGTGCTGGCTCACGCCAAGCCTGGACGCCACGTCGGCCACCTTGTGCCCGCGTTCGGTGATCTGCTTGACCGCTTCGGTCTTAAATTCTTCGGGGTATCTTTGCTTACTCATGGCACCTCCTATTGGGCCTCACGTTTGAGGCTCAGAGGTGTCTACTGGATGCGGGGCGATTCAGCGGCCGGCGGCTGCGAGATCGTGGTCACGCGGCGCGTCAATGACTGGGGCCTCCGAGTCGATGCCGCGGACCTGCCGGGCGTCATCAACTACAGCGATCCCGGCCATGCCCGAGGCGCCAGCCTCTCGCCGGCGTCCCGAGGCGGGGAGGCCATTCTGCGGGCGGTGAAGGCGTACGTGGAAACGGGCGATCCGCCCGCAGCGCCGGCCCCCATGACGCCGCTGGCGCTGGCCCTCGGCGCGTGACGGCCCGGGCCGCGCACCGGGGCGGCCGAGCGTCAGCCCCGAGCGCGCCGATACCCCCCCGCCGCCATCCCGGTCCAGCTCTTGAACGCGCGCTGGAACGCCGCGGTGTCCGAGAAGCCGAGCTCCGCGGCGAGCTTGCTCAGGGGCACGTCGCTCGTGTGCAGGCGGTAGATGGCGACTTCGCGGCGCAGCTGGTCCTTGAGCGCCTGAAAGCTGCTGCCCTCGGCGGCGAGGCGGCGCTGCAGGGCGCTGACGGACAGGTGCAGGGCCGCGGCGGTGCGCTCGAGATCGGGCCACAGGGGTTGCGTGCGCTGCAGGTGCGCGCGCACACGGCCGCTGGTGCCTGCATCGCGGCGCGGCAGGATGACCTGCACCGGCACATCGGCCATGAAGCGGCGCAGGGCGGCTTCGTCGCGGCACACGGGCAGCTGCAGGCGCTCGGACTCGAACCACATCGCGCTGTGCGGCATGTCGAAGCGCCAGGGCGCGGGGAAGATGGGGCCGTAGCCGTCGGAGTAGGGCGGGCGGCCATAGGCAAAGTCGAAGCGGACGACGGGCAGCTGCCCGCCGACGAGCCAGGCGAACAGGCGCCAGTAGACGCGCAGCACGAGCTCGTGCAGATGCGGATTCGCGGCCACCTCGGCGTTGTGAAACTGCAGGCGCACGCCCGTCAGCCCCGCTTCGCGGACGAGCTCGAGGCTCAGGTCGTCGTGCAGCAGCCGGAACACGTGGGCGATGCGGCGGATGGCCTGATCGAGCGTCGACGCCCCGATGCCGGCGCGGACCTGCAGCGCGAAGGAGCCGCGCTTGGAGGGCCGGGAGAGCATGCCCAGCACTTCGTCGTCGTGGCGCTCGACCAGGGTGCGCAGGAGCGTGGCGAGCTGGAAGGTGGCGATGCGCGCGCCCGGCTGATGCAAGGCCTCCGGGGCGATGCCGGCCTCGAGGAGCAGCTCGCTGCCGTCGATGCCGCGCCGCCGCAGGCCTGAGAGCAGGTTCAGCGCGAACTCGATGCCCACGGTCAGCGCCGGGGCTGGCGGGGTGGCAGGGCGGGCAGTCACAGCGGCGTACTGTAGCGCCGGGGCCCGGGACCTTCGCGCGCGGGGCGACGTGAAATGACATCGCCGCGCCGCCTTTTGCCATTGGGGCCGGGCGCGCCGCTGTCTAGCATGGCGATGCGGCCGGCCCCGTGGGGGCGCCGGCCCGCCATTGCCAGAGGAGCCGCGTCCATGAATCGCAAGGTACTCGTCGCCGGGGTCGGCATGATCCCCTTCACCAAGCCGGGTGCCAGCGCACCCTATCCGCAGATGGCGGCCGAGGCCACGCGCCTCGCGCTGCAGGACGCCGGCATCGGCTATGCCCAGGTGCAGCAGGCCTATGTGGGCTATGTCTATGCCGACAGCACCGCCGGACAGCGCGCGCTGTACGAGGTCGGGATGAGCGGCATTCCCGTCATCAACGTGAACAACAACTGCTCCACCGGCTCGACGGCGCTGTTCCTGGCCCGCCAGGCGGTGGAGAGCGGGGCGGCCGAGTGCGTGCTCGCGCTGGGCTTCGAGCAGATGAGCCCCGGGGCGCTGGGCGCCGTGTTCAAGGACCGCCCCAGCCCCTTCGACCGCTTCGACCAGACCACGGACGAGCTCGTCGGCCACGCGGAGATCCCCTTGGCGCTGCGCTACTTCGGCGGCGCGGGGCTGGCGCACATGCAGCAGTTCGGCACGCAGCTGAGCACCTTCGCCAAGATCCGCGCCAAGGCGAGCCGGCACGCCGCCAACAACCCGCTGGCGCTCTTCCGGACAGTGGTGAGCGAGGAGGACGTGCTGAACGCCCCCGTGATGTGGCCCGGCGTGATGACCCGGCTGATGGCCTGCCCGCCGACCTGCGGTGCCGCCGCGGCGCTGATCTGCTCCGAGGCCTTTGCCGCACGCCACGGCCTCCGCGCGGCGGTGCGGATCCGCGCCCAGGCCATGACCACGGACGGTCCCGAGACCTTCGAGTCCGCAGACATGCGCGAGCTGGTCGGCTTCAGCATGGCCCGCCGGGCCGCGGACCAGGTCTACGAGGCCGCGGGCATCGGGCCGGCGGACGTGGACGTCGTCGAGCTGCACGATTGCTTCGCGCACAACGAGCTGATCACCTACGAGGCCCTGGGCCTGTGCCCGGTGGGGGGCGCGGAGCCCTTCGTCGTCGATGGCGACAACACCTACGGCGGCCGCGTGGTGACCAACCCCTCCGGTGGGCTGCTCAGCAAGGGCCATCCGCTCGGGGCGACCGGGCTGGCGCAGTGCACGGAGCTCGTCCAGCAGCTGCGGGGCCAGGCGGGGGCGCGGCAGGTCGAGGGCGCGCGGCTGGCGCTGCAGCACAACCTCGGGCTCGGCGGCGCCTGCGTGGTGACGCTTTACGAGGCGCCGGAGCGCACGGCGGCCTGAGCGCACGCGCTGAACTGACACCCCTCACTCCCTCGGACGCCCGCCATGACCACCCCCTTGCTGCCCCGCCTGCATCGCCACCCCTGGATGGACGAGCAGATCGACGCCTTCCGCGAGCAGGTCCGCCGCTACGTGAACGCCGAAATGGCGCCGCGGCTCGACGGCTGGCGGCGCCAGGGCTACATCCCGCGTGAGGTCTGGCGGCCGTTCGGGGCGCTCGGCTTCCTGCTGCCCGAGCTCGACGAGGCCTGGGGCGGCGCGGGCGCGAGCCTGGCCTACCAGCTGGTCGTGCAGGACGAGCTGGCACGGGCCGAGATGCCGGCCAACACCGCCGTGCACACCATCGCGGCGCACTACCTCCTTGACTACGGCACGGAGGAGCAGAAGCGGCGCTGGCTGCCGGGGCTGGCGAGCGGCGAGCTGCTGGCCGGCATCGCGATGACCGAGCCGGGCTGCGGCTCGGACCTCAAGGCGATGCGCACGCGGGCGCGCCGGGACGGTGACGACTACGTTCTCGACGGCGCCAAGACCTTCATCACCAACGGCTTTTCGGCCAACCTGCTGGTCGTGGCCGTGCGCACCGGCGAGGCGGGCAGCCGAGGGGTGTCCCTCCTCGTGCTGGAGACGCAGGACCTGCCCGGCTTCAGCGTCGGACGGCGCCTGGAGAAGCTGGGTCAGCATGCGTCCGACACGGCGGAGCTGGCCTTCCAGGGCGTGCGTGTGCCGGCTTCGCATCTGCTGGGTGGCGTGGAGGGGCAGGGCTTCCGCCAGCTGATGAGCCAGCTGCCCTACGAGCGCCTGCTGCTCGCGGTGCCCGCCGCCGCGACCATCGAGCGCGCGGTGGAGCTCACCGTCGAGTACACGAGCCAGCGCCAGGCCTTCGGGCAGTCCGTCGCCAGCTTCCAGAACACGCGCTTCAAGCTGGCGGAATGCGCGACCCTGGCCCACGTCGTGCGCAGCTTCGTCAACGACTGCGTGCAGCGCCTGCTCGACGGCACGCTCGACGACGAGGCCGCCTACATGGCCAAGTGGTGGACGACCGAGCAGCAGTGCCGGGTGATGGACGAGTGCCTGCAGCTCTTCGGGGGCTATGGCTACATGGCCGAGTACCCGATCGCCCGGATGTATGCCGACGCCCGCGTGCAGAAGATCTACGGCGGCACGAACGAGATCATGAAGGACCTCATCGCACGCCGCCTGCTGGGTTGAGCGAGGGGGGGCGGCGGGGCCTGCCGTGGCGCGCTCAGCGCAGCCCGTGCGTGAGGGCCCAGTTCAGCCCCAGCGTCCACCAGACCGGGTGCGTGCCGTGATTGCCGTGCGCCCGGCTGAGGTCCAGCGTGAGGCGATCATTCAGCGCGTAGCGCAGTCCCAGCCGCTGCTGCGGGCCGAGGGCATCGGTCCATTGCTCCGCCAGGGCCTGCCATTGCGGCGTGAGCTGCCATTCGAGGGCCAGCCCATGGCGCATCAATGCGGGGGCCTGCGTGGGGAACTCGCGGCCCAGGTTCAGGTGCAGGGCCAGGTCGTCGCGGGGCTGCCAGGTGAGCAGCAGCAGGGCCGTGTGGCCGGCAAAGCGCGGCGTGCCGCTCTGCCAGGTGGCAGTCCAGGTGGCGCCGAGGCTGAGCCCCGGCTGCAGCTCGCCCGCCCCCTTGAGCTGGAGCCCGAGGCTGCGCACCGCCGCCTCGCCGGGGCTGGCGCTGCGGTCGAGGTTGAGGCCCAGCTCGACGGCGCCGGCCCGGCAGGCGCCACCGGCATGCTGGAGCCGATGGTCGCGCGAGTGCTCGCCCCAGGCCTCGAGCGCGCATTGGCCGGGGTCGGCGATGCTGGCGTCGTCGACCGCGTGATGGCCGCCCGCCGCCTGAGCGGGCAGCGCGAGGCTCGCCATCCAGGCGATCACCGCCAGGCGGGCGGCCGGGAGCAAAGGAGAGGGCGTGCGCGAGCTTGGCATGGCGTGCTGGCGCGGATTCTCCCAGCACGCCGCGGGCTTGGGGCGGCGTGGCCGCGCGGGCCGGCCCGGACTGTCCAAGACCGTGACGGCTTGCCGCTCTCGAGGCCCTTCATGCGGCGCGACTGTGGGCCCGGCGCCGCAATGCGCTCGTGGCGGGCGCCGGCCTGGGCGCCGAGGGGCTCACCCGCGTCGGCTAGACGGCGAAGTGCCACTCCTGGATCCCGGCATGCACGGGCCGCTGCTCCCGCGCCGCGCGGGCCCGTGCGGCCTCCACCCAGCGCTTGGCGAGCGGGAAGGGGCCGAAGCCGGACTCGGTGTTGATGTGCCCCACCGCGCCCAGGTTGCTGAAGCTGGCGCCCCAGCGGCTGGCCCAGCGCAGGGCGCTGGCGGCGCTCATCCAGGGGTCGTTCTGGCTGGCGATGAGACTGCTCGGTACATGCAGGCGGTGGTGCGGCAAGGATTCGGCGAGGCCGAACTTGTCGGGCTCGGCGGGGGCCACGAACAGCGCCTGGCGGATGGGCGAATCCGGGTGGTCGGCGAGGTGGCGGGCCATGGCGAGGCAGCCGAAGCTGTGCGCCACGGCGATCCACTCGCCCCCCGCCGGCTCGTGGGCCGCGCTCTCGAGCGTGCGCTGGATGCGCTCGGCCCAGCGCGGGAGGTCCGGCCGGCTGAAGTCACGCTGGACCACGCGACGGGCGTCGCGGTACTGCGCCTGCAGCCAGGTCTGCCAGTGGGCCGGGCCGCTGTCGTGCAGACCGGGGACGATGAGCAGGCGGGGCGCGCGGTAGGCCATGGCGGGCTCCTCAGAGCGTGGCGATGGAGACTTCGGTCGACTTGACCAGCGCCACCACCTCCTTGCCCACCGTGAGGCCGAGGTCCTTCACGGAGCGCGTGGTGATGACGGAGGTGACGATCTGGCCGCCCGCCGTCTGCACGTCGACCTCGGAGACCACGGGGCCTTCGATGATCTCCTTGACGGTGCCGCGGAACTGGTTGCGCACATTGATGGCGGTGATGCTCATGGGAGCTCCTGGAATGAGGTGGCGGGCCGGCCGGGGCGCCGGACATGGATCCAGCTTAGGAGGCCCGGCTCTGGAGTGGAACGACGCAATGTGCAGCTGCTCATGCGCAATGCACCGCTGCCGCCTAGGCAGGCAAGACCTGACCCTCGCGGGCTTCGAGGACGGCCTCACGGGTCCAGGGCGGCGCGAAGGTCTCGACGAAGGCGTAGGCGTAGTCGCGCAGGTAGGCGTCCCGGCGCACGGCCAGGCGGGTCATGTTGTCCGCGAAGAGGTGCCGGGCGTCGATGGCCGAGAGGTGGCGGTCGCGCTCCTCGTCATAGGCGATGGCGGCGACGATGCCCACGCCGAGGCCGAGCTCCACATAGGTCTTGATCACGTCGGCATCCATCGCCGCCAGCACCACGTGCGGGGCGAGGCCGGCGGCCTTGAAGGCCTGGTCGATGTGCGAGCGGCCGGTGTAGCCGGTCTCGTAAGTGACGATGGGGTACTCGGCGAGGCGCTCGAGCGTGAGCGTCTCGCCCCGGCGCTGCGACTCGGCCAGCGGGTGGTTCAGGGGGGTGACGACCGTGTGGGTCCAGCGGTAGCAGGGCAGGGCGACGAGGTCCTCGTACTGGGCGAGCGCCTCGGTGGCGATGCCGATGTCGGCCTCGCCGTCCAGCAGCAGCCGGGCGACCTGCTGCGGCGAGCCCTGCTGCAGCGTCAGTTCGACCTCGGGATGGTTCACGCGGAAGTCCCGGACCACCGGCGGCAGCGCGTAGCGGGCCTGGCTGTGGGTGGCGGCGATGCGCAGCACGCCCCGGCCGGCACGGGCGAAGTCGTCCCCCGCGCGGCGCAGGTTGTCGGCCTCCTGCAGCAGGCGCTCGACGATGGGCAGCACGTTGCGGCCCGGGTCGGTCAGGCCCGTCAGCCGCTTGCCGGCGCGCATGAAGATCTCGATGCCGAGCTCGTCCTCCAGCTCCCGGATCTGGCGGCTGACGCCCGGCTGGGAGGTGTGCAGCGCGGCGGCCACCTCGGTCAGGTTGAAGCTGCGGCGCTGGGCCTCGCGGACGGAACGGAGTTGCTGGAAATTCATGGCAGGCCTTCTTGTTATGCGGTTTTCATTCTTGCGAGGTGCGGCGCGGCTGTCCTCGAAGAAAAACTGCAAAGCATGTGAAGGCCGCGATGCAAAGCGCATCACGCGCTGCCGCCGCGGGGGCGCTCGCCAGGTCTCAAGCGCTGGCGGGGCGGTAGCTCCAGCGCGGCGTGAACACCAGGATCAGCAGCGAGAGGCCGGCCAGGCCCCCGGCGAGGGCCACCGCCCAGGTGTGGCCCTGCAGACGCTGGCCGTAGATGTCGAGCGCGGCGCCCAGGCCGGCGCCGTTGCCGAAGGTGGCGAGCACGGCGGCGGTGTAGTCGTGGTAGCGGCGCGCGCGGTTGGCGCCGGCGGACCAGTGCGGGTCGGTGTTGTAGCTGGGCAGGCGCTGGTGCGCGTCGTCCAGCTGCTCCAGTTGCGCGAGGAAGTGCCGCAGATTGGTGATCGCGCGCTCGGCCTTGGCATTCAGGAAGGCCAGGCACAGCGAGGCCACCGGGAAGCCGAGGATCAGCCATTCGATCGGGGCCGCCGTCTGCCCCGGCGCGGGGCGCAGGGCCACGAGGGCCGCCAGCAGGCTCACCACGAGGCTGACGTACAGGGCCAGCACCTGCTGACGCTGCGCCACGCGGGCGTTGACTTCCTGGTAGGCCGCGATGAAGCGGTAGTTGGCGTCGACGGAGGATTTGCTCATGGGGCGCAGGGTAGCGCATGAGCAGCAGGCGGACGGCCTGCCGGGCGGCGTGCGCCCGGCCGGGCCGGTGCCAGGAGGCGGGGATGAGTCGCCGTCCAGCGCCCCGACCGCGCGGGCCGGGGCGGTACGGGACTCAGGCGCGGCGGCGCTTGGCGCCGAGGGCCAGCAGCGCGAGGCCGGCCAGGGCGATGGAGCTGGGCTCCGGCACGCCGGGGGCGGGCTGGTCGATGTAGAAGCTGTCCATGCCGAAGCAGTCCACCGGCGAGCTCACGTCAAACCAGAAGGACTTGATGCCGTCGAACTGGTTGCCCAGGAAGACCTGCGTGGCCGGGAAGCCCCAGTCTTCGCTGGGCAGCAGCTGCGAGTAGCTGTCGGTGACGCCGTCCACCGAGGCATGCACATAGGCGCGCTCGGTGCCGTCGGCCTTGCCACCGCCGAATGCCGTGTTGGAGGTGAGGACGAAGTAGTTCAGGTCGAAGGCGGAGCCGTCGATCTTGGTGAACACGATGCGGGTCAGGCCGCCGAAGTGACCGGTGGCCCAGTGGCCGTGGATCACGTCCTTGCCGACGCCGTAGTAATTGCCGATGTTCGACGCGAAGCCGTTGCCACCGATGAAGTCCACGCGGAAGCCTGCCTCCTCGTAGCTGGCCACATCGTTGTAGTTGCTCACGTTGTTGGTCACGACATCGCCGCCCGAGTGGCGATGCACGGTGCCACCGGTGAACGTGATGATGGAGGCGTGGGACAGGGCGCTGAAGGTGAGGCCGGCGATGAGTGCCAAAACCTTTTGTTTCATATTCAATAACTCCTTTGTGAAGTGAATCGAATGTCGTACATCTTGTGACATGCCCCCGAAGAGGGCGGCGCAGTCGCTATGCAAAAGCCGGGCCAGGGCCCTGTCCATGGGCTTCGCGGCCGTCGAGGGCGTTTGGGATCAGCCAAGTGTCAGATTTCTTGACGTTAGGAACGTCGCCATCGCGGCGAGCGGCAGCCTGCGGAGGAGGTCCGGCCGAGCGCTATCGATCCGGCAGCAGGCGGCCGTTCTCTTCGGCAGTGAGCTCAGGAGGGCGTGTCGGCAGGACGGTGATGGCGGCCGACAGGATGGCCGCGGGGGAAGGCAGACCTGCGGGTGGGGGAGGCGATGGCGACTCGCGCCGCTCGGCGCGGGCCACGCTCAATTCGGCGGGAGCTGGTCCAGCCAGTCGGTGTCCAGGCTTTCCAGGGGCGTCAGCTCGTCGAAGCCGGTGCCGACTTCGAGCCATTCCGCCAGGGTGCTGTCGCGCACCTCCAGGCCGTCCAGCGAGGCCGGCATCTCATGGAATTCCGGGTGGCTGCTCGGGCGGGCCTGGTAGGGGGCGAAGTAGAAGTCGAGGCTGAGGCTGGGCATGTCGGGGACTCAGACGTTTGCTATGGCCCGAAGCATCGCTGCTCCTCGTGGGCCTGGCAGCCCCCCCCGAAGGGCGTCCCCGAGGCGGGGGGCCGTCCCCCGGCCCCCTCCGATTGGGGCCCCGGCGGGGCCCGCGGCGCTCAGTTCGACGGCGCGTGCGCCGGCTGCGACACCACCGGTGCGCGGCTCACGCGGGTCTTGCCGCCGGTGGTCGTCAGGATGACGGGATCGCCGGCCAGGAAGTTCTCCTGGCCCTTGCCCTGGATGATGGAGCGGCGTTCGCCGTTGCGCAGCTGAACCAGGATCTCGACGGCATCCTCGCGGGTGGCGCTGCGCTCGATGGCATTGCCGATCACGGCGCCGGCCACGGCACCCAGCACGCCCACGACCTGGCCCTCGCGGCGGCCGCCGACGGAGGACCCGGCCACCGCGCCCACGACGCCGCCGGTCACGGCACCGGCGCCGCTCTGGCTGCCATCCACGGTGACGGGGCGCACGCTCAGCACGGTGGCGTCGATGACGGTGGCCATGCGCTGCGCGTCACCGCGGCGGACGACGTCAGGGTTGCTCGAGGCGCAGGCGCCGAGCAGGCTCACGGCCAGCACGCTGGCGCAAAGGGCGAAGGTCTTGTTCATGTCTTGATTCTCCGGCAGAGGGCTGCCGCAGCAACGCAGCGGACGCTGGCGCGTTGACGGCATGACGCAACTTTACCCAGCCGGGGGCCCCTCCCGTGTGCTCGCGCGCCGACGGACGGTGTGCGTTGTGTGTACGTTCTGTAACGGCTAGCCGGCACGGCAGCCCAGTCTTGCGGGACCTAGCGCCCACGTCAGGGCCGATTCACAGGGCTTGTTCATCGAGCTCAGCAGGCTTGCGCCCTGACGCCATGCCGGCCTGATGAACTCACTGCCGGAGGTAGACCTTCGAGATCAAGGTGTCCTGGGTTTGGGCTTCGACCAACTCCGCAGTGAAATCCAGCCAATTGTCCCACTGGCGCATCGGATCCTTTGAATTTAACGAGGCTGAAAAGGATTCGCTTGAAATCAATGCATGGTTCAGCAATACATAGGGCTCGGCCAGGCGGTCCTTGAAACGCAGCTCGACGTATCGGTCTTGGGGATAACTCAGGCGCTGGATATCCAGGAAGTTGTGCCATGCATAGGCAAGTGAATCGGCTGAATACCGCTCTTCCATGAAAAGGGACATCATTTCAAGAAAATCCCGGCCCTGGAGTGGCTGGCCGGGCCGGGTGTGGGGCCCGGCTTCATCAGGAACCCCGATCCGCCGTGCCTCCTCCCAGATGGCCCCTGCCTCGCGCCGTGTTTCTTCCCTCATTCCCGGCAAGTCGATGTCCCGTTTGTAGGCGCTGTAAGCCAGCCCTGGCGGCTCGTCGCCACGGCTGTGCTGGGGTGGAGCAGTTCGCCCCTTCCGCAGTTTCATCGCATATTGCCACTCGGAGGTTCCGGGGCCGATGCTCCAGCCCAGGAAATACAGTTCCTGGGTTCTGAATAGGTCGTCGGTGACCTTGAATGGCGCGAGTTGTTCGTCAATATTTTCGCCAATGACCACGATGGATGTGCTGCCCATTGCATTTTCCGGTGAGGTGGCTTTCAGTGCGTCGGTACAAGGTATGGCCGGGAGGAACAATGTCCTGAGTTGTGCATTCGACGTCAAAGCAGCCGCAACCGAGCGTCTGGCGCGTGCGTCTGCAGCCCAGGCCTACAGATGGTCGTCGGCATAGACCGCCATGGCCTCCGCCAAGAAGGGGACCAGGCCCGGGTCGTAGGCGTCGTGGAAAGCCTTCATGGCGGGATCTTCGGCATAGAAGAGGCTCATGCCGACGTAGGCCTGCCTGGAGGGCCGGAAGAAGCGTGAGACCAGCGCGTAGTGCTCGGCCATCACGGCCTGGATCGTCGGCGATGCAGCGGGGTGGGCCTGCATCAGGGGCGTGAGCTTGCGGTAGAGGGTGTCCCAGTCGGCGTGCACCTGGGGCTTGTCGACGTGGGCCCATTGGTTGGTTTCGGCCAGCGATCGGGCCTGCTCCTGGCTGAGGGCGGCCCTGCAGGCCGAGCGCTCGTCTTCTGATGGGGTGTTCATGGTCAATCGAGAGGGCCGGGACGTCGGGTCTGGCCCGGGCGGTCAGAGGGGAGCGCCGATTGTGCGGTGCACCGCTCAGGCTCCGGACAGGAAGGCGGTATGCTGGTGCGGAGCGCAACCCTGGCCTGCCGGTCCGCGGACGGCAGGCGAGCTTCGCAGCGAGTGCCCGCCCTCGCTATTCGCAGGTCAGGACCGGCTCGCGCAGCGCGGCCAGGTACTGTCCGCAATTCGCCTGCAGTTCGTCCAGGCTTGGCCCGGCGGGGAACGCCGGCTCGGCGCTGTAGCCCTGCACCCGTCCGTCGTCGTAGTGGACCTCGTCGATGGCGAGCTCGCCATCGCGGTTCATGACGCGGTAATTCCAGGGCATGGGCAACTTGCAGCAGTGGATCCAACCCGGGATGCTGTCGCCGCGCTATCCATGCAGCCGGCTGCTCCTGGGCACGCTCGCCAGCAAAAACTCCATCTGGTCGACCAGGATGCGGCGCCCGCGCAGGATCATGTCCTCGTGCAGGCTCGGCACGTAGGGCAGGTAGAGCAGGCTCATGTGCGCCTCCTCGGGCAGGCGGTCGGCCTTGCGGCCGTTGCAGCTGCGGCAGGCGGTGATGCAGTTCATCCAGCTGTCGCGCCCGCCGCGGGAGCTGGGCACGATGTGCTCGCGCGTGAGGTCGTCCAGGTGGAAGGCGCGGCCGCAGTAGGCGCAGAGGTGGCGGTCCCGAGCGAAGAGCTTGGGGTTGGAAAGGGCGGGCTCATGACGCCAGGCCCGCGAGGGCACGGCCCCGCGCACGGCGATGATGGGGTGGACCTCGATGCGCGACTGCAGCCCCGTGCGGCGCTGCAGTCCGCCGCGCAGCACCTGGCAGGGCTCGCCCAGGGTCCAGGCGACACCGTCGTTGGCATAGATCGCGGCCGCGTCCCGGGTGGTGATCCAGGCTTGCGGTCGCCCCGAGACATCCAGTTGAAGAACATCCACAGCGCAGACCTCCCAGCTCGCAGCGTACTGCAGGTCCGCCGACGGACTCAAGGCGTCAGGGGCCGGAATGCCCGGATTCATGGGGCTTTGCGGGCGTTCGGAGTCCCGGTGTGGGCTGCTTGCGACCCCGTCAAGCCGGTGTCATGCAGCGCTTTCAGACTGGCGGGCCCGCAGCTTGCCGCTCAGGCACCTCGAGCGACCGCCTGCCAGCGCCCGGGGCGGGTTTCGAGGGGCCGGGCTGCGTGTCCGGCGAGGCGAAGGCGGGCTTCTTGCCTGCTGCGCCGCAGCAAATGTCAGGGTTCTCCCTTGGTTTCCGGCCCGGACTGTGCGCTTCTAGGCGCCTGCCCCTAGAAAGCCCGGTGCGGGCCTTGTGCAGTTCGCGGTCTTTTGGGCAAAAATAGAACGATCGTTCGTTTTATTATTGACGCCCCAAGCGCTCACGAAAGACCACCGTGCCGACCGCCTCCACGCCCGCCAGCAAGCCCGAGACCCGGGCTCCGCGCCGCGCCGTCCGCTCCCTGCAAAAAGGGCAGCAGACGCGCGCCGCCATCCTGGAAGCGGCCCTGGGCCTGGCCTCGCACATGGGGCTGGAGGGGCTGTCCATCGGCGCCCTGGCCGACGTGACGAAGATGAGCAAGTCCGGGGTGTTCGCCCATTTCGGCTCGCGCGAGGAACTGCAGATCGCCGTCGTCCGCGAGTATCACGCCAAATTCGAGGAAGAAGTCTTCTTCACGGCGATCCGCGAACCGCGCGGCCTGCCCCGGCTGCGCGCCCTGTACGAGCGCTGGGTGCGCCGCGTGTCGGTGGAAATCGACTCGGGCTGCATCTACATCTCGGGCGCCGTCGAGTTCGACGACCGCCCCGGCCCCGTGCGCGATGCGCTGGTCTCCATGGTCAAGGCCTGGCACGCCGCCCTGCACAAGGCCATCCTGCTGGCCAAGGAAGAAGGCCATCTCGCCGCTGACACCGATGCCCTGCAGATCCTCTTCGAGCTGCACGGCCTGATCCTGTCCCTTCACCACGACGCGTGCTTCATGCGCAGCCCGGGTGCGCTGGAGCGCGCCGGCAAGGGCTTCGAGCGCGTCATCGTGTCCTGCATCACGCCGGCCGGTCAGCAAGTCGACCGCACCGGCGCGGGGCAGGGCCCGGCAACACCCGCCCCGGAAACGGGGTCCAAGTCCCGCGGCACTGCCGCCTCGCGCAAGCGAGCCTGATCTCTCACCACAAGTCCCCACTGGAGTCGACCATGCCCACCTATACCCCTCCCCTGCGCGACATGCAGTTCGTGATGCACGAAATGCTGAATGTGGTTGAAGAGCTGAAGATGCTCCCCGCCCACGCCGACATCGACGCCGACACCATCAACGCGGTGCTGGAAGAGGGCGGCAAGTTCTGCGCCGAAGTCATCGCCCCGCTGAACCTGAGCGGCGACGCCGAGGGCTGCAAGCTGGACAAGACCACGCACGAGGTCACCCCGCCCAAGGGCTTCAAGGAAGCCTACAAGCAGTACGTCGAAGGCGGCTGGCCCGCACTGTCCTGCGATCCGGCCTACGGCGGCCAGGGCCTGCCGGTGCTGGTGAACCAGGGCATGTACGAGATGATGAACTCGGCCAACCAGGCCTGGACCATGTACCCGGGCCTGAGCCATGGCGCCTACGAGGCCCTGCATGCCCACGGCACGCCCGAGCAGAAGTCCACCTACCTGACCAAGCTGACCAGCGGCGAATGGACCGGCACGATGTGCCTGACCGAACCGCACTGCGGCACCGACCTCGGCCTGCTGCGCACCAAGGCCGAGCCCCAGCCCGACGGCACCTACAAGATCACCGGCGCCAAGATCTTCATCTCGGCCGGCGAGCATGACCTGGCCGAGAACATCGTCCACCTGGTGCTGGCCCGCCTGCCGGACGCACCCGCCGGTTCCAAGGGCATCTCGCTGTTCATCGTGCCGAAGTTCCTGGTGAACGCCGACGGCACGCTGGGCGCGCGCAACGGCATCTTCTGCGCCGGCCTCGAGCACAAGATGGGCATCCACGCCAACTCCACCTGCCAGATGGTGCTGGAGAACGCCATCGGCACGATGGTGGGCGAGCCCAACAAGGGCCTGGCCGCGATGTTCGTGATGATGAACGCCGCCCGTCTGGGCGTGGGCAACCAGTCCCTGGGCCTGACCGAAGTGGCCTACCAGAACGCCGTGACCTACGCCAAGGACCGCATCCAGATGCGTTCGCTGTCGGGTGTGAAGGCTCCGGACAAGGCCGCCGACCCCATCATCGTGCACCCCGACGTGCGCAAGATGCTGCTGACCGCCCGCGCCTACGCCGAAGGCGGCCGCGCGCTGTCGACCTACGTCGCCCTGCAGCTGGACAAGGCCCTGACCTCGGCTGACGAGGACGAGCGCAAGGAATGCGAGGCCGAAGTCGCCCTGCTGACCCCCATCATCAAGGCCTTCCTGACCGACAACGGCTGGATCGCCACCTCGCACTGCATGCAGGTCTACGGCGGCCATGGCTTCATCCACGAGTGGGGCATGGAGCAGTTCGTGCGCGACGCGCGGATCAACATGATCTACGAAGGCACCAACACCATCCAGTCGCTGGATCTGCTGGGCCGCAAGGTGCTGGGCAACAACGGCGCCACGCTGAAGAAGTTCGGCAAGAAGATCGCCACCTTCGTCGAGGAAGAGGGCACCAGCGAAGCCATGCAGGAGTTCATCAACCCGCTGGCCGACCTGGGCGACAAGGTCACCAAGCTGACCACCGAGATCGGCATGAAGGCCTTCCAGAACCCCGATGAAGTCGGTGCCGCCGCGGTGGACTACCTGCGCGTCGTGGGCCATCTGTGCTTCGCCTACTTCTTCGCCCGCGCCGCCAAGATCGCGCTCGAGAAGCAAGGCAGCGGCGATCCGTTCTACACCGCCAAGCTGCACACCGCCCGCTTCTACTTCGCCAAGCTGCTGCCCGAAACGGCTTCGCTGATCCGCACCGCCCGTGCCGGTCTGCAGCCGCTGATGGCGATGGACGAAGCCCTGTTCTGAGGCAGGGATGAAGCCAGGAGCCGGCATTGCAGCGCGCCCCGGCGTCTGCGATGCTGAGCATCCGCGGCGCGCGGCACCGAGGAGGCGCCGCGCGACCGTCACAACAACACAGGAGACTCGCCCCATGCAACGCACCTTGGCCGCCACCCTTGTCGGCACCTTCGCAGCCACCTTGCTGGCTGCCGCCCCCGCACTGGCCCAGACCTCCCCGGTCGGCCTGTGGAAGACGATCGACGACGACGGCAAGACCGAGAAGTCCCTGGTACGCATCAGCGAAAGCAACGGCGTGCTGGTGGGCAGCATCGAGAAGATCTTCGACCCCAAGCACCTGGACTCCAAGTGCGATCTCTGCAAGGACGATCGCAAGGACAAGCCGGTGACGGGCCTGCAGATCATCCGCGGCGTCAAGCAGGACGCCGACGACAAGGCGCTGTGGACCGGCGGCGAGATCCTGGATCCCAACAATGGCAAGACCTACCGGACCCGGCTGAAGCCGATCGAGGGCGGCAAGAAGCTGGAAATGCGTGGCTACGTCGGCTTCTTCTACCGCACCCAGGTCTGGGTCCGGGTCGAGTAAGGCCTCATGCGGGCGTGCTCAGGCGAGCGCGCCCATCCCTGAATTGAAAGAGGAGTAATTCCGTGAGTCGATTCCAAGTTCGCAAAGTCGCCGTCCTCGGCGCTGGCGTGATGGGCGCGCAGATCGCTGCACACCTGGTCAACGTCAAGGTGCCCGTGGTGCTGTTCGACCTGCCGGCCAAGGAAGGCCCGAAGAACGGCATCGTGACCAAGGCCGTCGACGGCCTGAAGAAGCTCAAGCCGTCGCCCCTGGGCGTGCCCGAAGACGCGGCACTGATCCAGCAGGCCAACTACGAAGAGCACCTGGACCTGCTCAAGGACTGCGACCTCATCATCGAGGCCATCGCCGAGCGCATGGACTGGAAGCTGGATCTGTACACCAAGATCGCTCCCTTCATCGCCCCGCACGCCATCGTCGCGTCCAACACCTCCGGCCTGAGCATCACCAAGCTCTCCGAAGTGCTGCCCGAAGAAATCAAGCCGCGCTTCTGCGGCATCCACTTCTTCAACCCGCCGCGCTACATGTACCTGGTGGAGCTGATCAACACCCCGACGACCCGTCCGGAAGTGATCGACCAGCTCGAGGGCTTCGTGACCACCGCCGTGGGCAAGGGCGTCGTGCGCGCCAATGACACGCCCAACTTCGTCGCCAACCGCGTCGGCATCGCCGGCATGATGGCCACGATGATCGAGGCCGAGAAGTTCGGTCTGTCGGTCGACGTGGTCGATGACCTGACCGGCAAGAAGCTGGGCCGCGCCAGCTCCGGCACATTCCGCACCGCCGACGTCGTGGGCCTGGACACCATGGCCCACGTCGTGAAGACGATGCAGGACAACCTGAAGGACGACCCCTTCTACTCGACCTACGCCACGCCCAAGGTGCTGGCCGGCCTGATCGAGAAGGGCGCCCTGGGCCAGAAGGCCGGCGGCGGTTTCTACAAGAAGGTGGGCAAGGACATCCAGCGCCTGGACTTCGCCACGGGTGAATACGTCGCCGGCGGCAAGAAGGCCGACGAGATCGTGGCCCGCATGCTGAAGAAGCCCGCGGCCGACCGCATCAAGCTGCTGCGCGAGTCCACCAACCCGCAGGCCCAGTTCCTGTGGTCCATCCTGCGTGACAGCTTCCACTACGTGGCCGTGCACCTGGCCACCGTGGCCGACACCGCCCGCGAAATCGACTTCGCCATGCGCTGGGGCTTCGGCAGCAGCCAAGGCCCGTTCGAGCTGTGGCAGGCCGCCGGCTGGACGCAGGTCGCCCAGTGGGTCAAGGAAGACATCGAGGCCGGCAAGACCCTGGCCAGCGCCCCGCTGCCCGCCTGGGTGTTCGAGGGCCCCGTGGCCGAGAACGGTGGCGTGCACAGCGCCAACGGTTCCTGGAGCGCCGCCGAAGGCAAGTTCAAGCCCCGCGCCAAGCTGCCGGTGTATGAGCGCCAGGCCTTCCCCGAGTCCCTGGTGGGCGAAGGCGCCGTCGAGCCCCTGAAGGCCGGCACGGAAGAGTTCAAGAACGAGGAAGTCCGCGTCTGGAGCCTGGACGGCGAAGTGCTGATCGCCTCGATCACCGCCAAGCTGCACCTGATCTCCCCGACCGTGACCGAGGGCCTGCTCAAGGCCGTCGAGATCGCCGAGGCCAAGTACAAGGGCCTGGTGATCTGGTCGCCGGACGACGTGTTCTCCGCCGGTGCCAACCTCGAGTCCCTGATGCCCGTCTTCATGACCAAGGGCGCCAAGGGCATCGCCCCGGAAGAGAAGAAGCTGCAGGACATGATGCTGCGCGTGCGCTACGCCCAAGTGCCGGTCGTCGCCGCGATGCGTGGCCTGGCCCTGGGCGGCGGCTGCGAGCTGGCCGTGCACTGCGCCCGCCGCGTGGCGCACATGGAGTCGTATGTCGGTCTGGTGGAAGTCGGCGTGGGTCTGATCCCCGGCGGCGGCGGCCTGACCTACATCGCCCGCCGTGCCGCTGAAATGGCCGCGGCCGGCAACTCCGGTGTCGACCTCTTCGCCTTCCTGAAGGACGGCTTCACGACCGCCGCCACCGCCAAGGTCGCGACCTCGGCCGTGGAAGCCCGCAAGAACGGCTTCCTGCTGGACTCCGACGTGATCGTCCCGAACAAGGACGAGCTGCTGTTCGTGGCCAGCGCGCAGGTCAAGGCCCTGGCCGATTCCGGCTACCGCGCTCCGCTCAAGGCGCGCATCCCCGTGGCCGGCCGCTCGGGCATCGCCACCATCAAGGGCCAGCTCGCCAACATGCGTGACGGCGCCTTCATCAGCGACCACGACTACCTGCTGGCGAGCCTGATCGCCGACGTGGTCTGCGGTGGCGAAGTGGAAGCCGGCACCGTGGTCGACGAGGACTACCTGATGACCCTGGAGCGCAAGCACTTCTGCGCCCTGCTGGAGAACCCCAAGACGCAGGAACGCATCATGGGCATGCTGCAAACCGGCAAGCCGGTGCGCAACTGAGTGAGGCTACTGCGCGAACGTCATGCGTCGTTGGGCGGTGCTCGGAATCCTCACGTACCTCCAGTACGTTCCGGTTCCTGCGCTCCGTCCGCCTAGCCTGACGTCCGCTCGCTACGCCCGGTAAAAGCCCGCAAGCCTTGTCCTTAGTCCTATGACCACTGCCAACCGCCTCGCCCGCACGCTGTCCAAGCTCGACGCGTTGCCCGCCGCCTTGCGCCCTCTGGCGCGCAATGCGGTGCTGCGCCGCGCGGTGCCCTTCACCGGCACCGCCAAGCTGGACTTCGTGCAGCTGGACCGCGAGGTGGCGCAGATCGCCATCGCCAACCGCCGCCCGGTGCAGAACCACATCGGCGGCGTGCATGCCGCCGCGATGGGTCTGCTGGCCGAGACGGCCACGGGCATGGTGGTCGGCATGAACGTGCGCGATGACTGCCTGCCGCTGTGCAAGTCCATGCATGTGGACTTCAAGAAGCGCGCGACCGGTGCCCTCCGGGCCCGGGCCGTGCTGACCGAGCCGCAGCGCCAGCTGATGCAGACCGAGCCCAAGGGCGAGGTGAGCGTGCAGGTGACGGTGACCGACGAGGCCGGGCTGAACCCGGTGGAATGTGAATTTGTCTGGGCCTGGGTTCCCAAGAACGCCCCAGCGCCCGCCAAGAACTGAAAGGTTGAAATCATGGCCAAGCAAGTGCAAGAAGCCTACATCTGCGCCGCCACGCGCCTGCCCATCGGCAAGTCGGGCCGCGGTTACTACCGGAACACCCGTCCGGACGAAATGCTGGTGCGCGCCATGCAGGCCGCCCTGGCTCAGGTGCCGACCCTGGATCCGGCCGCCATCGAAGACGCCATCGTGGGCTGCTCCTTCCCCGAAGGCGAGCAGGGCATGAACATCGCCCGCGTCGGCGCCGTGCTGGCCGGCCTGCCCAACTCCGTGGGCGGCGTGACGGTCAACCGTTACTGCGCCTCGGGCATCACCGCCCTGCAGATGGCCGCCGACCGCATCCGCGTGGGCGAGGCCGAGGTGATGATCGCCGCCGGTGTCGAGTCCATGTCCATGGTCCCGATGGGCGGCAACAAGCCCTCGCTGTCCCCCGCCATCTTCGAGCGTGACGCCAACATCGGCATCGCCTACGGCATGGGCCTGACCGCCGAGAAGGTCGCCCAGCAGTGGAAGGTCAGCCGCGAGGACCAGGACGCCTTCGCGCTGGAATCCCACCGCCGCGCCCTGGCCGCCATCGAGGCCGGCCACTTCAAGGCCGAGATGACGCCCTTCGAGATCCTCGAGCGCGTGCCCAACCTGGCCACCGGCGAGATCACGCTGAAGAAGCGCCTCGTCGACATCGACGAAGGTCCCCGCAAGGACACCTCGCTGGAAGGCCTGGGCAAGCTCAAGCCCGTGTTCGCCGCCCCCAAGGACCCGACCGGCAAGGCCACGGGCATGGGCAGCGTCACCGCCGGCAACAGCTCGCAGACCTCGGACGGCGCCGGCGCGCTGATCGTGGCCTCGGAAGCCGCCGTCAAGCGCTTCGGCCTGACGCCGCTGGCCCGTTTCGTGTCCTTCACCGTGCGCGGCGTGCCGCCCGAGATCATGGGCATCGGCCCGATCGAGGCCATCCCCGCTGCGCTGAAGCTGGCCGGCATCACCGCCGCTGATCTGGACTGGGTCGAGCTGAACGAGGCCTTCGCCGCGCAATCCCTGGCCGTGCTGAACGACCTGGACAGCAAGGGCATCGTCCTGGACCGCGCCAAGGTCAACCCGAACGGCGGCGCCATCGCCCTGGGCCACCCGCTGGGCGCCACCGGTGCCATCCGCGCCGCCTCGGTCATCCACGGCCTGCGCCGCACGGGCGGCAAGTACGGCATGGTGACGATGTGCGTGGGCGCCGGCCAAGGTGCCGCCGGCATCCTGGAACGCGTCTGATCGACGTCTGAGCAACGCGGCCTGCGGGCCGCGTTTTTCATTGCAGGTCCGCAACGAAGAGGAGCCCCGCCATGCTGCACTTCCAGTCCCGTGACGGCTTTGCCTTGAGCGGCCATCTCTACGGCGATCCGGCCACGGCGAAGGCCGGCCTGCTGATCGCGCCCGCCATGGGCGTGGAGCAGCGCTACTACGCCGACTTCGCCCGCTGGATGGCGGCGCAGGGCTGGCTGGTGATGAGCTTCGACTACCGCGGCATGGGGGCCTCCCGCCCTGATGCGATGCGGCATTCGCTCAAGGGCCTGGACGCTGACATCCGCACCTGGGCCGAGCAGGACGCCGCCGCGGCGGTGGACGAGTTGTCCCGCCTGCTGGGCCCCGATCGCCCGCTGCACTGGCTGGGCCACAGCCTGGGCGGTCAGATCCTCGGGCTGTTGCCCAACCGCGAGCGCGTGGCGAAGGCCGTGACGGTCGGCAGTGGCAGCGGCTACTGGCGTCGCAACGCGGCTCAGCTCAAGCGCTATGTCTGGTGGCTGTGGTTCGTCGTGGTGCCGCTCGCACTGCCGCTGTTCGGCTACTTTCCCGGGCGCCGGCTGCGCAAGGTCGGTGACCTGCCGCGCGGCGTGATGGCCCAGTGGCGACGCTGGTGCCTGGACCGCCAGTACATGATGGGTGAGGGCGGCGAGGCACTGCGTCAGCGTTACGCCAGCCTGTCGACGCCCATGCTGTCGCTGTCCTTCACGGACGATGAATTCATGTCCCGCTACAGCATCGAGCACCTGCACAGCTTCTATGCCGGCGCGCGGCCGGAGCTGCAGCACATCGCGCCCAAGGACATCGGCGAGCGCCGCATCGGTCACTTCGGCTTCTTCCGCCATCGGTTCGAGGACAAGCTCTGGCCGCGGGTGAGCCTGTGGCTGCAAGGAGCCTGAGCATGGACACAAGACCTGACCCCCAGGCCACCGAGCCGTCCCGCCGCCTGCTGCTGAGCGCGGCCCTGCTGTCGAGCACGGGGCTGTTGAGCGCCTGCGAGGGCAAGCTGCCCGAGGGCTTCCAGGCCTGGGCGGAGGTGCAGAAGGCCGTGCTGGAGCTGCGCTTCCATCCCCTGCGCCATGACGGCGCCTGGACCGTGCCGCAGCTGCTCGTCCACCTGGCCCAGAGCATCGAGTACTCGATGAGCGGCTATCCGCAGCCCAAGCCCGCCTGGTTCCAGGCCTCGCTCGGCAAGACGGCGTTCGCGCTGTTCGACGCCCGCGGCAAGATGAACCACGACCGCGACGAGCCCATTCCCGGCGCGCCCGCGCTCGACGCCGAAGCCACGCTCAAGCAGGGCGTGCAGCGCCTGCTCGATGCCATGGACGCCTTCGCCACCTGGACCGGCCCGCTCAAGCCCCACTTCGCCTACGGCGCGCTGAGCAAGCCCGAGTACCAGCGCGCCCAACTCATGCACATCGCCCACCACTGGGAGCGCCTGCGGCCTGCCGCTGCCTGAGCTCCCGACGCGCCAGGGCCGCTCCGCCGCTCTGGCATCATCCGCCCCCAAGGAATTTGCCTGGAGAGAAGCCGTGACCATCAAGACCGCCACCGTCAACGGCGTGCTGACCCTCGAGATCGCACGCCCCGAGAAGAAGAATGCGCTGACCCGCGCGATGTACCAGGCCATGGCGGACGCCCTGATCGCCGCCAATGCCGACAAGGCCGTGCGCGCCGTGCTGATCCAGGGCCAGCCCCAGATCTTCACCTCGGGCAATGACATCGAGGATTTCATGGGCAGCCCGCCGCGGGACGAGGACGCCCCGGTGTTCCAGTTCATGCGCGCGCTGCTGGGCTGCGAGAAGCCCGTGATCGCCGCGGTGAACGGCGCCGCCATCGGCATCGGCACCACGCTGCTGCTGCACTGCGATTTCGTCTATGTGGCCGATGACGCCCGCCTGGCCATGCCCTTCGTGAGCCTGGGCCTGGTGCCGGAGTTCGGCTCCAGCCTGGTCGTGCCGCGCCTCATGGGCCATGTGAAGGCGGCCGAGAAGCTGCTGCTGGGCGACCCCTTCACCGGCTCGGATGCCGTGGAATGCGGCATCGCCAATGCCGTGCTGCCCGCCGGCGAGGTGGTCAACCAGGCCCGCCGCGTGGCCGAGCGCTTCAACAGCCTGGCCCCCAGCGCCGTGCGCGAGAGCAAGCGCCTGATGCGCCGCCACAGCCTCGAGCAGCTGCAGGAGACGATCCGGACGGAAGCCGAGATCTTCGGCGCCCGCCTGCGTTCGCCCGAGGCCACGGAGGCCTTCCAGGCCTTCTTCCAGAAGCGCCAGCCCGACTTCTCCAAGTTCGACTGATGCTCGGCGCAGCCAGGCTGCTGCTCGCGCCGGTGCTGCTGTGGCAGGGCCGGCAGGTGCGGCGGCGCGCGCTGAAGCTGCCCGAGGCCGCCGGCTCGCGCGCCGGGCAGGCGGGGCAGGGCGCGCTGATGCTGCGGCTGCTGATCGTGGGCGATTCCTCCGGCGCGGGCGTCGGGGCGCCGACGCAAGACCTGGCCCTCGCCGGGCGGCTGGCGGCGCACCTGGCCGAGGCCCTGGGCGGCCGCGTGCACTGGCAGCTGGTGGCCCGCACGGGCCATGACAGCGCCGACGCACGCCGCCACCTGGCCGAGGCCCCGCTGGAGCCGGCCGAGGTGCTGGTGACGGCGCTGGGGGTCAACGACGTGGTCGGCCAGCGCCGCGCGAGCCACTGCCTGCAGGACCTCGACGCCATCCACGCGATGGCCGCCGAGCGCTGCGGCGTGCGCTACAGCCTGCACAGCGCCGTGCCGCCCATGCACGCCTTCCCGCTGCTGCCCCAACCTCTGCGCTGGCTGCTCGGGGCGCAGTCGCAGCGCCTGAACCGGCGGCTTGCGCGCCACCTGATCGGCCGCCGCGACCGCGGTCTGCAGGCCTTGCCCGCTCATCTGCACGGCGCCGCCGCGGCGCAGCACATGGCCGAGGATGGCTTTCACCCCGGCCCGGTGGGCTACGAGGTCTGGGCGCAGGCCCTGGCCCAGCGCCTGGTGCGCGAGCGCCGGGTGTGGGCACCTGAGGCCTGACGTCGGCCCGTTGCTGCACGTGCCCGGGTGGGGCGTCTTGCCGACCGCTGTGCGCACGCGGGGCGGCCGCTGCCCTTGCTCCAGGATGCCCATCTCTTGATAATTGCTAACCCAGCCAGCCAGTGGCCGTCCCGCTTCTTCTGAAGCGCTCCAGGACACCACCTCTGCCAGCCAGCCGTCCAACTGCAAGGCATTCGCGGAACGCGCAATGCCCGTGACTTCCCCATGCTGGCCTGACCCATTCCTCCTGCCTGAATCTGGCCCCGCTCCCTGTCGTGGAGTCGGTCTCCTTTTCCATTGAACCGTGCCGCCGGGGTACATGCAGCATCGAGGCCGTGCGGCCGGTGCCTGCCTGACTCCCTTGCGTTGAACTTGCCCGCCGAGCGTTTTGGAACCTGTTGCCTACCGTCCTGAAGCCGTGGCCCACCGGTCCGGTGCCACGGGCGATCTTCGCCTGACCCAGCCCTTGTCCCGGCGGTGGCTGCTGCTCATCGTGCTGCTCCCCTGGGGCGCATTGGCGGCGGTGCTGGTGGGGCTGCGGATCCCGGTGGCGCTGGAGTCGTCCGTGTACCAGTCCGGCCAGCTGGCGGACGGTCAGGGCGTCGTGGCCCTGCGGCTGCCTGTCGCCGAGGCCGGGGGCGTTGCGGTGGGCGATCTGGCCCGGATCGCGGGTGTCGAGGGCGGCACGCTTCGCAAGGTGGGCGAGGGGCGGGTGATCCACCGGGGCGCCGCCCAGCGCGGGAGCGGGGGGCACGCGGCCTGTGACGGGCTGGCCGAGGGAAAGGCGCTGGAAGAGACGCGGGAAGAGACGCGGGGAGAGGCGCAATGCGTCGTGATCGCCCTGATGGCGGGCCGTGTGCCGGGCGCCCCCTCGGGGTGCGCGGGTCACCGGCCCTGGCCGAAGCTCCGGGTGGAGATGCCGGGGCAGGCCATGAATGTCCTTGATCTGCTGAAGAGAAAGCTGCGATGAATGCCAGGGATCCCCAAGTGCCCGTCCTGCCCCCGGGCGACGAGCTGTCCATCCAGCGTCATGACGACCTGTTCGAGGCCGCCCAGATCGACGCGGTACAGGCCTTCTTCGAGGAGGAGGTGCGCTGGACCTACGGCTGGCGTTCGGTGAATGGCGTGAATCCGCTCTCGCACTGGAACCATGACTTCCTGAAGACCCGCAAGAACAACCAGCAGGACCAGACGCAGCGGCTGGCCGCCGACCCGGCCCTGCAGGCCGTGGCGGCCCTCTGGGACACGGTGCAGCGCCGCTGCCTGCCCGGCCATGCGCTGCTGCGCTGCTATGCCAACGCCCACACCTACGGCGTGGAGGGCTACCCGCATGTGGACTCCCCGGCGCCGGGCCAGAAGACGGTGGTCATCTACCTGAACCCGCGCTGGCAGCCGGACTGGGCCGGCGAGACGGTCTTCTTCAATGCCGATGGGGACATCGTCCATGCCGTCCTGCCGCGACCCGGGCGGGCGGTGATCTTCGATGGATCCATCCTGCACGCGGCGCGCGGGGTCTCGCGGATCTGCACCGCGGCGCGTGTGACCCTCATGTTCAAGGCGGGACGGTCATCGTGACCGATCCGCGGACTTCATCCATTCACTACAGGGAGGACTGACGATGAGCAACGAAAAGAAGAGGCATTCGACGTACTGGGGAATGCAGGAGCTGAGTTTCGACGACACGCGATACATCAGCGGAGGCGACTGCGAGGACGGCGACGAGGTGACGCCGTGCCTGCCGAAGGTCACGATCAACGGGTCCAGAACCTACCAGGTCGAGTTCAGCAGCAACTTCCTGCCGCTGGGCTACTTCTTCCTGACCAGCGGGGGCGGCGGCGGCGGTTCGTCGGCCGCCGGGGATGGTGGCGTGCGCGACCTGCCGCAGCCCAAGAAGAAGGAGATCTGCGATGCCGTCGCGGACGAGACCGTTGCCGAGGTCAATCGCGCCAAGAAGGACGGCCGGATTCCCTTCGTGGCCCGGGGCTTCATCCCGAGCGACGAGGAGATTCGCAAGGAGGCCTTCCGTGTGTGCATGAAGGGCCTGGGAGGCTGATGCCATGCGGAACGTGACTCCATTCAAGGGCTGGCGCTCCGTCGGTCTGGTGCTGCTCGGCTGGCTGCTGGTCTGCCTGGCCGGCTGCGGGCCTCGTACACCCGCCCCGCTGGGGCAGGCGCTGCCTGTGTCGGCGTCCCTGGCCGGCCTGTGGCGGGTGCAGGCGGATGACGTGGGCGGCATCCGCGCGCAGGTGCTGAACGTCGAGGTCAGCAACGGCGAATTCGCGACCCTGCAATGGCAGCCCGAGGCCGCCGAGGGCCTGCCATCCGTGCGGGCCTACGTCCGGCAGTTGGGTGCGCAGCAGCTGCTGTTCGTCGAGACCGGCGATGCGCAGAAGGGCTACTACTTCGCGGCGCTGACGTCCGTGAGCGACCATGAGATCGTGCTGACCGCCCCCAACGAGAAGCGCCTGAAGAAGGCATCGAAGGCCCTGGGTGGCAAGCTGAAGTACCAGTCCCACTGGCTCCACCGGGAGGCCCATCTCGACAGCGGGCTGCTGGAGAAGATCCTCGAGCAGAAGTCCGGCGAGCTGTTCACCGACGGCATCCGCATCCGCCTGCAGAAGGTGGTCCGCTGATCCTCGGGAGGCCGGCGGGGCGGGGGATCGAACCCCGCCCGCGCCGTCCTGTTCCCTGCGCTTTCCACGGGCGATTTCCTTGAAGCAAGTGTTCCAGTCAGAGACCGGGGAGTGCGGTCTCGCCTGCCTCGCCACGGTTGCGAGTCATCACGGGAAGGCCCTGGGCCTGCCCCTGCTGCGCCAGCTCGCTGGCGGGCATTCGCGGGGCCTGACCATGGCCACGCTGATCACGGTGTCCGCCGGAATCGGCCTCTCCAGCCGGCCGCTGCGCGTGCCGCTGGAGGCGGTGGACCGGCTGCGCGTGCCCTGCATCCTGCACTGGGACCTGAGCCACTTCGTCGTGCTGCTGAAGGTCTCCCGGACCTTCCGGGGCGAGCGCGTGGCCACGATCTTCGATCCGGCGGTCGGGCTGCGCCGCCTGAGCCTGGCGGCGCTGTCGCCGCATTTCTCGGGCATGGCGCTGGAGCTGTGGCCCGGCGAGTCCTTCCAGCGAGGCGGCGAGGCGGCGCGTCCGCCCTCGGTGCTCGCGCTGCTGGGGCCGGTGGCCGGCGCGTGGGGCGCCGTCGGGCAGCTGCTGTTCCTGACCCTGATCCTGGAGCTGCTGGCGCTGGGGTCGCCGCTGTTCAGCAAGTTTGTCATCGACGACGTCATCGGCGGCCACATGACGGAGCTCCTGCTGCCGCTCACGGCCTGCTTTGCCGCGCTGCTGCTGACACAGACCGCCACCACCCTGCTGCGGGGCTGGCTGCTGATGCGCTGGAGCCAGGAACTGTCCCTGGGCTGGATGAGCCGGATCCTGAATCATCTGGTCCGCCTGCCGATGCGCTATTTCGATGCGCGGGGCTCCGGCGAGGTGCTCAGCCGACTCGGCAGCGCCGGGACGATCCAGTCGGTGCTCACCGGCATCGCGCTGGGCTCCCTGTTCGATGTGGTCGTGCTCTCGGCGGCCTTCGCGATGATGGTCGGCCTGAGCCCCTCGCTGTCGGTCGCCGTCGTCGTCCCCATCCTGCTGTACCTGGCGCTCAAGGCGCTGACCTTCCCCTACTTCGAGGCTGCCGCACGCGAGCGGCTGATGCTGGCCAGCCGCGAGAGCCAGTTCCTTCTGGAGATCGTCCGCTCGATGATGCCCATCAAGCTGTTCTCCAGGGAGGCGGACCGCATCTCCCGCTGGCAGAACCTGCGCCAGGCGGTGCAGAACCGGGACCTCCGGACGGAGAACTTCACGCTTGTCTATCACGGCGGCGTCGTGCTGATCTTCGGCGTGCAGGGCCTGTTCATCTTCCACTTCGGCGCGACGTCCGTGCTGGCTGGGCAGATGACGCTGGGCTTCCTCATGGCCTTCTCCGCCTACGCGGCCACCTTCGGCAACCGCCTGGTGGCGGTGATCGACGCCATCCTGGGCTTCCGCATGCTGGCCGTGCATGGCGAGCGCCTGTCCGACATCCTGCTGGAGGCGCCCGAACCTGGGCCGGCCACGCGCGCTGCCCAGGCGCCGCTGGCGAGCCTCCAACTGCAAGGCGTCGGCTACCAGTATGCGAGGGACGGGCAGCCGGTGCTGCGCGATCTGGACCTGACGCTGGCGCCGAAGCAGTGCATCGGCCTCAAGGGTGCGAGCGGTGCGGGCAAGTCCACGCTGGCCCGGCTGATGCTCGGGCTGGTGCGACCCACCCACGGCGTCATCCGTCTGAACGACGATGTCATGGATGAGGGCATGGCCCGGGCCTGGCGCACGCAGGTCGCTGCGGTCACGCAGGACGACACGCTGCTGGCCGGAACGCTCCTGGAGAACATCGCCTTCTTCGATGCCGACGTGGACGCCGCGCGTGTCGAGTGGGCCGCGCGGATGGCGGCCATCCATGACGACATCGCCCGGATGCCCATGGGCTACCGGACCGTGATCGGCGAGTCGGCGCGCACGCTGTCCGGCGGTCAGCGGCAGCGCCTGCTCATCGCGCGGGCGCTGTACAAGCGTGCGGACATCCTGATCCTGGACGAGGCCACCAGCCACCTGGACGTGGACACGGAGCTGGAGATCATGGCCAGGATCCGTGCCTTGCCGTGCTGCGTCGTGGTGATCACGCACCGGCCGCAGGTGCTGGCGCTGCTGGAGACCTGCTACGAGCTGCGCGACGGCACCTTGCGTCCCTTGCCGGCCGCCGAGCCTGCCGCGCCGCCGGCCCGCGCCATCGACATGCCGCGACGACCGGGGGTGTCGCTGCAGGCGGCAGGAGGCTGAGCCATGAAGACATCTGCTGCCCCGGCACCCGTCCGCCGCCCGTCGGCTCGCGCTCTGCGGGCCGTCCTGGCCGGGGCCGTGGCGCTGCTGGCTCTGCTGCTGGCTCTGCTGCTGGCGCCTGCGGACTCTCCGCCGGCGCCGCCCCCCTCGCAGCCCAGTCGCCAGGCGCCGCTGGCCTCCGTGGCCGACGCCGTCCCGGTCCCGGCGCCGGTACCCGCGAGCGCCGCGTCGTCCCCGGGCCGCTCTGCGCAGGGGCTGCTGTGCGCCCGGGAGGACGGCGGGGACGTTGACCCGGCCGCCCAGGTCGCCCCGCAGGATCTGGATACGGCGTTCGCCGAGGCCGCGCGTCGCGCAGCGACACGGCTGCAGGCTGCGAGGGGTGAGCTGGGGCAGGCCTTCGGACAGTTCCTCGGAGCGTGGGACCGTCGGCAGATGGCGGTCCGGCAGTACCAGCAGGGCGTCCCAGGCTGCGCGGCGAACGCGCAGTGCCAGGACGAGGCGGACCGGGTGGGGGAGTCGGCCTATGTGCTGGCCCTGTCGCCGCTGGTGAAGCGGGCCCAGGAAGGCCGGGACGCCCGCGTCTATGGCCTGGCCTACTCCGCCTGCTTCGGGGTCCCGAAGGCCCGGCGGGCGGGGTCCGGCTGCGACAGCCTCTCGGCGGAAGGCTGGCAGTTCCGGGATGCGGGTTCCCTGGAGGCGCAGGTCGCGCGGCTGTATGAGGCGCACATGGCCGATCAGGCCGGGGCGCTCGAGGAGGGCTACTTCCAGATGAGCCAGCGGCCTGCGCTGCCGATGCCCCGGTCCCCGTTCGGCTGGTTGGCGGAGGTGCCCGAGTTCGCGGCGCTGGACGATTCGGTTCAGGGAGTCATCTACACGAAGCTCATGATGGACATGCCGCGCCCCCGGCTCGAGACGCTGCTGCTGTCGCACTGCACGAAGCCCGCCATGGAGGCGCCCGCCCGGCAGCAGGTCTGCCAGACGCTGGCCCGGTCCGTGATCGCCTCGCCCCAGGATCTGCGGGTGTCGCTGGCGGCGGTAGAGATCGTCAGGCGGCTCGGCACGCCGGACGAGCAGACGCGGGCCCTGGCGCGAGAGCTCAGCGCCGTCGAGCGGCGGATGGCGCGGGCCTTCGGCGCCCGGGACCGCATGCCCTGCGCCACCTTCCAGCGCTTTGCCGGCACTCAGCGGCAGGCCTGGCAGCGGGGCGAGCTGGCGGCCTACCGCGAGCTGCCGTGATCGTGCCGACGTTCAGATCACGTTGAGCTCACGGTAGACCTCGCCGCGCAGCAGGCGGTCCGCGCCGAGCGGTGAGAGGTCGAGGGTCTCGTAGCGTCCCGTGGCGATCCATTCCGCCAGCCCGCGCCCGATGCCCGGCGCGTGCTGCAGCCCGTGCCCGGAGAAGCCGCAGGCCATCAGCAGGCGTTCCTGACCCGGCCAGGGGCCGACGAGGCCGTTGTGGTCGACGTCGTTCATCTCGTAATAGCCGGCCCAGCTGCGCTCCTGACGCAGGGTGGCAAAACCTGGCACCCGCTCGGCCAGCGCCGGCCACAGGCGCTCCTCGAAGAGATCGGCCTGCGGGTCCAGCGGCAGGTCGGGGGCGTCGTCGCCCAGCGGAGGGCCGCCGCAGATGAACTGGCCGGGGCCCTCGGGGCGGAACCACAGCCCGGAGGGATCGATGACCAGCGGGCACCCGGCGGCGGGCTCCGGCGTGCGGAAGGCGTAGACGCTGCGCCGGCGGGCGCTCACGGGCAGGGCGATGCCGGCCGTGGCCGCCAGCGGGGCGGACCAGGCGCCGCCGGCCAGCACGAGGCGCTCGGCCTGGAGCCGGGCACCGCCGGCCGTGCGCACGCCGGTGATCTGCCCGGTGCCGTCCGCCTCGAAGCGGATCGCCTCGTCCTTGACGTAGTGCACCCCCGCGGCCTGCGCCCGCTGCTTCAGCGACTGCAGCAGGCCCCAGCCGTCGAACCAGCCCTCGCCGCTGCGGCCCCAGCTGCCGAGGGCCAGGTCTTGCGTCGCCAGCCAGGGGAAGCGGCGCTGCAGCTCGGCCGGGCTCAGCAGCGCGACGTCGGCCCCCTGCGCGCGCTGGATCGCGTGCAAGGCCTCCTGCTGCGCCGCACCTTCGGGCGGGATCAGGTAGAGATAGCCCTGCTCGACCAGCGCCGCCTGCGGCCCGGCGGCGCGCAGCACCTCCAGGCCGTGCAGGGAGAGGGCGATGTTGAGGGGCGTGGAGAACTGCTGGCGGATCGAGGCCGCCGAACGGGCCGACGAGGCCCGCTCATACGTGGGATCCCGCTCCAGCACGGTGATGCGGCCGCGCCAGTCGGGGCGCTCGGCCAGGCAGGCCGCCACGGCACTGCCCAGCGCGCCGCCGCCAATGATCAGCAGCGTGTCCTGCATGGGGCGGGCGGGGTCAGTCCTCGATGCTGAAGGGGCGCGACTTGCCGTCCTTGTCGATGGCGACGTAGGTCAGCTGCGCCTCGGTCACCTTGACCACGTGCGGGCTGGCCGGGTTGCGCTCGGCGATCACCTCGACCTGCACGGTGACGGAGGTCCGGCCCACGCGCACGACCTGGGCGTAGAAGGAGAGCAGGTCCCCGATGGACACGGGCTGCTTGAACAGGAACTCCTTCACCGCCACGGTGGCGATGCGCCCGCGCGAGAGGCGGGCCGGCAGGATGGAGCCGGCGATGTCCACCTGGGCCATGATCCAGCCGCCGAAGACGTCGCCGTTGTGGTTGGCATCCGCGGGCATGGGCATCACGCGCAGCACCAGCTCGCGGGGCCAGACACGGGCGTCGGGGGCGGGAGCAGCGCTGGGGGCGGGGGCCAGGGGGCTTTGGGTGTCGGGCATGGTGGGTGATCGGGACAGCAGTGACAATGCGGACCATTCTCTCCCTATCACCATGCGCCGTCATCCTTCTGTCACGACTTCTGCCTCTCCCTCGCACGCAGGCTCGTCCGCGGGCCGCGCGCCGTCGCTGAACACCGCCGTCACGGGGGACTGGGGCACGGTGGCCAAGCTGATGCCCTATCTGTGGCACTACCGCTGGCGGGTGGGGCTGGCGCTCGGCTTCATGCTCGCGGCCAAGCTGGCGAATGTGGGCGTGCCGCTGCTGCTCAAGGAGCTGGTCGACAGCCTGAGCCGCAAGCCCGGCTCGCCGGAGTCGATGCTGGTGGTGCCGGTGGGCCTGCTCCTGGCCTACGGCCTGCTGCGGCTGTCCACCTCGCTCTTCACCGAGCTGCGCGAGCTGGTCTTCGCCAAGGCCACCGAAGGCACCTCGCGCGCCATCTCGCTGCAGGTCTTCCGGCACCTGCACGACCTCTCCCTGCGCTTCCACCTCGAGCGCCAGACCGGCGGCATGACGCGCGACATCGAGCGCGGCACCCGCGCCGTGCACTCGCTGATCTCCTATTCGCTCTACAGCATCCTGCCCACGCTGATCGAGGTGGTGCTCGTGCTGACCCTGCTCGGCGTGAAGTTCGATGCCGTCTTCGCGCTCATCACCATCGCCGCGCTCGTCATCTACATCGCCTTCACCGTCTACGTGACCGAGTGGCGCACGCAGTTCCGCAAGCAGCTCAACGAGCTCGATTCCGTGGCGCACAGCAAGGCCATCGACTCCCTGCTGAACTACGAGACCGTCAAGTACTTCAACAACGAGGACTTCGAGGCCCGCCGCTACAACGAGAGCCTGGAGAAGCTGCGCCGCGCCCAGCTGAAGTCGCAGAGCACGCTGTCCATGCTCAACACGGGCCAGCAGCTGATCATCGCGCTGGCCCTCGTGGCCATGCTGTGGCGCGCCACGCAGGGCGTCGTGGCCGGGCACATGAGCCTCGGGGACCTGGTGATGGTCAACGCCTTCATGATCCAGCTCTACATCCCGCTGAACTTCCTGGGCGTGATCTACCGCGAGATCAAGCAGAGCCTGACCGACCTCGAGAAGATGTTCCAGCTGCTCTCCCGCGAGCGCGAGGTGGCGGATGCGCCGGAAGCGCCCGCGCTGGAGGTGCCGCACGGCGCGGTGCGCTTCGAGGACGTGCGCTTCGCCTATGACCCCGAGCGGCCCATCCTGCATGGCATCAGCTTCGAGATCCCGGCCGGCAGGAAGGTCGCGGTGGTGGGCCCCAGCGGCTCGGGCAAGAGCACGCTGGCGCGCCTGCTGTACCGCTTCTACGACGTCGATGGCGGCTGCATCCGCATCGACGGCCAGGACATCCGTGCCGTGCAGCAGGGCTCCGTGCGCCGCGCCATCGGCATCGTGCCGCAGGACACGGTGCTCTTCAACGACAGCATCGCCTACAACATCGGCTACGGCCAACCCGGCGCCACGCAGGACGAGATCGAGGCGGCGGCGAAGGCGGCCCACATCCACGGCTTCATCGCCGCCACACCCAAGGGCTACGAGACCACCGTGGGCGAGCGCGGGCTCAAGCTCTCGGGCGGTGAGAAGCAGCGCGTGGCCATCGCCCGCACGCTGCTGAAGAACCCGCCGATCCTGATCTTCGACGAAGCCACCTCGGCGCTGGACTCCAGCAACGAGCGCGCCATCCAGGCCGAGCTGGAGGCCGCCGCGCAGAACAAGACCGTGCTGGTGATCGCGCACCGGCTGTCCACGGTCGTCGATGCCCACGAGATCCTCGTGATGGAGCAGGGCCGCATCATCGAGCGCGGCACGCACGCCGATCTGCTGGCGCAGCAGGGCCGCTATGCCCGCATGTGGGCGCTGCAGCAGGCCGCCCATTGATCCCCTGATCCCACTTCCGGACCCCTTCGCTACACTGCCCCCGTGGAAACCAAATGGCTTGAAGACTTCGTCAGCCTGGCCGAGACGCGGAGCTTCTCGCGTTCGGCCCAGCTGCGGCACGTGACCCAGCCGGCCTTCTCGCGCCGCATCCAGGCGCTGGAGGCCTGGGCGGGCGTGGATCTGGTGGATCGCTCGTCCTACCCCACGCGCCTCACCGCGGCGGGCGAGACCCTGCTCGGGCAGGCGATGGAGGTGCTGGGCAATCTGCAGGCGACGCGCAACATGCTGCGCAGCCACCAGTCGGCCGGCCAGGACATGATCGAGTTCGCCGTGCCGCACTCGCTGGCCTTCAGCTTCTTCCCGCACTGGCTGATGGAGCTGCGCCAGCGCTTCGGCGCGGTCAAGAGCCGGCTCAATGCCCTCAACGTGCACGACGCCACCCTGCAGCTCAGCGAAGGCAACTGCGACCTGCTGGTGGTGTATCACCACGCGAGCCAGCCCCTGCAGCTGGACCCGGAGCGCTACGAGATGGCCTCGCTGGGCCACGAGACGCTCGCCGCCTATGCCCGCTCCGACGCGCAGGGCCGGCCGCTGTTCAGCCTGCCCGGGCATCCGGGCCAGAAGATCCCCTTCCTCAGCTACGCCGCGGGCGCCTACCTCGGCCGCCTGGTGGAGCTGATCGTCAAGGCTTCGCCGACGCCGCTGAACCTCGATGCGCTCTACGAGACCGACATGGCCGAGAGCCTCAAGGCCATGGCCATCGAGGGTCACGGCCTGGCCTTCCTGCCCGCGAGCTCGGTGGCGCGCGAGCTCAAGTCCGGCCGCCTCGTGCGCGCGGCGCCCGAGGGGCAGTTCGAGCTGAGCATGGACCTGCGCATCTACCGCGAGCGCCCCGCCATCGCCAAGCGCAGCAAGCCGGCGGCCCTGGCGCTGTGGAACTACCTCAAGGAGCAGCAGGACCTCGCCCGGGCCGGTTGAGGCCTTGGCGCGACTCCGCTGCCATGCTCCTGTTTTTGCGGTACAAGCTCGTCACGCGCGCGGCACGCTGGCTGCGCCACCCCATCCCTGTCATCAAGGAGTGAACCCGATGAAGAAGACCCTGACGCTGCTGAGCCTGGCCCTGATGGCCGCCACGGCCGTCCATGCCGAGGACACGCTGAAGAAGATCAAGGACTCCGGCGCCGTCACCATGGGCGTGCGCGAGTCCTCCGGCCTGTCCTACACCATCGGCGACGGCAAGTACGTGGGCTTCCACATCGACGTCTGCCACCACGTGCTGGAAGACGTGAAGAAGCAGCTGGGCCTGGCCAAGCTGGAGATCAAGTACCAGCCCGTGACCTCGCAGAACCGCATCCCGCTCGTGCAGA
Source organism: Burkholderiaceae bacterium (assembly GCA_041912595.1). Classification (GTDB taxonomy): domain Bacteria; phylum Pseudomonadota; class Gammaproteobacteria; order Burkholderiales; family Burkholderiaceae_C; genus Roseateles_B. The sequence goes on from JAYRMR010000024.1 coordinate 38,096, forward strand.
ACGGCAATGTGGACCTGGAGTGCGGCTCCACCACCAACAACGCCACCCGTCAGAAGGACGTCGCCTTCGCCGTGACGACCTATGTGGAGGAAGTGCGCATCGCCGTGAAGGCCAACTCCGGCATCACCTCGATCGCGCAGCTCAATGGCAAGCACGTGGCCACCACCACCGGCACCACGTCCGTCCAGACCCTGCGCAAGCATGAGCGCGCCACCGGCGTCGACTTCAAGGAAGTCTTCGGCAAGGACCACGCCGACAGCTTCCTGCTGCTCGAGTCCGGCCGCGCCGACGCCTTCGTGATGGACGGCTCCATCCTGGCCAAGAACATCGCCACCTCCAAGGCCCCGGCCGATTACAAGATCGTCGGCGAGGTGCTCTCCGTCGAGCCCATCGCCGTGATGATCCGCAAGGACGACCCCGCCTTCAAGAAGGCCGTGGACGACAGCATCAAGGGCATGATCAAGTCCGGCGAGCTGGCCAAGACCTACGACAAGTGGTTCATGCAGCCCATCCCCCCGGCCGGCGCCAAGATCGGCATGCCGCTCAACGAGGCCACCAAGGCGGCCTGGGCGAATCCGAATGACAAGCCGATGGAAGACTACGCGAAGAAGTGATCGGGGCGTTGCGCTGATCGGGAAGGGCGGTCCGGGAGGGCCGCCTTTTTTACTGGCGAGTTGAGGGAGTGGTTTGAGGGTGGGTACAGACACTGGTCAATGGAAGATGGGTCTCAATGCGGCGAACCCCAGGGCATTTGAAATGCGCCTGTTCACTGCGCTCTCCGTGTTCCTGGCCCCGGTTCTGGCGACCGCGGAGCCTGCGTACTACGCAGCGCTGGACTTCAAAACGTGCACTCGCTGGACCATCACGAATGAGGTAGTTGATGAAGCGTCAGAGCGCTTCCGGGCCGCACGGGACCTGGCAAATAGCCAGCCACTTTCCTTTCACAGGCCCATGCCACGCGAGGACTTTGAAAAGTTGTCTGACGTTGAACGTGCCCAAATGGCGATCGTCTTTACGTCGAATGAGGAAGGCAAGGGGAGTCGGGCAGAGAGGAGTGCGCGACATGGCGTGTGTCGGTTTGAACTTCGTCCTGGAGGCGTTTCAGGGCTTGAATGCCTGGCAGGGCCTGACTTCCCCCTCTCAGGTGCAAAGTACCTGCCCATCAGTTTTGCGGGCGAGTTGCCGACCCTCGAGTGTGTGAGCGGATGCGCCGGCAGGCCCCAACGCATCTACGAGATGGCGTACGAAAACGACGGCTATAGGAATATCGAATGGGAATCCGTCTTGCTGCACTTTACGAAGAAGTGCAGCAGACGCTCGAATCTGGCGCAATGAATCGGCCGGTGTCCTGAGGCGACCGGCTGGCTATCGGCATGCCGGGGTCAGGTCTTTACCCCATCGCCCCCGGACTCCAGGCCCGCCTGCGTGGGTCTGTTCTGCCGGCAGCAGCCCAGAGGCATTCACGCCAGCCCCTCATTGCATTTCCCTCGCCAACCGCACGAAATTCAAGGCTTGACCCTGTTGCTTTGGAGGGCCCTTCGGTCAGCCACGCGCTTTCAGCGCCTGCACCAAGCGCGCAAAGCCTGAATTGCCGTCTCCTTCACGTATGTAGTGCGCAGCGTCCAGACCGTCGCAGGTGAGACCTCGGATTGTTTTTTGTTCATGCCATTCAATCCCGTAATGGCCGCCCTGGTCACCCAGCCCCACGCCCAGCCGGTACGATCTGGCGCCATCTTCGAAAAAGAGGTCATACCAGAAGATCTGCAACTGAGTCGTCTTGTGGGCCTGATAGTCGGAGGAGAACTTGGCCAGCGAGTTCTCTTTGCGCCGGGGATAGACGAAGGCCTGTTTCCCCGGTTCGCCGAATCGATACTGGAGCCAGCCCTTGGCCGCCAGCCGCAGGTCTTCGCCGACCAGCTCGGGAGCACCGCAGAGCGAGATGTGTTGCTTCGATCCTCGGAGCCTGCACGAAAAGTAGGTCTCCTCGTCCGCGTTGCATAGGCCCGCGGCAGAGGAGTGAACGGCCGACAGCACGAGCGAAAGCGCGAGCAACGATCGCCAGGTGGACACAAGCGTCAGGCTGGCCAAGCAACGACGGGAGGTGGTCAACGAGTTCATCGCAGTATTTGAGCAGTTGGCCTGGGTGACCCAACGAGACCGTGACGGTGCTGCCTGATGTTCGCACCAGGCTGTCTGCAGACACCTGGCCGCTGCCTCCCGGATTCACCACGTGGCATGCGCCCCTCAAGAGTCGCGTGACTTCAGCCGCTGGGCGGGTGGGGGTCAGGTCTTGACTCTACAGCGCCTTGCAGTCGACCGTGCTTGTTCTGGCCTTTGCCGCCGACGGCGCCTCCATGACATCCAGCGCAAGCCCTCACTGCATCCTCCTCACCAACTTTCCCACAAACGCATACCCCTCATACAACCCCGCCACCCGCATCCGCTCATTCAAGCCATGCGTCCCGGACGAATTGCGGAAGGATCCGCTCAGACCATAGGTCCAGATGCCGGCCTTGTTGAGGAAGCGCGCATCCTGGGTTGCGACGGACATGGTGATCAGCACCGGCACGCCGGGGAAGAGCTCGGCGTTCACCTCGGTGAAGGCGGCGAGCAGGTCGGGGCGGATCGGCGAGGCGGGTGCTTCGACCGCTTCATGCGCCGGGCTGACCTTGACCTTGTCGCCCATGAGCTTCTGCAGCGTGGCCTGCACAGCGGCGACCTTCTGGCCCTGGAGCGTTCGAACACCCAGTGGCGGCCTGCAGCGCGCGGCCAAGGCCAAGGTCGTCCTCGATCAACAGGATGTGCATGGGATGGGGCAGCGGTCTGGCGGGGAGTGCGGCGTCATTGTCCGTGCCCGGTTTCCTGGCTGGCGGAAGGTCACGCCCCGCAGGCCCGCGTCTGGGCGGCTGGCGTTCGGCGCGGCGGCGATTCGGGGGGCGCGATGAGCTCATGGCCGCCGCGGCTGGAGCGGGGCCGGACAGGCGTGGGCCTTGCCGGCACGGGCGCCGGGCGGCGTCAGCCCGCCGGCATGCGCCCGAGCGCGAGGGCCGCGCCCTGCAGGCCCCCCAGCACCCGGTCCGCCACCGCCTGCGAGAAGCCCGCCGGCAGCGCCCGCTGGACCTCGTCGATGACGGCAGGCGTGCGTTCAACAATCGCCTGGATCAGCGGCTCCGCCGACTCGCCGTAGCCGAAGCGCCTGGCGGTGCTGTTGAAGTGCCGGCGCTGGATGCGCTCGGCCTCGTAGTGCCGGTTCTTGCCCACCAGGGCCATCGCGAGCTTGAGCTCACGCGGCGACCACTGGGTCGGGCCGTCTCCCATCACGGGATAGGCCGACATGACGTCGTACAGCGGTGCCAGCCGGTAGCGACCGCCGGGCAGCAGATGGAGGCTGAAGTTCTTCGCGTGGCCGTCCGGGGCGCGCAGCATCCAGAAGAGCAGCTGCGAGGCGATGAGGGTGCGCAGGTCGCGCTCGGCGTCGACCGACTGCTGCAGCAAGGTGAAGAGGGCGCCCAGCCCGGGGCCGCCGTCCGCTTCGTACTTCCGCAGCGGCGAGGTGCCGGTCGCCTGGCAGAAGTCCTCCTGCACCAGGCGCAGCAGGCGTTGGCCGTCGCGGGCGAGCACCCGGTCGAAGCGCTCGACGACCAGCACGCGCTGGCGGCCGAAGGTCGCGATCTCGGCCTTGGGCACCGGCAGGCCATAGGCCGCGAGCAGCGTCAGGCACAGCCACTCGTTGTCCACCGAGCTGCTGAAATCCGCCTGCCGGCCGCCGACCAGGCCCAGCGGCAGCTTGAAGATGTGCGTGGTCGGGGTGGCGCCGCGCGGCTTCATCCAGCGGCCGTTCCAGCGCAGGAAGGCGTCCTTCTCCTGGGCGCCGGCCAGGGAGATGCGGAAGTCATCGTCCGGGTCGCGGGCTGCGCCAAAGCGCCCGGGCGTCACGACCTCGAGCAGATGCCGCTCGATCGCCGCCTCGTCCACCTCCACGCCCTCGACGCGGTCATGCCCCTCAGGCTCAGCGCCCTCGGGCAGGAACTGCAGCGCGCCCACGCAGTCGCGGCCGATGGCGGCCAGCAGGTCGAAGGCCGCCACCGAGCCGGTGCGAAAGCGCTCGGCCACGCGCTTGCGGAGGGTGGGGCTGTCGGGCAGCAGGTTGTCGAAGTAGTGCTCGACCGCCGGCCCCTTCAGCGGCTCGTTGCCGAAGCCGAAGGGCAGGGACAGGGACAGGGGCCGGCCCACGGCGGACGCGCGCCAGGCGGGGGCGTACTGCAGCACCATGTCACCGCCCGCGCCGACCGTCCAGCGTCCGACGTGGCTGCCGTTGGCCCACAGAGCCAGGGTCTGGGTCTTGGCGCGGCGCGCCATCTCACCACTCCGGCGGCGGGACCGCCGGAGACTCCTGGACCAGGGGACCGCCGGCGTCCTGCGCCATCACGGGGCGCGGGGCCACGCTCAGCTCCAGCCCGACCACGGCGCACCAGGTCAGCAGCTGCTTGACGCTGAGCTCATCGGCGTGGCTCTCCAGGTGCGACACCCGGTTCTGGCTCAGGCCCAGTCGTGCACCCACCTCGGTCTGGGTCAGGCCGCGTTGCTTGCGGGCGGCGCGCAGTAGTTGGCCGAGCTGCTGCGCGGTGAGCAAGGGCTGGGCCATCGAGGCGGCAGCGGACGTCGAGGTGTAGGTGACCATGGTGCATCTGATTTTCAGATAAATGGAATCTATCCGTAAAAAGGATATTTTGCAAATAGCTGAATTTCAGATTTTTTGCGCCTTCTGCGGCGCATCCCCAGAGCTTCGCCGGGAGCCGCGCTTCCAGGTGCCGACCCGGGGCCGGGGCGAGCCGGGAGCCCAACGGCGCGCTTTTGGGACAATACCGCCCCATGAGCACCTCCGCCCCCCTCACCGAACTCACCATCACCCGCCCTGACGACTGGCATCTGCATGTGCGCGACGGCGCCGCCATGCAGAGCGTGGTGCCCCACACGGCCCGCCAGTTCGGCCGCGCGATCATCATGCCCAACCTGCGTCCGCCGGTGACCACCGCCGCGCAGGCCGCGGCCTACCGCGAGCGCATCCTGGCCGCCGTGCCCGCGGGCGTGAGCTTCGAGCCGCTGATGACGCTCTACCTCACGGACAACACGCCGCCCGAGGAAATCGCCGCCGCCAAGGCCGCGGGCGTGGTGGCGCTGAAGCTCTACCCGGCCGGCGCCACGACGAACAGCGACGCGGGCGTGACCGACCTGCGCAAGTGCTACAAGACCCTGGAGGCCATGCAGCGCGAGGGCATCCGCTTCCTGGTGCACGGCGAGGTGACGGATGCGGACATCGACGTCTTCGACCGCGAGGCCGTCTTCATCGACCGCGTGATGACGCCGCTGCGCAAGGACTTCCCGGAGCTCAAGATCGTCTTCGAGCACATCACCACCAAGGAAGCCGCCGCCTACGTGATGGCCAGCGACGAGCACGTGGCCGCGACGCTCACGCCGCAGCATCTGCTCTACAACCGCAACGCCATCTTCACCGGCGGCCTGCGCCCGCACTACTACTGCCTGCCCGTGCTCAAGCGCGAGGAGCATCGCCTGGCCCTCATCAAGGCCGCGACCTCCGGCAGCACGAAGTTCTTCCTGGGCACCGACAGCGCGCCGCACGCCTCGCAGATGAAGGAGAACTCCGTCTGCGGCGCCGGCTGCTTCACGGCGCTCTCGGCGCTGGAGCTCTACCTCGATGCCTTCGAGGCCATGGGCGCACTCGACAAGTTCGAGGCCTTCGCCAGCTTCAACGGCCCGGCCTTCTACGGCCTGCCGCGCAACACCGGCACCGTCACGCTGCGCAAGCAGGCCTGGACGCTGCCCGAGACCGTGCCCTTCGGCGACGCCCTGCTCAAGCCGCTGCGCGGGGGCGAGGCCCTGGCCTGGCAACTCGTCTGAGGGCGCTCTGAGCGACCCGAGGGCCGTGTGCGAGCCGAGCGGCCTGGGCGCCGGCCCGGACTGGACCGCGCCCTGGCTGCGCGACGACCGCGCCGCCGGCTGGGCGCTCCAGCAGTCGCTGTGCGCGGGCCTGACGGTGGCGGAGGCGCTCAACCAGCAAGTCGCGGCACTGCCGGACGAGCACCGCCCGGCGCTGCGGGGTCAGGTCTTGCGCTTCGTCCCGCAGGCGGCGCTGCCGGCGGGCGAGGGCTACGAGGCCTTCGTCGCCCGCACCGCATCCGTGCCCACGCGGGAGTACTGGCACGATGCGCTCAACGGCCTCGTGTGGCTGCGCTGGCCGGCGCTCAAGGCCCGGCTCAATGCCCTGCACCTGGCGGGCCTGGACGAGGCGCCGGTGCCGGCGCCGCCGGGTGTACGCCAGCGCGGGGCGCTGCGCGATGCGCTGACCCTGTTCGACGAGAACGGCGCCTGGCTCGAGGCGCCGCCGGCGCTGTGCGAGGCGCTGCGGGCGCGCGACTGGCCCCGCCTGTTCATCGCGCTGCGGCCGCTGTGGGCCGAGGCCCGGCTGCACGTGATCGGCCATGCGCTGATGGAGAAGCTGATGCAGCCGCGCAAGCCCATCTGCGCCCATGTGCTGCTGCGGGATCCGCTGTCGCTGGACGCGGCGGACTGGGCCGGCAAGCCCTTTGCCCCGCTGCCGGTGCTGGGCGTGCCGGGCTGGTGGGCCGGCAATGCCGATCCCGCCTTCTACGCCGACCCGGGGGTGTTTCGCCCGCCACGTCCGTCTGGCGGCCCGCAATGCGGCTAGCATCGCGGCAAAGTACAGCAAGGGAGTGTCCTTGAATCCAATGTTCCCAAGCCCCCTGCGCCGGGGCCGCCGCCGGGCCCTGGCGTTCGCGTCGGCGCTGGCCCTGGCGCTGGGCGCCGTGCCGGCCGCCCGGGCGCAGGCCCCATCCGCGCCCCCCGCTCGCCCGCCCGCCTCTGCCCCGCAGGACGAGGCCAAGAAGCCGCCGCCCGTCTCCGCCGTCGCGCGTCGCGTGTACGAGCGCGCGAAGGGCCAGCTGATGCAGATCCGCACGCTGCTCAAGAGCCAGGACAGCCAGGCCTCCGTGGGCTCGGCCTTCGTGGTGAGCGAGCAGGGCCACGTCATCACGAACTACCACGTGATCAGCCAGTTCGCGCTCGAGCCGGACCGCTACCGCCTGCGCTACGCCACGACGGAAGGCGAGGGCGGTGCCATCGAACTGCTGGACATCGACGTGCGCCGGGACCTCGCGCTGCTGCGCATCAAGGACTTCAAGCCGGACGGCGTGCTGCGCTTCCGTGCCCCGGATCAGCCGCTGTCGAAGGGGGACCGCATCTACTCGATGGGCAACCCGCACGACGTCGCCTTCGCCGTCGTCGAGGGCAACTACAACGGCCTGGTCGAGCGCAGCTTCGACCCGCTGATCTACTACTCCGGCTCCATCAATTCCGGCATGAGCGGCGGCCCGGTGGTGGACGAGGACGGCCGCGTGGTGGGCGTCAACGTCTCGGCGATGTTCTTCGCTCAGCAGATGAGCTTCCTGGTCCCGGGGCAGTACGCCGCCGAGCTGCTCGCCCGCAGCCGCGACGCCAAACCCCTGGACAAGCCCGTGTGGCCGCAGCTCACCGCGCAGCTGATGGCCTACCAGGACGAGCTCGTGCAGGCCTTCGTCAAGCAGCCCTGGCGCGATGCCGGCCATGCGCGCTACCAGCTGCCCGTGCCGCAGGAGCAGTACATGCGCTGCTGGGGCCGCGGCACCGGCGCGGACACCAAGGGCCTGGAGTTCCAGCGCTCGCAGTGCCGCATGGAGCACGCCATCTACCTCAACGGCGGCATGCAGACGGGCTACCTCGACATGGCCCACGAGGCCTATGACGGCAGCAAGCTGGGCTCGCTGCGCTTCGCACGCCAGTACGGCAACAGCTTCCGCAACGAGCGCCTGGGCCGCGACGACCGCGACCGCACGGCCCCCTACTGCCGCGAGGACTTCGTGGAGCAGCAGGGCCTGCCGCTGCGCGCCGTCGTGTGCCTGCGGGCCTACCGCAAGCTGCCCGGCCTGCACGACCTCAGCGTGCTCGTCACCACGGTCGACGCGAACACCGAGGGCGCCCTCGGCCGCTTCGACGCCAAGGGCGTGAGCTTCGCCAATGCCCAGACCCTCACCCGTCACTACCTGAAAGGCTTCGCATGGACCAGGCCGCAGTGATCGAAGTCCTGGACCGCGATGGCCAGGTGCGTTCGGTCCACAAGGTGCAGGGCTGGCCCCTGCGCATCGGCCGTTCGCCGGCCTGCGAGCTGGTGTTGGACGACGCCCACCTCGCGGGCGAGCACGCGGAGCTGAGCTGGGGCGAGGACGGCCCGCAGCTGCGCCTGCTCCCGAGCCTTAACGGCGGCTGGCTGGGCACGCGCCGCCTGGCCGCCGGGGAGCCCCAGGCCCTGCCGGACGAGACCGTCTGGCAGCTGGGCAACACCCGCCTGCGCCTGCGCACGCTGCGCAGCACGCTGGCACCCGAGAAGCCGCTGGCCCACCCGGACTTCGCCCGGAGCCGTCTGCGCCACCTGCTGGTGCCAGGTCTTGCCCTGCTGTGGGCGGTGCTGCTGTGGCTGGACCAGTGGCTGGGCTCAGACCCGGGCACCCCGTGGGTTCAGTACGCGCCGGCGATGCTGGCCCCCTTTGCGCTGGTGCTGGTGTGGTCCGCCGTGTGGGCGCTGGTCAGCATGCTCTTCCACCGCTGGTTCGCCTTCCTGCCGCATCTGCGGCGGGTGCTGATCGTGCTCGTGAGCCTGCATCTGCTGGGCATGGGCCTGCCCGTCGTTGCCTATGCGCTGTCCTGGCCGCGCCTGATGGTGGTGGACGCGCTGGTCTTCCCGGTCGGCCTCGTGGGCCTGCTGTGGTGGCATGCCTCGTTCGTGTGGCCGCGGGCCCGGCGCCTGCTGGCCGCGGGCCTCGGCAGCCTCTTCCTGGTGAGCCTCGCCCTGATGGTGGGCAAGCGATGGGAGCAGCAGTACTGGTTCGGCCCGGCCTACCTCAGCGTGCTGCCGCCCCCGGCGATGCGCCTCGCCTCGCCCAAGCCGGTGGAGTCGCTGGTGGACTCGCTCGCGCCGCTGGAGGCCCAGCTCAAGCGCCAGGCCGCCAAGGACAACGAGGTGCCCAGCCAGGACGGCATGGAGGAATGAGCGCGGCCGCCCGCGTGTCCCGCTCATGAAGAAAGGCCCCTCGCGAGGGGCCTTCTTCTTGGGGCGGCCGCTGCCGCGAGCCGGTCGCCAACCGGGCGTGATCAGGCCGGCAGGAAGCCGTCCACCGAGAGATAGCGCTCGCCGGTGTCGTAGTTGAAGCCCAGCACGCGGCTGCCGGCCGGCAGCTCGGGCAGCTTCTTCGCGATGGCGGCCAGCGTGGCGCCGCTGGAGATGCCCACCAGCAGGCCCTCCTCGCGCGCCGAGCGGCGGGCGTACTCGCGGGCGTCCTCGGCCTCGACCTGGATCACGCCGTCGAGCAGTGCCGTGTGGAGGTTGTCGGGGATGAAGCCGGCGCCGATGCCCTGGATCGGGTGCGGGCTCGGCGAGCCGCCGCTGATGACGGGCGACTGGCTCGGCTCCACGGCGAACACCTGCAGCTGCGGCCAGGCCTTCTTGAGCACCTGCGCCGTGCCGCTGATGTGGCCGCCGGTGCCGACGCCGGTGATCAGCACATCGAGGCCGCCGGGGAAGTCACGCAGGATCTCCTGGGCCGTGGTGCGCACGTGGACGTCCACATTGGCGGGGTTCTTGAACTGCTGCGGGATCCAGGCGCCGGGCGTGGCGGCGGCCAGCTCCTCGGCGCGGGCGATGGCGCCCTTCATGCCCTTCTCGCGCGGGGTCAGGTCGAAGGTGGCGCCATAGGCCAGCATCAGGCGGCGGCGCTCGATGGACATGCTGTCCGGCATCACCAGCACCAGCTTGTAGCCCTTCACCGCCGCGACCATGGCCAGGCCCACGCCGGTGTTGCCCGAGGTGGGCTCGATGATGGTGGCGCCCGGCTTGAGCAGGCCCTTCGCCTCGGCGTCCTCGACCATGGACAGCGCGATGCGGTCCTTGATGGAGCCGCCCGGATTGCTGCGCTCGGACTTCACCCAGACCTGGGCTTCGCCGAACAGCCGGTTGATGCGGATATGCGGGGTGTTGCCGATGGTGGCCAAAACGTTGTCGAAAGGCATGGTCGCTCCTGTGCAAGGCCTGCAATGGTAGCGCCGCGCTTATGAAAAGATGTTCTAAGTAACCGCGGGTAAGGCAGGGAGGCCAGAATGGCATCTTCGCGGACAGGTGCTTACCCCTCTGATCGCTGGACAGTTTCACAATCGCGCTCGAGTTGCCCCAGGCCTTGGGGTCAGCGTCCGTACCGCTCGAACAGGAAGGGCCGAGAGATGAAGGATTCCGAGGATCAAGACTTGACTGTCGTGCGCCGGCAGTTTCTGCTGGGGTCGGCGCTGGGCGTGCTGGGTGGCTTGCACCTGACCGCCTGCGGAGGCGGCGGCGGTGATGCCGCGCCGTTGACCGGCTCGTCCCAGACGCCCGGCAGTTCGCCGACCACGGCGCCCGGCAGCGGCAGCGGCCTCGACGGCACCACGCCAGCGGCCGCGGACAACCAGATGAAGGTGAGTCTGCCCTCCGGCACCGAGTCCCAGTACCCGCTCCAGTTCGGGCGCCCGTTCGTGGCCGGGGAGATCCCCGGCATGCCCGTGGTGCTGCTCGACGGCGTGGTGATGCCCTCTCAGGCGGACGTGAAGACCCGCCATGCTGATGGATCGGTGAAGTTCGCCGTGATCTCGGTGATCCTGCCGACGCTCGGCATGTCCGAGCGCACGATCACCTTCGGCAACCAGGAGGTGCGGGCGCAGACGTCCGTCTCCATCGCCGACATGCTGAGCCGCTACGACTTCGACGCCACGATCCAGCTGGCCTTCGGGCAGGCGGACCCGGCGCCCGCGAAGGTGTCCGCGCGGGAGATGCTCGCGACGCTCACCGACGCCGGCCTGGCCGCCGAGACGGCCGCGGGTGGCGTGCAGAGCCGCTACTGGACGCAGGGGCCGGTGTGCACGACGGTCCTGCTGTGCGATCACAAGACCAAGGCCTTCGACCGCGGCAGCAATGCCACCCGGGCCGTGCGTCCGATGTTCCATGTGCAGTTCTGGCCCACGATCGGCCGGTACCACGTCCGCCACATCGTCGAGGTGGCGGACGTCACCAAGCTCAAGGACGAGAAGCCCGTCATCGTCAGCTTCGGCACGGGCCAGTCCAACCCGCAGGTGCGGCTGTCCGAGGCGGCCAATCTCTACCTGGGCACCTGGCAGTCCCGCGCCTACTGGGGCGGCACGGACATTCCGCGGGCCAATCTCCGGCACGGCGTGGCCTATCTGGCCCGGACCAAGGCCATGCCCAACTACGACAGCAGCATCGTCATGGAGCCCACCGCCCTGGCGAGTTATGCCAAGGACTATGCCGCGCGGCCCCAGGGCCTCGGGGCGCGCGGCTACTGGGAGATCGCCATGGCGGCCGCGGGCGGCCGTCCGGACCTCGGCCTGATGCCCAAATGGGACACCGTCTCCATGTACTCCGGCCAGGCCTCCATGCAGGCCATCTGCGAGCGCCAGTCCGAGCTGGCCGGCTCCTGGGCCTTCTACTTCCGCGAGGGCGACAGCCTCAAGCCCATCTACGGCAGCACCTCGGGGCAGGGGCGCATCCTCTCCAAGCTCGGCCGGCCCACGGTCTTCCTCTACGACAGCAACCGCTACTGGACGCAGGCCGCCGTGGCCGACCGCTTCAAGGTCGACGGCGCCTCCGACAGCACGCGGGACGGCTGGGTGCACGACGTTGCCCACACGCCGGGGCTCTTCTGGTGGATGTACCTCAGCAGCGGGCAGGCCTTCTGGCACGAGAAGCTGCTGCAGCTGGCGGCGTGGTCGCAGTTCGTGGTGAATCCGGGCCTCTCCTACAACTCGGTGGCCAACGGCGCTTCCAACAAGGCCCTCATCATCAACGGCGTGCAGGTGCGCGGCTGGGGCTGGCAGTTCCGCAACCGGGCGCGGGCCTGGTGGGCGGCGCTGGACGGCAGTCCCGAGCGCCTGCTGCTGGAACAGAGCCTCACCGACGCCGTGGCCCAGCGCTACGGCCTCTATGACATCCCGAGCACGCTGGACAGCCATCCCATCCGCACCACCTGGAATGCCAACTACAAGGCCTGGTACACCAGCGGTCCGGCGCAGCCCCGGCCGAATGCGCTGGCCTACTGGGACGGCTTCGGCGGCTACACGCGGGACCAGTTCATCGCCTCCGTGGGCATGCCGCCGGACGACTGGGGCGGCGGCGCGATGGCGCCGTGGATGCAGAACTTCATCACGCTGTCCGTGTGCCACGCGGTGGAACTCGGCTTCACGGCGGCGCAGCCGCTCGCGAACTGGGTGGTGCGGCAGGCCATCGTGATCGCGAACTCGGCCCATCCCCGTCACATCGCGGACTATGTCTTCCCGCAGACCAAGACGGACGGCACCTTCTACCAGACGCTGGACGACCTCTACGACGGCTTCACCTACCTGGCCGAGGGCGACTATCCCACCAGCATGCCCGCGGACAGCACCAAGGGCTTCCCCGGCAGCGGACCGGTCGGCTCGTACCAGGTGACGGTCGAGGGCTATGGCGCGATCGCCGTCGCGGCCATCGCGCTGGCCAACGGGCACCCGGATCAGGCGGCGGCCTGGCGCGTGGTCGGGCCGTGGTCGCGCTACACGCGCTACTTCAACTACGACCCGCGCTACGCCATCCTGCCGCGCACCTGAGTGGGCAGGTTCCCGCGTATCCCCGGCGTGTCCCCGGCGTGTCTCCGGCGTGTCTCCGGCGTGGGGGTGCTTCGGGACGCAGGCGCCCCGGCCCGGGAACACGGCCCTCGCCGGAGGGGGCCGCGCTTCGGGGATAATGCGCCCCGTGAAGCAGGTCAGACCGCCGCTGGTGCGAGCGTGGAAACACGGCACTGGAGGAAGGTCCGGACTGCAAAGAGCGGCGTAGCAGCTAACGGCTGCCCGGCGAAAGCCGAGGATCAGAGCAACAGAGACGAGTCAGGCGGGTCACCTTCGGGCGGCCTGTCTGGGTGAAACGGGCAATCTCTACGCGCAGCAACACCAAGTAGGCCAGCGTTGATGCGGCTCGCAGAGCTGGCGGGTAGGTGGCACCGAGCCGGGCAGTGATGTCCGGCCCAGAGGAATGGCGGTCACGGGACCGGGCCCGCAAGGGTCAGGTCCTGCACAGAATCCGGCCTATCGACCTGCTTCACCCTTATTCATGCCCGTCGGCGCCCCCACGCGCCTGTGCGGTCCGGTGACCCTCCTGCAGCAGCGCCTCGATGGTCTGCTGCACGGCGAGCGCCTCGGCAAAACCGGGCAGGGCGTGCGAGCGGCCGTCGAGCAGGGCGCCCCAGTGCTCCAGCAGATCCGCCTCGGCCAGGTCCGGGCGCAGGTCGCGCTCGCTGAGCTCCCGCCAGTCCTCGTCCTTGCGCAGGCGGATGCGGCGGAACCAGTCGCTCAGGCAGATCTCCCCGCCGCGGGCACGCCAGCGCATCTCGTTGACGTCGCTCTCCTGGCCCAGCACCGCGGCATCGATGTCGATGGGCACGCCCGCCGCGAACAGCCGGGCTCGCAGGCCGATCTCGGCAGCGGCCGGGTCCGAGGGGTAGAGCAGCTCGCTGTGCACCACCTCGGCGGCGCCCAGCACCCGCTGCAGCACGAAGATGAAATGCGACAGCACCTCCCGGCTGAAGCCGCCCTCCGCGCGCCCGGACAGCCACGCGCCGGCGTCCTTCTGCCAGGGGCGGGGCCATTCGGAAAAGCGCAGCGTGAGCTGCACCGACTGCAGCTCGCCCATGGGATGCCGCGAGGCCGCGCCGAAGCAGGACTGCAGCTGCGCCAGACCGCTGCTGGAGGCGAGCGAGAAGTTGACGGCCGCCCGATGCTGGCCCTGGCGCAGGACCTGCAGCGTGCGGGCGGCGGCCTCGGCATCGACGGCCAGCGGCTTCTCGCACAGCACGGTCAGCCCCAGCGCGAAGGCGCGCTCGGCCCAGCCGAGGTGGGACTGCGGGGGGCTGGCGATGTAGACACCGCGCAGGCCGGGCTGCGTCAGGAGCCGCTCGGGCTCGTCGGGCACGTGGAGATGGGGATGGCGGGCACGCACGGCGGCCCGCGTTCCGGGATCGGGGTCCCAGGCATACAGCGGCTGGAAACGGGGATGACCCTGGAGGCGGTCCAGCATTCGCTGACCCATGACTCCCAGTCCGATGATGCCAATGGCGTAGGGTTCGGGCATGTTGAGGATTCACGCAAGCGCGGCGCAGTGTAGGGCAGGAGACCGGGCGATCCGGGCCTCGGCCGCTACACTGCGTCTCTCCCTTCCCTGTCCCGCCTCGCCCCTGCGCGCAGGCCGGGCGCACACCGCACATTCCTGATGAATCCTGATGCCGGCACCCTCTGGCGCGGTCCGCGCTGGACCCTGGCCGTCCTGCTGGCCTGCCTCGGCACCGTAGGCCCGTTCTCCATCGACACCTACCTGCCGGCCTTCGCCGGCATCGCGCGGGCCCTGGATGCCACGCCGGTCCAGATGCAGCAGACGCTGTCGGCCTATCTGCTGGGCTTCGCGGTGATGAATCTCTTCCATGGCGCGCTCTCCGACAGCTTCGGCCGGCGACCGGTGGTGCTGGTGGGCACGGCGGTCTTCACGCTGGCGTCCATGGGCTGCGCGCTCTCGGGCAGCATCGGGCAGCTGATCTTCTTCCGCACCGTGCAGGGCATGTCGGCCGGCGCGGGCGTGGTGGTCTCGCGGGCCATCATCCGGGACATGTTCCCGCCCTCCGAGGCCCAGCGGGTGATGTCGCAGGTGACGCTCTTCTTCGGCGTGGCCCCGGCGGTGGCGCCCATGGTGGGCGGCTTCCTCTTCGTGCATGCGGACTGGCACTCGATCTTCTGGTTCCTCGTGCTGGTCGGGGCGGCGCTGTTCGTGGCGAACTGGCGGCTGCTGCCCGAGACCCTGCACCAGGACCTCGCCCAGCCCTTCCACCCGCGGGACCTGATGCGCGGCTACGCGCAGCTGTGCGGCAGCCGGCGCTTCCTGCTGCTGACGCTTGCCAGCGGCATCCCCTTCAACGGCATGTTCCTCTACGTGCTGGCCGCCCCGGTCTTTCTGGGCGAGCACCTCGGCCTCGCGCCCACGCAGTTCTTCCTGTTCTTCTGCTTCAGCATCGGCGGGATCATGGGCGGCGCGTGGTTCAGCGGCCGGCTGGCCGGCAAGATCAAGCCCCGGGCGCAGATCCGGCGCGGCTTCTTCATCATGCTCGCGATGGCGGTGCTGAACGTGGTGCTGAATCTCGTGCTGCCGCCGAGCGCCTGGTGGGCGCTGCCAGTGATCGGCCTCTTCGCGCTGGGCTGGGCGCTGATGGTGCCCGTTGTGACGCTCATGGTCCTGGACCAGGTGCCCGAGCGCCGCGGCATGGCGTCCTCGCTGCAGGCCTGCATCAGCAGCGCCGCGAACGGCCTCGTGGCCGGCGTGCTGGTGCCGCTGGTGATGCACTCGACGCTGGCCCTCGCCCTGGCCTCGGCCAGCATGATGGGCATCGGGCTCGTGGCCTGGCTGTGGGTCAAGCGCGAGGTCTGACAACGCTTGCGGACCGTGCGGGCGGCCTGGCGCTCAAGACTGCGCCCGGCCGGCCGATGTAGAGACAGGCGCATCCACCGACCTGAGCCCGGCCCTCGCCGGGCGGGTCCGCGCATGCGCAGGAGCCTTCCATGCACCACCGAGCCCGTTCCCTGTCCCGCCCCTCCCTGGCGCCGTTGCAGCGCCCGGCCCTGGTCTGGCTGATGGCCGCCGCCCTGGGCCTGGCCTGGCCGCATCCGGCGCCGGCACGGCCCGCGGCCGACAAGTCGGACAAGGCCGAGCGGGCCGACAAGCCGGCAACGGAGAAGAGCCTCGCCAAGGACGCCCCCCGGGACGACGGCGCCGCGGAGAAGGGCAGCGGCGAGAACCTCGGCATGCTGCGCCAGCGCCTGGCGGAGCGCCTGGCGACCAAGCCGGAGCCCGCGCCCGCCGCAGCCCGGCCGGAGGCCAAGTCCGAGCCGAAGGGCGAGCCCCGACCGGACGCCAAGGCCGCTAGGCACGCGGACGCCAAGGGCCACGGCGGCGAGATCCACTGGGCCTATGAAGGCGAGGGCGGTCCCGAGCGCTGGGGTGAGCTCAAGCCCGAGTTCCGCACCTGCGCCACCGGCAAGCGCCAGAGCCCCATCGACATCCGCGACGGCATCCGGGTGGACCTCGAGAAGATCCAGTTCGACTACCAGCCCAGCGGCTTCTCCGTGCTGGACAACGGCCACACCATCCAGGTCAACCTCGCGCCGGGCAACAGCCTGCAGGTGATGGGGCGCCGCTACGAGCTGCTGCAGTTCCACTTCCACCGGCCCAGCGAGGAACGCATCAACGGCCGGCAGTTCGACATGGTCGCCCACCTGGTGCACAAGGACCCGGACGGCCGCCTGGCCGTGGTGGCCGTGCTGCTGGAGCGCGGCCGCGATCAGCCGCTCGTGCAGACGGTCTGGAACAACCTGCCGCTGGAGAAGGGCGAGGCGCTGCCGGCACCCGGCCAGATGGACCTGAACCAGCTCCTGCCCGAGGACCGCGCCTACTACACCTACATGGGGTCGCTGACGACGCCGCCCTGCTCGGAAGGCGTGCTGTGGATGGTCATGCGCCAGCCGGTGCAGCTCTCGGCCAGCCAGCTCGGCATCTTCGGCAAGCTCTACCCGATGAACGCCCGGCCCGTGCAGCCCGGCTCCGGCCGGCTGATCAAGGAATCGCAGTGAGGCCCACGCCCTGACGTCATTGCCCTGACGTCATCGCTATGAAGCGGCGGGCGCCGTGGCCCGTCGCCTGGGCGCCGCTCGCGCGCCCGACAACGTCCGTGGGGCGGAGGCTCAGCCCGCCGCGCGGGACTCCGCGCTGGCATGCAGCCAGCGGCGCAGCGTCAGGAAGAGCTGCTCGGCGACCACGGGCTTGGCCACGTGGTCGTTCATGCCGGCATCCAGGCAGCGCTGGCGCTCCTCGGCAAAGGCGTTGGCCGTCATGGCGAGGATGGGCAGATGGCGCCCCTTCTCGGTCGAGCGGATGGCGCGGGTCGCATCCAGGCCGTCCATGGCGGGCATCTGCACATCCATCAGCACGAGGCCGTAGTCGCCCTGCTGCACCATCTCGCAGGCCTCGACGCCATCGGCCGCCACGTCCACCTCCAGGCCCGCGCTCTGCAGCAGGGCCACGGCGACTTCCTGGTTGACGACGTTGTCCTCGGCCAGCAGGATGCGGCGGCCCTGGTAGGGCGCCAGCAGCTCGCGGGCCGCCTGGCCGCGCTGCAGGCCCGCGGCCGCCAGGGGCTGGTCCGACAGCGGCAGCTCCAGCTCCAGCCAGAACAGGCTGCCCTCGCCCAGGCGGCTCTGCACGCCGACCTCGCCGCCCATCAGCCGCGCCAGGCGCCGGGAGATGGCCAGGCCGAGGCCCGTGCCGCCATAGCGCCGCGTGGTGGAGCTGTCCGCCTGCTCGAAGTCCTGGAACAGCCGCGCCTGCGCCTCCTCGCTGATGCCGATGCCGCTGTCCGCGACCTCGAAGCGCAGCCGCAGGTGGTCCGGCGTCTCCTGCAGCAGTCGGGCGTTGAGCCGCACATGGCCGTGGTCGGTGAACTTGATGGCGTTGCCGGCGAAGTTGATCAGGATCTCGGTGATGCGCTGCGAATCCCCCATCAGCACGCGGTCCAGCAGTTCGTCCGGCACGTCCTGCTGCACCTGTAGGTGCTTCTCCGCCGCGCGCTGCGCCATCATGCTGGAGATGTTGTCCAGCAGCTGGTTGACCGAGAACATGCCGGCCTCCAGGTGCAGCTTGCCGGCCTCGATCTTGGAGATGTCCAGCACGTTGTTGATCACGCTGAGCAGGTGCTCGGCGGCATCGGCCACCTTCTTGAGCCGGTCCTGCTGTTGCGGCTCGGTCGAGTCCCGACGGGCGAGGTAGGTCAGGCCGATGATGGCGTTCATCGGCGTGCGGATTTCGTGGCTCATGTTGGCCAGGAAGGCGCTCTTGGCCAGGTTGGCGGCCTCGGCGGCCTGCGTGGCGGTGGCCAGCGCCAGCGTGCGGGCCTCGACCAGCTCCTCGAGGTGGTGGCGGTAGCGGTCCAGCTCCAGGGCGTCGCGGCGCTGGCGGGAGATGTCCGTCAGGAAGCCGTGCCACAGCACCGAGCCGCCGTCCTCCAGCTGCGCGATGGCGTTGCCGTAGAGCCAGCGCTCGCTGCCGTCGGCGTTGTCGGTGCGGAACTCCTGCTGCCAGGGGCTCAGGTGCCGGGCCGAGGCGGTGAGCGCCTCGCGCACGGCCTCGCGGTCGTCGGGGTGGATGCGCTCGAAGAGGGCCTCGGCCTCGCTCAGGAGCAGCTGCGCGGGGACGCGGAAGTAGTCCTTCACCGCCTCGCTGACGTAGGCGAAGCTGAAGCGCCCATCTGGATTGCGCCGCAGCTGGTAGACCACGCCGGGCACCGTCTCGGCCATGCCGCGCAGGCGCTCGATGAGCTGGCGCTGGGCCTCGAACTGGTGCTGCAGCGCGTCGCGCATGTCCTGCAGATGCTTGCCCAGGCGACCGATCTCGTCGTTGCGGCCGCCCTCCAGCTCGGTGCTGAAACGGCCCTGGGCCATGTCGTTGGCGAAGCGGCCCAGCGAGCGCAGCGGGCGCATCACCCGCGAATTGAGGGCCAGCAGCACCAGGGCCACCGAGATGAGCAGCTGGCCGCCCACCGTGGCGGCATAAAGCCAGCGCTGGCGGGTGAGGGCGGCGGCCACGAGGTGGTTGTCGATCTCGATCTCGAGATGGCCGATGCGGGTGCTGCCGCGGAAGATGTCGCGCTCCCCCTTGATCAGCTGCCCCATCTGGCGTTCGGGCTGTCTCATCTCGATGAAGGGGACGCCCTGCGTGGCGTCGCTCACGGCCACGCGCACCACCTCGGGGGATTTCATGATGGCCGCCACCACCTCGCGGGCGGCAACCTGGTCGAGGTTCCAGAGCAGCTCGGGCAGGCTGCTGGCGAGCACGTCGATCTTGGCCTGCAGGTCCCGCTCCTGCGTCTGCTGGGCCACCTGGGGCTCACGCAGCCCGATGAGGAGCCCGCCGATGATCAGCGCCGGCAGCAGCAGGCCGGTGCAGACACCGATGGCAAGGGCCACGAACAGCGAGCTGGTGTTCTTTCGACTCAACAAGGACTCCTGGGCCGTCTGGGGCCGGTGCCGGCGCGCCGGCCGGTGGCAGGCAGCCGCCCCGGCGAGGCCGGCACCAGCCACCAGCGGGGATTGTGCACGGCTTCGCCGGGCAACCCGTCCTCCAAGGGCGCGGCTGTCTTGTTTGTGTCAAAAGTGCCGTGGGGAATTCCACGGAACTCGCCTCCGCCAGGGACGGCGGCGCGCCCTCAGTGCCGGCGGTCCAGCGCCCGGGCGGCGCCCAGCAGGGCCGGGGAGGTGGGGCTGCTGATCACGAAGCAGGGGATGGGCGCCAGCAGCGCCTGCAGACGGCCCTTGCCCTCGAAGCGCTCCCGGAAGCGCGAGGCCCGCAGCTCGGGCAGCATGCGCGGGGCGATGCCGCCGCCGATGTAGACCCCGCCCGTCGCCCCCAGGGTCAGCGCCAGATTGCCGGCGGTGCTGCCGAGGAAGCGGCAGAACAGGTCCACCGCGCGCTGGCACACCGGGTCGCCCGCCCGCGCGCGTGGCAGCACCTGCTCCGGCTGCATGCCCGCCTCCTCCGGCAGGCCCAGCCAGCGGGCGCTCGCGCGGTAAAGGTTGAGCAGGCCGGGCCCGGACAGCGCCCGCTCGGCGGAGACATGGCCGAAGCTGCGCCGCAGCAGGGCCAGCACGGCGTCCTCCTCCTCGTCCATGGCGCACAGCGTGACGTGCCCGCCCTCGCCGGCCAGGGGAATGAGCCCCTGGGCCGAGGGGATCAGGCCCGAGACGCCCAGGCCCGTGCCCGCGCCCAGCAGGGCCAGCGGGGCCCGAGGCTGGGCCAGGTGCTCGGGGCTGGGCCGCACGCCGCCCAGGTCCTGGAGGTCGGTGCCGCCCAGGCTCGGCAGGGACAGCGCCAGCGCCGTGAAGTCGTTGATGACCTCCAGCCGCTGCAGCGCCAGCTCCTTCTGCAGGGCGGTGATCGAGAAGGCCCAGTGGTGGTTGGTCATGCGCACCTCGTCGCCGGTCACCGGATTGGCGATGCCCAGGGCGCAGGCGGCGGGGCGGACCGGGTCCCGCTCGGTCAGGTAGCGCTGGATGGCATCGCCCAGCGTCGGGTGCTCGGCGCAGCGGTAGGTCTGCACATGGCTCAGCGGAGCCCCGGGCCGGTCCATCCAGGCAAAGCGCGCGTGGGTGCCGCCGATGTCGCCCAGCAGGCGCGGAAAGAGGGCCTGCGTCGGATGGGCCTGGCTCATGAAGGTCTCCTGGTGCGGTGCGTGTCGATGTATTGCATTCTCGTTGAAACCGCTTTCATGACGCAAGGCCGAAGAATTTGAATGGGCTTGGTGTTTCTACTCAACGCAAGCCGTCCGTGTCTTTCCATAATGAAAACGCTTTCAAACCAGAATGACGGCACGGAACGATCCCTGCCGGACGGAGACCTGCCATGCCCGCTTCCCCCCGAGCCCTGTCCCTGCGAGCGGCCGCCTTCCTCGCGGCGTGGCGGGCTGCGGTGCCTGCCCTGCCCGCTGCGAAGGCCCGCGTGCCGGGGCCGTCCGCCACCGCCGCGACGCTCCGCCGCCCCGGGCCGGCGGCCCCTGTTCTGCGGCGCTGGCCCGCGGTGGCCGGCCTTGTTCTCGCGGCCTGTGGCGGAGGCGGTGCGCCGGCGGCCACGCCTGACTCGACACCCACCCCGTCACCCGTCCCGTCACCCCCCCCGACGCCCGTCCCCACCCCGATGCCGACCCCCGCCCCCAGCCCCTTGGCCCGTCCCGCCGACCACGTGCTGGTCTGGTCTGACGAGTTCGACCAGCCCGGACTGCCCGACGCCCGGCGCTGGTCCTACGACACGGGCCGCAACGCCAGCGGCTGGTTCAACCACGAGCTGCAGTACTACAGCGCGGCGCGCCTGGACAACAGCGAGGTGAAGGACGGCCGCCTCGTCATCACGGCCCGCCTGGAGAGCCGCTCGGACCAGCCGGACTGGGGCGGCCAGCGCTACAGCTCCGCGCGCCTGCTGACCGCGGGCAAGGCCCAGTGGACCTACGGCTTCTTCGAAATCCGGGCCAAGCTCCCCTGCGGCCGCGGCAGCTGGCCCGCCATCTGGATGCTCGGCGCGGAGGGCACCTGGCCGGCCCAGGGCGAGCTGGACATCATGGAGCAGGTCGGCCGCGACCCGACGAACGTGTTTAGCACGGTCCACACCACCAGCGGCTCCGGCGGCAACGGCAAGGGCGGCGCCGTCCAGCTGCCGACGGCGTGCAGTGCCTTCCACGACTACCAGATGCTCTGGACGCCGCAGGGCCTGCGTTTCGGGGTCGATGGCGTGGAGCATGCCCGTTACGACAATCTCGGGACCGGCCCGGCCCAGTGGCCCTTCGATGCGCCGCAGTTCCTCATCCTCAACCTCGCCGTCGGGGGCGATCTGGGCGGTGCCGTCGACGATGGCATCTTCCCGCTGCGCTACGAGATCGAGCATGTGCGGGTCTACCAGAAGCGGCCCTGATCGCCGAGGCCGGCTCGCTCGGGCCTGGTGCCTGCTTGCCTTACTGACTGAATGAGGCCCAGGGTTCCCACGTGCTTCCAGGCGCGTGCGTGCGTCGGACGCTCAGGGCGCGCGGACCGCCAAGGCGCCGGTGATGGCGTCGCGCAGCGGGAACAGATGGGCATTGCCGTTGAACTCCGCGGCGGGGCTGTTGCCCGTGTGGACGATGACCACCTTCGCCAGCGGGTCCAC
Organism: Burkholderiaceae bacterium; assembly: GCA_041912595.1. Taxonomy (GTDB): domain Bacteria; phylum Pseudomonadota; class Gammaproteobacteria; order Burkholderiales; family Burkholderiaceae_C; genus Roseateles_B. The sequence continues at coordinate 60,015 of JAYRMR010000024.1, forward strand.
GAAGATGTTCTGGCCGTTGGTGCCCCAGGCAAAGGAGCGCCCGCCCGCGGCCTGCGGAATCCAGATGTGCAGCCCGTAGAAGGGCGCCTGCGCCGGCTGCGGCTTGTCCGGGCGCAGGGCCACCATCTGCTCGATCCACGCCCGTGGCACCACCTGGCGATCGCCCACGCGGCCGAGGTTCATGAGCAGCAGGCCCACGCGGGCGTAATCCCGCAGCGTGGCCACGAACTGGCCCTGCACGCCCTCCTGGCCCCAGCGGTTCTTGATCCAGCCGCCCGGCGCCTCGGCGCCCAGGGGCTCCCACAGGCGCTGGGCGAGGTAGTCCGTGTTGCTCATGCCCGTGCGTGCGCTGAGCACGAAGCCCAGCACGGTGCTGACCGCGCCGTTGTAGTTGAAGACCGGGCCCCGCGGGTCCCGGGCCGTCTTCTGGCGCAGGTAGGCCCGCATGTCGGTGCGGGGCTCGAGGATGGGGTTGATGGCCTGGTTGTCGGAGGCCGCGCCGGGATCGTAGGAATTCAGCAGGGCTGCGCCGCTGCTCATCCGCAGCAGGTCCTCCACCGTGGCCTCGGCGAAGGCGCTGTCCTTGAAGTCGGGCAGGACGTCCGCGACGCGCTCCTGCAGCGTGAGCCGGCCCTCGGACACGGCGATGCCCACCAGCAGCGACAGCAGCGTCTTGGACATCGACGCCGACAGCAGCCGCGTCCCCGGCCCGGTGCCCTGCAGATAGCGTTCGAAGACCCGCTGCCCCTGGTGCAGCACGAGAAAACCGGTGGTGCAGAAGCGGCCCAGGTAGGCGTCCAGGGTGAGCGGGGTGTCCGAGCCGCGCGGGCGGTAGCGGACCGGGCCCAGCGGCACGCCGTCCGGCAGGGCCTGGACCTGGGCAGACGCCGGTGCCACGTTGCTGGGGTAGCGGCGCTGGGTGTCGATGAAGTTGCCGAGGCAGCCGTCCTGGGCCCGCGCGGGCGTGACGACCATCGACCCCAGCAGCAGGGCCGGGGCCGGGGCGAGCAGGGGACGACAACGGAGCGGGAGGAAGCGCATGGGCAGGGTCCGGGCGTGAGGGCAAGGCCGCCATCATCGTCGAGGCCCGGCGCCTCCGGCGCGGCCCGGGTTCCTGCGTGTTAGGGATGCCGGGACACGGACATCACTTTGCCGTGCGGCCTGCGCCCCTCGGCACCGCCCGCTCAGGCGCGCACGCGCTGGCCGTGCCCGTCGAAGCCCAGCACCCGCGCCGCCGAGGCCACGAGGCCGAGGCGGTCGCCCGCCTGCAGGGCCGGGGCCGCGCCGGTGAGCTTGAGCGTCAGCGGCTTCTCCAGCCCGTCGACCCGTGCATAGAGCAGGTGCGTGTCCCCCAGGTGCTCGGCGAACTCCAGCTGGGCCGGCACGCCCTCGCCGGCGGGCGCCAGCTGCAGGTGCTCGGGGCGCACGCCCAGGCGCCGGGCCGTGTCGGGCAGGGCCGGCGTCCAGCTCGACCACAGGGCCTGGTGCGCGGGCGTGGCGCCCTCGGACGGCCGGTCCACGAAGTTGATCGCCGGGGAGCCGATGAAGCTCGCCACGAAGGCCGTCGCCGGGTCCTCGTACAGCGCCAGCGGCGTGCCCAGCTGCTCGATGCGGCCCTGGTGGAAGACGGCGATGCGGTCCCCCAGCGTCATGGCCTCGGTCTGGTCGTGGGTGACGTAGATCATCGTCGCGCCCAGGGACCGGTGCAGGCGCGCCAGCTCGATGCGCATCTCCAGGCGCAGGGCGGCGTCCAGGTTGGACAACGGCTCGTCGAAGAGGAAGACCTTGGGCTTGCGCACGATGGCGCGCCCGATGGCCACGCGCTGGCGCTGGCCGCCCGAGAGCTGCGCCGGGCGGCGGTCCAGGAGCTCGGTCAGCTTGAGCGTTTCGGCCGTGCGGCGGACCTGCGCCTCGCGCTCTGCCTTCGGAACGCCCGCCATCTTGAGGGCGAAGCCCATGTTCTCGGCCACGCTCATGTGCGGATACAGCGCATAGCTCTGGAACACCATCGCCGCGCCGCGTTCGGCCGGCGGCCGCTCGTTGGCGCGCTGGCCGTCGATCAGCAGCGTGCCCTCGGAGATCTCCTCCAGGCCCGCGATCATGCGCAGCGTCGTGCTCTTGCCGCAGCCCGAGGGGCCGACGAAGACGAGGAACTCGCCGTCCTCGACGTCCAGGTCGATGCCGCGGATGACGTCCTGCTCGCCGTAGCGCTTGTGGATGCCTTGCAGGCTCAGTCGTGCCACCTCAGGCCCCCTTGGCTTGCGCGGCCAGGAACTGGCGGTACCAGCGGGCGCTGTCCTTGAGCGTGCGCTGCTGGGTCTCGTAGTCCACGTGCACGATGCCGAAGCGCTTCGCATAGCCCGAGGACCACTCGAAATTGTCCAGCAGGCTCCAGACCATGTAGGCATCGACCGGCACGCCCTCCTGCCGCGCGGCCTGCACGGCGGCGATGTGGCGCTTCAGGTAGCGGGTGCGGGCCTCGTCCTGCACGCGGCCGTCCACCCAGGGGTCGGGGAAGGCGCCGCCGTTCTCGGTCACCCACAGGCTGGGCACCTGCGGGTAGTCGCGGTGCAGGCGCAGCAGCAGCTCGGTCAGGCCCTCGGGGTAGACCTCCCAGCCCATCTCATTGACCTCCTTGCCGGCGGCCTTGGGGTCCCAGGGCTTGTCGGCGCTCTGCACCGAGCGGGAGTAGTAGTTGACGCCGAGGAAGTCGATCGGCTGGCGGATCTCGGCCAGGTCGCCGTCCTGCATCTTCGGCGCCTTCTCGCCCAGGTCCAGCCAGATGTCGACCGGGTAGCGGCCCTGGCACAGCGGGTCCATGTACCAGCGCAGCAGGCGGCCGTCCTCGACGATGGCCTTGGCGCGGTCGGCAGCGGAAGGCGTGGCGGGGTGGGTGGGCGCGAGGTTGAGCACGATGCCCAGCTTCTCCTTGGCGCCCGCGGCCCGCAGCGCCTTCACGGCCCGGCCATGGCTCAGCAGCAGATGGTGGGAGACCTGCAGCGCGAGCGCCTCGTCCTTCAGCCCGGGCGCGAAGACGCCGTTCTGGTGCCCCAGCACCGCGACGACCCAGGGCTCGTTGTGCGTGCACAGCGAGGCCAGGCGATCGCCCAGGCGGTGCTGGATGCCCAGGGCGTAGTCGACGAAGCGGTCCACCGTCTCGCGATTGGCCCAGCCGCCCTGGTCCTGCAGGGCCTGGGGCAGGTCCCAGTGGTTGAGGGTCAGGTGGGGCTGCAGACCGCGCGCCAGCATGCCGTCCACGAGGCGGTCGTAGAAGGCCAGGCCGGCCTCGTTCCAGGCGCCCTGGCCCGTGGGCTGCACGCGGGGCCAGCTCACGCTGAAGCGGTAGGCGTTGACGCCCAGGCCCTGGATCAGGTCGAGGTCCTCGGCCCAGCGCTGGTAGTGCTCGCAGGCCACGCGGCCGTCGCTGGCGTCGGCGATGGCGCCGCTCTGGCGGCAGAAGGTGTCCCAGATGCTGGGGCCCTTGCCGTCGGCATCGGCGGCACCCTCGATCTGGAAGGCGCTGGTGGAGACGCCCCAGACGAAGTCGGGCGGGAAGTGCAGGGCGGTGGTCGGGTCGGTCATGGGGCAGGTCGGCGGAAGGAGAACGGGTGAGAAAGGTGCGGGCTCACTTGACGGCTCCGGCGGTCAGGCCGGCGATGAGTTGGCGTGAGGCCAGCATGAAGAGGGCGATGAGGGGCAGTGTGGCCACGGCGGCACCCGCGATGAGCGCGCCCCACTCGGTGTCCACGGGGTTCTGCAGCAGGCGCAGGGCCAGCGGCAGGGTGAAGTGCTCGGGGCTGCGCAGCACGATCAGCGGGCCCACGAAGTTGTTCCAGCTGCCGATGAAGGCGATGAGCCCCAGCGTTCCGAGGGCCGGCTTGAGCAGCGGCAGCACGATGCGGGCGAAGATGCCCAGCTCGCCGCAGCCGTCCATGCGCGCCGCCTCGATCAGCTCCTTGGGCACGGCGCTGCGTGCGTACTGGCGCATCAGGAAGATGCCGAAGGCATTGGCCGCGCCGGGCAGGTACAGCGCCCGTGGCTCGTCGATCCAGCCCAGCAGGTCCATCACCATGAAGCTCGGGATCATGCTCATGAAGCTCGGCAGCAGCATGGTGCCCAGCACCAGCGCGAACAGCGGCCGCTTGAAGCGGAACTCGAACATCGCGAAGGCATAGCCGCCCATCGCGCAGAAGAGCAGCGTGAGCGCCGTGGACATCAGCGCCACGTAGAGGCTCCAGCCCACGCTGCGCCAGAAGGGGATGCGCTCGCCCAGCAGGCGCAGATTGGCCAGCAGGTCGTCGCCGAACCACAGGGGCGGGGGGACGCTGAAGATGTCCGTGCGGGACTGCGTGGCGAAGACGAACATCACGTAGAAGGGCGCCAGCATCAGCAGGGCGCCGGCCCCGACGAGGGCGTAGGCGAGCCAGCGGGAGGTCGGCAGGGTGGGGCGGGTGCTCATCACGCGCGCTCCTTTCCGAAGGCGCGGTGCAGGGCCGCCGTGGCCGCCGCGAGGATCGCGAACAGCAGCCACGACATCGCCGCCGCGGCGCCGAAGTCGTTGAAGTCGAAGGCCAGGCGGTAGAGGTAGACCGCGCTGCTCATGCCCGCCTGGTCATTGCCGCCGCGGCCGTTGGTCAGCACGAAGGGCTCCTCGAAGAGCTGCAGGCTGCCCACCACCGAGAGCGTGAAGCCGAAGAGCATCATGCTGCGCAGGCCCGGCAGGGTGATGTTCAGGAAGCGCTGCCAGCGCCCGGCGCCGTCCATCATGGCGGCCTCGTACAGGTCCTTGGGAATGGTCTGCAGGGCGGCGAGGTACAGCACCGTGTGGAAGCCCACGTAGCGCCAGAACACGACCAGCGCGATGGCGGGACGCAGGCGGTCCGGATCGTTGAGCCAGTCGATGGCCTGCGCCGGCAGCAGCAGGCCGAGGCCCGGGATCTGGCGCAGCGCCGCCAGGGCGCTGTTGATCAGGCCGTAGTCGGTGGAGAAGAGCGCGCTGAACAGGATGGCGATGGCCACCGTCGAGGTGATGTAGGGCAGGAAGTAGGCGCCCATCAGCGCATTGCGCCAGCGCTGGCCGAGCGCCTGCAGGCCGCAGGCCAGGGGCAGGGCCACCAGATGCTGGGGCAGCGCGCTGGCCACGCCCAGCCACACCGTGTTGCCCAGGGACTTCCAGAACCAGGCGTCCTTCAGCGCGAAGGCGAAGTTGTCCAGGCCGACCCACTCCATCGCCGCGAGGCCGCTGGTGGGCTCCCAGCGGTTCAGCGCCAGCCACAGCGAGAACAGCAGCGGGAAGAGGCCGAAGACGGCGAACAGCACGAGGAAGGGCGCGAGGAGCACATAGGGCGCGTGCTGCGGGCGGATGCGTGGGCGCAAGCGCAGGCGGCTCATCGTGCGGCCCTCGTCAGCAGCAGGCGCTCGGCGTCGCCCAGGGCGCTCGCGATGTCCTTGCCGCGGGTGAGCACCTTGTCCAGCTCGGTGTTGATCACCTCGTCGGCGAAGGCGTCCTGGCGGTGCACGGCCACGGGGGTGATCCGGCGGGCGGCGTCGCGCCACAGGTGCCGGGCCCGCTGGCCGCCCAGGAAGGCCACCGGCTCGTCGAAGAAGGGGTCCTCGAAGGTGTCGACCAGGGCCGGGAAGATGTCATGCGTCTGGAAGGCGTCCAGCAGCAGGGTCTTGTTGAGGGTCAGGTCTTGCATGAAGTCCCAGGCCAGGGCGCGGCGCGCGGGGTCGCCCTTGGCGGGCAGGGCGTAGAAGCTGCCGCCGTAGGCCGCGAAGGCGCCCTCGGGGAGCTGGGCCGCACGCCACAGGCCGCGGGTCTTGGGCGCCAGCCAGGAGCCCATGAAGCCCACGAGCCAGGCGCCGATCATCTGCGTCGCGATCAGGCCGCGGCGGAAGCCCTCGGTCCAGTCGCTGGACCAGTTGTAGACCTTGGCGTCCAGCCCCTCCGCGCGCACCTGGCGGGCCAGCTCGAAGGCCCGCTGGAAGCGCGGGCCGTTGACCAGCACGCGGTTGTCGTGGCTGAAGTAGAGGCCCTCGCCGTCCTGCACGCCGGTGCGGATCAGGATGTCCTTCATGTCACGCGCATGGGCCAGGAGGTAGGCGCCGGTCTGGCGGCGGATCTCGCGGCCGGCGGCCACATAGCCGACCCAGCTGCCGTTGAGGTCCTCGGCCTTCAGCCCGGCGCGGGCCAGCAGGTCCTGGCGATAGAGCAGGGTGCCGGGGCCGATGTCCGAGGGCAGGGCGACGAGCTCGCCGCGGCGGTTGCTGGCCTGGCCCCAGGTGTAGGGCACGAAGCGCTCGCGCAGGCGGTCCGCCTGGCAGGGCGCCTGGCGCAGATCGAAGAGCCCGCGGCCCTGGGCGAAGCGGCCCACGTAGCCGACCTCCAGCGCCATCAGGTCCGGCAGATGGCTGCCGGTGGACAGCGCCGTGATCATGGCCGTGTGGTGGTCGTTCATCTCGCGGCTGATGACCTCCACCTCCACGCCCGGGTGCCGCGCCGTCCAGGCCGGCACGGCGGCGCGGACGATGGCGTCCAGCTTGGGATAGGCGGCGACGGTCAGTCGCTGCGGTGCCGCTGCCCGTCCGGCCCCGGCCCACAGGCCCAGGGCCAGCCCGAGGCCGGCGCGTCGTTGTGCATCCACGTTGTCTCTCGTCGTTGTCTTGGGCGCGTCGGGGCGCCTGGGAATCGTGGGCCGGAGGGCCGCGTCTCGCGATCGGTGCCGTCTCTTTGCGCTGATCGTGAAAGCGCTTTCAAACTATAGGGAAGCCCTGGGGTGATGTCAATGGCGCCAGCCCGGATCGGGGGACGCATCGGCGGGGTTGCGGCCGACGGGCCTCAGGCCACGGCCTGCGCCGCCTTCGCCTGGGCCGCCGCGCAGAAGCGCCGCACATAGGCCTCGTGCGCCGGCAGCGACTGCACGGTGTGCGCCACCTGCTCGTGCAGGCCGCCCAGGAACTGCCGCAGCTCGGCCTCGCCCATGAGATCTGCCACCGGGTGGTAGGCCTGCGGCACCAGGCCCTGGCCCATCATCACCTGGATCCAGGAGTTCTCGGCGAAGAGCTCGTCGGCCGGGCGGAACACGCGGCCGGTCTGCGCGAAGAGTTCGAGGCGGTGGCGCAGGCTCGGCGGCACCGCCATCTCGCGGCAGTGCGTCCACAGCGCCGAGCCCTCGCGGGCGTTGAGGTGGTAGTGCAGGACGATGAAGTCGCGGATGTGCGCCAGATCCTGCTGCGTCTGGCGGTTGAATTCCTCGATGTCGCAGGCCTGGATGCCGCCCGCCGGGAACATCTGCAGCAGGCGGATGGCCGCGCGCTGGATCAGGTGGATGCTGGTGGACTCCAGCGGCTCGATGAAGCCGCTCGCGAGGCCCACGGCGATGCAGTTCTTCTCCCAGGTGCACAGGCGCTGGCCCGGCGTGAAGCGCAGCACGCGCGGCTGGATCAGCAGCTCGCCCTCCACGTGGCGGCGCAGCACGTCCGGCGCGTCGGCGTCGGCCAGCAGGCGGCTGCTGTAGACGAGGCCGTTGCCCACGCGGTGCTGCAGGGGGATGCGCCACTGCCAGCCGAAGTCATGGGCGATCGAGCGCGTGTAGGGCGGCGCCTCGCGCACCGCGGCGGTCTGCACGGCCACGGCGCGGTCGCAGGGCAGCCAGTGGGTCCAGTCCTCGTAGGCCACGCCCAGCGTCTCGCCCAGCAGCAGGGACCGGAAGCCGGTGCAGTCGATGAAGAGATCGCCCTCGACGAGGCTGCCGTCCTGCATGCGCAGCGCGCTCAGGGCACCGTCGGGGCCGTCGGTCCGCACCTCGGCGATCTTGCCCTCGATGCGCTGCACGCCGTGCTGCTCGGCGATGGCGCGCAGGAAGCGGGCGTAGCGCGAGGCATCGAGGTGGTAGGCGTAGTTCAGGCCGTTGCGCGGCAGATGGGCGAAGCGCTGCGCCTCGGCGGCGCGCAACTCCAGGCAGTACTCGCCGTAGGGCCGGGCCAGGCCCTGACGCCGGCCCTTGAGCCAGAAGTGCTGGAAACCGGCGCTCCAGTGGTCGTGGCCGGTGCGGCCGAAGGCGTGGATGTAGGACTCGCCGGGCGTCTTCCAGCCCTCGAACTGGATGCCCAGCTTGAAGGTGGCCTGAGTCGCGGCCATGAACTCGGCCTCGTCGATGCCCATCAGCTCGTGGTAGGCGTGCAGGGCCGGGATCGTGGCCTCGCCGACGCCGACGGTGCCGATCTCCTCGGACTCCACCAGGCGGATCTGCAGCTGGCGCCCGAGCAGCTTGCCCATGAGCGCGGCGACCATCCAGCCGGCGGTACCGCCCCCGGCGATGACGACGCGGCGGACGGGCTGGGAGGTGTGGAAGGGAGTCATGGGGGCCTCGTCGGGTGGGGGGCTCAGCGATTGAGCTTGTTCAGCAGCAGGGCGCGCAGGCGGCGGTGGGCAGTCTCGTCCAGCGGACCGAGCACGCCGCGCGCCTGCGGGGGCAGGTGGGCGGCGGTGTGCTCGCCGGCCTCGAAGACGTAGTGGTCGAAGAGTGCGCGCCAGGCCTCGCGCTCGGCCGGCGGCAGGTCGCGCACCGTGGCCAGGGCCAGCCACAGGGCGCTCGTGGGCGAGTCCTGCCACGGCGGCGTGCGGCGCCACCAGTAGTTGAGCAGGCCGCTGAACGGGTCCAGCGCCTCCACCTGGTGCCACCACTGGCTGGGGATGTAGATGGCGTCGCCAGCCTCGAGGGTCACCGCTTGCGCGCGGGCCTGCGCGGCGGCGAAGCGCGGGAAGCGCTGCAGGTCCGGCGCGGCGGCATCGACGAGGCTGATGGGCTGGCCGGCCGGCGTGAGGTCCAGCGGGCCGATGTAGAGATCGCCCACGGCCTCGGGCGGATAGAGCGTGAAGCGGCGGCGGCCGCTGACGCAGCAGGCGATGTTGCGGGGCCAGTCCTGGTGCGCGGGCACGGTGACGCGGTTGCCCAGCCACAGGCTCGCCAGCGGCGGCTCCTCGGCCTCGATGCGCAGCGGATGCGACGCCAGCAGCCCCGGCAGGCAGGTTTCGACGGTGGTCGAGCCCATGTAGACGGTGGACGGCGCCGGGTCGTCCAGCGCGGCCATCAGCTCGTCCAGCACAGCGCCGAAAGGCAGCAGGGCCCGGCTGAAGTTGAAGCCCTGGACATCGGGCGTGTAGGCGATCCGGCCGCCGGTCTCCGGCGCCATGCGGTAGACGCCCACGGTGGTGTCCTGCCAATGGCGGCGCAGCAGCGCGGCGGCGTCACGGGGGCTGCGGCGGCTCGCCTGCACGAGCGGCCAGTGCGAGACCAGCCCGCGCAGCACGCAGGGCGTGTCGCCCTCGGGGCCGTGGCCGGTCAGCGAGGCCGGCACCTCGCCGGGGATGCAGGGCAGCTCGCGCATCGCGGGGCTCTCAGCCGCGGCGCTGGTCGCGCTGCACCAGCTCGCCGAAGCGCGACAGCGAGGCCACGGCCATGGCCAGCGGCAGCCAGTCGCCCCGCTCGTGCAACTCGGCCACGACGTCGCCAGGCAGTGCGGCCAGGCGCTCCTCGTGGATCACATGGAAGCCGCCGATGCGGCGCATGCCGCCCTCGGGCCGCGGCAGGTCGAGCGCCATGGGCTCCAGCAGCTCCAGGCGCAGCAGGGTGTCGATGAAGGCGGGCAGCGTCTGCAGGCCCTCGTGCAGGGCCTGCAGCACGCCGATGCGGCGCTCCAGCAGCGGCGACAGGCCGCCCTGGGGCAGGAAGAGGGGCTCGCCGCCGCGCTCACCATCGCGCATGCTGAGGCGCGGGCTGTCGAGGTCGATGTGCACGACCCATTGCGTGGCGTCGCGGCCCACCATCAGCGGCTGGCGTTCCATCGCCCAGGGCAGGTGCGGGGCCTCCCAGCCCTCGGGGCCGAGAAAGAGATTGCCGGTGCCGCTGAGGCTCATCAGCGCCACGGGCTGGAAGGGCAGCTCGCCGCTGCCGGCCTGGAAGACGATGGGAAAGCAGCCCTGCAGCAGGCGGAACTCCGCCGGGACCGTGGGCACGGCCGCCAGGTCGTCGCCGTAGGCCGCTGACGGCGCCGGGTCGAGGTGCAGGTCCTGGTGGCTGATGTTGTCGAGCAGGGCGGGGCGCATGGTGGGGGGCTTGTTCGGATCGGGCGGAGCCGATGGTAGAGAGACCGGGATCCCGCCGGGATGGGCAGGATCCCTGAGCGAGCGCCGCCGCCGGGCCGTCGGGCGGCGCTCATCCGCGGGACGCTCAGAACGTGTAGCGCGCGCCGACCATGAAGCGCCGGCCGGTCTGCGTCACCGACTGCACCTCGAGCTTCGTGCGGCCGTGCGTGCGGATCACGCCGTCGTTCAGGTTGATGGCCTCGACCTGGAAGCTCAGCTGCGGGCTGTACTTGTAGCCGATGCTCAGGTCCCACTGACCGTAGGGCTCGGTGTAGGACGGGCCGGAGCCGCCGTTCACCGCCGCATTGGTGCTGTTCAGGAACTCGCCGCGCCAGTTGTAGGCCGCGCGGACGCTGAGGCGGTCGTCCTCGTAGAAGCCCACCAGATTGGCGGAGTTGCTGAGGCCCACCAGCGCGTTCTGGTCCTTCAGGTCGTCGTTCTGGAACTTCAGGCCCGAGCGCACGAACGTGTAGTTCGCGGCCATGCCGAAGCCGCTGCGGCCGAAGGCGTGCTGCACGTTCAGCTCCACGCCGTTGATGTGGTCGCTGCGCTGGTTGGTCGGCACGCTGATGTTGAACACCGCCATCGGATCACCCGACTGCCCCGCGATCGTGCCCAGCGCATTGCCCGAGCCGTCCACGCCGGTCTTCACGATGCCGTTGCGACCGTTGTAGGTGTTCAGCAGGTAGTTGCGCACGCAGGTCAGGTCCGCGCCGCCGCAGGAGGCGGCCGCTTCCTTGAACAGCGCCCCGTTGATGGGCGAGGTCAGGCTGAACGGAGTCATCGGGACCACGCTGGTGCCGATGTAGTTGCTGATGTTCTTGCGGAAGATGCCGATCGCGGCGTAGCTGCTCTTGGCGTAGTAGTACTCGGCCGAGAGGTCCAGGTTCTTCGACAGCAGCGGCTTCAGGCCCGGATTGCCCTGGTTGCCGGAGCCGCCGGCGGCGCGGTACTCGGTGAGCGTCTGCCCGCCCTGGATCTTGTCCCAGCCCGGGCGGCCGATGGACTCGCCGAAGCTGGCGCGCACCTTCCACTGGCTGCTCAGCTCGGCTTCCCAGTCGATGCTGGGCAGCAGGTAGCTGTACTTGCCCGAGAGGCTCGTGAAGCCCGGTGCGCCCTTCAGGATGGCGAACTCGTTGGCCGAGACCCACTGGATGCCCGTGGCGATGGGCACCAGGGCCTGGGAGTCGACCTTGGTGCGCTCGTAGCGCAGGCCCATGGCGAGGCCCATCGGCACGCCCCAGTCGAAGTCGGTGCTGTACTGCACGAAGGCGCTGGTGCTGCGCTCCTGGGTGCGGCGGTCGTCGTCGAAGTTGTCCGAGGACTTGAACCACTTGTCGCTGCCGTCGGCCTTCACGGCGGCGTCGCGCACGGCGTTGAAGTCCCAGACGAAGAAGTTGTTCACCATGGCCGAGCGGTCCGCCGAGCCCATGGCGCGGCCGAAGTACTGCTGGATGGTGTCGGCCTGCCAGAGGCTGTCGGCGTAGTCGCTGGGCTTGTTGTGGCCGCCCCAGTCGTTCTGCTGGACGTTGGCGAAGGCGGTGCGGTTGTTCACCTTGGTCAGGCCCACGCCGAAGTCCAGGTTGGAGGCGTCCGACAGGGTGTACTTGCCCTTGACCTGCGCCTGGTCGATCGCGTTGCGCATGTAGGCATTGCGGAAGGACGAGCCGGTGACCTGCATCAGGCTCGCGCTGTCCGCCGGGTTGCCGGACAGGCCGATGCCCAGCACGGGGAACTTGCCGGAGAAGTCCACGCGGTCGCTGGCGCGGTTCTGCATGGACACGCCCAGCGCGTTGTTCGTGCCGTAGGGGCTGTCCGCGCCGGCGGTGGCCACGGAATGGTGCGCGTCGAACTCCATCTTCAGGCGGTCCGAGGCCCGCCAGACGGCGTTGAAGCCGGTGGAGTCGTTCTTGTTCTTGGTGCCGAAGTAGGCGCCGCCCATGGCCACGTCGGCCGGGCCGTTGGTGTAGAGCTCCGAGAAGATCAGCGGCGAGGCGATGGGGCCGTCCGCCCAGATGGTCTTGTCGTAGGCGAAGTTGAACCAGGCCGAGAGCTCGCTGCGCTTGGTGTGGATCTTGTTCTCGGAGTAGGTCTTGTCCAGCGTCAGCGTCAGGTCCTTCATCGGACGGTACTGCAGCACCAGCTGCCCGTTGGTGCGGGTGCGCTCGATGCCGTTCATGCTGTACATGAGGTTCTGCGGCACCTCGTACAGGTCCGTCAGCTTGGGCCGGTTGGTGATCTTGCTGCCGCCGGGCTCGGTGGGCAGGGGCAGCGCCGTCCAGTCGTTGGCGTTGGCGATGTTGCCGGGCTTGGAGTACCAGCCCGCGGCCACGCCGGCCTGGTTGTAGCCCGAGTTGCGCTTCTGCAGGCTGCCGGTGAGGGCGATGCCGAAGGTGCCGTCGGCGAAGACCTGGCTGTAGATGCCCGAGAGCTCGGGCGTGTTCTGCGAGCCGGCGATCACGCCGGGCAGGCGCTTGTTGGACTGGTCGCTGACCAGCTTGGCGCCGATGCTGGCAATGGTCTTGGGATTGTCCAGCGGGCGGGCGGTCTTGATGTTGATCGTCGCGCCGATGCCGCCGGTGGGGTTCTCCGAGCGGCCGGTCTTGTAGACCTCGAGCGCCGCCACGCCTTCGGAGGCGAGATTGGCGAAGTCGAAGGAACGGGCATTGGAGGCGGTGGTGTCCGCCAGATTGGCGGCCGGCATCTGGCGGCCGTTGAGCAGCACCAGGTTGAAGTCGGGGCCCACGCCCCGCACGGTCACGCGCGAGCCCTCGCCATTGGCGCGGTCGATGGACACGCCGGCGATGCGTTGCATCGACTCGGCCAGGTTGGTGTCGGGGAACTTGCCGATGTCCTCGGCCACGATGCCGTCCACCACGCCCTGCGCCTTGCGCTTCAGGTCCAGCGAGCTGTCCAGGCTCTTGCGGATGCCGGTGACCACGACGACGTCCAGCTTGGCGCTGTCGTCCTTCTTGGCGGGCTCGGCCTGCTGGGCGTGCAGGGTCGGGGCGATGAGAACGGCGCAGGCTGCGGCCAGCCGGCTCAAGGGGAGGGGGTGTCGGCGGCGCGGATCGCGGGTCATGGGTCTGTCTCCTGTTGGTATGGGTGTGACAGCAGGGGCGCTTCTAACCCTGCCGCACTGAAAGCGCTTTCAAATAGTAGCGCCAGCCGCCAAGCGATGTGACCTAGGCATCACCCTAATACGACAGGTGTCCCCTGCGGCAAAGCAACAACGGAGGGCCCCGATTCGGGGCGGTGACGTGAAACCGATTTCCGGGGCCGGATCCGGTCGGATTCCCCTGGATTCCCCGCGCCGGGGCGCCCGGGCGGCCTCAGCGCCCTGTGCTGCGGGCCACGGCGGCCACGGAGTCGCGCTCCACGAGGCGCGGCTCGGGCAGCTTCAGCGTGGGCTTGCCGCCGGCCAGCATCTCCAGCAGGGCCTGGGCGGTGAGGCGGCCAAGCTCCAGGCTGGCCTGGTGCACCGTGGTGAGCGGCGGCGTCATGTGCATGGCCAGGGCGAGATCGTCAAAGCCGACGAGCGAGACGTCCTGCGGCACGCGCAGGCCGGCCTTGTGCAGGGCGACGGCGGCGCCCATGGCCATCTGGTCGTTCGCCGCGAAGAGGGCGGTGAAGCGCTGCGGGCTGGCCAGCAGGCGCTCGGCCGCCTGCCGGCCGCCTTCCTCCAGGTAGTTGCCGCACTCCACCAGCGAAGGCCGGAAGGGAATGCCGGCGGCGTCCAGGGCCGCCTGGTAGCCGGCCAGACGCTCGCGCGCGTCGGAGTGGCTCTGGTCGCCGCCGATGTGCGCGATGTCCCGGTGGCCACGGGCGATCAGGTGCTGGGTGGCCAGGCGTGCGCCCTCGCGGTGGTCGTAGTCCATGGCATAGACGTTCGGCGCCTTGATGCTGCGTCCCGTGACGACGGTCGGCACCTGCTTGGCCAGCTGGCGCAGGGCGGCGTCGCCCACCCGGCCGTTGAGGATGATCATGCCGTCCACGCGGCGACCCATCAGGGTGTCGATGCAGCGCTGCTCCACCTCCACGTCCCAGTGGCCGCTGACGAAGAGGGCGCTGTAGTGCGCCTCGCTGAGCGTTTCCTCGATCCCGCGCATGGCGACGCCGAAGAAGGGGCTGTCGATGAACTGCGTGATCACGCCGATGCTCATCGTGCGCCCGCCCGCGAGCCCCCGGGCGATGGGGTTGGGCACGAAGCCCAGCTCGGCGATGGCGCGGTCCACCGCGGCCTTCTTCTCCGCGCTCACCACGGCCGTGCCATTGAGGATGCGCGAGACCGTGCTGGGCGAGACGCCGCTGGCCTCGGCCACCATGCCGAGCGTGACGGGACCGGCCTTGCGGGCCGAGGGCGATGCGGGAGGTCGAGCCATGGCGAAGCGGTATGAAAGCGTTTGCGTAAGGGGCTGGCGCGAGTGTAAGGGCAGCGTTTGCCGCCGACCCGGCCCCGCGGGCGACGGGCCGGGGTGACTGCGGGAAAGTCCCCAATCCGGGTGCCCGTAGTTCATCCAGCACTTTTACTGCGATTCGCAAGTCCTTATTTTTGAACGACTTTTTTCTGACGCCGGACGATGAAATCAACTGTAAGTGATTGATTTCATTGAACTTTTCTCCGATTTTCCTTGACCTGCTGAAAGTCGGTTAGTAAAGTGGGAGAAATTGTCAGATTGTGGGTCGCTGTGGCGAATTACGTGTTTCAAGGGGCGAGTGCCTTGGCGATGGACGCCAAGGGGCGCTTG
>JAYRMR010000025.1:0-71178 GCA_041912595.1 Burkholderiaceae bacterium
CGTCCAGCATGGCGCGCACGCGGCCGTAGGTCGAGCCGGCCAGCACCACGTCGCCGCGCTTGAGCGTACCGCTCTGCACCAGCACCGTGGCCACGGGGCCGCGGCCCTTGTCCAGCTTGGCTTCGATCACGAGACCCTTGGCCATGGAGGCCACGGGCGCCGTCAGTTCCAGCACTTCGGCCTGCAGCAGCACCTGTTCCAGCAGGGCATCGACGCCCTCGCCGGTCTTGGCGGACACGGGCACGAACGGGGAATCGCCGCCGAACTCTTCCGGCACCACTTCCTCGGCCACCAGCTCGCTCTTCACGCGGTCCAGGTTGGCACCGGGCTTGTCGATCTTGTTGATCGCCACGACCAGGGGCACGCCGGCCGCCTTGGCGTGGTGGATGGCTTCCTTGGTCTGGGGCATGACGCCGTCATCGGCCGCGACGACCAAGATGACGATGTCCGTTGCCTTGGCACCGCGGGCACGCATGGCCGTGAAGGCCTCGTGACCCGGGGTATCCAGGAAGCTGATCATGCCGCGGGGCGTGTCGACGTGGTAGGCGCCGATGTGCTGCGTGATGCCGCCGGCTTCGCCCGCGGCCACACGGGCACGGCGGATGTAGTCCAGCAGCGAGGTCTTGCCGTGGTCGACGTGGCCCATGACGGTCACGACCGGCGCGCGCGGCAGCAGTTCGTGTTCCTTGTCGGCGTCGGCGCCCTCTTCTTCCAGGAAGGCATCCGGATCGTCCAGCTTGGCGGCGAACGCCTTGTGGCCCATTTCCTCGACCACGATCATGGCCGTTTCCTGGTCCAGCTGCTGGTTGATGGTGACCATCTGGCCCAGCAGCATCAGCTTCTTGATGACCTCGGACGCCTTGATGGACATCTTGTGGGCCAGGTCCGCCACCGAGATGGTCTCGGGGATATGGACCTCTTGCACCACGGGTTCCGACGGCGCCGAGAAGTTGCCATGACCGCCACGGTCATTGCGGTCGCCACGGCGGCCTGCGCCACCCTTGGGCGCGCGCCAGCCCGGGCTGCGCGAGGCACCCGCGGGCGCAGTGTCACCACGGGTCTTGAGGCCGCGCTTCTTGGCGGCGTCATCGGCCCAGCTGGACGACAGCTTCTCGCTCTTGACGGACTTCTTGTCGCCCGGCTTGGCACCGGCACCGGCGGTGGTGCTGGCAGGCGCGGCGCCCGGAGCGCCGGCCTTCTTGTGGATGGTGCCCTTGATTTCCTTCGCGGGCTCGACCGGCTTCGGCTCTTCCTTCTTCGCGACCAGCACCTTCTTGGGTGCATTCATCATCGCGCGGATGGCGGCCGCCTCGGCCTCGGCGGCCTTGCGGCGGCGCTCGAGGTCAGCCTGGCGCTGCTTCTCGTCGGCGGCGCTGTCGCCGGCCTTCACGACACGCAGCTGCGGCTTCGGCGGCTCGACGGGCGCGGCGGCGACGGGTGCAGCGGGTGCAGCCACGGGAGCGGGCGCAGGAGCAGGTGCCGGCGCAGCAGCGGCCGGGGCCGGCTTGCCTTCGGCGGCGGCCTTGGCGGCGGCTTCAGCGGCGGCCTTGGCGGCGGCTTCGGCAGCAGCCTTGGCAGCGGCTTCGGCGGCGGCCTTGGCTTCGGCCTCGGCGGCCACGCGGGCTTCCTCGTCGCGGCGGCGCTGCTCTTCGGCTTCGCGGGCGCGGCGCTCGGTCTCCTCACGCTCACGCATGCGGGCCGCCAGCTCCTCTTCCTGCTTGCGCAGGGCGTCGGCCTGGGCGCGGGCTTCTTCCTCGCGGCGCTGCAGCTCGGCTTCCTGCTCGGCCTGCAGATTCGACTCGTCCACGCCGGAGGCATCGTCACGCTTGACGAACACGCGCTTCTTGCGCACCTCGACCTGGATGGTGCGGGCCTTGCCGCTGGCATCGGCCTGCTTGATCTCGCTGGTCGACTTGCGGGTCAGCGTGATCTTCTTGCGTTCGGCGCTGCTGGTGCCATGCGCAGTGCGCAGGTAGTCCAGCAGCCGCTCCTTGTCGGCTTCGTTGAGCGCATCTTCGGCAGACGCCTTCTTGACGCCGGCAGCCTGAAGCTGCTCAAGCAGCGTGCTGGCAGGCCTGTTCAGCTCTGCAGCAAACTGGGCGACGGTGGTCACGGCCATGTGGGAATCCTTCTGGGTAATCTCTGTGCGAATGGTTGCGTGCCTGCGGATCAGGCGTTGAACCAGTGTTCGCGGGCCTTCATGATCATGGCGCGGGCTTCCGCCTCGTCCATGCCGGCCAGTTCAACGAGTTCATCGACGGCCAGGTCGGCCAGGTCGTCGCGGGTATGGATGTTGCCGTCAGCGAGCTTGGCGATCAGGTCCGGCGTCACGCCTTCCAGATCGCGCAGGTCTTGGGACACTTCCTCGACCTTTTCCTCGCGGGCAATTTCCATGGTCAGCAGCGCGTCCTTGGCACGGGCGCGCAACTCGTTGACTGTGTCCTCGTCGAAGGCCTCGACTTCCAGCATTTCCTGCATGGGCACATAGGCCACTTCTTCCAGGCTGGTGAACCCTTCGGCGATCAGGATTTCGGCCACTTCAAGATCGACGTCGAGCTTGTCGACGAAGAGCTTGCGGACCGTTTCCGACTCCTGAGCTTGCTTGGCGGCCGATTCCTCGGCCGTCATGATGTTGATGCGCCAGCCCGTCAGCTCGGAGGCCAGGCGCACGTTCTGGCCGCCGCGACCGATCGCGATGGCCAGATTCTCTTCGTCCACGACCACATCCATGGCGTGGCGTTCTTCGTCCACCACGATGGACTGGACGTTGGCCGGCGCCAGGGCGCCGATCACGAACTGGGCGGGGTCTTCCGACCACAGCACGATGTCCACGCGCTCGCCGGCGAGCTCGTTGGTCACGCCGTTGACGCGAGAGCCGCGCACGCCGACGCAGGTGCCGATCGGGTCGACGCGCTTGTCATGCGACAGCACGGCGATCTTGGCGCGCGAACCGGCGTCACGGGCGCAGCTCTTGATCTCCAGCAGGCCCTGCTCGATCTCGGGCACTTCCTGGGCGAACAGCTCCTTCATGAACTCGCCGCTGGAGCGCGACAGCATGATCTGCGGGCCGCGCTGCGTGGCGTCCACGCCGAGGATCACCGCACGGACGCGGTCGCCGGTGCGCAGGTTCTCCTTGGGGATCATCTCGTTGCGGCGCAGGCGCGCTTCCACGCGGCCGGACTCGGCAATGATGTCGCCCTTGTCCAGGCGCTTGACGGTGCCGATGAAGATCTTCTCGCCGCGCGAGAGGAAGTCGTTCAGCAGCTGCTCGCGCTCGGCGTCGCGGATCTTCTGCAGGATGACCTGCTTGGCGGCCTGCGCGCCGATGCGGCCGATGGGCACGGACTCGACGGGTTCCTCGATGTGGTCATCGATCTCGATGTCGGCGATCTGCTCCTGGGCTTCGAAGAGCAGGATCTCGGCGTCGGCGTTCTGCAGGCCGGCCTCGTTGGGCACGACGTGCCAGCGGCGGAAGGTCTCGTACTCGCCGGAGTCTCGGTCGATGGCCACACGGATGTCGACCTCGCCGCCATACAACTTCTTGGTGGCCGAAGCCAGCGCCGCTTCCACGGCACCAAACACCACATCGCGTTCCACGCTCTTCTCGCGGGAAATGGCGTCCACCAGCATCAACAGTTCGCGGTTCATTGATCGAGACCTCCGTCAACCTTGTCATCCTGATCGGCAGTCTCCACAGACTGCCGGGCCTTGGCGTTGCTCTGCTTTTTCTTCGCAGATTTCGCGGCCTTGGCCTTCATTGCTGCGGCCTGCCCGGGAGTGGCAGCGCCCTTGGGGGCGGCATTGCGCCCCTTGAATACGATGTCCGGCACCAGCTTGGCACTGCGCACCTCGTCGAGGGCGAAGTCCAGGGCCTGGTCGTCCTTGCCGTCGCTGAAGACCACGCGCCAGCCCTCGCCTTCGGCAGAGAGGACGCCGCGGTACTTCTTGCGACCCTGGAAGGCCTCGCGCAGGGTGATCTCCACCTGCATGCCGGCAAAACGCTGGTAGTCAGCGAGCTTGTTGAGCGGGCGATCCACCCCCGGCGAGGACACCTCAAGCCGGGCATAGTCCGCCCCTTCCACCTCGAGCACGTACTGCAGCTGGCGCGTCACGCGCTCGCAGTCGTCCACCGTGATCACCTCACCGGCCAGCGCCTGATCGGGCAGCTTGTCGATGTAAACGCGCAGCAGGCCGCCGGCACTGCGCTCGCAGTCCACCAGCTCGTAACCCAGACCGGTCACGGTTTTCTCTACAGCAGCTTGCCAATTCGTCATGCGTTCGTCGTGTGCTTCAGGTCTCTCGAAGAGAAAAACAGGGATCAAAAGCGCCTGAAGCTCTGCCGCACGGGCACGCCGACTCGGTTTTCACCAGGCCAGCGCGGACTTCCCGCACCGCAGAGCACTCAAGCGGTCGCTCGACCAATGGCCCACCCAGGACAAGCGGCTGACCATCAATCAAACAAGAATTCAGAACAAAAGTTCCATCGCCAGATCAAGCAAAAAAAATGGGCTGGAAGAATCCGCCCACACTCAGCGCACCGGCCCTGCCCGCCTGAAAGACTCTGAAGCGACTCCAGAACCCGCCAGCGCAGCCAAAAGCCAAATGCTTTCGTACATGCTTCACTTATTCAGCGAAGCCAGGATTGTACTATGCAAGGCCCATGCCCGCAAGAACCCGGCTTGCCCGCAAATCTGGGCGTGCGAGAATCCCGCGCTGATTTGAACATTGATACCAAGGAGCAGACATGGGATTTCTCGCCGGCAAGCGCCTGCTGATCACGGGCGTTCTTTCGAACCGGTCGATTGCCTATGGCATTGCCAAGGCCTGCCATCGCGAAGGCGCCGAGCTCGCCTTCAGCTATGTCGGCGAGCGTTTCAAGGACCGCATCACCGAATTCGCCGCCGAATTCGACTCGACGCTGATCTTTGAATGCGACGTGTCCAGTGACGAGCAGATCGAAGGCCTCTTCACCCAGCTCGGCGAGGTCTGGCCGGAGTTCGATGGCTTCGTGCACTCCATCGGTTTCGCGCCGCGCGAGGCGATCGCCGGCAATTTCCTCGACGGCCTGACCCGCGAGAATTTCCGCATCGCCCATGACATCTCGGCCTACAGCTTCCCGGCCATGGCCAAGGCGGCCGCGCCGCGCCTGCGCTCGGGCGCCTCGCTGCTGACCCTGTCCTACCTGGGCGCCGACCGCTACGTGCCGAACTACAACACCATGGGTCTCGCCAAGGCCTCGCTGGAGTCCAGCGTGCGCTACCTGGCCTATGCCCTGGGCGACCGCAACGTGCGCGTCAACGGCATCTCCGCCGGCCCCATCAAGACCCTGGCCGCCTCCGGCATCAAGGACTTCGGCAAGCTCCTGACCCAGTTCGCCGCCACCACCCCGATCCGCCGCAACGTGACGATCGAGGACGTCGGCAACACCGCCGCCTTCCTCTTCTCCGACCTCGCGGCCGGCATCAGCTCCGAAGTGATCTATGTCGATGGTGGCTTCAGCCACGTTGCCCTATCGGGCGAGTGACACCCACCCCCTACCGGCTTCGCCGGCCCCCTCAAGGGGGCAAGCCCGTAGGACCGGCAGAGCCGGATCCTCGGGCTTCGCTGGGGAAACAAAACGGGACCCGACTTCGGGTCCCGTTTTGTTTTTCAAGGCACGCGCTGCGGGCGCAATTCGAGCAGTTCGACCGGATCTGGACGCCGGCAGCCAATGCCGCGGATTCGGCAGGACAAAACAAAACGGGACCATCGAGTCCCGTTTTGTTTTTCAGGCACGAAGCCCGAGGATCCGGCTCTGCCGGGCCTGCGGGCTTGCCCCCTTGAGGGGGCGCGCGAAGCGCGTAGGGGGTGGTCAGTCCCTCACGCAGTCGACGAAGTAGTGCGACTTGCCGTTCTCGTCCTTCTCCTCGACCAGGCCGTGCACATCGGTGGCGAAGCCGGGGAACTTGACGTTGAACTCGCGGGTGAACTTGAGGTAGTCCACGATCTTCTTGTTGAAGCGCTCACCCGGGATCAGTAGCGGAATGCCCGGGGGATACGGCGTCAGCAGGGAGGTCGTGACGCGGCCTTCGAGCTTGTCGATCTCGACGCGCTCGGTGCGGCGGTGCGCGATGTGCGCATAGGCGTCGCTGGGCTTCATGGCCGGCTCGAGGTCGGACAGATACACCTCGGTCGTCAGGCGGGCGATGTCACCGCTGGCATAGGCCTCGTGGATGCTCTGGCAGAGGTCGCGCAGACCCATGCGCTCGTAGCGCGGCTGGGCGGCGCAGAACTCCGGCATGATGCGCCACAGCGGCGCATTGCGGTCGTAGTCGTCCTTGAACTGCTGCAGCGCGGTCAGCAGCGTGTTCCAGCGGCCCTTGGTGATGCCGATGGTGAACAGGATGAAGAAGCTGTACAGGCCCGTCTTCTCCACCACCACGCCGTGCTCGGCCAGGAACTTGGTGACGATGCTGGCCGGGATGCCGGTCTTGGCGAACTTGCCGCTCATGTCCAGCCCCGGCGTGATCACCGTGGACTTGATCGGGTCCAGCATGTTGAAGCCGGACGCCAGATTGCCGAAGCCGTGCCACTTCTGGTTGGCCTTGAGCATCCAGTCCGCCGGCTTGCCGATGCCTTCATCGACCAGCTTGTCCGGACCCCAGACCTTGAACCACCAGTCGGTGCCGTAGTCCGCCTCGACCTTGCGCATGGCGCGGCGGAAATCCAGCGCCTCGGCGATGCTCTCCTCCACCAGGGCCGGGCCGCCGGGGGCGTCCATCATGGCGGCCGCGACGTCGCAGCTGGCGATGATGGAGTACTGCGGGCTCGTCGAGGTGTGCATCAGGTACGCCTCGTTGAACAGGTGCTTGTCCAGCTTGACGTTCTGCGCGTCCTGCACGAGCACCTGCGAAGCCTGGCTGATGCCGGCCAGCAGCTTGTGCGTGGACTGCGTGGCATAGACCATGGCCTCCTTCGGACGCGCGCGGTTCTTGCCCATCGCGTGGTAGGAGCCGTAGAACGTGTGGAAGGCCGCGTGCGGCAGCCAGGCCTCGTCGAAATGCAGGGTGTCGATCCAGCCGTCCAGCTTGGCCTTGATCGTCTCGGTGTTGTAGAGCACGCCGTCGTAGGTGCTCTGCGTCAGCGTCATGATGCGCGGCTTGACCTTCTTGGCATCCACGCCCTTGAGCAGCGGATTCTTGGCGATCTTCTTGCGGATGTTCTCCGGTGCGAACTCGCTCTCCGGGATCGGGCCGATGATGCCGTAGTGGTTGCGCGTGGGCGTCATGAAGACGGGCACGGCGCCCGTCATGATGATGCTGTGCAGGATGCTCTTGTGGCAGTTGCGGTCCACGACCACCACGTCGCCCGGCGCCACCGTGTGGTGCCAGACCATCTTGTTGGAGGTCGAGGTGCCGTTGGTGACGAAGAAGCAGTGGTCCGCATTGAAGATGCGGGCGGCATTCTTCTCGGACTCCGCCACCGGACCGGTGTGGTCCAGCAGCTGGCCCAGCTCCTCCACCGCGTTGCAGACGTCGGCGCGCAGCATGTTCTCGCCGAAGAACTGGTGGAACATCTGGCCGACCGGGCTCTTCAGAAAGGCCACGCCGCCGGAGTGCCCCGGGCAGTGCCAGGAGTAGGAGCCGTCCTGCGCGTAGTCCATCAGCGCCTTGAAGAACGGGGGCGCCAGGCCGTCGAGGTAGCTCTTGGCCTCGCGGATGATGTGGCGGGCCACGAACTCCGGCGTGTCCTCGAACATGTGGATGAAGCCGTGCAGCTCACGCAGGACGTCGTTGGGCAGATGCTGCGAGGTGCGGGTCTCGCCGTAGACGTAGATGGGGATGTCCGCATTCTTGAAGCGGATCTCCTCGATGAACTTGCGCAGGTTCAGCACCGCCGGGTCCAGCTCGGGACCGGGGGTGAACTCCTCGTCGTCGATCGAGAGGATGAAGGCGCTGGCCCGGCTCTGCTGCTGGGCGAACTGCGAGAGGTCGCCGTAGCTGGTCACGCCCAGCACCTCGAAGCCTTCCTTCTGGATGGCATCAGCCAGGGCGCGGATGCCCAGACCCGAGGTGTTCTCGGAACGGTAGTCCTCGTCGATGATCACAATCGGGAAGCGAAAACGCAGCATGTCAGGGCCCTCCGGGCACACGGGCAAAAAATCAAAGGCGCGAAGTGTAGGGCTAGCAGCAGGCGGTGCAAGGTCCAATTTCGCTTTGTCGCACAAACAGAACGGCAAGCCGGCAAAAGCCGGGCGATACACTCAATTCACATCATGAAATAAAGGGAGGTGAGATGGGATCTCAAGCATCGACGTGGTGGTGGATCGCCACAGGCATCCTGGTGGCCACGGAGCTGTACACCGGCACGTTCTACCTGCTGATGCTGGCAGTCGGCACCGCCTGCGCAGCCCTTTCGGCCCATGCCGGGCTGGCCAGCGTCGGGCAGATGATCACCGCCGCCCTCGTCGGCGGCCTGGCCGTCACGCTGTGGCACCGGCGCCAGCTCGCCCGCCGCAGCCATGAGCCGCTGGCTCCGGCCGGTCACAACCCCGACGTGCTGCTGGACATCGGCCAGCAGGTCCAGGTGGACGCCTGGCAGCCCGGCGGACAGGCCACGGTGCGCTACCGCGGCGCCAGCTGGCAGGCCCGCTATGCCGGCAGCGCCACGCCGCAGGCCGGCCCGCACACCATCCGCGGCGTCGAAGGCAGCACGCTGCTGCTCGACGCTTGAGCCCCCTCGCCCACACAAGCAGACATTTCCAAGGAGGAGTCATGGAACTCATCGCGCTGGTGATCCTCATCGCCGCAGCCATCTTCGTCATCCAGTCCGTCAAGGTCGTGCCCCAGCAGAACGCCTGGGTGGTCGAGCGCCTAGGCAAGTACCACGCCACCCTCACGCCCGGACTGAACTTCCTCGTGCCCTTCGTGGACCGCCTGGCCTACCGGCATTCGCTGAAGGAGATCCCGCTGGACGTGCCCAGCCAGATCTGCATCACCAAGGACAACACCCAGCTGACGGTGGACGGCATCCTCTACTTCCAGGTGACCGACCCCATGCGTGCGAGCTACGGCTCCAGCAACTACATCGTCGCCATCACGCAGCTGGCCCAGACCACGCTGCGCTCGGTGATCGGCCGCATGGAGCTGGACAAGACCTTCGAGGAGCGCGAGATCATCAACAGCGCCGTGGTGCAGGCCCTGGACGAGGCCGCGCTCAACTGGGGCGTGAAGGTGCTGCGCTACGAGATCAAGGACCTGACCCCGCCGGCCGAGATCCTGCGCGCCATGCAGGCCCAGATCACCGCCGAGCGTGACAAGCGCGCCCTGATCGCCGCCTCCGAGGGCCGCCGCCAGGAGCAGATCAACATCGCCACCGGCGAGCGCGAGGCCTCCATCGCCCGCTCCGAGGGCGAGAAGCAGGCCGAGATCAACAAGGCCGAGGGTGAGGCCGCCGCCATCCTGGCCGTGGCCGGCGCCAGCGCCGAGGCCATCCGGCAGATCGCCGCGGCCATCCAGTCCCCGGGCGGCGAGCAGGCCGTGCAGCTGAAGGTCGCGGAGAAGGCGGTCGAGGCCTACGCGCAGCTGGCCCAGAAGAACAACACCATGATCGTGCCCAACAACATGGGCGAGGTCTCCGGCCTGATCGGCACCGCGATGGCGCTGATCAAGGGCGGCAAGGCCTGACGCCCAGGCCCTTGTCCGGACAGTTCAGATATTTTTCAAAAAATTGCTGAACTTTCCTGGCGACCCAAAAAACTGCGCTATCATGGCGGGCTTCGGAGAGATGGATGAGTGGTTTAAGTCGCACGCCTGGAAAGCGTGTGTGGGTTAATAGCCCACCGCGGGTTCGAATCCCGCTCTCTCCGCCACCCATTCGGTAAAAACGGGCCCCAGACGACAGTCGGGGCCCGTTTTCTTTTGAGGTCCGCTTGTTGGAGAAATGTGGGGGACATGCGGGGAAAGCCGCCTCCCCTGACCCCGCTCCGGACTCAGCCGTCGGCGTCCGCCGAGCTGCACATGCCCAGGCTGCCGGCCTGCAGCGACTGCGCCAGCGGCACCTGCAGCGCCTGCCTCAACGCCTCCGGCGTGGCCAGCCCCTGGTTCGACAGCATCACCCAGCGGTTGCGGCCGGCGCGCTTGCCCTCGTAGAGCGCCAGATCGGCAAGCTCGACGAGCTCCGGCCACAGGCCCGCATCACGGCCGGCCACAAAGGGCAGGCACAGGACGCCGAGGGTGCAGGTGACCGGCAGTTGCTCGCCGCTCGCGAGCGCGAAGGCACTGCCGTTGATCGCCTCGAGGATGCGCGTGGCGAGCAGAGGACCGTGCTGGGGCATGTCGAGCCGGGCCACGAGCAGGAACTCCTCGCCGCCCCAGCGCGCCAGCAGGTCCGTGTCCCGCGTCACGACCCGGAGGCGCCGCGCCAGCTCGACCAGCACCTCGTCTCCCACGCCGTGGCCGAAGCGGTCGTTGATCGACTTGAAATGATCGACGTCGAACAGATAGACGCCCAGCGCCGCCTCGGGATGGCGCTGCCGGGCGCGCTGCAGGGAGGCGAGCTCGCGGGCGACCTGCTGCTCCAGGAAGCGCCGGTTGCCCAGCTGGGTCAGCGTGTCGACCAGGCTGAGCCGCTCGAACTGCTCGGCCAGCTTCTTCTTCGCGCGCCAGCTCAGGCCGATCAGCAGCAGCACCGCCAGCAGCAGCAGGAACAGCGCAATGAAGGTGTTCTGCCGCTGGGCCGCCGTGGCATCGCGCTCCCGCTGCAGGGCCTCCTGCTGCTGGAGGACGAGGCTCTGGACCTCCGATTCGCGCTGCAGCCGGCGCAGCTCGGCATTGGAGGCCGCGGTCGAGCCGCGACGGCGCAGCTGCGGCTCCAGCTTCTCCAGGAACAGGGTCCGCAGGCCCTTGAGGCCCGCCAGGGACACGGCCGGATCGTCGATGCGGGACAGGCGCTTGTAGACATCCAGCTGCACCTCGGTGGCGGTGTCCGGATGGAGGTTCAGACAGTCGCCCAAGGCGTGGCCGGGCTGCAGAAGGCGGCTGGCCAGCTGCCGGTAGCAGCCGAGGTAGCGCTGGACCACGGGGCCACCCGTCCCCGCACCGGGGCGCCCGGCCCGGGCCAGATAGGCTCGGACGCGCTCCGGCCGGCGCAGCTCCGCCGCCGACATCGCGGCAAAGGCCAGCGCATCCTCGGTGAAGGGGCCAGGCTCGGCCAGCAGGCGGTCGAAGTGCTTGAGGGCGTTCGCGTAGTCGCCCAGGTGCAGCGCGTAGGCGATGCCGCGGTTGAATTCCGTGAGCTGGATGCTCTGGTTCAGCACTCCCCTGTCAAGGGTGGAGGCGGGATCGTCCAGCGCCTTGACGAGCCGCGCCTGGTTGGCCGCCAGCAGCGCGATCCCCTTGCGGACGTAGCCCTCGTCGCCATTGACGATGTAGCTGGTGGCCGTGTCCATCATCAGGTCGGTCAGGAGCGCCACATCATCGGCCGGGGCTGCGGCCAGCGCCGCTTCCAGGCTTTCGAAGGCACCCCCGATGTCGCCCAGCTCCGACTGCCGCCAGGCGATCTCCTTCAGCAGCAGCGCCTCCGCATCATGCTTGCCGCGGCTGCGCGCCTCCTGCGCCATCGCCGCCAGCGCTGGCAGCTGCTCCTGGGGGCTGGGGACGGAGGCGACCAGGCACTGGACCCGGTACATCACGTCATCGGCCAGCGGCGGGATCAGATGGCACAGGCTCGACGCCTCGTCGTTGCGACGGGCCGCGACGTGCTCGTCAAACATCAGCCGCTGGAGACGGTAGTGCTCCGCGGCGTCGAGCGGCCCGTCCAGGCGCTGCTGCAGCCAGCGCACGCGCGCCTCGGGCGAGGGCTCGGCGGTGAAGGCCGCCGGCAGCGGCGGCAGCGCCTGCACCTGCTCCAGCGTGAACATCGACGGCTTGGCCTGCGCAGTGAGGGACAGCAGCAGGCCGAGCGCCAGCAGGGCGAGGCGGCACGTCAGGGCCCGCCTCACGGGCAGGCAAATGGAGGACAGTTCGACAAGCAAGGGAGGCGACCGGAAGCCAAAGAGGCCCAAGAAGCAGAAGTCCGGATGTTAGGCCGCGTGCCGGCCGGCCCCCTCAGCCCTGACCGCGACGCCGTGCGATCCTGCCGCTCTTCCCCTCAGAGCAGGACCTCCAGGCAGCCCGGATGCCCCAGGAAGCCCTGCGGGCTCGCGCTGGCCCCGTAGGCGCCGGACTGATAGACCACCACCAGATCGCCCTCCTGCGCCGCCGGCAGACTCATGCGCTCGGCCAGCAGGTCCAGCGGCGTGCACAGCGGGCCCACCACATGGACGGACTCCGTGGCCGGCTCGTCCATGCGGTTGCCGATGGCCACGGGATAGTTCTTGCGGATCACCTGCCCGAAATTGCCGGAGGCCGCCAGGTGGTGATGCAGCCCGCCGTCGGTCACGAGAAAAACCTGACCCCGCGAGACCTTGCGGTCCAGCACCCGGGCCACATAGAGCCCCGCCTCGCCGACCAGATAGCGCCCCAGTTCCAGCACCAGGTGCGCCTCGGGCATGTCCCGCCCTGCTCTTTCCTGCAGCTCGGCCAGATTGGCCCCCACGGGCGCCAGGTCCAGCGGCTGCTCGCCCGGGAAATAGGGAATGCCGAAGCCGCCGCCCAGATTGAGATGGCGCACCGGCGCCGGCGCCTCGGCCGCCAGACGCAGGGCCAGCGCATAGCTCAGGCGCTGCGCCTCGACGATCGCCTCGGCGCGCAGGTTCTGCGAGCCGGCAAAAAGATGGAAGCCCTCGAACTGCAGGCCCAGCCGGCCGATGTCGCCCAGCAGGCGAGGCACCTCCTCGGCATCCACGCCGAACTGCTTGGGGCCGCCGCCCATGCGCATGCCGGAGCCCTTGAGCTCGAAGTCCGGATTGACCCGCACCGCCACGCGCGCCGGCCGCCCGAGCGCCTGCGAGGCCTCGGCCAGCAGCGGCAGCTCCCGGAAGGACTCCACGTTGACGAGGACGCCCGCCTCGACGGCGGCCCGCAGCTCCTCGGCCCGCTTGCCGGGGCCGGCGAAGCTCATGTGCTGTGGGTCGGCCCCCTGGGCCAGCGCCACGCGCATCTCGCCCGCCGAGGCCACGTCGATGCCATCGACCAGCCCCGCCATGCAGGCCACCACGGCCGGCAGCGGGTTGGCCTTCATCGCGTAGTGGAGGCGGATCCCTGCCGGCAGCGCCGCCCGCAGGGCCTGGCTGCGCTGCTCGAGCAGCGCGCGGTCGTAGACGTAGAACGGCGTCTGCCCCAGCGCCTCGGCCACGGCGCGCAGGGGCTGGCCCGCCACGATCAGGTCGGGCCCTTCCGTGCGGAACTGCAGCATCGGCGCGTGCACGGGCAAGGCGCGCGGCGCGGGAGGCGGGGTGACGGCGGTCGAGGCATCCATGGGTCGTCGGCAGAACAGGGCAGGAGGTCAGGCGGCGGCCGACAGCGCCTGCTGCTGCAGCAGCTTGCGGTCGATCTTGCCATTGGGATTGCGCGGCAGCGGCCCGGGCACGGGGCACAGGCGGGCGGGCACCATGTAGGCGGGCATGTGGCGGCGGCAGAAGGCCAGCAGCGCGTCGGCGTCGGCGTCGCCCCCCGCCGGCGGGCTGAACACCACCTCGATGCGCTGGCCCAGCTGCTCATGGGGCAGCCCGTAGGCCGCACATTCGCCGACCAGCCCGGAGCGGTAGAGCAGCTCCTCCACCTCGACAGGGCTGACGCGGTAGCCCGAGGTCTTGATCATCTCGTCGCGCCGGCCGATGAAATAGAGAAAGCCCTCGGCGTCGCGCCGCACGGTGTCCCCCGAGAACACGGCGTACTCGGGCAGCGGCAGGCCGGCCTCGCGCCCGCCCACGCCCGCGGGCAGGGGTTTGTAGCGCTCGGCGGTCTTCTCGGTGTCGTTCCAGTAGCCCATGCCGACCAGCGGCCCGCGGTGCACCAGCTCGCCCGGCTCATCGGCATCGCACAGACTGCCGTCGTCGCGCAGGACCAGGATCTCCGCGTTGGGAATGGCCCGGCCGATGGAGTCCGGCCGGCGGTCCACCTCCTGCGGCGGCAGGTAGGTGGAGCGGAAGGCCTCGGTGAGGCCGTACATCAGGAAGGGCGCGGCCTGCGGCAGGCGCTCGCGCAGGCGGTCCAGCGTCTCGCGGGGCATGCGGCCGCCCGTGTTGGCGAAGTAGCGCAGGCTGCGGCCGGCGCCCTCGGGCCAGGCCAGCTGCGTGAGCTGGATGTACAGCGGCGGCACCGCCGTCAGCCCCGTGACGCCCTCGCGATCGAGCGCCTTGAGCACGTCCCGCGGCATCAGGTAGTTCAGCAGGACGACCTTGGCCCCCACGAGGAAGGCCGTCGTGAGCTGGCTGAAGCCAGCGTCGAAGGACAGCGGCAACGCCGCCAGGAGCACGTCGCCCGGATGGTTGCCGAGGTACTGCGCCACGCTCTGGGCGCCCAGCACGAGGTTGCGATGGGACAGCACCACGCCCTTGGGCCGACCAGTGCTGCCGGAGGTGTAGAGGATGGCCGCCATGTCGATGTCGAGCACGGGCGAGGGACCAGCCGGCGCGGGGGCGGCCTCGACCTCGGCCCAGGCATGCAGCGGCAACGAGGCCGGCAGCGCCAGCCCGGCGGGGGCCTCGTCCACCAGCAGGACGCGCCGCAGCGCCGGGCACCCGGGCAGCACCTCGGCCAGCGACTGCAGCCGGGCGCCGGCCGTGACGAGCACCGTGACATCGCAGTCCCGCAGGATGTGCGCCACCTGGTCCGCCTTGAGCACCGGATTGACCGGCACGAACACCGCCCCAACATCCCCCGCGCCGAAGCAGGTGACGACGAATTCGCGACGCTTGTCCAGGTAGACCGCCACGCGGTCACCCCGTGCCACGCCAACGCCCGCCAGCCACCCGGCCATCCGGCGCAGGGCCAAGGACAGCGCGGCGTAGTCCACCGCATCGCCCTCGCCGCCCAGCGCCGGCGCCTGTGGCCGCAGCCGGGCCTGGCGGTGCACCAGGTCGCCCAGCAGGCGCACCGGCGGCAGGCCGGGGTCGTCGGGAAGGCCCAGGGAAGCGGAGGCAGCGGTCTCTTGCATGGCGGCGATTGTCACTGACTTGCCACGGCCCTGTCCCCGACTCGGGGGGGCCCCCGTTCGGTGCCCGCGCGGGCCGCCCTGCCCCTCCCTCGGGATGAGGGGAGGGTTGCGCCGGATCAGCCCCGGGCCCCGGGTAAGATTCGGCCGCTTTCCCGTGGCGCCCGACCTCAACTCCGGCGCCCTTTTCCTTTTCCGGTCGTCCCATGTCTTCTGCTTCGCAAGTGCTCCGCCTTCTCGACGAAACGCTCGGCCTTCAGGGTCGCGCCGCGCAGTTCGATGCGCAAACGCCGCTGCTGGGCGCCCTGGTGGAGCTGGACTCCATGGCCGTCGTGAGCCTGATCACGGCGCTGGAGGAGCAACTGGGCATCACCATCGGCGACGACGAGATCGACGGCCAGACCTTCTCGACCGTCGGCGCCCTGACCCGCTTCGTCGACGCCAAGCTGGCGGCCTGAAGCCACCTCCGCACGACCATGGACGCCGCCACAGCCTTCTTCCTGGAAAGCCGTGACGGCAGCCTGCGCTACCTGAACCTCTTCAAGCCTGCGCTCGGGGTGCCCGCCCGCGGGCTGGTGCTGCTCGTGCCGCCCTGGCTGGAGGAGCTCAACCGCAGCCGCCGCATGCTGGCGCTCGGGGCCGACGCCCTGTGCCGGGCCGGCTTCACGGTGCTGTGGCCCGACCTCTTCGGCTGCGGCGACAGCGCCGGCGAGCATGGCGAGGCCCGCTGGGACACCTGGCTGTCCGACCTGGACCTGGCCCTGGAGCGCCTGCGCCAGGAAGGCGAGCCCGACAGCCCGCTGTGGCTGTGGGGCCTGCGCAGCGGTGCCCTGCTGGCCAGCGACTTCGCCCGGCGCCGCGAGCTCGCCTGCCACTGGCTGCTGTGGCAGCCGCAGGTGAGCGGCGAGCAGGTGCTGCAGCAGTTCCTGCGCCTGCGCCTGGCGGCCGACATGTCCCGCAGCACCCGCCCCTTCGCCGACACCGCCGCCATGCGCCGTGCCCTGCAATCGGGCGAGGCCATCCACGCGGCGGGCTATGCCGTCCACCCGCAACTGGCCCTGCCGCTGGCGGCCGCCCAGCTCCAGCCGACCCGCGGCGTGGCCGGCGCCCGCCTCGTCTGGTGCGAGATGGCCAGTGCCGCCACGCAGACCCTCGGCCCGGCGAGCCGCCAGCATCTCGAGACCTGGCGCGCCGCCGGCTACCAGCTCAGCACCGTCTGCACCCAGGGTCCGCAGTTCTGGGCCAGCCCCGAGGTCACGGTCGGACACGGTCTCATCGACGGCACCCTGCGCAGCCTGTGCGCCGAGGAGGCCTTCGCATGAGCGCAGCCGTGGACCTCCGCACCGGCCGCACCGAAGGGCCCCGCATGACCGAGCAGATCTGCACCGTGCCCTGCGCCGGCCTGCCGCTGCCGGGCATCCTCAGCCTGCCGCTGGCGACGGCGCCGCGCGTGGGCGTGGTCATCGTGGTGGGCGGCCCGCAGTACCGGGTGGGCGCGCACCGTTTCTTCGTGAGCCTGGCGCGCCAGCTGGCCGGACAGGGCGCTGCCGTGCTGCGCTTCGACCACCGCGGCATGGGCGACGCCCCGGGTGAGGCGCCGGGCTTCGAGCATCTCGATCCCGAGATCGACGCCGCCGTCGCCGCGCTGCGGCAGGCCTGCCCGGGCGTCGAGCACGTGCTGCTGTGGGGCCTGTGCGATGGCGCCTCGGCGGCCCTGCTGCACGCCCGGCACGGCGGCGCGCCCATCGCGGGCCTGTTGCTGGCCAACCCCTGGGTCCGCAGCGCCCAGAGCCTGGCACAGGCACGGACCCGCCACTACTACCCGGCCCGCCTGGCGAGCGGCGACTTCTGGCGGCGCCTGTTCAGCGGCCGCGTGCGCTGGAGCAGCGTGCGCTCGGCCCTGGGCGCGGTCAGCCGCAGCCTTGGCAGCGCCGAGCCGCCCGTCGATTTCCGCGCCGGCATGCGCGACGGCCTGGCCCAGGCCCTCGCGCGCCAGACCCGCGTGAGCTGCCTGCTTTCCGGGGCCGACCTGACCGCCCAGGAGTTCACCGAGACGCTGCGCGAGCCCGCCTGGGCCGCGCTGGCCCAGGCGCCCGGCTTCAGCGCACAGACGCTGGACGGCGCCGACCACACGTTTTCCGATCCGGAGCATCGGGCCGCCGCGCTGCGCCTGAGCACCCAGTGGCTGCAGGACTTCCTGGCCCCGGGCGCTCACGCCGGCACAGCCCCCATCTCCGATCCCGCCATTACCTGAATCCAGAGGGAGTGACACCGCATGTTGAACGCAGCCAAACAGGTTCTTCGCAACTGGCGTGAGCAGGCCAGCCTGCCCGCCGAGGCCAAGGCCGAAGCCGTCCGGGACGCGCGCGGCCTGCCCGCGCAGGATCCTGGCATCGACGCCGCCGTGAAGGCCGCGCTGCAGTGGCTCAAGCGCGCGCAGGACCAGTCGGCCTCGAAGGACGGCGGCGTGGCCCGCGACTTCAGCCTCAAGACCGGCTGGGCCGTCTCCTACCCCGAGACCACCGGCTACATCGTCTCCACGATGATCGACTGCGGCCAGCGCTTCCAGGACGCCGACTCGCTCGAGCGCGCCCGCCGCATGCTGGACTGGCTCGTGTCCATCCAGTTCCCGGAAGGCGGCTTCATGGGCGGCAAGATCAACGCCACGCCGCGCGTGCCCGTCACCTTCAACACCGGGCAGATCCTGATCGGCCTGGCCTCGGGCGTGGGCGCCTTCGGCGAGCCTTATCTGGCTCCGATGAACAAGGCCGCCGCCTTCCTGCGGGACTCCCTGGATGCCGACGGCTGCTGGCGCAAGCACGCCACGCCCTTCGCCGAGCGCGGCGACAAGACCTACGAGACGCACGTCTCCTGGGGCCTGTTCGAGGCCGCGCGCCATGTGGGCGACCAGGGCTACGCCGAGGCCGCCATGCGCCAGGTCGAGTGGGCCTTCACGCAGCAGCAGGCCAATGGCTGGCTCGCCAACTGCTGCCTCAACAAGCCGGCAACGCCGCTGACCCACACCCTGGGCTACGCCCTGCGCGGCTTCATGGAAGCCCACCGCTTCACGCAGGACGAGACCGTGCTGCGCCGGGCCATCAAGACGGCCGACGGCCTCATGACGGCCCTGCGCCCGGACGGCTTCATCCCCGGCCGCCTGAACCCCGACTGGTCCGCCGCGGTGCAGTGGTCCTGCCTCACCGGCGAGGTCCAGATCGCCCACAGCTGGCTGATGCTGTTCGAGCTGACCGGTGACCGCAAGTACCGCGACGCCGCACGGCTGGCCAATCGCTACGTGCGCCGCGCCATCGCCATCGACGGCCCCGAGGACCAGCGCGGCGGCGTGAAGGGCTCCTTCCCGGTGGACGGCGACTACGGCCAGTGGGAATACCTCAACTGGGCCGCCAAGTTCATGATCGATGCGAACCTCCTGGAGCAGGACATCGATGGCCGCGCCTGATCTCAAGGAACGTCTCAAGGCACCGCTGCGCCGCCTGCTGAACGCCTGGCGTGCCCGCCGGCGCAGCGCCGAGCTCAAGGCGGAGCAGCCGCACACCAGCAAGGCCGAGATCGTCGCGGGCCTGCGCGCCATGGGCATCGTCCCGGGCGACACGGTGATGCTGCACTCCTCGCTCAAGAGCCTGGGCTACGTCGAGGGCGGCCCCACGGCCGTGCTGGAGGCGATCCACGAGGCCATCAGCCCCGGCGGCACGCTGGTCGTGCCGACGTACTACCTGCCGGGCGGCACCATCTACGCCACCTGCCAGATGCAGGGCTATGTGTTCGACCCGCGCGAGCACGGCTCGAATCTGGGCGCCCTGCCCGCCGCCTTCCTCAAGATGCCCGGCATCCGCCGCAGCATCCACCCGACGCACTCCGTCTCGGCCCTGGGCCCGCTGGCGGAGGACATCGTCGGCCAGCACCACCTGGCGCCCTCGGTCTGCGGCCGGCTGTCGCCCTGGGAGCGCTGCGTGCATCACAAGGCCAAGATCCTCGGCCTCGGCATCAGCATGGGCCCGGTGACCTTCTACCACCTCATCGAGGACCTCATGGACGAGCGCTTCCCGCTGCCCGTGCGGATGAAGGAGACGTTCCGGATGCCCTGCAAGGACTGGGACGGCCGCGACCTCCTGGTGCCCGTGCGCCCGCTGGACCCGGCCTTCCAGGGCCAGCGCATCGACCACAAGTCCCGCGCCGACCTCCGCCAGCACTTCTACGACCGCTACCTGGCGGCCGGCATCCTGCATCCCGGCCAGGTGGGCCCGGCGCGCTCCTGGTGGATCCGCGCCGACGAGTTCCACCGCCACCTCGAGCGGGACGCGATGCACGGTCTCACCATCTACACCACGCCCGAGGAGCTGTCGCGTCTGCGGGCCTGAGGCCCGGCGCGAACCGCACCGATGCAAGTCCGAGACCGATTCCTCCACGGCCTGAAGTGGTCCGCCATCGGCAAGCTGGGCAGCCAGCTGCTGAGCTGGGCGGCCACGGTCGTGGTGATGCGCCTGCTGCAGACCTCCGACTACGGTCTGATGATGATGACGATGGTCGTCATCACGCTGCTGTCCAACCTCAACGAGTTCGGCTTCGGCTCCGCGCTCGTGCGCGGCGAGTCCCTCGACCGCCGCGTGTGCGGGGCGGTCTTCGGCGCCATGTTGTGCGTGGCCACCGCCCTGAACCTGCTGCTGTGGCTCGGCGCCGAGCCGCTGGCGCGCTTCTTCAATGACCCGCGCCTGGCGGAGCTGCTGCGCCCCGCAGGCCTGATCTTCCTGATCTCGGCGCTGAGCACCGTGCCGGAATCCGTGCTGCGGCGTGAGATGGACTTCAAGGCCATCGCCTATGCCGACGTGGCGTCCGTCATCGCCACGAGCGTCACCTCGCTGGGCCTCGCCTACGCCGGCCACGGGGTCTGGGCCCTGCTCCTGGCCAATCTCGTGGGGGCGGCCGTGCGGACCGTGCTGCTGCATCTGCAGTCGCACACGCGCGTCTGGCCCAACGCCGATTTCCGCCAACTGCGCACCCTGCTGGGCTATGGCAGCAACCTCACCGCGAGCCGCTTCACCTGGTGGTTCATGGCCCAGGCCGATGCGCTGATCGGTGGCAAGCTGCTGAGCGCCTCGGCGCTGGGCGTCTACTCGGTGGCGCTCACACTGGCCTCGCTGCCGCTGCAGAAGTCCATGCAGGTGGTCAACCAGGTCGCCTTCAGCGCCATCGCCCGGCTCAAGAACGGCGGTCAGCCGGTGCAGCCCGAACTGCTGCGCGGCCTGCGCAGCCTGAGCCTGATCTCCCTGCCCGCCTGCGCGCTCCTGGCGCTGCTGGCCGAGCCGCTGGTGCTGCTGGTGAGCGGCTCGCAATGGGCCCTGGCGGCGCCGCCGCTTCAGCTGATGGCCCTGGCCGTGCCCTTGCGCCTGTGCAGCGCCATCCTCGCCACCGCGCTCATCGCGACGGGGCATGCCGGCGCCGACTTCAAGAACACGCTCAGCGGCGCCGTCGTCATGCCGGCGGCCTTCCTGGCCGGGGCCTGGTTCGGCGGCACCAACGGGCTGGCGGCCGCGTGGACCGTGGGCGTGCCCCTGGTCTTCCTGATCAATTTCCCCCGCAGCGCCCGCTTGCTAGACTTGTCGCTCGGTGCCGTGCTGGGCACGTTCCGCACCGGCCTGCTGGCCTGCGTGCCGCTCGTGGCCGCCGTCATCGGCGCCGCCCGGCTGGTGCCGGAACCAGCGGTCTGGCAGCTGCTCGTCCCGGGCGCGGCCGGTGTACTGAGCTATGTGCTCGCCCTCCTGGCGATCGACCGCTCCTTCCGCCAATGGGCCCAGGCCCGCCTGGCGGCTCGTTTGAACAAGGATTCGTAATGGCGATTTTCTTTGCGGCCGTCGGCGGCAGCCCGGAGGACCTGCAGCGGCTCAAGGCCGCGGCCTCCGCTGCCCTGGGCCGTGAGCTGGGCGACGCCCCCCTCGAGACCGCCGAGGCCCCCGGCCTCTTCGCCGTGTGGCACGAGCTGGGCATCTGGGCCCCGGTCTCCCACCACCGCCGGGCGGACGGTGCCGTGTCCATCCTCGCCGGTGAGCCCATCCTGCATCTGGACGGCCACCGGGTCTCCCAGCAGGACACCCTGGCCCGCTACGCCGAAGGTGCGTTGCCGGCACTGCTCCAGCAGTCCCATGGCACCTTCTGCGGCGTCCGCCTGGACCTGCCGCAGGCGCGCCTCCACGCCTTCACCGACAAGCTGGGCGTGCGCACGCTCTACACCGGCGAGCACCGCGGCATCCACTTCTTCACGAATGCGCGCTGGCTGCTGCAGGGCCTGGGAGACGTGATCGCGCTGGAGCCGGATCCCCAGGGCGTGATGGAGATCGCCTCCATGGCCTTCCCCCTGGCGGAACGGACACGCTACCGCGGCATCCGTGCCTGCTACGGCGCCGAGCTGGTGGAGGCCCGGGCGGGCGGCACCACGAAGACGACGTACCACGACTGGCAAGACCTGACCCCGCTGGACGCCGCCAAGCCCTATGAGGTCGAGCTCTACGAGACCTTCCTCACGGCCGTGCGCGACCGCCAGGGCGAGGCCGAGGAGCAGACGGCCTTCCTGTCCGGGGGCATGGACTCGCGCCTGATCGCCGCCAGCCTCGCCCACAGCGGCATCCGCCTCAACACCCTCAACTTCGCGCCGAGTGACACGCAGGACCTGACCTTTGGCCGCATGGCGGCACAGGCGCTGGGCGCGCGGCACTTCGAGTTCCCGCTCGGTCCGGACAACTTCGACAGCAAGCAGATCCAGACCATCGCCGCATGGAAGGCGCAGGACGGCGGCCGCAACTTCGATCGCCGCATCTGGTCGGGCGACGGCGGCAGCGTGGGCCTCGGGCATGTCTACCTGGACGAGCCCATCGTCCGCCTCGCGGCCGAGCGCCGCTACGACGAGGCCGCGGCGCTGCTGTGCCGCAAGAGCAAGTGGGGCATCCCGTCGCGCGCGCTGCGCCCGCAGTACCGCGAGCTGGCCCGCCGCGTGCAGTCCGAGGTGGCCGCCGAGATGCGCCGCTGGGACCGCGTGCCCGAGAAGGCGGCCTACCTCTTCCTGATGCTCAACGACCAGCGCCGCCACCTCATCGGGCATTTCGAGACGGTGCACAAGAAGGGCTTCGACTTCGCGCTGCCCTTCTTCGACGCCCGCGTGATCGCCAAGGTGCTGGCCGGCCCCAACGAGGACCTGCTGAACCACCGCGTCTACAACCGCATCCTGCTCGCGCTGCCCGGCCCCATCGCCCAGGTGCCGTGGCAGGCCTACCCGGGGCATGACCCGTGTCCCGTCCCCGTGCTGCCCGAGCTCAAGCTGCGCTACCAGTGGGAAGCCTGCTATGACGAGGACGACACCCAGATGCTCAAGGACCGGCACACCGCGCACTGCCTGCGTGCGGCCCTGCGGCCGGGCAGCCCGCTGCTGTCCCGCACCAACCTGCTGGCCGCCTGGGTGCTGACCAAGACCGGCTTGCGCGACCAGTCCTTCTACGGGCGCTACGCCGACGCCCTGGAGCAGGCGAACCGCTGACGGCCGCTCGCGCCAGCGACAAGGGCGGCCCGTGGGCCGCCCTTGTGCTGTGTGGGCCCGCGCTGGGCCGGACGATCAGTCGATGAACAGCGTGGCCGGCGCCTCGAGCTGGGCACGGATCGACTGGATGAACTCGGCCGCATCCTGCCCGTCCACCACGCGGTGGTCGAAGGACGAGGAGAGGTTCATCAGCAGGCGCGCCACCACCTGGCCGCTCTTGAACATCGGCCGCTCGACGATGCGGTTCACGCCCAGGATGCCGACCTCGGGATGGTTGATCACCGGCGTCGTGACGATGCCGCCCAGCGGCCCGAGGCTGGAGATCGTGAACGTGGAGCCGCTCAGCTCGTCCCGCGTCGCCTTGCCGGTGCGCGCCACCTCGGCCAGGCGCCGGATCTCGGCCGCGCAGCTCCAGAGGTCCAGGGCCTCGGCGTGGCGGATCACCGGGACCATCAGGCCCGAGGGCGTCTGCGCGGCGATGCCCAGATGCATGGCCTCGTAGCGGTTGACCACGCCGGCCTCGTCGTCGAAGCGCGCGTTGATCTGCGGGAAGTCGCGCAGCGAGCGGCACACGGCGCGCACCAGCAGGGGCAGCACGGTCAGCTTGCCGCGGGTCTTGCCATGCAGCGCATTGAGGCGCTCGCGCAGCGCCTCCAGCTCGGTGACGTCCACCTCTTCCACATAGCTGAAGTGCGGGATGCGACGCTTGCTCTCCTGCATCTTCTCGGCGATCTTGCGACGCAGACCGGTGACCTTGCTGGCCTCGATGCCGTCGCCGCGAGGCGAGATGAGGTGGCGCTCGCTGGGCCGCACGGGGGCCGCGGCCGCCACGGCGCCGGGCGCGTTCACGAAGGGCGAGCCGCTGCCCGGCTGCAGACCTTGCGGATGCGCGGCGGCAAAGCCCTCCACATCGGCATGCGTGATGCGGCCGGCGGTGCCGGTGGCGCGCACCTGGCCCAGGTCCACGCCCAGCTCCCAGGCGCGGCGGCGCACCGAGGGCGAGGCGATGGGGCGGGCGCCCGGCGCAGCCGCGGCAGGCACCGCGACCGCGGCCGGCGCCGGAACGGCCGCCGCAGCGGCCACAGCAGCCACGGCAGCCACGGGCGCGGCCGCCGCCAGGGCCGGTGCGGCCACTGGCGTCGGTGCGGGTGCGGGCGTGGGCGCCGCGACCGGCGCGGATGCGGCCGTCTCCACGGGGGCCGCACCCTCGATCGCGATCTCGATCAGCGCCGAGCCCACGCGCATCACGGTGCCGGCTTCGGCCCCGAGGCGCTGCACGACGCCCTTGACCGGCGACGGGATCTCGACCGTCGCCTTGTCCGTCATCACGTCCGCGACGACCTGGTCCTCGCGCACCACATCACCCGGCTTCACGTGCCAGGCCACCAGCTCGACTTCGACGATGCCTTCGCCGATGTCGGGCATCTTGATCGTATGAATGCTCATCAAACCTCCTGCCGGACCGCGCCGAGGCGGCCCTGCTGCGCACAGCGGCGCGATTGCTCACGAGCGACGGCGCGACGGCCGTGCAGCTCCATTCCTTGCATGACGCTCAGGACTCCATGACCCGGCGCAGCGCCGCGGCCACGCGGGCGGGGCCCGGGAAGTAGTCCCATTCCTGGGCATGCGGATACGGCGTGTCCCAGCCGGCGACGCGCTCGATGGGCGCCTCCAGGTGGTAGAAGCAGTGCTCCTGCACCAGGGCCGAGAGCTCGGCGCCGAAGCCGCTGGTGCGCGTCGCCTCGTGCACGATCACGCAGCGGCCGGTCTTCTTCACGGACGCCACGACGGTCGAGATGTCCAGCGGCCACAGGGCGCGCAGGTCGATGATCTCGGCGTCCAGCCCCGTCTCCTTCGCGGCGGCCTCGGCCACATAGACCATGGTCCCGTAGGCCAGCACCGTGAGCTGCTGCCCCGGGCGGTACACGGCGGCCTTGTCCAGCGGCAGCGTGTAGTAGCCCTCGGGCACCTGGGCCTTGGGGTGGCCCGTCCAGGGCGTGGCCGGGCGGTCGTGGTGACCGTCGAAGGGGCCGTTGTAGAGGCGCTTCGGCTCCAGGAAGATCACCGGGTCGTTGCACTCGATGGCCGCGATCAGCAGGCCCTTGGCGTCATAGGGATTGGACGGCATCACCGTGCGCAGGCCGCAGACGTGCGTGAACAGCGCCTCGGGGCTCTGGCTGTGCGTCTGGCCGCCGTAGATGCCGCCGCCGCAGGGCATGCGGATGGTCAGCGGCGCGGTGAAGTCGCCGGCCGAGCGGTAGCGCAGGCGCGCCGCCTCCGAGACGATCTGGTCGGACGCCGGATAGAAGTAGTCCGCGAACTGGATCTCGGCCACGGGGCGCAGGCCATAGGCCCCCATGCCCACGGCCACGCCGACGATGCCGCCCTCGGAGATCGGCGCATCGAAGACGCGCTGCGAGCCGTACTTGGCCTGCAGGCCGTCGGTGCAACGGAACACGCCGCCGAAGTAGCCCACGTCCTGGCCGAAGATGACGACGTCCGGGTCGCGGGCCAGCATCACGTCCATCGCCGAGCGCAGGGCCTGGATCATGGTCATGTTGACGGACTTGCCCAGGACGTCCTGCGCGTCCGCCACGGGGAGTTGTTCAGCCTTCATTGACGGCCTCCAAACGCTTGGGCCTCGGCCATCTGCTCGCGCAGGTGCTGGGGCATGTCTTCGTACACGTCCTCGAACATGGAGGCGATGCTGGGGATGTGGCCGTCGGCCAGGCTGCCGAAGCTCTCGGCATGCTTCTGCGCGGCCAGCACCTCGGCTTCAAGCTCTTCCTGCAGGGCGGTGTGCTGGGCGTCGGACCACAGGCCGCGGCGGATCAGGTGCTGCTTCAGGCGGGCGATCGGGTCGCCGAGGGGGAAGCGCGTCCAGTCGTCGGCCGGGCGGTACTTGCTCGGGTCGTCCGAGGTGGAATGCGGGCCGGCGCGGTAGGTCACCCACTCGATCAGCGTCGGGCCCAGGTTGCTGCGCGCGCGCTCGGCGGCCCAGCGGGTCACGGCATAGACGGCGAGGAAGTCGTTGCCGTCCACGCGCAGGGAGGCGATCCCTGCCCCCACACCGCGCGCGGCGAAGGTCGTGCCCTCCCCGCCCGCGATGGCCTGGAACGTCGAGATCGCCCACTGGTTGTTGACCACGTTGAGGATCACCGGCGCGCGATAGACATGCGCGAAGACCAGGGCGTTGTGGAAGTCGCTCTCGGCCGTCGCACCGTCACCGACCCAGCCGGACGCGATGCGGGTGTCGCCCTTGATGGCACTGGCCATGCCCCAGCCCACGGCCTGCACGAACTGCGTCGTGAGGTTGCCGGAGATGGAGAAGAAGCCGGCGCGCTTGATGGAGTACATCACCGGCAGCTGGCGCCCCTTGAGCGGGTCCTTCTCGTTGGAGAGCAGCTGGCACATCAGCTCGGACAGCGGCACGTCGTCGCGCCCGACCAGCAGGCTCTGCTGGCGGTAGGTCGGGAAGCACATGTCGCCCTCTTCCAGGGCCATGCCATGCGCGCTGCCGATGGCCTCCTCGCCGAGGCTCTGCATGTAGAAGCTCAGCTTCTTCTGGCGCTGGGCGATGAGCATGCGGCCGTCGAAGACGCGCGTCTTCATCATGGTGCGCAAGCCGCGCAGCAGCTGCGCCTCGGTGAGTTCGGGGGCCCAGGGGCCGTGCGCCTCGCCGTCCTGGTCCAGGACGCGGATCAGCTTGTGCGCCATTTCGCCGGTGTCCACCGGGGCCACGTCGACGGGCGGCCGGGGCACTTCGCCCGCCGCGCTGATCTTGAGGTAGGAAAAATCGGTGTGGCAGCCGGGCCGCCCCGTGGGCTCCGGCACGTGCAAGCGCAACGGTGCGCGCACGGCACCGGGCTCGTTCTTGTCGCTCATACATCGCTCCCGCATGGTGATGCCATGCAGAAATCCAGGCCGTTGGCGCCAGCCGGATCGGGCGGCGCCACCCACACCGGCCGCGCTGGGATCGCCAGGCACCGGTGCGCCCGGGCAGGGTACCGCATCCGGCCGGGCAATTCCCATGATCCAGGCCATGAATCAGGGAAAGCCTGACGCGCGGGCGGCGCCGGGGTGTCGGCTGCGATACGCTCGCCGGATGCAAGAACGACGTTCGATCCCCCGGCTGCACCGCGGCCTTCTCGCGCTCGCGGGCCTGCTTCTCGGCACCGCCCTGCAGGCTCAGACGCTGCGCCTGCGGGTGATGGAGACCAGCGATCTCCACATGAATCTGCTGGCCTACGACTACTACCAGGACCAGCCGAGCGACGCCCAGGGCCTCTCCCGCGTGGCGACGCTCATCGCCCAGGCCCGCGCGGAGCGGCCCAACCATCTGCTGATCGACAACGGCGATCTGATCCAGGGCTCGCCCATGGGCGACGTGGCCGCACGCCAGGGCCTCGCGACGGGGCGCCATCCCGCGCTGCAGGCGCTGCACCTGCTGGGCTACGACGCCGCCAACATCGGCAACCACGAGTTCAACTTCGGCCTGCCCTTTCTTCGTCAGACCTACGCCGGGGCCGGCTTCCCGGTGATCAGCAGCAATCTGCGCGAGGCCGGCAGCCGCCGCCCGGTGTTCGCGCCGCATGCCCTGCTGGTGCGCGAGTTCCGGGACGAGGCGGGCCGGCCGCAGCGCCTGCGCATCGGCCTCGTGGGCGTGCTGCCGCCGCAGATCCTGCAGTGGGACCGGCAGCATCTGCACGGCCGGGTCATCGTCGAGGACATGGTCGCCGCGGCCCGGCGCGAGATCCGCCAGCTGCGGCAGGCCGGGGCGGACGTCGTGATCGCCGTCGCGCACACCGGCTACGACGCCGCGCCGCAGCCGGACGGCGCCGAGAACCGCGCGGGCGAGCTCGCGCAGCTGCCCGGGCTGGATGCCCTGCTGCTGGGCCACGCGCATGCCGAGTTCCCGGGCCCGGCCTTTGCCCGCCACGGCGGCGCCGATGTCGCGGCAGGCCGCATCCACGGCGTGCCGGCCGTGATGCCCGGCAGCTGGGGCAGCCATCTGGGCGTGATCGACCTGACCCTCGAGAAGCGACGCGGCCGCTGGCAGGTGGCGGACAGCCGCAGCAGCCTGCGCGCGATCCGCGATGCGCAGACGCGCCAGCCGCTCGCCGCGCCGGACCGCGCGCTGGAGGCCCTGCTGCAGCCCGCGCACCAGGCGACGCTGGACCTCATCCGCCAGACCGTGGCCGAGGCCCCGCAGCCCCTGCACAGCTATTTCGACCTCGTCCAGCCCTCGGCGGCGCTGGCGCTCGTGGCGCGCGCCCAGCGCCAGTACGCCCGCGAGGCCCTGCGCGGCACGCGCTGGCAAGACCTGCCCCTCCTGAGCGCCGCCGCGCCCTTCCGCAGCGGCGGCCGGCAGGGCTGGCGCAGCTATGTGGACATCGCCCCGGGGCCGATGTCCGTCAAGCACGTGAGCGAGCTCTACCCCTACCCCAACACCATGAAGGTGCTGCAGCTCAGCGGTGCGGAGCTGCGGGAATGGCTGGAGCGCTCGGCGGCGCAGTTCCGGCGGATCGAGCCCGGCACCGATGCGCCGCAGGCGCTGATCGACGAGGCCCATCCGACCTTCAACTACGACGTGATCCTGGGCATCGACTACGAGATCGACCCGTCCCAGCCGGCGCGCTACGGCGCCGACGGCCGGCGCGTGCCGGGCGTGGACACGAAGCGCATCACGGCGCTGCGCCACCAGGGCGAGCCGGTGCGGGACGAGCAGACCTTCCTGCTGGTCACCAACAGCTACCGGGCCAGCGGCGGCGGCAACTTCCCGGCGGCGGGCCCGGCCCGCGTGGTGCTGGATGCGCCGGACGAGAACCGCGAGGCCCTGCAGCGCCTGCTGCAGGCCGGCCGAGCTTTCGACGTCGAGGCCGACGAGGGCCGCTGGGCGCTGAAGCTGCCGGCCGGCAGCCATGTGCAGTTCCGCAGCAGCCCCGCCGCGCGCCGCCTGCTGACGGACGACGCCCGCATCCGCTGGCTGCGCGACGATCCCGAGGGCTTCGCGCTGTACGAACTTCGCCCCTGAGCCCACCGGACTGGGGCAGGAACCGAGGGGCAGCCGGCGCGCGGGGCGCTATGCTGCCGCACCGCGTCCGACCGGGGCGCTCGACCTCCAGAAAGCTCACCATGCGCGCTGATTCGCCTGCCCACTCCCCCTTCCCCTGGTCCCGCCTGGGCGTCCGGCTCGGCCTGCAGCTCGGCACGCTGAGCGCAGCGCTGGCGCTGGCCTGGGCCCCGCCCGCGATGGCGGCCAAGGCACCGGCCGGCGCCCACCACGCCAAGGCCGC
Organism: Burkholderiaceae bacterium; assembly: GCA_041912595.1. Classification (GTDB taxonomy): domain Bacteria; phylum Pseudomonadota; class Gammaproteobacteria; order Burkholderiales; family Burkholderiaceae_C; genus Roseateles_B. The sequence goes on from JAYRMR010000025.1 coordinate 28,915, forward strand.
ATCGGCGGCCGCCCCCGCGCAGCAGGCCGCCGACCGCGCCTTCGACCGCGTGGCCCACCAGTTCATCGAGGCCCTGTGGAAGCTGGATCCCGACGCCGCGCTGGCCGCCGGCCGCTATGACGGCGCCGCCCGCCTGCCCGCCCCGACCGCCGCCAGCCGCGACAAGGCCCTGGCCTTCGCGCAGCAGTGGCAGGCGCGCTTCGCCGCCGTTCAGCCCGAGCGGCTCTCCGACCGCGCCCGCACCGATCTCGTCCTGTTGCAGAACAAGCTGGCCGCCGACGCCTGGTACCTCCAGACGCTGCGCGAGTTCGCCTGGAACCCGTCGAACTACAACGTGGCCGGCGCGATGGACCTGATCCTGAACACCGAGTACGCCCCCCGCGCCCAACGCCTCAAGGCCCTGCTCGCCCGCCTGAAGGCCGTGCCCGCCTACTACGAGGCGGCCTTTGCGAGCCTCGACACGCCCACGCGCGAGCACACGCAGCTCGCGGTGAGCCAGATCGACGGCACGCTGGCCGTGTTCGACGAGATCGAGAAGGCGGCCCAGGGCGAGCGCAAGCTCGCGGCGGCCGATCGCCACGCCTTCGCGCCGGCCCTTGCCGCCGCACGCACGGCGGTCAAGCAGTACCAGCAGCGCCTCAAGGGCCTGGACGAGCAACTGGCCGCCAGCGGCAAGGCCCGCAGCTTCCGCCTCGGGCGTGAGCTGTACGAGCGCAAGTTCCAGCTGGACATCCAGTCCGCCAGCACCGCCGAGCAGACCTACCAGAAGGCCCTGGCCACGCGCGAGCAGCTGCTCGCGAAGATGGACGAGCTGGCCGATCAGCTCTGGACGCAGACCCAGGGCGACGCGCCCAAGCCGGCCGACCGCCTCGAGAAGATCGACCGCGTCATCAAGACGCTGTCCGTCAAGCATGTGAAGGCCGAGAACTTCCTGGCCGAGATCCGCCAGCAGATCCCGCAGCTGCAGGCCTTCCTGCAGCAGAAGGACCTGCTCACCATCGACCCGAAGAAGCCCCTGCAGGTCCGCGAGACGCCGGTCTACCAGCGCGGCGTGGCCGGTGCCAGCATCGAGGCGCCCGGCCCCTACCGCCCGCAGGACCGCACCTACTACAACGTCACGCCGCTGGATGATCTCAAGCCCGAACAGGCCGAGAGCACGCTGCGCGAGTACAACCACTGGATCCTGCAGATCCTGAACATCCACGAGGCCATCCCGGGCCACTACACGCAGCTGATCCACGCCAACAAGTCGCCCTCGCTCGTGAAGGCCCTGTTCGGCAACGGCGCCATGATCGAGGGCTGGGCCGTGTATGGCGAGCGCATGATGCTCGAGGCCGGCTACGGCGACCACGCGCCCGAGATGTGGCTCATGTACTGCAAGTGGAACCTGCGAAGCGTCACGAACACTATCCTCGACTACAGCGTGCACGTGCTGGGCATGACGCAGGACGAGGCCCTGGCGCTGCTCACGCACAAGGCCTTCCAGACCGAGCAGGAGGCCCGCGAGAAGTGGCGCCGTGTGCAGCTGACCTCGGTGCAGCTCACCAGCTACTTCAGCGGCTACAGCGAGATCATGGCCCTGCGCGACGAGCGCCGGAAGCAGCTCGGCGATCGCTTCGAGCTCAAGGCCTTCCACGACCAGTTCCTGAGCTACGGCAGCGCACCGGTGGCGGTGATCCGCGAGCTCATGCACTGAGCCACCGCTTCTCCCTGCTCCTCCCGGGCGTCCACAGCTTCTGTGGACAACTCTGGGGACGGCCCTTGGAGCGAGCGCGACAGCCCCGATGCCTACGGGGCTGCGCCTAGGCTGCTGCAAGATGAGGCACGGCGCCGGTCGCTGCCGGCGCCTGCTGCCTCACCTGCCTCAGCCTGCTGACACCCCACCCAGCGCGCGATACAGCGCCGCCTGGTTCAGCCAGCCCTGCAGCTGCAGCTGCAGCAGCGACTGCTGCGCCTCCAGCAGCGCCACGCGCGCCTGCAGCCAGTCGTTCCGGCCGATGGCCCCCACCTCGAGGCGCAAGGCGGCCAGGCGCTCGTTCTCGCGGGCCTCGGCCACGCGCCGGGCCTGGGCGTCGGTCTGGCGCTGCAGCTTCTCGCGCTGCGTCCATTGGCCTTCGGCATCCACCAGGGCCTTGTGCACGGTGTCGCGCAGGCTCAGCGCGGCCTGTTCGAGCCCGGTGCGGGCGCCCTCGCGCTCGTAGTTCAGCCGTCGCCAGTCGATGAGCGGCACCAGCAGCGACGAGCTCAGGCTCAGCACCGGCTGGCTGAGCCAGTCGCGGGCCTGCGAGCCGCCCGTGGCGATCGAGCCCGTGAAGCTCAGGCTGGGATAGCGGCTGGCTTCGGCCACGGCCAGGCTCGCCAGCGCGGCGTCCACCTGCAGGCGCGCCTTCTGCACATCGGGTCGCGCGCCCAGCACCTGGGCGGGGGAGCCCAGCACCCAGGCCGGCGGCGCGGCGTCCGGCAGGCGGCCGGGCGGGTGCGCGTCGGCGCCCGTCTCGAGCTGGTCGAGCAGCAGCGCCCGCTGCTGGGCCTGCAGCTGCACCTCGGCCTCCAGGTCCGCCAGGCGGTGCTGCGCCGACAGGACGGACTGCGCGGCGCGGTCCACCTCCACCGGCAGCAGCTTGCCCTCGCGAACCCGCAGCTTGACGATGCGCAGCAGCTCCTCGGCCGCCTCCAGCTGCGCCTGGGCCAGCGGGCGCAGGCGGGCCTGGGCGCCGAGCGTCCAGTAGATCTCGGCCGCGCGGGCCTCGATCACCACGCGGGCAGCGGCGATGTCCGCCTGCACCTGATCGCGCTGGGCCACGAGGCCCCGATCCCGCGCGGCCAGCCGGCCCCAGAGGTCCGGCTCGTAGCTCGCCGAGAGCGAAGCGCTGTAGCTGTGGTTCCAGCCCACGCGCGTCTCCACCGGCACCTGCACGCCGCCGACGTCGACCGAGCGGCTCGAACCGCCGGACTCCAGCGGGCGGTTGGCCGAGCTGCTCAGCGAGGCCGAAGGCTGCAGGCGCAGCCCCTGCTGGGCGAGCTGGCGTTCTGCGTCCTTGAAGCGCAGCGCGGCCATCGCGAGGTCGCGGTTGCGCGCCAGCGCCTCGCGCTGGAAGGCCTGCAGCTCGGGGTCGAGCATGCCTGCCCAGGCCTGCGGCCGCGCCTCCGCCTGGGTGCCGTGCTGCCATTGCTCGGGCAGACGCGGCTCGGTGGGGCGCGCCAGCTCCCCGGTGGCCGCGCAGCCGCCCAGCAGGAGCAGGGTCAGCGCCGCCAGGCCCAGCGCGGAGCGTCGCACGCCGTGCGTCGTCATCTTGTTCATCTTCATCTCGGAATCCTCCACTCACTCACGCGCCAGCGCATCGACCGGGCTCAGCGCCGCCGCGCGGCGGGCCGGCAAGGTGCCGAACAGCAGGCCGATGCCGCCCGAGACCGCAAAGGCCAGGGCCACCGCCTTGCCGCTGACGTCCAGCGTCACCTTGTCCTGCAGCGCATTCGCGCCCTGCGCCGCGAGCCAGGACAGCGCCAGCCCCGCGAGGCCACCGAGGCAGCACAGCATCACGGCTTCGATCAGGAACTGCATGCGCACATCGCTCTGCCGCGCTCCGACCGCCATGCGGATGCCGATCTCCCGCGTGCGCTCCGACACCGAGACCAGCATGATGTTCATGACCCCCACGCCCCCCACGAGCAGGGCGATCGCCCCGACGCCCGTGAAGATGGCGGCGATGATGCCCATCACCTGCTGCACCTGGCGGAACATGGCGTCGCCGTTCCACAGGTTGAAGTCCTGCTGCCCGTGCAGTGCCTTGAGGCGGTGCCGCACCTGGGCCTCGATGCTCGAGGGGTCCTGGCCCTTGCCCACCATCACGCGGAAGCTGCTCACCGTGGGGCGTGCGTCGATCTTGCTCAGGTAGGTGCTGGCCGGCAGGTACAGCGAGGCCGAGCGGCCGTCGTCCCCGTCGCCGTCGCGCTTCTCCTTGAGGATGCCGACGACCTGCACCGGCAGCGCCGCGCCGATGGGCGCCGCTGCGCCGGGCACCACGCTCAGGCCGCCTTCGGCCGCGCCGGGCGCCGTGTCGATCAGCATCGTCGAGCCCAGCGCCGAGGCCCGGCCCTTGAACAGGTCCTGCCACAGCCGGTGGCTGAGGACCACGACCTGCGCGCGGGCCTGGAGGTCCGCGCTGGTGAAGTCGCGACCCAGGGCCAGCGTCATCTGGTTGCTCTTGATCGTGTCCAACGTGGCGGCGATGGTCTGGCCGTTGACCTGCTGCGTGCCCTGGCGCAGGCCGCCCATCATGCGGCGGTCGCTCTGCACGTCCTGCACGCCGTCGATGGCGCGGATGGCCTCCAGCTCGTAGGGCCGGAAGTCGCGCGGCAAGGCGCCGGGCGGCAGCTTGCTCGCGTCGGACCAGATCCACAGCTTGCTGGCCACCGCGGCGCCAAGGTTGCCCTCGATGCCCTGGCGGGCCGCATCACCCAGGGCCGCCGTGCAGACGACGGCCGTGATGCCGATGCAGATGCCCAGCATCGACAGGCTGGAGCGCAGCCGGTTGGCATAGAGCGCCCCCAGCGCCGAGCCGAGCGCCTCGCGCAGCTGTCCGCGCCAGTGGGCCCAGAAGCTGCCGGGCCCCGAGGCCATCGCCAGCGCCGCCTGCGGCACCGCGTGACCGGCGGGCGTGCCGCTGTCCCGCAGCACACGGCCGTCGGAGAGCTCGATCACGCGCCGGGCGTGCGCCGCCACCTTGGCGTCGTGGGTCACGAGGATGATGGTGTGCCCGGCGGCATGCAGCGCATCGAGCTGGCGCAGCATCTCCTGGCCGCTCGCGGAATCCAGCGCGCCGGTGGGCTCGTCGGCCAGGATGATCTGCCCGCCGTTCATCAGCGCCCGCGCGATGCTCACGCGCTGCTGCTGCCCGCCCGAGAGCTCGTTGGGCTTGTGGTGCATGCGCTCGGCGAGGCCCAGCTCGGCCAGCAGCGTCGCGGCACGGCCCATGCGCTTGCCAGTGCTCACGCCGGCATACACGGCGGGCAGCGAGGCATTGGCCTGCGCGTCCATGCCCGGCAGCAGGTGATAGCGCTGGAAGATGAAGCCGAAGCGCTCGCGGCGCAGGGCCGCCAGCTCGTCCGCATCCAGCTCGCTCGCGTCCTGCCCGTCGATCAGGAACAGGCCCTCGCTCGGGTTGTCCAGGCACCCGAGGATGTTCATGAGCGTGCTCTTGCCTGAGCCGGACTGCCCGATGATGGCGACGTACTCGCCCGCCTCGATCTGCAGACTCACGCCCTGCAGCGCGGGCACGATCACGGCGGCGGGATCGTCCTCGCGGCCCATCACGTAGCGGCGCGACACGCCGCGCAGCTCGATGAGCGGCGGCCCCTTGCCCGCGTCCCGCGGGACGCCTTGTTGTGCAGTGCTCATGGCGGCCTCAGTCGATGACGACGCCGAAGTCACCGTCACTGGCCTTCTTGGCCACGGGCGCCAGCAGCAGCTTCTCGCCCGGCTTCACGCCTTCGAGCACCTGCGCCTTGCCGCCATCCTGCAGGCCGATGCGCACCTTGCGGGTCTCGGGCTTGTGCTTGGGATCGCTCTCGCTGCCGGCCTTGTAGAGCTGCACGTCGTAGCGGCCCTGCGCGTCGCGCTCGCCCAGCGCGACCATGGGCAGCGTGGGCACCTGCTTGGCGCTGCCCGTCTCGATGTTGACCTGCACGGTCATGTCGGAGAGCAGGCTGCGGTCCTTGTTGTCCACCTCGAACAGCACGTTGTAGTAGACGGCGTTGCCCATGCGCTCAGGCACCGGCTGGATCACGCGGACCCGGCCCTCGTACTGGCGCCCCTCGCCGGACAGCGTCGAGAACTTCGCCACCTGCCCCACCTTCACCGCGGAGACATCGGCCTCGGGCACACGGGCGCGGACGGTGATGGTGTCCAGCTGCGCCAGAGCGACCATCACGGGCGTGATCTGCACGGCGATGACGGTCTGGCCGGCCTGCACCGGGATGTTGACCACCGTGCCGTCCATGGGCGCGGTGATGCGGGTGTAGCCCAGGTTGAGCTGGCGCTTGGCGAGGTCCGCCTGCAGGCGCTGCATGCTGGCCTGCTGGCCGCGGAAGTCGGCCTGGAGCTTGTCCAGCTGCCCCTGCGCGTTCTCGGCCTCCTGGCCCGCGGTGGCGCTGCCCGCCAGCAGGCGCTGCTGGCGCTGCACCTCGCGCTGGGCGAGCTCGATGTCCACCTTCATGCGCTCGAGCTGCGCCTTCTGCTGCGCCACGGCGGCCTCGGCCTGCGCCAGGTCGCTGCGGGCGATCTCCGGGTCGAGGCTCACCAGCAGGTCGCCTTTCTTGACGTTCTGGCCGAGCTCCACGTGCAGCGTCTGCACCTGCCCGCTGACCTGGGCGCCCACGTCCACCTTGGTGCGGGCCTGCAGGATGCCGGAGGCCTGCACGAGCTGCGTGATGTCCGCCAGCTTGACCTCGCCCACCGGCGGCGCGGCCGGCGGCTTGGGCGGATGCGTCAGGCGCCAGCCGCCGCCGACGAGGACCAGCACCCCGAGCACGATCAGCGTCGTGCGCCAGCGGCGCCAGCGCGAGCGGCCGCGCTTGAGCCGGGTGGATTCGGGGGTGGATGCCTGCGTGCCTGGCACGCGCTCTTGACTCGATTCGCTCACGATCGCTCCCGTCGTTCTTGTCGGTAGGCTCGTCGGCCCCGACATGGGCCGTCCGATGTGGGCGGGAGTCTAGCGGCGGAACGAAGCGGCACAGGGTGCCGGAAGGCAGGGACGGGACGAGCGGTCAGAACGGTGGGGCGAGCGGGCCGTCGGAGGGGATGAACGGAGCGGACACCCCGAGGCAAGACCTGGCCCCACCTCCCCTCGACACGCCCTCACTTCACCCGCTGCTTCTCCAGCTTCCTCGCCAGCGTGCGGCGGTGCATGCCCAGGCGGCGGGCGGTCTCGGAGATGTTGAAACCGGTCTCGGCCAGGGTCTCGTGGATGCGTTCCCACTCCAGGGTCTTGATGGAGGTGGTGCGCTCGGTGAGCTCGACCTCGGCATCGCCCTCCGCCTTGTCGAATGCGGCCTCGATGTCATCGGTGTTGGCGGGCTTGGCCAGATAGTGGCGGGCGCCCAGCTTGATGGCCTCGACGGCGGTGGCGATGCTGGCGTAGCCGGTCAGCACGACGATGACCATGGCCTCGTCGTGCGCGTGCAAGGCCTGCACGCAGGCCAGGCCGGAGTCGCCGCCGGACAGCTTGAGGTCGACCACCGCGAAGCCCGGGCGGTGCTCGGCCAGACGCGCCTGGACCTCGGCCAGGTTGGCCGCGCGCAGCACGCGGTAGCCCCGTCGCTCGAAGGAGCGGATCAGGGTGCGGGCGAAGCTGTCGTCGTCCTCGACGATCAGCAGCAGGCGGTCTTCAGCGTCCACGCTTGGATTCCGGATGTCGTTGGGCGGCACTCGCGCGCCGCACGCTCAGGCTGGACAGGGGCAGGCGCATGGCCACCTCGGCGCCGCCCTCCCAGCGGTTGCGGGCCTCGATCTTGCCACCGAGGCTGCGGGCCACGTTGACGGACAGGAACAGCCCCAGGCCGCCGCCGGGCTTGCCCTTGCTGCTCTGGTAGGGCTTGCCGAAGCGCTCCAGCATCTCGGGGGCAAAACCTGGCCCCTCGTCGAGCACGGTGAGCGCGAGGACCTCGCCATCCTGCTCCAGCGCCGCGCGAAGCGTGATCTCGCCGTCCGGGCGGGCCTCGAGGGCGTTGTCCAGCACGTTGTCCACCATCTGGCGCAACGCGAAGTCCGAGTACATCGGCACGTCCGGCAGATCCCCGGCCTCGAAATGCAGCGCCCGGGCCGTGCGCGTGCGGCGCCACTGGGTCACGAGCTCGTCCAGGAAGGCATGCAGATGCGTCTGTGCCGGCGCCTCGCCGCGGGCCTCGCCGGCCGAGAGCAGGATGCCGCTGACGATGGTCTTGCAGCGCTTGAGCTGCAACTGCATCTCCTCGATCTCCTCGCGCAGCTCGGGGTCGCCCGCGAAGGGCGCCATGCGGGCCCAGTCGCCGAGGATCACCGACAGCGTGGCCAGCGGCGTCCCGAGCTCATGCGCCGCGCCCGAGGCCAGCAGGCCCATGCGCACGATGTGCTCCTCTTCCGCCGCGCGCTGGCGCAGCTTGGCCAGGCTGGCGTCGCGCTGGCGCAGATTGCGCACGATACGGTGCATGAAGACGACCAGCAGCACCGCGTTGAGCAGGAAGCACAGCAGCAGCCCGCCCACGAAATGCACCGACAGCGCCGGCACGTCGACGTCCGGCAGCGCCACGGGGCGGTAGACGTGCGTGAGCGTCATGAAGCTCACGCTCGCGATGGCGACCATGGCCCAGATGTAGGCCGGGCGCAGCAGCACCGTGCCCACCGCGATCTGCAGCAGGAAGAGGAAGCAGAAGGGGTTGGTGATGCCGCCGCTGTAGTAGAGCTGGCCGCTGAGCACCGCGACGTCGATCAACACGCCGCCGAACAGCGCGCCATTGCTCACGTCCCGCCCGCTGCGGCTGTGCAGCCAGCTCGCCACATTGAAGAGCGTCAGCGCGCCCAGCAGCGTCAGCATCTCGGCCAGCGGCAGGCGGATGGCGAGCAGGAAGTGGACGGTGAGGATGGTGGCCAGCTGCCCCGCCACGGCCAGCCAGCGCAGCTGGATCAGCTGCAGCAGATTGCGCCGCCCGGCCAGCGCCTCCGAGGCGCGACCGGCCGCGCCGAGGTGTGCGACCTCGGCCTGCTCCTGCGCTTCAAGCGTCTGGTTCAAGGGCTGCCGCTCCGGGGACTCGGCGCCGCTCGTAGCGCCACACAAACACCACCGCCGCCGACACCATGGCCGCCAGGGCCAGCCACGTCAGGGCGTACATGAGGTGATTGTTGCTGAAAGCCAGGACGGTCAGCCCGGCGCGGGGCCACGGCCCTTCCCTGCCCTCGCTGGCGTCGAGGAAGAAGGGGGCGACCTCGCCCGTGAGCCCCTGCGCGGCCGCGATGGCCGGCACATCGCGCGAGTACCAGCGCCCGGCCTCGGCGTCGTTGCGCTGCCAGAGCCGGCCCTCGGGCTCACTCAGGCGCAGCAGACCCTGCAGCTCGACTTCACCGGGGGCTGGCGCGTGCGCCTTGGGCGCGCGGTGCGCGGCGTCCACGAAGCCGCGGTTGACCAGCACCCAGCGGCCGTCCGGCGTCTGCAGCGGCGTCAGGACCCACCAGCCGGTGCCGAGCAGGGTGCTGGCCTGCACGAGCGTCTCGCGGTCAGGGTCGAAGCGGCCGCGCACGAGGACGCGCTGGTACTCGTGCGTGTCGCGCCGCACCCGCGGCCAGTCCTGCACAGGCGGCAGCGCTTGGGGCGCCCCCGCCTGGCTCGCGGCCACGCGGGCGATGAGCGCCTCCTTCCAGGCCAGGCGCTGCCACTGCCAGGTGGCCAGGGCGAGGAAGACGGCGGCCAGAACGGCGCCGCCCAGCGTCACCGCCAGCAGGCGCCAGGAGGGGCGACGGGAGGCGGCGAGGCTGGGCGGATGGGTCATGGTGATGCGATCGGCGGCAGGCACCGATCGTCCGTCATCAGGGCAGGTTGCGCATGTCGTGCACGGGCATCATGTTGGTGTTCATGTGGTACATGACCCAGATGGAGCCCGACAGCATGATCAGCACCAGCGCCGCGGTGAAGATCAGGGCCAGCAGGGACCAGCCGCCCTCGACCTTGCTGTTCATGTGCAGGAAATAGACCATGTGCACGACCATCTGCACGGCCGCGAAGGCAAGGATCACCAGCGCGGTGGCATTCTTGGACGGCAACACCTGGCCCATCACCAGCCAGAAGGGAATCGCCGTCAGCACGACGGACAGCAGGAAGCCGATCACATAGCCCTTGACCGTGGCGTGGTAGGCCAGGTCGTCGTCGTGGTGGCCGTGATCAGCGTGGTGATCGTGGTTGTGTTCGCTCATCTCAGTTCTCAAGCATTGTTTGCAGTAAGCCTCCCAAGCCCAGTGGCGCTTGCAGATCCGGCTTTGCCGGGCTGCCAAGCGCGCCCCCTCGAGGGGGCGGCCGCAGGCCGTAGGGGGGGGAGTCAGAGCGTGCCCATCAGGTAGACAAAGGTGAACACGCCGATCCACACCACGTCCAGGAAGTGCCAGAACATCGAGAGGCAGATCAGGCGGCGCTTGTTCTCCTTGATCAGGCCGTGCTTGCTCACCTGCAGCATCAGCGTGACGAGCCAGACGATGCCGAAGGTGACGTGCAGGCCGTGCGTGCCGACCAGCGTGAAGAAGGCCGACAGGAAGGCGCTGCGCTGCGGGCCCGCGCCCTCGTGCAGCAGGTGGGCGAACTCATAGAGCTCCAGGCCTAGGAAGGCCGCGCCGAACAGGCCCGTGACCGCCAGCCAGATCAGCAGGTGCTGCTTCTTGCCGTGGTTCATCGCGATCATCGCCATGCCATAGGTGATGGACGAAAACAGCAGGAAGCCCGTGTTCACCGCCACCAGCGGCAGGTCGAAGAGATCGGCGCCCGAGGGGCCGGCGGCGTAGGACTTGCCCAGCACCGCGAACACCGCGAACAGCACCGCGAAGATGAGGCAGTCGCTCATCAGGTAGAGCCAGAAGCCCAGCAGGGTGCCCTGCTGCGGGTGGTGCTCGCCCTTGAGGTCGTAGAAGCGCGGCGCGCCGTCGGCTTCGGTCAGGGAAATGGTGTGACTCATGAATCAGTCCTCCAGGTCAGCAGCGGTTCAGCGGGCCGCCAGCGCGGCCAGATGGGCGGTGCGGGCGTCTTCGCTGCGCTTCACGGCATCGGCCTGGATGTAGTAGTCGCGCTTGTAGTTGAAGGTGTGGACCAGGATGGCCACGATCGTCACGAGGAAGCTCACGCCGGCGACGAGCCACATGTGCCAGATCATCGCGAAGCCGAACAGGGTCGACAGGCCGGCGATCACCACGCCCGCGGCCGTGTTGGCCGGCATGTGGATGTCGGTGAAGCCGCTGGTCGGGCGCTTCACGCCGAGCTTCTTCATGTGGTGCCAGGCGTCCAGCTCATGCACGACGGGCGTGAAGGCGAAGTTGTAGTCGGGCGGTGGCGAGGACGTGGACCACTCCAGCGTGCGCCCATCCCAGGGGTCGCCCGTCTCGTCGCGCAGCTGCTCGCGGCGCAGGTAGCTCACCACCAGCTGGATCAGGAAGCTGCCGATGCCCAGGGCGATCAGCACGGCACCGAGCGCGGCGATCTGGAACCAGATCTGCAGCGACGGGTCCTCGAAGTGGCTCATGCGGCGGGTCACGCCCATCAGGCCGAGCACGTACAGCGGCATGAAGGCCAGGTAAAAGCCCACGAACCAGAACCAGAAGCTGCACTTGCCCCAGAACGGGTCCAGCTTGTAGCCGAAGGCCTTGGGGAACCAGAAGGTGATGCCCGCCATCAGGCCGAAGAGCACGCCGCCGATGATGACGTTGTGGAAGTGGGCGATCAGGAACAGGCTGTTGTGCAGCACGAAGTCCGCCGGGGGCACGGCCAGCAGCACGCCGGTCATGCCGCCGATCACGAAGGTGACCATGAAGCCCACCGTCCACAGCATGGGCACATCGAAGTTGATGCGGCCGCGGTACATGGTGAACAGCCAGTTGAAGATCTTCGCCCCGGTCGGGATCGAGATGATCATGGTCGTGATCCCGAAGAAGGAGTTCACGCTGGCGCCCGAGCCCATGGTGAAGAAGTGGTGCAGCCACACGAGATACGACAGGATCGTGATCACGACCGTGGCGTAGACCATGGAGGCGTAGCCGAACAGCTTCTTGCGGCTGAAGGTGGACACGACTTCCGAGAAGATGCCGAAGACCGGCAGCACGAGGATGTAGACCTCGGGGTGGCCCCAGATCCAGATCAGGTTCACGTAGACCATGGCATTGCCGCCCAGGTCCGTCGTGAAGAAGTTGGTGCCGACGTAGCGGTCCAGCGAGAGCAGCACCAGCACGGCGGTCAGCACCGGGAAGGCGGCCACGATCAGCACGTTCGTGCACAGGCTGGTCCAGGTGAAGACGGGCATCTTCATCATCGTCATGCCCGGTGCGCGCATCTTGATGATGGTCGCGATCAGGTTGATGCCCGAGAGCGTGGTGCCCACGCCCGCGATCTGCAGGGACCAGATGTAGTAGTCCACCCCCACGCCCGGGCTCGCCAGGATGCCCGACAGCGGCGGGTAGGCCAGCCAGCCGGTGCGGGCGAACTCGCCCACGAACAGCGACATCATCACCAGGATGGCGCCGCTGGCGGTCATCCAGAAGCTGAAGTTGTTCAGGAAGGGGAAGGCCACGTCGCGCGCGCCGATCTGCAGCGGCACGACGTAGTTCATGAAGCCCGTCACCAGGGGCATGGCCACGAAGAAGATCATGATCACGCCGTGGGCGGTGAAGATCTGGTCGTAGTGGTGCGGCGGCAGGAAGCCGACCTGGTCCCCGAAGGAGATGGCCTGCTGGGCGCGCATCATCAGGGCATCCGCGAAGCCGCGCAGCAGCATCACGAGGCCGAGGATGATGTACATGATGCCGATCTTCTTGTGGTCGATGCTGGTGATCCAGTCACGCCACAGCACGCCCCACAGGCGGTACTTGGTCAGCAGGAAGAGCATGGCCAGCCCGCCCAGCACGACGCCGGCGAAGGTGGCGAGCAGGATGGGTTCATGCAGGGGGATCGCGTCCCACGAGAGCCGCCCGAACACGAGGCGGCTGAGGTCTTGAGCGTCAGACATCTTGTAGCTTCAGCGGATCAATCTTGGCGGGCCGCGGCGGGCGCGGGGAGGAACTGGTCGGCGTTGGCCGGGGTGCACTGAGCGGTCACGAAGGACTTCTCGCCCTGGCCCCAGGCCTTGCGGGACACCCCGTCCACGCCGCCTTTGCCCTGGCCGCCGGCCGCATCGATGGCCATCATCTGGCCCATGCACATCTTGGCGCTGTCCACGCAGCGGTTGAGGATGGCGTCGTAGAGGCCGTTGGCCACGCGGGCGTAGCGGCGCACGGGCTCCTTCTCGCTGGGCTGTTCCAGCTTCAGGTAGTCGGCGCGGCTGAGCTCGCCGCCCTCGGTCTTGGCCTTGGCGACCCAGGCGTTGAAGTCCGCCTCGGACAGGCCGTGGAACTTGAAGCGCATGTGCGAGAAGCCGTCGCCGCTGAAGTTCGCGGAGAAGCCGTCGAACTGGCCGGGCTGGTTGATGACGGCGTGCAGCTGCGTCTGCATGCCCGGCATGGCGTAGATCTGGCCGGCCAGCGCGGGAATGTAGAAGGCGTTCATCACCGTGGACGCCGTGATCTTGAAGCGGATCGGGCGATCCACCGGGGCGGCCAGCTCATTCACCGTCGCGATGCCCTGCTCGGGGTAGAGGAACAGCCACTTCCAGTCCAGCGCCACCACTTCCACTTCCAGCGGCTTCACGCCGGTGGGGAGGGGGCGGGACTCGTCCAGGCGCTCCAGCGGGCGGTAGGGGTCCAGCTTGTGCGTGCTGATCCAGGTGATCGCGCCCAGGGCGATGATGATCAGCAGCGGCGCGCCCCAGATGATGAGTTCCAGCTTGGTGCTGTGATCCCAGTCGGGGGTGTAGGTCGCTGCCTGGTTGGTCTGGCGGTAGCGCCAGGCGAACAGCAGGGTCAGCAGGATCACCGGGACGATGATCAGCAGCATCAGCAGCGTCGAGGTGGTGACGAGGTCCGCCTGCTGGCGAGCGATGTCGCCGGAGGGGTTCATCACCACGGTGTTGCAGGCGGCCAGGGGCAGCGCTGCCAGCGCCAGCACGGAGCGGCGCAGTGCGGGGGCCAGGGAGGCCGGGGACAACAGGGGTTTTCTATACATCGGGATAACCAGCGCCGGGTTAACGAGCTTGCGTTTCGGGCGCGAATGTATCCTGATTGACCCATGTCAACGATTGGACATTTTGTCCCAGGTCCCATGGTTACCAGCAGTGCCCTGCCCCTGAATTCTTTGAGCGCGGTCAGCCCCGGCGGGGCCGATTCGAAGCAGGAAAACGTCGCCCCGGGCGACATCGCCGTGGGGGTCGTGATCGGGCGGGCGTCCGAGTATTTCGACTTCTTCGTCTACGGCATCGCCTCCGTGCTGGTCTTCCCGGCCCTCTTCTTCCCCTTCGCCAGCCCGCTCACGGGCACGCTCTATGCCTTTGCGCTCTTTGCGCTGGCCTTTGTCGTGCGGCCGGTCGGCTCGCTGCTGAGCATGGCCATCCAGCGCCGCTGGGGTCGCAGCGTCAAGCTCACCGTCGCGCTGTTCCTGCTGGGCGCGTCCACGGCGGGCATGGCCATGCTGCCGGGTTATGCCAGCCTCGGTTCCTCGGCCATCTGGCTGCTGGCGCTCTTCCGCGTGGGCCAGGGCCTGGCGCTGGGCGGCTCGTGGGACGGCCTGCCCTCGCTGCTGGCCCTGAACGCCCCCGAGCACAAGCGCGGCTGGTACGCCATGCTGGGCCAGCTGGGCGCGCCGCTGGGCTTCTTCGTGGCCAGCGGGCTCTTCGCCTACCTCTGGACGCACCTGAACAGCGCCGACTTCCTCTCCTGGGGCTGGCGCTACCCCTTCTTCGCGGCCTTCTCGATCAACGTCGTGGCGCTGTTCGCGCGCCTGCGCCTGGTCGTCACGCACGAGTACGAGCGCGAGCTGCAGGCCCACGAGCTGGAGCCCTGCAACGAGGGCGAGCTGATGCGCCAGCAAGGCCACAACGTGCTGATCGGTGCCTTCGCCTCGCTGTCCAGCTACGCCCTCTTCCACATCGTCACGGTGTTCCCGCTGTCCTGGATCCTGCTGTTCGCAAAGCAGGACGTGGGTGACTTCCTCGTGGTGCAGGTCGTGGGCGCACTGCTCGCCGCCGCGGCCATGCCGCTGTCCGGCCTGCTGGCGGACACCTTCGGCCGCCGCCGCACGCTGGGCGCCGTGGCCATCGCCATCGGGCTCTTCGCGCTGGCGACGCCCCCGCTGCTCAAGGGCGGCGCGCTGGGCCAGGACATGTTCATCCTCGTCGGCTTCATCCTGCTGGGCCTGTCCTATGGCCAGGCCGCGGGCACGGTGACGTCCAACTTCCTGCCGCAGTTCCGCTACACCGGCGCCGCCCTGACGGCCGACCTCGCCTGGCTGCTGGGCGCCGCCTTCGCCCCGCTCGTGGCGCTGGGGCTCTCAGCGGAATTCGGCCTGATCTCGGTGAGCCTCTACCTGCTCTCGGGCGTGGCGGCCACGCTGCTGGCGCTGCGGGTGAACCGCCGGCTGCAGACGATCAAGGACTGACGCCGCCTCCGCGCCAGGGGAAACGGACGCCGCGGCGTCCGTTTTTCATGGGCGCGCCGCCGCCGTCAGCCGCGCAGGGGCAGCGCCGCTCCCAAGGCCATGAAGACCCCGCCGCACGCCCTGGTGAAGCGCCGCCCCACGCGCTGCAGCCAGGGGCTGATGCGATGCGCGGCGCTCGCGAGGCCCCATTCGGTGAGGAACTCCACCACCGCGAAGGTGCCGGCGAGGATCGCGAACTGCCCCCACAGGCTGCGGGCCGGATCAATGAACTGGGGCAGGAAGGCCGCGAAGAACAGCAGGCCCTTCGGGTTCGTCAGCGCCGACAGCGCGCCCTGCCGGAACATCGAGCCGCCGCTGCGCGGGGCCGCCTGGGCGGGCAGGTCCACGCCGATCGGCGGCGAGCGCCACACCTGCACGCCCAGCCAGAACAGGTAGGCGCCGCCGACCCACTTCAGCACCGTCAGCCACAGCAGCGAGCTCTTGAGCAGCGCGCCGATGCCGAACATGGACAGCGCGATCACCCCCACGAAGCCGACGGCGCCGCCGCAGATGGTCCACAGGGCCCGCTGCCGGCCATGCAGCGCGCCATGCGTCA
The DNA here is from genome assembly GCA_041912595.1 of Burkholderiaceae bacterium. GTDB lineage: Bacteria > Pseudomonadota > Gammaproteobacteria > Burkholderiales > Burkholderiaceae_C > Roseateles_B. The sequence goes on from JAYRMR010000025.1 coordinate 44,755, forward strand.
GCGCCAGCAGGCCGTTGGGGCCGGGGGACAGGGACAGGCCGGTCGCGGCCAGCAGGTAGAGAAACCAAGTGTCGAATGCCATGCGGCGACTGTCGGGGCGGCCCGCGGCGGCGTCAAGCCTGCGGGCGACACCGCCGCGGCCGGCTCAGGGCAGGCCGTTGGCGCCGTGGCGGCGGAAGGCCGGCCGCTCGCATAGCCGGGCGTGATAGGCCTCCAGCGCCGGGAACGACGGCCGGGCCGGCTGCGGCGTCTGCCGCCACCGCTCGAGCGAGAGCCCGAGCACCACGTCCGCCAGCGTGAAGGTGTCGCCCGCGGCGTAGGCGCCGGTGGCCTGCAGTTGCACCTCGAGCACAGCCATCTGGGCGTTCCAACCCTGCAGGCCCTGGGCCAGCAGAGCGGCGTCCTGGTGCGCCGGGCTCTTGCGGATGAGGCCCATGAAGGCATAGCGCCAGGCGTTGTTCAGCTCCGTGGCCTGCCAGTCCATCCATTGCTCCACACGCGCCCGCGCCAGGGCCTCGGTCGGCAGCAGATCCAGGCGCCCCGCGCGGGCGGCCACGTAGCGGCACAAGGTGTTCGACTCCCGCAGCACCGCGCCCCCGTCAATCAGCACCGGCACCATGCCCAGCGGGTTGAGCGCCAGGAATTCCGGGCTCTGGAGCGAGAGTTCGCCGTCGCCCCAGGCCTCGTGCGCGTAGGCGAGGCCGGCTTCGTCCAGGGTCCAGAGCACCTTGCGGACGTTGATCGAGGAGGCGCGCCCCAGCAGGCGCAATGGCGGGCTCATGGTGTATCCGGGGCGGGCCCCGCGTGTCGTCGATGCCCGAAGGCTAGCGCATGGGCGCGGGCCCGGGGTGCTCAATCGCCGAGGTCGATGCGCGACGCGAACAGCGTGGCCGCCAGCCCCGGCGGCGGCGCGTAGTCGGCCATCACCCAGATCTGAGCGTCGGAGGTGGCGGCCTCTTCGAGCACCTCGAGCAGGACGCGCCGCGAGCTGCCGTCCAGCGCAGCGAAGGGCAGGTCCAGCAACACCAGCGCCGCGCCGCTGGCCGCCGCTGCCAGCAGGCCCAGCTTGCGCCGGCTGCCGGCGGAAAGCATGAGCAGCTGCTTGTCCAGATGCGGCGTCAGCGCCCAGGCCTGTTCCAGCCCGCTCGCCACTGCGGTGTTCCAGCGGGGATGCCGCGCCTGCTCGGCGGCCAGCCACGCCCGCGCCGGCTGCCCATCAAGCGCCTCGGCCAAGGGATCCGGCCAGGCCAGGCTGGCCATCCGCCGTTCGACAGCCCCGGACGCTGCCGGCAGCGCCCCGGCCAGCAGCTTCAGAAACGCCGTCTTGCCCCGCCCTTCTCCCCCCAGGACCAGGTGCAGGCCCGGCCCCATCTCGAGATCCAGACCGTCCTGCAGCGGATGCGGTCCCGGCCAGACGCCGTGCGGCGGCTGCCAGCGCAGGCCTCGCGCCCGCAGGCGGGGGGTGTCGTCATGGGAGGCGGCAATCGGCGGGTCCTGGTCGGTCATGGCGACGATGGTAGTGCCAGGCGAGCACGCTGCCGGCCGACAGAGCGGGTGCGGAGGCACGCCAGCGCTGTCGGGATATTTGACAAGCACCCGACACAAAGTTCGCTCCACGATCACCTCACGCCCGCAAGTGCTTGAATCTGGCTCGCTATTGATACCGGGCACGGCTTATGCGTCCGTGTGGCCTGACGAGGATGGGTCGGCATGATCCGTCGCGATCGCAGGACAGGTCCGCCAGCCGACCTCCGCCATCGCAGACGCTCATGGAAGGGATGACTTCGTGGAGTTGCCATGAGCCGTCGTCTTCGCTTCGCTTCGATGCTGTCTTCCACCGTCCTGGCCTGCCTGGGCCTCTGCCAGCAGGCGCTGGCCGGCCCGGCCTTGAACCTCAGCAGTTCACAGTACGTGCAATATGGGGATGGCCAGTCCTACTCGCTGCCCTTCGCGGTCATCGACCAATGCGGTGGCACCAAGGCCGGATGCCCCTACTACGTGCCGTCCTCGCCCGGGCAGATCGACAACCTCGTCGTCCTGGCCACCGGCACCGAGAACGGCCCGACGACCACCAACTTCCTGGGCATGGACAACGCCTACCGCACGCCCGACGGTGCGGGTGGCGCGCCCTTCTTCCGGCCCGACGCCAGCAACTCGCGGGGCTCGCAGGGCAGCATCAACGGCAATCTGTCCAACACCTGGGATGCGTCGCTGAGCTCGCTCAAGACCTTCCTGGGCTCCGAGCAGATGGTCTTCTTCTTCAACAACAACCAGACCAAGAGCGGCGGCACCGCGACGGAAAGTCTGGCGGCCTGGGCCCGCGTGTGGATCACCGATGACACGGGCGCCAATCTCGGCTACTACGACTTCACCAACCGCGGCGGCCGCTACGCGCTGTTCACCGAAGGCGGTGGCGGGACCTTCATGGGCGACGTCGGCACCTACAACTCGCTAGGCGGCGCACCGCTGGCCGGCGACAACACGGCGACCGACTACGTGCTGTCCGGCGGCGCCATCTGCCGCAACAACTTCGGCATCCCCGTCTCCTGCAGCACCACCAGCAACAAGCCGGTGGATCACAACCTCGGCGCCAACGAGGCCGCCTACGCGATCCTCTTCCCCGAGCTGAATGCGCAGATGAACAGCCTGTTCAGCACGGTGCTCGACGACGCCATCCTGTCCAAGTACACCTTCCACGCCGACATCCGGCTGGGCTGCGACGCCGCGACGGCGCCCGGCAACTGCACGGGCGATCTGCGGGGCGGCGTTCCCTTCGGCCGGGACCTCAACAACGGCTACGAGCAGATCTTCATGGGCCGCGCAGCGCAGTTCGGCTGCACCGCCAGCGAGCCCGGCTGCTCGCAGGTGCCGGAACCGGCCTCGCTCGCGCTGGCCCTCGGCGGGCTCGGGGCCCTGGGGTTGCTGACACCGGCCGCACTGCGCCGCCGCTCGCGCATCTCCGGCGGATCGGCCGGCTGATCCGGCGCCGGCTTGCCGCCGGCCGGGCGCCACTCCAGCGTGCCGTCCACCCGCTGGGCCAGGGCATCGAGCGCCCGGGCCTCCTCGGCGTGCATCTTGCGTGGCGTGCGGGCCACCCGCCCTGTCGCAGGATCGCGCAGGGTCCATTGCCAGAATTGAACTTGCTCCATGCGGTGCATGTTCGGTGCCGGGTGGCTCATGGCGTGAGCCACCCAACACCCGCCTCGCCGCGGGCGATTCCCCATGAACGAGGCGCCTGGCGGCGTGTCCAGCCGACCCAGGCGCCTCCAGGCCTGCCCGGCCCCGGCCCCTGTCAGGCCGGTGCGGGGCGATGGCGACGGGCGGGTGTCAGTTGCCCATGTGCATCGAGAACTCGGCCCCGTCGGACAGGCGGCACTGGCCCGTCCCCTGGGTCGGCGTGTTCATCGAGTAGGTGCACGAGAGATAGCTGCCGCGGTTGCCCGCGCCATTGGCCAGGCCCGTGCGACGCGAGTCCTGGTTGCGCGTGGCTTCGCCCGTGAAGGACTCGCCGTTGATGTTGGTCGTGAAGACGCCCTTGCCGTGCAGGTCGTTCGTGACGGCAGCGATGACCACCCCGTAGCGGGAGGCGAGTTCGTTGCTGGGGTACAGCCGGACCGGGAAGGTCACGGGGGCCGGTGGCGCCACGGTCACCTGGGCGGGCACCGGCGGCGGGTGCCCGTGCCGTGCCTCGATCGGCACGACGTAGCAACCGGAGAGGGTTGCCACAGCGGCCGCGAGGGAGACGGCGGCCAGGGTGTGAAGGGAAGGAATCGAGTTGGTCGATATACCCATTGGATGGCTTGGTGAGCAGGCACATGCCTGCGTTCGCCAGCGTAGCGGGCACCCGGCCGACAGGCTTTGGTGAAACTTAAGTGGCCGGCAGCGCCGTCCGGCTCAGGCCAGCTGCCGGGTCATCGTCTTGAGCACCGTGTGCAGCATCGCCCGCAGGCCGCGGGACTCGCCAGCCATCGTGGCGGCCAGCGTCGGGCGCGCCTGCGCGATGGCGGCGTTCTCCGTCTCCACCTCTGCATACAGCGCTTCGGCCTCCGGCAGCAGGCGCGCCTGCAGGCGATCCAGCAGCCGCTCGGCCGTGCCCCGCGCCAGTTGCAGCGCGGCCCCGGCGGCCAGCAGCAGGGCGCGGTCGATCTCCGAGAAATGCCGCACGCCGAGAATCGGCCAGGCCAGCGGCGTCTGCGCGGGCCAGCCCTGCTTGTCGAAGGCCGGCGTGTCGTAGGTGGCAACGCTCAGGAGGTCATAGAACGGGGCGAGCTGGATGCCCTCGTCGGAGACCACGAAGCTGAGGTTCTTCAAGTGGGCGTCGCTGTTGCCGACCAGCACGTTGAACACCAGCCAGCTGAAAAGCCGCGACCGCGCGACGGCCGGACTCCGGCAGGCCTGGGCCAGCGCGGCCAAGGTCTCCATGCTGCCCTGGCTGTACTTGAAGCTGCGATCCAGCCCCAGCAGCTGGCAGGCGTCGATCACATGGCGGCGTTGCCAGCCCGCGCCCTCGGGAACGCGGTCGAAGCGGTCGATAAGGTACACGGGCGAAGGCACGTAGCGGCGATGGACGTCGGGCACCTCGAGCCCCAGACGGCGGGCCAGCCGCATCACGAACCATTCGTTGATCACGGAATGGGGGTAGTCCTCGTCGGGATGATCCGGCTTGAGGATGTGGGTGGACGGCGTGGCGCCGGCGGGCTCGAACAGGGCGTCGCCCTGCAGCACCACGGCCAGCTTGTGCTGTGCGCCGGCCAGCGACATGCGCTTGATGGCCGCGCGTGTCAGCGGTGCCCGCGGCAGCTGCCGGATGCGGGCCTCCAGCGCGTCGTCCGGGAGCGGGCGCAGGGCCTCGGCCGCCTGCGGGGCGGCCTCCGGCGGCAGCAACGTCACCGACCCGGCCGACTCCGCGCCATACCAGGCCAGCAGGCCGAAGGCGTCGGCCGACGCCAGCCGGGCATCCGCCGCCATCAGGACCCGCTGACCTTCCTCCGGCAGCAGGTTGTCGAAGTACCACTGCACCGGCCGGAGGCTGGCGCCGTCCAGGAGCGGGGCCGCGGTCAAGGGGAGGTGCGGACTGAGCGCGAAGCGCCGCGGGTGCGCCAGCCAGCCGGCGGCGTACTGGAAGCTCCAGAGGCCGGCCACTTCCCGCAGCGTGCCGACCTCCGCCTGGTTGATCGACGCCCGCAGCGAGCGCTCGGTCATGACCGGCCCTTGCCGCCCGCGGCGTCCTGCAGCAGCGCGGCGACGCTCTCCGGCACATCCACCACGACACGGATGCCCAGCCCTTCCAGCACCTGGAAGAGCTTGCCCCACTGCACGGCATCGCTCCCGCGCTCGATCTTGCCCAGGAAGTTCTCGCTGACCCCGATGCTGCCCGCGGCGTCATCCTGACGGATCTTCTGGGCCTTGCGACTGGCGCGCACCACCTGGCCCAGGGCGGCGGCATGATCGATGGAGATCTGCATGGGGAATCCTCGCGTTTGTGAGGATTCTGTACCAGCAGCGCCCGAGTGGCAACAAATCCTCATGGTCGTGAGGATTCCAGCGGACAGCGAGGGGAAAAATCAACAATCCTCACGATCGTGCGGATTGAAGCGGGCCCATCGTCCGCCTACTCGGGGTCGGGCGGACGCGCCCCGGAGGCAGGCAAAGAAAAAGCGCCCAAGTCAATCAATGACTTAGGCGCTTTGGCGGTCGTGAATCCGGGGGGGATTCACTGAATTGGTGGAGCCGGCGGGAATTGAACCCGCGTCCGCAAGCCATCACCGGGCAGTTCTACATGCTTAGCTCTCTGATTTGATTCTCACGGTGCCAACGCGCAGGAGCACGCTTTGGACGCCGCCAGCTGAATAATCTCGTCGCCTGCCGTACAGCCCGGCCGGCGACCAGCCTATGTGAATGACTCCGCAGGTGTTGCCACCCCAGCCCATAGGCCAACTGTTGCGGAGCCTCGTGCTAATTAAGCAGCGAGGGCAAACTTTTCGTCGTTTGCAGGTAGTTTTTTCCAGTGGATTTACGAGCGAACTGGTGCTCGGCATGCCCTACTCCGGATCCGCACCCACGTCGAAACCAGGTCGGCCCCTTTCAGAACTTCATATTATGCCAGCTGCAGGGACTTCAAGAGGGCGTCAGGCGTCTGGACGATGAAATCGGCGCCCCAGGCCTCGACGGGCTCGCCCTGCCCCAGGTAACCCCAGGCCGCCGCCACGGTCAGCATGCCAGCCGCCCGGCCCGCGACGATGTCGCGCTCGTCGTCACCCACATAGGCGCACTGCCCGGGCGCGACGCCCAGGCGACGGGCGGCCTCGAGCAGGGGCGCCGGATGCGGCTTGGCGTGCGGGGTGGTGTCCCCGCCGATGACGGCGCCAGCACGGGCCGCCAGCCCGAGGCCCGCGGTCACGGGCAGCGCAAAGCGCTCCGCCTTGTTGGTGACTATGCCCCAGGGCATGGCGGCTCGCTCCAGGGCCTCCAGCAAGGGGTGGACGTCCGGAAAGAGGTCTGTCTCCTGGAGCATGCGGGCCTCGTAGCGGGCCAGGAAGTCGACACGCAGCGGCTCGAACTCGACATGCGCCGGCGTGACCTGCAAAGAGACGGCCAGCATGCCCCGCGCCCCCGCGCCCACCATCGGACGCAGCAGCGCGTAGTCGAGCGGCGGCAGGCCCCGGGAGGCGCGCAGCTCGTTCGCGGCGCCAGCGAGGTCCGGGGCACTGTCGATGAGGGTGCCGTCGAGGTCGAACAGCACGGCCCGCAGCCCGGCCAGGCGCGCCTGCAGCGCGGCACCCGCATCCGGGCTCATGCACGCATCCATGAGGTGGCCACTCACGCCGGACGGCGCAACGCGAACAGGTAGTTCACGTCGGTGTCGCTGCCCAGGCTGTAGCGCTGGGTGAAGGGGTTGTAGCTCAGGCCCTTGCTGCTGTGCAGTTCCAGGCCGGCTTCGCGCGCCATGCGGGCCAGCTCGGCCGGCTTGATGAAGCGCGCGTATTCGTGCGTGCCGGCCGGCAGCATCTTGAGGACGTACTCCGCGCCGACGATGGCCAGCAGGAAGCTCTTGAAATTGCGGTTCAGGGTGGACATGAACACCCAGCCGCCCGGCTTCACCAGGGTGTGCAAGGCATTCACCACGGAGGCCGGATCGGGCACGTGCTCGAGCATCTCCATGCAGGTGACGGCATCGAAGGCGCCCGGGCGCTGCGCGGCGAGCTCCTCGACGGCGATCTCCTGGTAGCTCACGTTCGGCGTGCCCGCCTCCATGGCATGCAGCTGCGCCACGCGCAGGGCCTTGGTCGCGAGGTCGATGCCCAGGGCCTCGGCGCCCTTGCGTGCCAGGGAATCCGTGAGGATGCCGCCGCCGCAGCCCACGTCCAGCACCTTCAGGCCGGCCAGCGGGCACAGGCTGTCGATCCAGGCCAGACGCAGCGGGTTGATCTGGTGCAGCGGCTTGAATTCGCTCTCGGGGTCCCACCAGCGATGGGCCAGCTCGCCAAACTTGGCCAGCTCTTGGGGGTCGGCATTGATCGTCATGGGGCGCAATGGTAAGTCAAGCCTCCCCGTCCGGCCTTGATGCAGCCCTGGACGGCGCAGGGTCGCGCCACTCAGCCCACATCGGGAGCCGAAGACTCACCCGGTGCCGGGTCGTCCCAGCGGCGCCCTTCCCCCAGCCAGATCTCGTTGTGCGCGGCGCCCGCCGGGATCATGGGGAAGCAGTTCTCCTGCGCGGCCACGGCGACGTCGAGGAAGAAGGGCCCCGGTGACGCCAGACACTCGGCCAGGGCCTCGTCCAGCTCGGCGCGGGCCGTCACGCGGCGCGCCTGCCAGCCGAAGGCGCGCGCGAGCGCCACGAAGTCTGGCAGCGCCTCGGTGTAGCTGTGACTCAGGCGGTTGCCATGGATGAGCTGCTGCCACTGCCGCACCATGCCCATGTAGCCGTTGTTGCTCAGCACCAGCTTGACGGGCGTGCGGTGCTGCACGGCGGTCGAGAGCTCCTGGATGTTCATCAGCACGGACGCATCCCCGCTCACGCACGTGACGAGCGCCTCGGGATGGGCGATCTGGGCGCCGATGGCGGCCGGCAGCCCGAAGCCCATCGTGCCTGCCCCGCCGGAGCTGAGCCAGCGCCCGGGGGCATCCGGCGCCAGGTACTGCGCCGCCCACATCTGGTGCTGGCCGACGTCGGTGGCAACGATCGGCGCCCGGCCCTGCGCCGCCTGGGCGCGCAGTTGCGCCTGCAGCGCGCGCATAAGCGCCTGCGGGAGGATGACATCGGGGCGGTCGGTGAAGTCCAGGCATTGGCGCGCCTGCCAACCCGCGATGCGCGCCCACCACGGCGCCAGCAGCGCGCGGCGCGCGGCGGCGTCACCCGGCCGGCGGGCCTGCCAGCCCTCGAGCAGGCGGCGCAGGCTCTCGCCGCAATCGGCCAGGAGCGCGACATCGGCCTTCACGACCTTGTGCAGAGAGCGCGGATCGACGTCCAGATGCACGATGCGCGCGCCCGGGCAGAAGCCCTGCAGCCGGCCGGTGACGCGGTCATCGAAGCGCGCCCCCACGCACACGACGAGGTCCGCCTCGTGCATGGCGAGATTGGCTTCCAGCGTGCCATGCATGCCCAGCATGCCCAGGCTCTGCGGGTCCTGCGCCGGGAAGGCGCCCAGACCCAGCAGCGTCAGCGTGCAGGGCGCGGCGGTGGCCCGCACCAGCTCGGCGAAATGCGCGCAGGCGGCCGGGCCGGCGTTGATGAGACCGCCGCCGCCATAGAACACCGGGCGCCGGGCCGACGCCAGCAGGTCCAGGGCGGCATCGATGTCCGCCGGCTCCAGGGGCGTCTGCTCCCATTGCGGGCGCTGCGCCGGCCGCCAGGGGGCATGCCGCGCGGGGCCGCGCCAATGCGGCAGCGGCGTGAGCTGCACGTCCTTGGGCAGGTCCAGCAGCACGGGCCCGGGGCGCCCACCCAGGGCCACGGCATGGGCCTTGACCACGGCCGCGCTGACGTCGTCCGCCCGGCGGATCTGGTGGTTCCACTTGGTGACGGAACGGGAGATGCCCAGGGCGTCGCACTCCTGGAAGGCGTCCGTGCCGATGGCCGTGGTCGCCACCTGGCCGCTGATGCACAGCACCGGAATGGAGTCGCACAGGGCGTCCAGCAGGCCGGTGGTGGTGTTGCTCATGCCCGGTCCCGAGGTCACGAAGACCACCCCCACCCGGCCCGTCGTGCGCGCATAGCCCTCGGCGGCATGCACGGCGGCCTGCTCGTGGCGCACGAGGACATGACGCAGGCGCGGCTCGGCATGCAGGGCGTCATAAAGCGGCAGGACGGCACCGCCCGGATAGCCGAAGACGGTGTCCACGCCCAGGCTCAGCAGCGTCTCGATCAGGGCGGCGGCGCCATTGAAGGCCGGTGCGGACGCAGGGGCGGCCGCCGGTGCCGAAGGCAAACCGGCGGGCAGAAGGCGGGCGGTGTCGAGCGGAGCGTTCATGCCCGCAGTGTCCCGGAGCCCGCGCGGGAATAGTTGCCGAACTTTCGCCGCAAGACGCTATATTCAGCAAACTTTGCTGTCCAACAATCCATTCACAGAATGAAGCTGGATAAATTCGATCTCGCCATCCTGTCCGAGCTGCAGAAAGATGCCCGCAAGAGCCTGCAGGAGATCAGCCAGGCCGTGGGCCTGAGCACCTCGCCCTGCTGGACGCGCATCAAGCGCATGGAGGAGGCCGGTGTCATCGAGGGCTACGCCGTCCGCGTGAACCCGGCCGCCGTCGGCCTGGGGGACACGGTCATCGTCCACGTCACGCTGGACAGCCATTCCGACGAGGCGCTGTTCGAGTTCGGCCGGGCCCTGGAGCAGATCCCGGAGGTGCTGGAGGCCTTCCTCGTCTCTGGCGACTACGACTACTACGTGCGCATCGCCGTGGCCGACACGCGGGACTACGAACGCCTGCTGCGGGAGCGCCTCTACAAGATCCCCGGCATCCGGCACAGCAAGTCCAGCTTCGTGCTGCGCCAGCTCAAGCAGAGCCAGCTGCCGCTGCAGCGCTGAATCGCGGGCATGAAAAAGCCGCCGGACCCGTGAGGGCTGCGGCGGCTTGCTGCGGTGCGCGCACGGGGGCGCGCACGGGGCCTGGATCAGTGCATGGCCTTGCCGTGCTTGTGGCTGGCCTTCACCTTGGCGCCCCAGGCGGCCTTGTGCGACTTGCCGGCGGCCTTCTTGCCGGCCTTCTTGGTGCTCTTCTTGGCAGCTGCCGACTTCTTGTGGGCCTTCTTGGCCTTCATCGTCGGCTGCTGGGCCAGGGCCTGCTGCTGCGGCTGAGCGGCCACGGCGGGGGCGATGGCCGGCTGCGGCGTCACCAGGGGAGCCGCAGGCTGGACACTGCCCTGGGCTTGCTGGGCCAGGGCGGGCAACGCCAGCAGGCTGGCAAGGCTGAGGGTCAGGATGCGTTTCATGTGCGGATTCCAATCAAGAGGGCTGAACTGCAGTCTACGTCCTGCTCGTCACTCGAACAGGCCTTGACGCAGCCATTTTGTTGCGACCCATTTCTCGCCCTCCAGCACCGGCGCACCGGCGTGCAGGCTGAGGGTCGAAGGATCGGGCTGGCCGTAGCTGAAGAACACGGCGTTGCCCTTCACCGGGGCGATCTCCAGGCGGCTGTCGGGGAAGATGGTGCCACCGCCGCGCCGGGGCGTATTGAGATACATCACGACCGTGCCCACGCGCTGCCCGCCCCGCTGCAGGATGGACGGCGTGCTGGCGTGGTAAGGGTCGAAGTAGTCGTAGTGCGGCAGGTACTCGGCACCGGGCTTGTAGCGCAGGATCTGCAGGCCCTCCCCGTTCTCGACGGGCCAGTGCAGCAGCGCGGCGATGCGGGCCTCGACGCGCGCGCACAGCTCGCTTTCGCCCCGCTCGAAGAACATGCCGTCGCTGGTGCGCGCGGTGTTGACCTCGCTGCCGTCCACCTTCACGGCCACGGTCTCGGAGCGGCTCAGGCGCTCACGGCTCTGGGCGATGAGCGCGTCGCACTCCTCGTGCGAGAGCAGGTCACCGAAGAGCACGACGCGGGGATGCGCCAGCGTCATCAGCACCTTGACGTCGCGGTCCAGCGCGCGGATGACCGAGGGCTGGCCGGCCAGGTCGGGCTCGGGCAGCGAGTCCATGAAGACCTTGCCGGCGCGGCGCGCCTCGTCCTTCTGGTGCGACTGGAAGACCTGGGCGAAGGCCGTCCGGGCGACCTTCTCGTCCCAGCCGCTCTGCACCATGGCCGCGAGGATCTTGTCGCCCGAGACACCGGCGCGGAGCTGCTCGGTGATCCAGCGGCACAGTTCGGGAGAGGCGGCTTGCCCCATCGTGGTCTCCTTGTGTCCTTGCGTTCTCGTGTTTGTACTTGCCGTGACGGGTGATGGCACCGGGCGGCCAAGCGCTCAGCGCCGGCGCCGGAACACCAGGCGCTCGGGCGTCGAGGCCTCGGCGGCGAAGGCGTAGTCGTCCACGGCGAAATCCTTGAGCCCCTCGGGCCGGTCCACGCCCTGCTCGATGCAGTAGCGGGCCATCAAGCCGCGTGCCCGCTTGGCGAAGAAGCTGATGATCTTGTAGCCGCTGCCCTTCCAGTCCTCGAACTGGCACTCGATCACACGGGGGTGCAGCGCGGGGCGGTCCGCGGCCTTGAAGTACTCCTGGGACGCCAGATTGACGATCACCGGCACATGCGAGGCCGCGGCGCGCGCATTGAGGTGCTCCGCGATGCGGTCGCCCCAGAAGGCGTAGAGGTTGCGGCCGCGCGCGTTGGCCAGGCTCGTGCCCATTTCCAGGCGGTAGGGCTGCATGCGGTCCAGCGGGCGCAGCACGCCGTAAAGGCCGGACAGGATCAGCACGTGCTCCTGTGCCCAGTGCAGCTGCTTGAGGCTCAGGCTCCGGGCGTCCAGGCCGTCGTAGACATCGCCGTTGAAGGCCAGCACGGCCGGCTTGCTGTTCTCGGGCGTGAAGCGCGGCTCCCAGGCCTGGTAGCGGGCGACGTTGAGCGCCGAGAGCGCATCGGAGAGGTCCATCAGCCGGGCGATGTCCGCCTGGGACTTCCCGCGCAGCACCTCGATCAGGGCGACGGACTCCGGGATGAACTGCGGCTCGGTGGCCAGGGCCTCGACGGCCGGCGAGACCGGGCTGTCGTAGTCCAGGGATTTCGCGGGCGAGAGCAGGAAGAGCATGGGTCGAGATCGGCGATGGGGGTCAGGTGATGCCCCCGCATTGTGGCGCAGCGCCAATGACAAGGCCCGCTGCGGGGCAGCGGGCCTGAAGGCGCACGCGGCGCGAGAGGGGCTTACTTGGCCAGGAGCGCGTTGACGCCGGCCAAATCCTCGGGACGCAGCTGGCCGGAGGCCTGGCGCAGCTTGAGGCTGTTCAGCACCACGTCGTAGCGGGCCTTGGCAAGGTCACGCTGGGTCGAGAAGAGCTGGGTCTGGGCGTTCAGCACGTCCAGGTTGACGCGCACGCCGAGCTTGTAGCCCAGCTGCGTGGCCTCCAGGGCCAGCTTGGTGGACGCCTCGGCGGCCTCGTAGGCCTTGACCTGGGCCCGCAGCGACTGCACGCCGAAGAAGGCGCGCTTGGTGGCTTCGGAGATGCTGCGGCGGGCGTAGTCGAGGTCGTTGCGGGACTTCTCCTCCAGCTTCAGCGTTTCCTTGATGCGGTTGTCGTTGTAGCCACCGGTGTACAGCGGGATGTTCAGCTCGATGCCGACCTGCGCCTGGCGCGTCGTGCCGGGGATCTGCACGTCACCGCGGTTGTTGACCACGCCCAGCGTGCCGTTGGCATCGACGGTCGGGCCGTTGGCGGCCTTGGCCTTCTCCGTCTCGAGGTGCGCCACCTCGAGGCCCAGCTGGGCCTTGCGGATCAGGGGGTGCTGCTCGGCCTGGCTGACCCAGGTCTCGACCTGGTCGGACGCCAGGGCCGGCAGGGCCACGGGCTGCGCCAGCGGCTTCGGGTCCACGCCCACGCGGCCGACGATCTGGTCCAGCGTGACCTGCTTGACGCGCAGGTCGTTGTCTGCGGCCAGCTCCTGGGCGGTCGCCAGGTCGTAGCGGGCCTGGGCTTCGCGGGTGTCGGTGATGGTGGCGGTGCCGACCTCGAAATTGCGCTTGGCCGAGGCCAGCTGTTCGGCCACGGCCTTCTTGTTGCCTTGGGCGGTGGCCAGGGTGTCGCGGGCGTTGAGCACGTCGAAGTAGGCCTGGGCCACGCGGACGATCAGGTCCTGCTCAGCCGATTCGAGGTCTGCACGGGCGACGCCGAGGCCGCGCTGGGCCTGCTCCATCGTGACGGTGTTGCCGCGGTTGTAGACCGAGTACTTGCCGCTCAGCCCAACCTTCGCGGCGGTGGCGTTCAGCGTGGCGGCGGGCACCTGCGCAGGGCCGGCGGCCGTCATGGCGCCGTAGCTGGGCGTGTGCGTCTGGGTCTTGGTGACGCTGCTGCCCAGGCCCAGCGAGGGGCGGCCGAGCGCCTCGGATTGCGCGGCCTTGAACTCAGCCGACTCCGCCTGCGCCCGCGCGGCCAGGTAGGTGGCGTCATAGGCGCGAGCGGCGTCATAGAGTTCCTGCAGGCTCTGGGCCTGCGCCATCGACACCCCACCGAACAACAGGCCCAGGGTGGCGGCCAGGACACGGGTCCGCGGACGCGAAGGGGAAGAGAGTCGATGATCAGCAGCCATGAAGCTTCCTTGCAGCAATGGTTTTGATGGTTGTTCGGTAGGAATTCAGTATCGAGGCAACGAGGGATCCACCTGCACGGACCAGGCATCGATGCCGCCGGCGAGGTTATAGACGGAATCGAAGCCGCGGGCCGAAAGAAATGCGACGACCTGCAGACTTCGCACCCCGTGATGGCAATAACAGACGATGGCCCGCTGCGGGTCCAGCTCCTCCAGCCGGGCAGGGACTTCGTTCATCGGGATGTGCAGCCAGTCCGCCTCCGCCGGCTGCAGCGCGACGCGCTCCACCTCCCAGCCCTCCCGGATGTCCAGCAGCAAGGGGCGCCCCTGGGGCGCCACCTCGGCCAGCCAGGCCGGGAATTCGGTCGGGGGAAGTTGCCAGGCCATGCCGGTCAGAAGGCGAAGGCCGGGCGCGACTCGAAGCCGGCCAGGCGCTGCACCACGGTGTCGAAGAGTTCCGTGGTCTGGAACTCCTTCTCGCTGACGCGGCGGACCAGCACGGCGCGCATCACGGGCTCGTCACCCACGATGCCCAGCAGGCGGCCACCGATCTTGAGCTGGTCCAGCAGCACCTGCGGCACCTCGGCCACGGAGCCGGCCAGCACGATGGCGTCGAACGGGGCCTCGCCGGGCGCGCCCTGGCGGCCGTCCGCCTCGCGCACCTGCACATTGGACAGGCCGGCGCGGCGCAGCTTCTCGGCGGCGGCGCGGGCCAGGCCGGCGTCGGCCTCCAGGCTCACCACGGACTGCGCCTTGTGGCCCAGCAGCGCCGTCAGGTAGCCGATGCCGGTGCCGATCTCCAGGACCTTGTCGGTGCGCTGCAGCTGCAGCTCCTGCGCGATGCGGGCCTCCACGCGGGGGGCCAGCGCCCGGCGCTCGCCGCCCAGGGGCAGCTCGGTGTCGGTGAAGGCCAGGGTGCGCAGCTCGGCGGGCACGAAATCCTCGCGCCTGACGCTGCTCAGCAGGGCCAGGACGCTCAGATCCAGCACATCCCAGGGGCGGATCTGCTGTTCGATCATGTTGAAGCGGGCTTGTTCGAAATTCATGGCAGTGCTCAGCGTTACATCAGGAAGGAGCGCCAGGGCTTCCGGCGCAATCCGGGCATTCTATTTCCCGGACGAAGGGGCGGCCTCGGGGCCTGAGGCGGGCGAGCCACGCCAGCGGCGGCGCGCCCATTGCGCCAGGTCATCCAGCAGGCAGTAGACCACCGGCACCACGACCAGCGTCAGCAGCGAGGACGTGATCACGCCGCCGATCACCGCCTGCCCCATCGGCGCGCGCTGCTCCGAGCCCTCGGACATGGCGAAGGCCAGCGGCACCATGCCGAAGACCATGGCCAGCGTCGTCATCAGGATCGGCCGCAGCCGCACCCGGGCGGCGTGCAGCAGCGCCTGCTCGCGGCTCATGGGCTCGGCGTCCACGCCGTGGGCATGCACGCCCTCGCGGGAGCGGATGGCGAAGTCGATCAGCAGGATGGCGTTCTTGGTGACCAGGCCCATCAGCATCACGATGCCGATCACCGAGAACATGTTCAGCGTGGAGTTGAAGCTGATCAGCGCCACGGCCACGCCGATGAGCGTCAGCGGCAGCGAGGTCATCAGCGCCATGGGCTGCAGGAAGCTCTTGAACTGGCTGGCCAGGATCATGTAGATGAACACGATGGCCAGGGCCAGCGCGCCGACGGCGTACTGGAAGGACTCGGTCATGTTCTTCGTGGAGCCGCCGAAGCTGTAGCGGTAGCCCGGCGGCATGGGCGTCGCCTGCAGGATCTTCTGGATGTCGGCCGAGATCTCGCCGGCGCTGCGGCCCAGGGCGTTGGCGTCGATGTTGATCTCGCGGTTCATGTCGCGGCGGTTGATCTGGTTGGCGCCGACGGACTCGCTCAGCGCCGCGACCTGCCCCAGGCGCACGACGCGGCTGCCGCCGTCGGCCGCGGGCGCGATGTTCAGCGGCAGGCCGGCGAGCTGCGTCATGTTGTCGCGCAGGGCCAGCGGGAGGCGCACGACGACGTCGTAGTTCTCGCCGTCCGGCGCGCGCCAGTTGCCCACGGTCGTGCCGGCCAGCAGCGTGCGCAGGCTCGTGGCCACGGCGTTCACGTTGAGCCCGGCGTCGGCCAGGGCCTCGCGCTTGAGCTCCACGGAGGCCGTCGGCTTGTTGGCCTTGAGCGTGCTGTCCAGGTCCACGAGGCCGGGGATCTTGCGCATCTGCGCCATCACGCCATTGGCGATGCGCTCCAGCTCCTTGAGGTCCGGCCCCTGCAGCGAGAACTGCAGGCTCTTGCTGCCGCCCAGGTCCGTCTGCCCGATGTTGGTGACCGTGATCCCGGGGATCTGCTCCAGCTTCAGCCGCAGCGGCGTGGCCATGTCCACCACGCTGCGCTGGCGGTTCTTGCGGTCCACGAGACGCACGTAGACCGCGCCATAGCTCTTGCCGGCCGCGAAGCCACTGTTGATGGTGGTGACGGTGTAGAGCACCTCGGGCAGGCTGCGCAGGGCCTCGTCCACCTGGCGGGCGCGGGCCTCGGTCAGCTCCAGCGAGGAGCCCACCGGCGTGTAGAAGTTGACCTGCGTCTCGGAGAGGTCGGCCTTGGGCACGAACTCCTTGCCCATCACGCCGAAGAGCATGACGCCGCCCACGAAGCTCGCCAGGGCCAGCGCCACCGTCTTCCACTTGTGCTGCAGCGCCCAGGCGAGGATGGTCTGGTAGCCGTCCGACAGCCACTCGGTCAGGCGGTCGAAGGCGCCGGTGACGCGGCCAAGGGTCTTGTCGTAGAGCGTCTTCGGCCCGCCCAGCCCCGCCCCGTGGCCGTGGATGGCCGGGTCGTGCCAGATGCTCGAGAGCATGGGATCGAGCGTGAAGCTCACGAACATCGAGATCAGCACCGCCGCGACGATGGTGATGCCGAACTCGTGGAAGAACTTGCCCACGATGCCGCCCATGAAGCCGATGGGCAGGAAGACCGCGACGATGGAGAAGGTCGTGGCCAGCACGGCCAGGCCGATCTCGGCGGTGCCGTCCAGCGCCGCCTGGCGCGGGCTCACGCCCATGGCGACATGGCGCACGATGTTCTCGCGCACCACGATGGCGTCATCGATCAGCAGGCCCACGCACAGGCTCAGCGCCATCATCGTGATGGTGTTGATCGTGAAGCCGAAGGCATACATGAACAGGAAGGTGCCGATCAGCGCGATGGGCAGCGTGAGGCCGGTGATGACGGTCGAGCGCCAGGAATTCAGGAACAGGAAGACGATGAGCACGGTGAGGGCCGCGCCCTCGATCAGCGTGCGCTTGACGTTGGCCACCGAGACGCGGATGCCGCGCGAGTTGTCGCGGTTGACCTCCAGGCGCACGCCGGGCGGCGTGAGCTTGCGGGCTTCCTTGAGCGCCTCCATCAGGCCGTCGACCACCGCGATGGTGTTCTCGCCCTGGCTCTTCTGCACCGACAGCAGCACCGTGCGCTGGCCGTTGTAGAGCGCGAGGCTGTCCAGCTCCTGCGGACCGTCGACCACGCGCGCCACCTGTGCCAGCTTCACAGGCGTCGTGCCCTTGCGCGCCACGACGATGGCCTCGAAGTCCTCCGGGCGCTTCATGCGGGCATTCACCTGCACGACGCGCTCCTGCTCGGCCGAGCGCAGCGCGCCCATGGGCAGCTCCTGGTTCTCGCTCTTCACGGCGGCGAGGACCTGGTCCACGCCCACGCCCAGGGCCTCCATGGCCGCCGGCTGCAGCTCGACACGGATCTGGCGCTGCAGGCCGCCCACCACCGCCACCGAGCCCACGCCGCGCACGTTCTCCAGCTTCTTCTGCAGCACCTGCGTGGCCCAGGTCGTGAGGGCCTGCGTGCTCTGCGCGCCGTCATCGGACAGCAGCGCCACGTTGAAGATGGGCACGGACTGCGGGTCGAAGCGCGAGATGCGCGGCTCCTTGACCTCGTCACGCAGGCTGGGGCGGATCAGCGCGACCTTCTCGCGCACGTCCTCCGCCGCCTTGCGGCCGTCGACGTCGAGGTTGAACTCCACGATCACCACCGAGGTGCCCTCGTAGGAGCGCGAGTACAGCGAGTTGATGCCCGCCACCGTGTTGACGGCCTCCTCCACCTTCTTCGTGACCTCGGCCTCGACGATCTCGGGCGAAGCGCCCGGATAGTCCATGCTGATCACCACGGTGGGAAAGTCGATGTTGGGGAACTGGTCGACGGAGAGGCGCTGGTAGCTGAACAGGCCCAGCACGACGAAGGCCAGCATGACCATCGTGGCCATGACCGGGTTGTGGATGGAGACGCGGGTGAACCACATGGGAGGCTCCCGTGCTCAGCGCGAGGCCGAGGATGCGGGCGCGGAGGCGCCAGCCGCGGCCGGCAGCACCAGGCGCGTGCCCGCGACCACCGTGCCGGCCGTGCCGGACAGGAGGCGATCCCCGGCCTGCACGCCGGACCTGATCTCCACGACGGGCTGCAGGCGGCCGTCACGCAAGACCTGACCCTGGACGCCCGTCACGACGGTCTGCCACTGGGCCTCCGGGCCGTCCTTGCCGGCGCCAATGCGGATCACATAGGGCTCGCTGCGATCCACCCGGACCGCGCTGAGCGGCACGCTGAGCGCCTCGCGGGCGTCCATCAGCACGCTGCCCCGCGCAAACAGGCCGGCGCGCAGCCCCGGCTGCGAGGCCGGCAGGCGCAGGTAGGCCAGCACGGCGCGCGAGCCGCTCTGCGCCGCCGGATTGATGCGCTGGACCTGGGCGGTCACCGGGGCATCGATCCCGTCGACGCTCAGCTGCGCGGTCTGGCCGACGGCGAGGCCCGCGGCCTTCTCGGACGGCACGGCCGCTTCCAGCTCGAGCTGGCGCAGATCGACGATCTCCAGGATCCGCCCGTCCAGCGCCACGCGCTCGCCCGGCTGGGCCAGGCGTTGCGAGACCTGGCCGCTGATCGGTGCGATGAGTCGCGTGTCGGCGAGGGCCTTGCGCGCCAGATCGACCGCCGCGCTGGCGGCCTGCCAGTTCGCGGCGGCAGAGGCCTCGGTCGACACGGCGCTCTCGAGGGCCGTCGAGGACACAAAGCCCTGGCTCACGAGGCCGCGGCTGTTCTCCAGCTGGCGGCGGGCGATGTCCAGCTGCGCCTTGGCGGCTGCAGCGGTCTGCTCCGCCTGGCGCAGCCGCATCTCGAATTCGGCGGGATCCAGCTGACCCAGCAGCTGGCCGGCCTTGACGGCATCGCCCTCGCGCACCGTCAGCGACTTCAGCTCCGCGGCCACCTTGGCCTTCACCACGGCGGAGTCCACGGCCCGCAGGCCGCCGGACACCTCGACGGAGCGCGCCAGCGAGCCGCCCTGCACCGCCAGCACGTCCGAAGGCGCGAGGCGCAGCTGGGGCACGGCATTCGTCGCCACCGGCACCGCGGCCTGGCGGGCGGCGCGCGCCCGGTAGACGCCGGCCACGATCAGCACCGCCAGCAGCACCAGCAGCCAGACGGACCAGTGAACGCGCCCCTGTTGGCGACGGTGCGGGCAGGAGCGGCTCAGGCGGTACGGCGTCATGGCGTGGGCGGGGGCTGGGGTGGCGGGAGGGTGTCGGGGGGGGCAGGCCGGGCGATGTGCGGCGGCTCAGCCGCCGGGCGGCGAGCGCGGGCACAGGCCGTGCAGGAGCAGGTCGAGCTCCAGTGCGAGCACATCGGCCGGGTTCTCGCAGGGCAGGTGCAGCGCGCAGGCGCCGAAGGAATGCTGGAACAGGACCATGTGCAGCATCGGCCCGATCAGCACCTGCACGGTCATGGCGGGGTGCACCGGGCGGAACTCGCCGCGGTCGATGCCGCGCTGGATCACCTGGGCCAGCAGGGCCTGGGTGGGCGCGATCACCTCCTCATGGAAGAAGCTGGCGAGCTCCGGGAAGTTGCGCGCCTCGGCCATCATGATCTTGGTGATGCCGCCGGCCGGGCTCATGCCGACCTCGGTCCACCACAGGTGCATCACGCGGCGCAGCAGCTCCGGCGTCGGCCCCTCGAACTGGGCGATCAGCACGCTGGCCTCGGCAATGCGCGAGGACAGGCTCTCTCGCACCATGGCCTTGAACAGCTCTTCCTTGGACGGGTAGTACAGGTACAGCGTGCCCTTCGAGACCCCGGCGCGCTGGGCGACCTCCTCGGAGCGGGCCGCCGCGAAGCCTTTCTCGACGAAGAGCTCCAGCGCCGCGGCCAGCAACTCCTGCGGACGCGCCTCCTTGCGACGCTGGCGCGGCGCCGGCGTGCGGGCGGCCGGGGGCGTTGCTCGGCCCTCGGCCGATGCAGCCGATGCAGCCGACACTGCCGACGCCTTCGCCCCGGCCACCGGCGCAGGCGCTGCGGGGTCGGAGCTCGAGCCGGACAAGGCGGGACGGGTGGAGGGCTTGCGGGTGCTCATGGTGTACTGACTGACCGGTCAGTACTGTATGCACACCCCTGCCGGGGGTCAAGGCGGCAGCAGGCCGGCTTTACCTGACATTTACGTGAGCTGCCGCGGGCGCCCGGTGGTGCTAGCGCGGCGCTCCTGCCGCGCCCGCTTATCATCCGCCGCTTCTTCTGCTGCTCGAACCGACGGAGCCCGTCTTGGATCTACTGTTGCTCATCAAGGCCGCGATCATGGGGATCGTGGAAGGCCTGACCGAATTCCTGCCCATCTCCTCCACGGGCCACCTGATCCTCACCGGCTCGCTGCTGGGCATGACGGACGACAAGAGCAAGGTCTTCGACGTTGCCATCCAGACCGGTGCCATCTTTGCCGTGATCCTCGTCTACTGGCAGCGCCTGCGCGCCGCGGCCGTCGGACTGGGCAGCGAGGCGCGCTCGCGCCGCTTCGTGCTGAATGTGGCCATCGCCTTCGTGCCCGCCGTGGTGCTGGGCCTGCTGTTCGGCAAGGCGATCAAGGCGCATCTGTTCACGCCGGTGATCGTGGCGTCGAGCTTCATCGTGGGTGGCCTGATCATCCTGTGGGCCGAACGCCGCCCGGCCAGCGCCGTGCGGGTGCAGGACGTGGACGCCATGAGCCCGCTCGACGCGCTGAAGGTGGGTCTGGTGCAGTGCCTGGCCATGATCCCCGGCACGAGCCGCTCCGGCGCCACCATCATCGGCGGGATGCTGCTGGGCCTGTCGCGCCAGACGGCCACCGACTTCAGCTTCTTCCTGGCCATCCCGACGCTCATCGGGGCCGGCGCCTATGCGCTGTGGAAGGAACGCGCCCTGCTCTCCCTGGCCGACCTGCCGCTGTTCGGCGTCGGGCTGGTGTTCTCCTTCCTCTCGGCCTGGGTCTGCGTGCGCTGGCTGCTGCGCTACATCGCCAGCCACAGCTTCGTGCCCTTCGCCTGGTACCGCATCGCCTTCGGCATCGTCGTGCTGGTCACGGCGTGGACCGGCGTCGTGACCTGGGCGGACTGAGCCGCGCCCGGCCTTCGGCCCCGCGCCCTGCAGGGCCGGGGCGTCTCGACCATAATTTCTCCCCATGACGATCACTCTCAAGAGCGCGGCCGACATCGCCGCCATGCGCATCGCCGGACGCCTGGCTTCCGAGGTGCTGGACTACCTGACGCCCCATGTGAAGCCCGGGGTCAGCACCGAGCAGCTGGACCAGCTAGCGCATGACTACATCGTCAACGTGCAGCAGGCGATTCCCGCGCCGCTGAACTACTGCCCGCCGGGCTACACGCCCTACCCCAAGTCCATCTGCACCTCGATCAACCACCAGGTCTGCCATGGCATCCCGAACGAGCGCCCGCTGAAGAACGGGGACATCGTCAACATCGACGTCACCGTCATCAAGGACGGCTGGCACGGGGACACGAGCCGCATGTTCGTCGTCGGCGAGGGCTCCATCGCCGCCAAGCGCCTGTGCGCCTTCACCTACGAGGCCATGTGGAAGGGCATCGCCAAGGTCAAGCCTGGCGCGCGCCTCGGCGACATCGCCCATGCCATCCAGACCTTCGCCGAGAACGCCGGCTTCTCCATCGTGCGCGAGTTCTGCGGCCACGGCATCGGCCAGAAGTTCCACGAGGAGCCGCAGGTGCTGCACTACGGCCGCCCGGGCACGCTGGAGGAGCTGGTGCCGGGCATGGTCTTCACGATCGAGCCCATGATCAACGCCGGCAAGCGCGAGATCAAGGAAATGGGCGACGGCTGGACCATCGTCACCAAGGACCGCTCGCTGTCCGCACAGTGGGAACATACGATCGCCGTGACCGACACCGGCTACGAAGTCCTGACGGTCTCGGCCGGCAGCCCGCCGCCGCCGGCCTTCGTCGGCGCCTGAGCCCCCGGGGCTCGCGCCCTGCCCCCTCCCACGATCCATGCGCCCGGAGTTTCACGCATGAGCGATCTGCCCGTCCTGGGCGTGGCTGAGCTGCGCCAGCACTTCAAGTCCGGCAAGGCCAGCCTGCTGGACGCCTTCCGCGCCGCGGCGCCCACGGTGGCCGCCGCGAGCCGGCTGATGCGGCAGCTGGCCGGTCACGTGGACCGCACGCTCGCCATGCTGTGGTCGCAGGCCGGGCTGCCGCCGGGCGCCGCCCTGCTGGCCGTGGGCGGCTATGGCCGGGGCGAGCTCTTCCCCTACTCCGACATCGACGTCCTGTTGCTCCTGCCCGAGGGGCTGGACGCCTACCAGCCCGGACCGCTCAAGAGCGCCATCGAGGGCTTCATCACCGCCTGCTGGGACGTGGGCCTGGAGATCGGCTCCTCGGTGCGGACGCTGGAGGAATGCGTCAGCGAGGCCGCCGGCGACATCACCATCCAGACCTCCCTGCTGGAGGCCCGCTGCCTGGCCGGCGAGCGTGCGCTGTTCAAGCGCTTCGAGCAACGCATCCTGCAGGCGCTCGACCCGCGCGCCTTCCTGCGCGCCAAGCAGCTGGAGGCCCGCCAGCGCCACACCAAGTACGACGACACACCCTACGCGCTCGAGCCCAACTGCAAGGAGAGCCCGGGCGGCCTGCGGGACCTGCAGGTGCTGATCTGGGTGGCCCGCGCCGCCGGCCTGGGCAAGACCTGGCCCCAGCTGGCCGCCAAGGGCCTGATCACGTCCTTCGAGAGCCGCCAGCTGCAGCGCAACGAGGGCGTGCTGAAGCTGATCCGCGCCCGGCTGCATGTGGTGGCCGGCCGGCGCGAGGACCGCCTCGTCTTCGACCTGCAGACGGCCGTGGCCCAGAGCTTCGGCTATGAGGGCAGCAAGGGCCAGCGCGCCTCCGAGGTGCTGATGCGCCGCTACTACTGGGCGGCCAAGGCGGTGACGCAGCTGCACCAGATCCTGATGCTGAACCTGGAGGAGCGCATCAACGGCTCGCAGGACGCCGCGATGCACCCCATCAACGAGCGCTTCCTGGACCGCGGCGGCATGCTCGAGGTCGCCAGCGACGACCTCTACCAGCGCGAGCCCCACGCCATCCTGGAGACCTTCCTCGTCTACCAGCAGGCACCCGGCATCAAGGGTTTGTCGGCCCGCACGCTGCGCGCGCTCTACAACGCCCGTGGCCTGATGGACGCCAAGTTCCGCAGCGACCCCGTCAACCGCCAGACCTTCCTGCGCATCGTGCAGGAGGGCAAGGGCCAGACCCACGCGTTCCGGCTGATGAACCAGACGTCGGTGCTGGGGCGCTACCTGTGGGTCTTCCGGGCCATCGTGGGCCAGATGCAGCACGACCTGTTCCACGTCTACACGGTGGACCAGCACATCCTCATGGTGCTGCGCAACGTGCGCCGCTTCTTCATTCCCGAGCACGCCCACGAGTACCCCTTCTGCTCGCAGCTGGCGGCGCAGTTCGAGCGGCCCTACGTGCTCTACATCGCCGCCCTCTTCCACGACGTGGCCAAGGGCCGCGGCGGGGACCACAGCGAGCTCGGCGGCGAGGAAGTCCGCCGCTTCTGCCGCGCCCACAAGCTGCCCAAGGCGGACGCCGCGCTGGTGGAGTTCCTCGTCAGGCACCACCTGACCCTCTCCCGCGTGGCGCAGAAGGAGGATCTCTCCGACCCCGAGGTCGTCGAGTCCTTCGCGAAGCTGGTCGGGAACGAGCGCACGCTCACGGCGCTGTACCTGCTCACCGTGGCCGACATCCGCGGCACCAGCCCCAAGGTCTGGAACGCCTGGAAGGGCAAGCTGCTGGAGGACTGCTACCGCCTCACCCTGCGGCGCCTGGGCGGCGCGCAGATCAACCGCGAAGCCGAGATCGAGGCCCGCAAGCAGGAGGCCAGGCAAGACCTGGCCCTGCACGCCCAGCTGCCCGGCACCGAGGAACCCTTGTGGAAGACGCTGGACGTCAGCTACTTCGCGCGCCAGGAGGCCGGCGAGCTCGCCTGGCACGCCCGCGCGCTGTGGCGTTTCGTGCAGACGGACGTGCCCGTGGTCCGTGCCCGCCCCTCGCCCGTGGGCGAAGGCCTGCAGGTGCTGGTCTACTCCCCGGACCGCGCCGACCTCTTCGCCCGCATCTGCGGCTACTTCGACGGCGCCGGCTTCAACATCCTCGACGCCAAGGTCCACACCACGCGCAGCGGCTATGCGCTGGACACCTTCCAGGTCATCGCGCCGGACCTGGACATGCACCACCGCGATCTCGTCTCCCTCGTCGAGACGCGCCTGCTGGCCGCGCTGATGGCCGAGGGCCCGCTGCCCGAGCCGCGCCGCGGCCGCCTCTCCCGGCGCGTCAAGAGCTTCCCCTACACGCCGCGCATCTCGCTGCGACCCGACGAGCGCGCCCAGCGCTGGCTGCTGTCCATCAGCACCAGCGACCGCGCCGGCCTGCTCTACGCCATCGCCCGCGTGCTGGCGCGCCACCACATCAATCTGCAGCTCGCCAAGATCTCGACCCTGGGCGAGCGTGTGGAAGACACCTTCCTCATCGACGGCCCGGCGCTGCAGCAGAACAAGCTGCAGCTGCAGATCGAGGGCGAGCTGCTGGACGCGATTTCGCTGGCGGCCTGAGGCGCCGCCCCAGGCCTCGCCGGCTCGCTTATGCTCGCCCCATGCAGCCCGACACCGCCCCCGCCCAGATCCATCCGCTGTCCGACGTGCAGAGCCCGCACATCGGCCCCGGCACGCGCGTCTGGCAGTTCTGCGTGATCCTCCCCGGCGCGCGCATCGGCGCGGACTGCAACATCAACGCCCAGGTGCTGATCGAGAACGACGTCGTCCTCGGGGACCGGGTGACGGTCAAGAGCGGCGTGCAGCTGTGGGACGGCCTGCGCATCGCCGACGACGTGTTCATCGGCCCCAACGCCACCTTCACCAACGACCGCGCGCCGCGCTCCAAGCAATACCCCGCGGCCTTCCAGACGACGCGCATCGAGCGCGGCGCCTCCATTGGCGCCAATGCCACGATCCTCGGCGGCGTGACCATCGGCGAAGGCGCGCTGATCGGCGCGGGCAGCGTGGTGACGCGCGACGTACCCGCGGGCGAGCTGTGGGTCGGCAACCCGGCCCGCTCCCGCGGCCCGGCACCCACGCGCTGACCCGGCGCTCAGGCGCAGCGGCGAACGGCCTGGATGAGCTGGTCGATCTGCGACTCGCTCATGCCCGGCCACAGCGGCAGGCTCAGCACCTGCTTGTGCATGGCCTCGGCAATGGGGAAGTCGCCCGCGCGATAGCCCAGCTCGGCATAGGCCGGCTGCAGATGCGGCGGCACCGGGTAGTGGATCAGCGTGCCGATGCCATGCTCGGCCAGCCCCGCCTGCAGGCGGTCCCGCGCCTCATGGCGAACCACGAACAGATGCCAGGCCGACTCCAGCCCCACGGGCACGACGGGAAGCTGCAGCGGCACGCCCGCCAGGCCCTCCAGCAGGCAGCGCGCAAGCCGCCGGCGCTCGCGGGTCGAGGCCTCCAGCTGCGGCAGCTTGGCGGCCAGCACGGCGGCCTGGATCTCGTCGAGGCGCGAATTCACGCCCTTGCATTCGTTGTGGTACTTGCGGCGTGAGCCGTAGTTGCGCAGCACGCGCACCTGCTCGTCCACCGTGGTCAGGTCGGTGGTGACGCCGCCGCCATCGCCCATGGCGCCGAGGTTCTTGCCCGGGTAGAAGCTCCAGGCGGACACATCCGCCAGGCTGCCCACCGGCCGCCCGTGGTAGTGCGCGGCATGGGCCTGCGCGCAGTCGTCCAGCACCTTGAGCCCGTTGCGCCGGGCGATGTCCATGATCGGGTCCATGTCCGCCGGCAGGCCGTAAAGGTGCACCGGGAGGATCACCCGGGTGCGCGGCGTGATGGCGGCCTCGACACGCGCGGGGTCGAGGTTGAAGGTGAGCGGGTCCGGCTCCACGGGCACCGGCGTCGCACCGCACTGGCTCACGGCCAGCCAGGTGGCGATGTAGGTGTTGGACGGCACGATGACCTCATCGCCCTCCTCCACGCCCAGCGCCCGCAGCGCAAGCGTCAGCGCATCGAGCCCGTTGGCCACGCCCGCGCAATGCACGGCGCCGACGGACTGGGCATACGCCTCCTCGAAGGCGACCAGCTCCTGCCCGAGCAGGAACCAGCCGCTGCGGGCCACGCGCAGCAGGGCGGCGTCGATGGCCGCCTGGCTGGCCGCGTAGGCCGGCTGCAGGTTGAGAAAGGGCAGGCTGGATTCAGCCATCTCGCGTACTCCTTGCCGTGTCGGCCGTCGTGCGGGCGGTTCAGCGCCCGGGCAGGCCCCGGGCGGCGAGGAAGTCCTCGTACTTGCGAATGTAGTCATCCGCGGCATAGGTGTCCGACGCCAGCACCAGCAAAACGGCGTCCGGCGAGAACTGGTACTGGATTCCCCAGACCA
>JAYRMR010000026.1:0-67094 GCA_041912595.1 Burkholderiaceae bacterium
GGCGCCCGCCCCCTCGCCCGTCCCGCAGGCCCGCCCCGACGAGCCGCTGTCCGAGCAGGACATGGAGCGCCTGCAGTCGCTGCTCGACGCCGTCCCCGGCCCGCTGGAGCCGCTGGACATCAGCATGCTGGACGGCTACCTCGTGGGCGTGCTGCTGCAGCCCCGGCCCGTGCCCTTCGCGGACTGGGCGCCCTTCGTGCTCGACCCGGATGGCCGCCAGCCGCCGCGCGGCTACGACGGCGAGGCGCTTTTCGCGCTGGTGCGCCGCCGCTACCGCGAGCTGAACACGGCCATCGCCGAGCGCCAGTGGTTCGACCCGTGGGTCTTCGAGCTCGATGAGGACGCCGAGCCCTCGGAGGTCGTGTACGCCTGGGTGGCGGGCTTCGCGCTCGCCGCCGAGCACTTCCCGGACCTGATGTCGGAAGAGGCGGCCGAGCTGCTGGAGCCGCTCGCGCAGCTCTACATGCATCTGGACCCGGACGATCTCGAGGACGCCGACGAGCTGCTGGAGGAGATCGAGTCCCTCGAGCCGCCGACGGACGTGGCCGAGGCCGTCGAGTGCCTCGTGCGTGCCAGCCTGCTGCTGGCCGACGTGACGCGGCCGCTCAAGAGCACGCAGCCCGCCGGCCGCCCCGGCGCCCCGCGTCGGCCCGGGCCGGGCGGGCGAGGGGGCCCGCCGCGCCGGCACTGAGCCGGCACTGAGCCGGTGCTCCGGCACCGCGTCGGCACACCCGCTTGTGGCACGGGGCGCTCCAGGCGCCCCGTGATCGTTTCAGGCCGCCGTTCAGTTCAGCGGCTTGCCCTCACCCACCTGGCGCTGCATCCACTGGCGCATCTCCCACAGCGTGTGGCCGATGGACTCGCGCGCCGTGTAGCCGTGGCCCTCGTAGGGCAGCGAGACATAGCGCACGTGGCCGCCCGTGCCGGACAGCGCCTGGTAGAAGCGCTGGCTCTGGATGGGGAAGGTGCCCGGGTTGTCGTCGCTGTCGCCGTGGATCAGCAGCAGCGGTTCCTTGAGCTTGTCGGCGTAGTTGAAGGGCGAGAGGCGCTGGTAGACGTCCTGCGCCTCCCAGTAGGTGCGCTGCTCGCTCTGGAAGCCGAAGGGCGTCAGCGAGCGGTTGTAGGCCCCGCTGCGGGCGATGCCGGCCTTGAACAGGTCGGTGTGCGCGAGCAGGTTGGCGGTCATGAAGGCGCCGTAGCTGTGGCCGCCCACCACCATGGTCTCGCGCGAGCTGACGCCCAGCTCCACGGCCTTGTCGATGATGGCCTGCGCGTTGCTGGTGATCTGCGCGATGAAGCTGTCGTTGACCGTCTTGGGGTCGCCCACCACGGGCATGGTGGCGTCCATCAGCACGACGTAGCCGTCCAGCAGCAGCATCAGCGGGCTCGTGCCGCCGAAGCTGGTGAAGCGGTTGCCGGAGCCGCTGACCTGGCCGGCGACCGAGGCGTCGGTGAACTCCAGCGGATAGGCCCACACAAAGGTCGGGCGGCGCTCGCCGGCCTGGTAGCCGGGCGGCTTGTACAGCCAGAACGACAGCTCCACGCCATCGGCCCGCTTGAACTTGACCAGCTCGCGCTGCACCTCGCGCAGCTGCGGGGCGGGGTCGGTGTAGCGGGTCAGGGCCTGGACCTGCGCCAGCTCGGCGCCGCTGCGCAGCACGAGCTGCGGCACCTCGCTCGCGCTCTCGCGGCTCAGGAGGACCTGGCCGCCCTGGGCGTCCAGCACGGCCAGCGGGCGCTCGTAATGGCTGCTGCCGGCGCGGAACAGGCGGCGGATGCTGCCATCCGAGAGCTGCAGGCGGTCGAGGAAGGGACGCTCGCCCTCGGGGCTGGCGCCGGCGCCGACGAGCCACAGCGCGCCGTCGTCCATCCGCATCGCCTGCCGGCCGTTCGGCTGCAGGCGGCGCAGGGGCTGGCCGATGTCCTTGTAGCGGTCGCGCGTCGAACGCTCGCTGATCACGCGGGCCGGTGCCGGGCGGGCGCCGAGGTCCAGCAGGCTCAGGCGCATCCACTGGCGTTCGCGGTCCACGTCGGCCTGCACGGCCTGCTGGCCGCCTTCCAGGAACTCGGTCATCGTCGCGCGGCCGACGCTGCGGTGCACCTCCTGCGGCTCGCCGGTGTAGGGCGCGGCCAGGCGCATGAGTCGGTCGCGGTGCTCGACCTTGCGGCGCGGGTCGCCGCCGTCGAGGGCCTCGACCCAGTACACGGCCGCATCCGCGCCCGGCGAGCTGGTGTAGTGGCGCGGGCCGGTGATGACGCCATCCACCGGCACGTCCTTCTTCAGCGCGACGGGGGCGAGGGCGCGCAGCACGCGGCCCTGGGCGTCACGCAGGTCGACGTCGCGGGCGAAGTCCTGCCAGGTGACCTGGTAGCTGAAGGGCGGGCGCAGGCGCTCGGTCAAGACCTGACCCTGCGTGCCCGCGGCCTGCAGGCTCGAGAAGAGGCCGGGCTCGCCCAGGGCCTGCAGCGCGCCGGTGCGCAGGTTCACGCGGGTGAGCTGCGAGCGCACGTAATGCGCGAAGACGGCTTCGTCCTGCGCGTTCTTCAGCAGGTCCTGCAGCGTGCGTTCCGGGGACTGGCGGCCCAGGGACTCCTGCACCGTCGGGCCGTCCGGGGCCTCGAAGCGCGGCGCCGGGCCGGTCTTGGCGGGCACAGCCAGCACGACCATCACGTCGGGGCCTTGCCAGACGGCATCCGCTTCCAGGAGGGTGTTGAGCTTCAGGCCCTGGACCTTCTTGATCGCCCCGGTGCCGGGCTCACCCACCCACAGCTCCACGCCCGTGGGGGTGCGGCGGTTGAGCAGGAAGTGGCGGCTGTCCGGCGACCAGCGCAGGTGATGGAAGCCGCCGCCGGCGGGCAGGGCCACGGTGCGTTCGGCGCCGCCCGCCACGGGACGCAGCACGAGGCTCTCCAGCGAGGGCGTGCTCAGCAGGGGCGCATGGGCGGCGGGGTCGATGCGCATGCCGGCCAGCTTGAGCGCCGGACGGGCGAGGTCCGCCACCTGCCGGTAGCGCTGGCTGCGCAGCACAGCCAGGGTCTTCTGGTCGGGCGAGAGGCTGTGCGTGGGCAGCGCGGGCGCGTCGAGCACGGCCCGCATGGCCTCGCTGGGCTGCTGGTAGCGGTTCACAGCGGACGCGGCGGACGCGGCCTCCGCGGGGGCCTGGGCCGTGGCGGCCAGCGGTGCCAGCGCCCCGAAGGCCAGGCTGAGGGCGATGCAGAGCGCGCGCGGGGTGCGGGCGGGGGACAGGCGGCTGGGCATGGTGACAAGCTCCGGAAGATCCGCCGGCCGGTCGGTCGTGCCGACGATCCGGGCCGCGCGGGAATGGCGTCAGAGGGCTGCCTCGGGAGGCAAAGCCCCGGAATCTAGCAGGGCTGGCCCCCCGTGCCTTTCGTCAGGCCTGCGCCTGCCGGACCTGGAAGAGGCGGGCCGCATGCAGGCCCAGGCCGCTGGCGACCGAGGCGAAGGCGTCGCCCTGGACCCGGCGTGCCGTCGGGTAGTCCGCCGCGATGCGCTCGGCCAGCGGGACGAGCCCGGTGGAGCCGCCGGTGAAGTAGAGGGCGTCGATGCGCTCCGGGGTCAGGCCGGCCAGCGCCACGGTCTCGCGGCCCGCCTGGGCGATGCGCTCGATGTCGCGGCCCAGGGCCTGGTGAGCGCCGTCGGCGTCGAAGCGGACCGCCAGGCCGGACTCGATGAGGCCCAGGTCCACGTCCACCTGGCCGCCCGCCGCCACGGCGATCTTGGCGTCCTCCGCGCGGCTGGCCAGCTCGTGGCCGAAACGCTCCTCGACGACCGTCATCAGGCGGTCGTGGTGGCGCGTGTTGCCGTAGAAGCTGCGCATGCTGCGCAGTTCCGCCATGCGCTGCGGGCTGTAGACGGTGTTGATCAGGTGCCAGGTCGCGAGGTCGAAGTAGACGCCGCTGGGCACCTCGCGCGGCACCTGGCCGGGCTTGGCCGGACCGAGGCTGCGGTAGCCGAACTCCGGCAGGATGGCGGCCAGCTCGACGTGGCGGTCGAAGTCCGTGCCGGCGATGTGCACGCCGTGGTTGGCGAGGATGTCTTCGCGGCGGTCCAGCCGCGCCATGCGCTCCGGGCCGACGCGCACGATGGAGAAGTCGGACGTGCCGCCGCCGATGTCGGCGACCAGCACGAGCTGCTCGGACGTGGCCTGGCGCTCGTAGTCGAAGGCCGCGGCAATGGGCTCGAACTGGAAATGGATGTCGGTGAAGCCGACGGCGCGGGCGGCGGATGCGAGCGAGGCCTGGGCGGCGGCGTCGCGCACCGGGTCCTCGTCGACGAAGAAGACGGGGCGGCCCAGCACCACGCGGTCGATCGCATGGCCTGCGGCGGCCTCGGCCTGGCCCTTCAGCCGCTTCAGGTAGCCGGCCAGCATGTCGAAGTACTTCACACCCCGGCCGCCACCGGCATCGGTGGTCTGGTCGATGAGGCTGGAGCCGAGGATGCTCTTCATCGAGCGCATCAGGCGGCCGTCGGTGCCTTCCACATAGGCGGCCAGCGCGGCGCGGCCGAAGGCGCGGGGCGGGCCGTCGGCGTCGTGGCGGCCTTCCGTGAAGTAGAAGACCGCCGTGGGCATGGTGACGCGGCTGCCCTCGAG
Source organism: Burkholderiaceae bacterium (assembly GCA_041912595.1). Classification (GTDB taxonomy): domain Bacteria; phylum Pseudomonadota; class Gammaproteobacteria; order Burkholderiales; family Burkholderiaceae_C; genus Roseateles_B. The sequence goes on from JAYRMR010000026.1 coordinate 4,614, forward strand.
CGCCACCAGGCGCATGCCGCCCGCCGGGTCAGGAATGGCGACGGCCGAGTTGGACGTGCCGAAGTCGATGGCACAGAAATTGGCGGCGCTGGGGGAAGCGGCGCCAGAGGACATGGCGCTGGAAACGGAAGACATGGCGGCGCCCTGAAATGCGGGGAAGGGCGCGGATTGTAGTCATCCCGGCCGACCGGCGCCGCTGGGGGGCGGCTCCGGCCGCCGTCGGGCCGGGTCCGCTCAGGCCGTGGCCAGGCGGCGCGCCGGCGTGGCGGGCAGGGCGTCGCCGTAGAAGCCGAAGCCTTCCAGCGCGGGGCGCTTGCCGCTCAGCAGCTCGGCCACCGCGCGGCCCGAACCGGCGCCATGCGTCCAGCCCAGCGTGCCGTGGCCGGCGTTCAGCCAGAGGTTGGACGCCTTCTTCGAGCGGCCGATGTAGGGGATGTTCGTCGGCGTGCTGGGGCGCAGGCCGGTCCAGTAGTTGCGCTCGCCGAGGTCGGCCACGCCGGGGAAGAGCTCCTCGTAGCGCTTGACCAGGGCGTCGCAGCGCACGCGCGAGGTGGGCGTGTCGAGGCTCGTGTCCATGCCCACCAGCTCGGCCGTGCCGGCGATGCGCACGTAGTCGCCCAGGCGGGAGATGGCGATCTTGCGGGTGTCGTCCAGCAGGCTCACGACGCTCGCCTGCTCGGGCTTCTTCAGGCGCAGCGTGGCCGAGTAGCCCTTGGCGGGGTAGATGTTGAGGAACTCGCCCAGCGGCTTGAGCAGCTGCGGCGTGTACGAGGCCATGGCCGCCACGAAGGCGTCGCCCTTGAGCACGGCCTTCTGGCCGGTGCGCACATTGGCGATCTGGACGCTGCCGATGGCCTGGCCTTCGCGCTGCAGGCCGAGGATGTCGTGGCCGTAGAGGAAGGTCGCGCCGCGCGCGATGCAGGCCTGCGCCAGCTTCTGCGTGAAGACGCAGGCGTCGCCCGATTCATCGCTGGGCGTGAAGGTGCCGCCGAAGATGTTGTTGCCGAAGGCGCGCAGCGCGGGCTCGACCTTGAGCACCTCGTCGCGGTTCAGGACGCGGCGATCCACGCCGTGGCTGCGCATGACCTCGGCGCCGGCGGCGCCGGCGTCGAAGTCGGCCTGGCTGGAGAAGAAGTGCAGGATGCCGCGCTCGAGGCGCTCGTACTCGATGCCCGTCTGCGTCACCAGCGACTTCAGCGATTCATGGCTGTAGCGGCCCAGGCGCACCAGTTGCTCCACATTGCGCTCGAAGGCGGCGTTGGTGCACTGGGTGAGGAAGCTCAGGCCCCAGCGCCATTGCGCCACTTCCAGGCGCGGGCGGAACAGCAGGGGGGAGTCATCGCGCAGCAGCCACTTGGCGACCTTGAAGGGCGCGCCGGCATTGGCCCAGGGCTCGCAGAAGCTGACGGAGATCTGCGCGCCATTGGCGAAGCTGGTCTCCATGGCGGCGTCTTCCTGGCGGTCGACCACGACCACTTCATGGCCTTCCTCCAGCAGATACCAGGCGGTGGCGACGCCGATGATGCCTGCACCCAGAACGACGACTTTCATCTGTACTGCTCCTGCGAAGGAAGCCCGTGGGCGGGATTCCGGAATGATCGGCGCTTGCGTGGCCGGATTGAAGGGGGAAGACGGCGGGAAATCGCCGCGGGCGTGAGACGCGACACGGCTGGCGCATTGTCCGGAGCCTGACGCAAATCAAGAAGCGCCATTCATATTTCTCGCGATACATTAATTGTTCTTATGAAAGACCTCGACTCCGCCGGACTCGACTGCCTGGCCGCCCTGGCGGACGAGCGCAGCTTCGAGCGAGCCGCCCAGCGCCTGAGCGTCACGCAGAGCGCGGTCTCGCAGCGCCTGCGCAGCCTGGAGGCGCAGGTCGGTCAACTGCTGGTCGTGCGCTCCCGCCCCTTGCGGCTGACGGAGCCGGGCAAGGTCCTGCTGCGCTTTGCGCGCCAGCTGCAGGCGCTGCGCACCGACGTCGCCCGGGAGCTGGGCAGCCAGGTGACGCCGCACGAGCGCCTGCCCATCGCCGTCAACGCCGACAGCCTCGCCACCTGGGTGCTCCCGGCCCTGGACGGCCTCGTGCAGCAGGGGCTGCGCGAGGGCTTCGGCCTGGAGCTGATCGTCGATGACCAGGACTTCACCCACGACTGGCTCCGCCAGGGTGAGGTGCTGGGCTGCGTCAGCACGGTGAAGCAGGCGTTGCGGGGCTGCGTAGTGCAGCCGCTCGGGGTGATGTCCTATGTGGCCGTCGCCAGCCCGGATTTCATCGCCCGCCACCTGCCGGGCGGGCTCAACGAGGCCAACTTTTCGCAACTGCCCTTCCTCGTCTTCAACCGCAAGGACGACAACCAGGTGCAGTGGATCAGCCAGGCCTTCGGGGTGCGGCATCCGCGGCTGAAGGAGCGCTATGTGCCGTCCAGCGACGCCATCGTGCGGGCGGCCTGCATGGGCTGGGGCATCGCCGTGGTGCCGGAGCTGCAGGTGCGCGAGCTGGTGCGCAAGCGCCAGCTGCTGCCCCTGCGCGCTGAAGTCAGCGTGGATCTGACGCTCTATTGGCACCAATGGAAGCTCGTGAGCGAGGCCGCGCCGGCGCCGGGCCGGGTGGCCCTGCTGGATCAGGTGGGGCAGGCGCTCAGCACGGGCGCCCGGAGCGCGCTCAAGGCCTTGGCCGGGCGGCGCAAGGCGGGCGCGGACGCGACGGCGAAGGGCTGAGCGAAGGGGCGCTCAAAGACCCTGCCGGGCCAGCGCCACCCGCCGAGCAGGCGCGGAGGCGGCGGTCATGGGCTGTGCCGCACCGCCGGATCGCGTGGGCAGCGTGGCGGGGTGGGGCGCCTGACGCTGTGCCAGGGGACCGTGAGCGTGAGGCGCCGCGCCGGATGTGGCGGCATGCCAGCACACACTCAGCACCGCCAAGGCAATGGAGCACAGCATGCCGCGACTCAGCACGAGGAAGGTGCGAACAGTCATGCCGAAACCATAGCATTTCGCACAGGGATTGCACCGATGGCATTGGCAACAAACACTTGGCTTTGCATCACTTTGCAAGCGCGTGAGTTTTTGCCAACTGCCTGTCGTTTTCCACCCAATTGTGGGATATCTGCGGGCGCTCAGACGAGCACACTGGAACCCTGCGTGATCCAGCGCAAGATGCGAGGGATGCACGATGGAATCGGGCCTCCGGGCCGTTTCACGTCCAGCTGCCAGATGAGGTCCACCATGCGATTTGCCCCTGCCGCCGCACTGCGATTCTTCCGCCGTCAGCCCAGCAATCGCCCGGTGCAGGACCCGGCGGACATGGGCACGGCCTTCGGGCTCGAGGTCACGCTCGAGGACGAGGCTGACTCATTTCGGCGCACCAGCGACTACCAGCGCCTCGAGTCCACCGAAAGCCCGCCGCCGAGCGCGGGCGAGTCGCCACTGGCCTGGCTGCACCGCCGGGTGTAGCGAAGGCGGGCGCCTCGGCTGAGGCGCCGCGCGGCGTTCAGCGGACCAGCAGGACGGGCACGTCCGTCTGGCTCATGACCTTGGTCGCCACCGAGCCCAGCACCAGATTGCCCAGCGTGCCGTGGCCGTGCGAGCCCATCAGCAGCAGGTCGAACTTGCCCTTGTTGGCCGCCGCCGCAATGACGTCGGACGCCGGGCCGACCTTGCTCACGAACTCGGCGCGGACCTTCTGCTTCTCGAAGAAGGTGCGGAGGGTCTTGAGCACCTTCTCGGCCTCGTCGTCGTAGTAGGACTTCAGCACGGCCTTGTCCAGCACGGCGGCCGCGCGCGGCGGCACGGCCGGCACGGCGTGCAGGACGGTGTACTGGTGCGCGTTGCCCAGCCATTCGTCGTGCGCGACCAGGTAGGCCAGCATGCGCTTGGTGTAGGAGCTGCCGTCGACGGCGACCAGAATCTTCATGCCATTTCTCCCCGCCATCAGCTGGCGTCATGTACGTTGGGTGCGCATGAAGTCTGGCACAAGCCGCGCGGGCCGGATTGACGAATCTCAAGCGGCGCCGGCCCGATGGGCGACCCCGCTGCGCGCCGGGCGATCCCCGATCAGACCTCGACGACCCGCTGCGGCTCGTAGCCCGCGGCCTCGCCCTTGCGGCCATGGCCGCGGGCGTTGCACAGGACGCGGGTGCTGCGCCCGCCCGCATGGCTGATGCGGTAGTCGTGGCGGCAGTGCAGGTGGCCGTGGATCCAGAGGTCCACGCCGGGCATCAGCGCCTCGTCGTCATTGCAGAAGCTGGCCGTGCCGGGCTGCTTGCCATAGCGCGGGTCGGCGCTCTTCAGGCTGGGCGCGAAATGGGTGATGACGACGGTGGCCTCGGCCGGCTCGGCGGGCGCCCGGGCCAGGGTCTGCTCGAGCCAGGCCCGGTTCTCGAGGCCGAGGCGGCGGACGGCGTCGGCATCGAAGGGCTGGCCGTCAAGACGGGCGTTCATGACGCGCTGGAAGTAGCCGGCGGCCCGCATCGCCCGCTCGCGCTGGGCCGCGCCGAAGACGTCGAAGTCGCTCCAGCGCGTGGAGCCCAGAAAGCGGATGCGGCGGCCGTCGGCGCCCGTGCGCAGGCACTCCTCGTCGTCCAGCATGTCCAGTCCCAGCCGCTCGCATTCGCGGCGCAGCAGCGCGCCGGTCTCGCGGATCTCGCGGTGGTCGTACTCGTGATTGCCCGGCACGAAGAGCACCGGCACGGGCCAGCCCCCGAACGCGGCGAGGCCGCGCCAGGTGCTGTCGACGTCGCCTGCCAGCACCAGCAGCTCGGCGCCGGGCGCCGGCTGGGGCTCGAAGGCCTCCGTCTCCATGTGGAGGTCCGAGAGGATCTGCAGCTTCATGGGCGCGAGGCAGCCCCGGGCCGGGGCCGCCGGGGGACGCTCAGTTGGCGCCGTGGCACTGCTTGTACTTGCGACCCGAACCGCAGGGGCAGGGATCGTTGCGGCCGACCTTGGGCGTGTCGCGGCGCACGGCCTCGACCTTGTAGCGCAGGTCGGTGGTGAGGTCGTAGAGGTCGGCCACGTTGACGACGAGGTCCTCGATGGCGTCGTCGATGTCCTTGAGCGGGTGCTCGCGGTCCAGCGTGGCGACGACTTCCTTCTCCTCCGCCGTCTCGGCGGGCAGGTGGCGGTACAGACGCGCCATGGCGTTCATCACGCCTTCGTCGTCCAGCTCGCCCAGCTCGGGGAAGCACAGGGCGGCGTGCTGGAAGCCGGCCACCCAGGGCAGCAGGGTGCGGGCGATGGGCGTCAGCTGCTCGTCGTCGGCCGCATCGGCCTCGGGCGTCTCGCCGGCTTCGGCCGCGGCGGCGGCTTCGGCGTCCAGGTCCAGCACGACCGGGTCGAACCAGCCGTGCTCGGCCAGGCTGCGGTTCAGGGCGCCGTGGCGGCGCAGCACCAGCTCCTGGATGCGCGCGAGCCAGGTGGGGGCCGCGTCGGCCGGCAGCTCACCACCGTCGTAGTCGAAGATGGGCGGCAGCCATTCCTCGATCTCGATCAGGCGGGGTTGCACCAGCACGCCGCAGAGGTAGCCGTCCAGCATGGAGGCGTCCAGGGCTTGCAGGGGGGCGGGCGTTTGGGCCAGCAGTTCGTCGAGTTCGGCGAACTCGGCGTCATTCAGGTCGGCGATCTTGCTCATCGGGCGATTGTCGCCGATCGCCATCCGCTGGGGTCAGGCGGCCGCCAGCGCGGCGGCCAGGAGCAGCCGCTCGCGCATCCAGCGCAGGGAGGGGCGGTCCTCGTCGCGCATGTGCCAGAGCATGTCGACGTGGACGGGCGCCAGCGCCAGCGGCAGCGGCCGCTCGACGAGGCCGCTGCGGTAGCCGGTGGCGCTCACGAAGCGGGCCGGCAGCACCGTCAGCAGGTCCGACTGCGCCACCACGCGCCCCGCCGTGAAGAACTGGTTCACCGTGAGCACGATGCGGCGGCTGCGGCCCAGTGCGGCCAGGGACTCGTCGACGAAGCCGTGCGGACGGCCCGAGAAGCTCACCAGCAGGTGGTGGGCGGCGCAGTAGGTGTCGAGGTCCAGCGGGGCCTGCGCGAGCGGGTGGTCCCGGCGCATCACGCAGACGTACTGGCTCTCATACAGCCGGTGATGGCGGATGGCGGCGAGCTGCCCCTGCCCCTGCAGCGCCGCGATGGCCTGTGGGAAATAGCCGAGGGCGAAGTCGGCCTCGCCCTGTTCGAGCAGGCTGCGCGGGTCGCGCGTGGTGAGCGGCAGCACGTGCACGCGGGCGCGGGCCTGCAGCGATTCGAGGTCGGCCACCAGCGGCGGCAGCACCAGCGCGGCGGTGGCGTCAGCCATGGCGATCTGGAAGGTGGCGTCCTCCGTCGCGGGCTGGTAGTCGCCCGGGTCGAGCACGGCCCGCAGCCGGTCGAGCGCCTGGCGGATCTCCGGCCACAGGCCCTCGGCGCGGGAGGTGGGCTTCATGCCGAAGGCCTGGCGGACGAACAGCTCCTCGCCCAGCGCCTCGCGCAGGCGCTTCAGGGCATGGCTGACCGCCGGCTGGGTCATGGCCAGGCGTTCGGCGGCCCGGGTGAGATTGCGCTCCGCCATGACGGCATCGAAGACGCGCAGTAAGTTGAGGTCCAGGGTGCGAAAGCTCATATGAATGCTGTTTATAGAGCAAATGCAAACAATTCATTTGGAGAATGTCTAGGGTTTACCCGAGAATTCATTCCATCGCACCACACCCCGGTGCCCGCAACACCCACAAGGAAGTCACATCATGAGCGTCGCCACCCAAACCTTCGGTCTGCCCCTGCACCGCACCGTTCGTCATGGGGGTTCCTTCGCTGCCATCGGCGCCCGCCTGTGGCTGAGCCTGATCGCCAAGGTCCAGGCTCACCTGGCCGCCGCGAAGAAGGCCCGCGAAGAGCGCGAACTGCTGGCTCTGGCCGCCCAGTACGAAGACAGCATGCCCAGCTTTGCTGCCGAACTGCGCGCTGCCCACGCCCGCAAGGACTGAGTCTCCTGCAACGGCCTTCGGGCCGTCTTGCTCTGTTGAGCCTGCCCGCTGATGAAGCCGGCAGGTTTTTTTGCGTCTGCAGCGCCCGCCGTGGGCCCCGTTTGCGCGTCGTCATCGGCCATGGCGAGCGCGTGAGACCATGAAAAAAGCCCGCACGAGGCGGGCTTGTCTGCAAACGCAGGCCGTGATCACTCGGCGGCCAGGCGCTGCTCGATCTTGGCCTTGGTGGCCGGCAGCTCGGCCGGCAGGTGGTAGGCCAGCTGCGCGAAGAGCTCATCGTGCAGCTTCAGCTCGGCGGCCCAGTCGGCCTTGTCGATGCGGGTGGCCACCTCGAACTGTTCCTTGCTGAAGTTCAGGCCGTCCCAGTTCAGGTCCTCGTAGCGCGGGGTCACGCCGAAGACGTGCTCCTCGCCGGCCTGGCTGCCCGTCACGCGGTCCAGCATCCACTTCAGCACGCGCATGTTCTCGCCGTAGCCGGGCCAGACGAACTTGCCGTCAGCGCCCTTGCGGAACCAGTTCACGCAGAAGATCTTGGGCAGCGTGGCACCGCCGTCCGCCAGCTTCTTGCCGAGGTCCAGCCAGTGCTGGAAGTAGTCCGCCATGTTGTAGCCCATGAAGGGCAGCATGGCGAAGGGGTCGCGGCGCACCACGCCCTGCTGGCCGGCGGCCGCAGCGGTGGTCTCGGAGCCCATGGTCGCGGCCATGTAGACGCCTTCCACCCAGTCGCGGGCCTCGGTCACCAGGGGCACGGTCGTCGAGCGGCGGCCACCGAAGATGAAGCCGTCGATCGGCACGCCGGCCGGGTTGTTCCAGTCCGGGTCCAGGGCCGGGTTGTTGGTCGCGGCCACCGTGAAGCGGGCGTTCGGGTGAGCGGCCTTGGCGCCGGTCTCCTTGGCGATGGCGGGCGTCCAGTCCTTGCCCTGCCAGTCGATCAGGTGGGCCGGTGGGGTCTCGGTCATGGACTCCCACCAGACGTCGCCATCGTCGGTCAGCGCGACGTTGGTGAAGATGACGTCCTTGTTGAGGCTGGCCATGCAGTTGTAGTTGGTCAGCGTGTTCGTGCCGGGCGCGACGCCGAAGTAGCCGGCTTCCGGGTTGATCGCGTACAGGCGGCCGTCGGCGCCGGGCTTGATCCAGGCGATGTCGTCACCGACCGTCGTCACCTTCCAGCCGTCGAAGGCTTTGGGCGGGATCAGCATGGAGAAGTTGGTTTTGCCGCAGGCGCTGGGGAAGGCGGCGGCGAAGTGGTACTTCCTGCCCTCGGGCGAGGTCAGGCCGAGGATGAGCATGTGCTCGGCCAGCCAGCCCTGGTCGCGGCCCATGGTCGAGGCGATGCGCAGCGCGAAGCACTTCTTGCCCAGCAGGGCGTTGCCGCCGTAGCCCGAGCCGTAGGACCAGATTTCGCGGGTCTCGGGGTAGTGGACGATGTACTTGGTCTTGTTGCAGGGCCACTTGACGTCGGCCTGGCCGGCTTCCAGCGGCGCGCCCACGGTGTGCACGCAGGGCACGAAGGCGCCGTTGTCACCCAGCACGTCCAGCACGGCACGGCCCATGCGGGTCATGATGCGCATGTTGACGGCCACGTAGGGGCTGTCGGAGAGCTCGACGCCGATGTGGGCGATGGGCGAGCCGATCGGGCCCATGCTGAAGGGCACCACGTACAGGGTGCGGCCCTTCATGGCGCCCTTGAACAGCGCGGTTTCGCCGGTCTGCAGCAGGACGCGCATCTCGGCCGGGGCCATCCAGTTGTTGGTGGGGCCGGCGTCTTCCTTGTTCTGCGAGCAGATGAAGGTGCGGTCTTCCACGCGGGCGACGTCGCTCGGGTCGCTGCAGGCGAGGTAGCTGTTGGCGCGCTTGGCGGGGTTGAGTTTCTTGAAGGTACCGGCGTCGACCAGTTGCTGGCAGAGGCGGTCGTACTCTTCCTGGCTGCCGTCGCACCAGTAGACGTCCTTGGCCTGCGTCAGGGCGGCGATCTCGGCCACCCAGGCGATCAGGCGCTGGTGCTTGACGTAGGCGGGCACGTTCAGGCGCAGCCCTTCCATCACGGGTTGGTTCATGGCAAGTCCTTCGATGTTGAAAAGCAGAATTGGGTCAGGCTCGGGCGGCGGCCCCTGGCGGGAAGCGAGGGGAAGCGCGGGCCGGGCCTGGCCCAATGCCGCTCTGGAACACAGCCGGATCGCCGGTCTGCATCGCAATGTCAGGCACTTGCCGAGCCTCATGGTCTGAGCCCGGCGGGGTCGCCACCGCCGGGTCGCGGCAGGTGGGGAAACGATTGTCACCGCAATGTAATCACGCCGTAACTCCCAGGCCGACGCCATCTATGCGTTTCCGGAATAGATACCGCAGCTTCTGGCATTGCCGGGTCCGGGAGCTTCGCCCGGGCGACATTTCGCACGCCCGGCTTGTACTGGTCTGAGGCTGGTTTGCAGGTGCCCGACTCACCGCTTCGCCCGCCGGGGCAAGCCGCAGGCCTTACAGTGCGGCTCTCCATCCAGATCCACCGCCCCATGCGCCTGCTCTCGCTCAACACCGGCCGCGTCCAACCTTTGCTGGTCCAGGGCCAGACGCACGTCAGCGGCATCCGCAAGGCGCCGTGCGAGGGGCGCGTGGCGGTGGCCCCGCTGGGGCTGGAGGGGGACGAGCAGGCGGATCTCACCGTGCATGGGGGCCTGAGCAAGGCCGTCTACGCCTACCCGCAGGCGCACTACGCCTTCTGGCAGACGGTGCGGGCGCAGGCGAAGGTGGCGGGCTGGGACGAGCCGCTGGCGCCGGGCGCGCTGGGCGAGAACCTCACGCTGGACGGGCTCGTGGAGCAGGACGCCTGGGTGGGCGACGTCCTGCGCTTCCCGGACTGCGAGCTGGCCGTGAGCGAGCCGCGCCAGCCCTGCTTCAAGTTCAATGCCGTGATGGGCTTCAACCAGGCGGCGAAGCTCATGAGCCAGAGCGGCTGGTGCGGCTTCTACCTGGCGGTGCTCAAGCCCGGCACCCTGCAGGCCGGCGAGGCCTTCGAGCTGGTGCCGGGGCCCCGCGAGGTCAGCATCGCGGAGCTGTTCCGGGCGCGGGTGCGGCGCGACTGAGCCGCGCCTCACCCGGGACTCAGGCGAGGGCCGGGTAGTCCGTGTAGCCCTTGGCGCCGCCGCCGTACAGCGTGGCGCGCTCCACCGGGGCGAGCTCGGCATTCAGGCGCAGGCGGCGCACGAGGTCCGGATTGCTGATGTAGTCGCGCCCGAAGGCCACCAGGTCGGCCTGACCGCCAGCCACGGCCTGCATCGCCATCTCGCGGCTGTAGCCGTTGTTGACCATCCAGGCGCCCTTGAAGCGCTGGCGCAGGGCGGCGTAGTCGAAGGGCGCAATGTCGCGGGCACCGCCGGTCTGGCCCTCGATCACGTGCAGGAAGGCCAGGTTCAGCGGGGCCAGCTGCTCGACGGCATGGTTGAACAGCGCCTGGGCCTGGCTGTCCTGGCCGGCGTCGTTCACGGGCGTGACCGGGCTCAGGCGCAGGCCGGTGCGGCCGGCGCCGATGGCCTGGCTCACCGCCGTCATGACCTCGACGAGGAAGCGGGCGCGGTTCTCGATGGAGCCGCCGTAGGCGTCGGTGCGGTCGTTGATGCTGTCGCGCAGGAACTGGTCGATCAGGTAGCCATTGGCGCCGTGCACCTCGACGGCATCGAAGCCGGCTTCCATGGCGCAGCGCGCGGCGTGGGCGTAGCTGGCCACCACGCCCGGGATCTCGTCCGTGCGCAGGGCGCGGGCCGGGGTGACGGTCTCGAGGCCGCGCGAGGTGAAGGTCTTGGCCTCGATGCGGCGGGCCGTGGACGACACGGGCGCGCCGCCGTTCGGCTGGAAATCGGCATGCGAGATGCGGCCCACATGCCACAGCTGCACGGCGATCTTGCCGCCCTCGGCATGCACGGCGTCGGTGACGGGTTTCCAGGCCTCGACCTGCTCGGGGCTGTAGATGCCCGGGGTGTCCAGGTAGCCCTGGCCCTCGGGGCTGATCTGCGCGCCTTCCGTGATGATGAGGCCGGCATTGGCGCGCTGGCGGTAGTACTCGACGGCCAGCGGACCGGGCTTGAGGCCGACCGAGCGGCTGCGGGTCAGCGGCGCCATGACGATGCGGTTGGCAAGCTCGAGGTCGCTGACGCGGAGGGGATCGAAGAGTTGGGGCATGGGACTTCAGGGGCGGCACGGGGCCGCGAGATCAGGAAAGTGGTGCAAGCGTAGCCAAGCTCGCCGCGGGCCGCCTGCCACCCGGGCGACAGCGTGGTGCCCCGCCCGGACTTCGGCGCACGGGCAGCAGCCTCGGCGCCGCTGTGCTAGGTGACGCGCGAGCCGCTTGCTACAGTGCGCACATGCTCGCCTATCGACACGCTTTCCATGCCGGCAACCATGCCGACGTCCTCAAACACCTGGTGCTGGCCCGGGTCCTGCGCTACCTGGGCGAAAAGGACAAGCCCTACACCCTCGTGGACACCCACGCCGGCGCCGGCGGCTATTCCGTCGAGGGCCGCTATGCCCAGAAGAATGCCGAGTACGGCACCGGCATCTCCCGCCTCTGGGACCGCAAGGACCTGCCGGAGGCCGTGGCGGACTATGTGCAGCTCGTCAAGGACTTCAATCCCGACGGGCAGCTGCGCCAGTACCCGGGCTCGCCGGCCATTGCCAACCTGCTGATGCGCGAGGCCGACCGCCTGCGCGTCTACGAGCTGCACCCGACGGACCACCGCATCCTCGCCAGCTACCTGGCGGAGCGCCCCAACACGCAGGTGTCCGACAAGGACGGCTTTGCCTCGCTCAAGGGCGAGCTGCCGCCGCCGTCGCGCCGCGGTGCGGTGCTGATGGACCCGCCCTACGAGATCAAGACGGACTACGGCAAGGTGCTGGCCGCCCTGCGCGAGGGCCTGCAGCGCTTTGCCGATGGCGTCTACATGATCTGGTACCCGCAGCTGCAGATGCTGGAGTCCGCACAGCTCGCCACGCGCCTGAAGGCCGCGGCCGACGCCTCCGCAAAGAAGGGCTGGCTGCATGTGCGCCTGACCGTCGCGCAACCGGACGAGCGCGGCTTCGGCATGCTGGGCAGCGGCATGTTCGTGGCCAACCCGCCCTTCACGCTGCACGACGAGCTGCAGGAGTGCCTGCCGTATCTCGTCGAGCACCTCGGTCAGTACGACGGCGCGAACTTCGTGCTGGAGCAGCGCGCGAGCTGAGTTCCGCCGCACCAAGAGAAAAGGGGGCCGAGGCCCCCTTTGTCATGGCGATCGTCCCTCGTGTCAGGGAATGCCGTGCTCGCAGTTCATCGGCAGCTTCTTCAGCGTCAGATCGCCGGCGGTCTCGCAGACCCACAGCAGGCTGCCATCCTTCTGGACCTGGGGCACCAGGTCCAGCGTGCCCTTGCCGAGGGGAAGGGACAGCGTCATGTTCTCGCCGTTGAGGCTCATGCGCTGGCCGGTGGGCAGGGTGTCGCTGATGCCCAGCTGCTCCAGGCTGTCGGGAATCGTCTCCTGGTCCTTGTAGTAGGTCGAGAGGGCCTGGCGGGCGGGCGCCGAGTCCATCAGCAGGGTGACGGCCTTGGCGCGCAGCTGGTACTCCTGGTAGGCCGGCAGGGCGATGGCCGCCAGCACACCGACGATGTAGACCAGCATCAGCAGGCCGAAGCCGGCGCCGAGCCGCCCGGCATAGGGCACGAACACGGCCAGCAGATAGGCCAGCGGGTTGCGCGGGGGCACCTGGGCGTCCGGCAGGACGCGGGCGACGCGCTTCGTGTGCCAGGGGTAGGCGGCGCAGAGCTCGTGGAAGGACATCCAGAAGCCGCGCGTCTCGCGCAGCTGCTTCAGGTAGCTCGGCAGGTTGAGATCACGCCAGCGCTGCGAGCCGGCGGCCAGCGCGGCCAGCGCGCGGGCGGCGCCTTCGGGCGTCTTGCAGCAGGCGGCGCCGTGGCGGTCGCAGGTGTACTCGCGGGCCCGCGAGTAGGCGGCGCCCAGCAGCGGCAGCCACAGCACCGGCCAGCGCAAGACCTGACCCTGCAGGTGCTTCATGCGCAGATGGCCGAGCTCGTGGCCCAGGTAGAAGCGCACGCCGTCCTCATGCTGCGCCATCGCCTCCAGCGTGCCGCTCAGCAGCACGACGTACTGGGTGCCCAGGAAGCGCGTGGCGAAGGCGTTGAGCATGCCGTCGCCGTTGAGCACGTAGGCGCGCGGCAGCTTGGGCATGTCCAGGCGGCGGCAGCAGTCCTCGAACTGGTCCCAGAGGTCCGGGAACTGGTTGGCCGTCAGCTCGACGCCATTGCCCTTGATGTAGGAGATCAGCGCCGACTGCGCGAAGACATAGGCCAGGAACGCGAACACAAGGCCGATCAGCGCGGTGCCGAACGTGCCGACAATGAGCGCCAGCCAGACGAGGACGCCCAGCACCAGGGTGATCAGGCCCAGGGTGCGTTCCTTGGGGTAGACGAGTTCTTTCATTCAACTTCCTGTGAGGCCGACGGCCCTTGCGGACGGCGGGCATGGCGGGGGGGAGGCGCCCGTGAGCGCGACGCGCGATTGTGCCCAGTCGCAGCCCGGAATCAGACCCTCTAAAGGGGGATTCGCGGGGTCCCGTGCGATCTCCAAGGCCCTGCGGCAGAGGCGCGCCGGCCGGCCTGCTAGGCTGCATCCCTTTGCGCACCCGCGCTCGCGAGGCGTCCCTTGAGCAGTTCCGGCAGACTTCCCCTTCGTCACTTCCTGTTGGCCCTGGCCGTCGTGGCCATCTGGGGCAGCAACTTCGTGGTGATCCGCCTCGGGCTCAACGCCTTCCCGCCGCTGCTCTTTGCGGCGCTGCGCTTCTCGCTGGCGGTGGTGCCGGCCATCTTCTTCCTGCCCCGTCCGGACGTGCCCTGGCGCAATCTGGCGGCCTATGGCGCGCTCGTCGGCGTGGGGCAGTTCGGCCTGCTCTATCTGGCCATGGGCTCGCAGATCTCGCCGGGGCTCGCCTCGCTCGTGATCCAGACGCAGGTCTTCTTCACGCTGCTGCTGGCCATGCGCATCACGCACGAGCCGGTGCGCGGCTTCCAGTGGGTCGCGCTGGCCCTGGCGGGCTGTGGGCTGGCCGTGATCGCCAGCCACACGGACGGCAGCACCACCGTGCTCGGGCTGGGGATGATCCTGCTGGCGGCCTTCAGCTGGGCCAGCGGCAACATCGTCGGCAAGCGGGCCGGGCGCGTGAACATGCTGGCCTACGTGGTCTGGAGCAGCGTGTTCGCGGCGCCGCCGCTGTTCCTCATGTCGCTGATCTTCGAGGGCCCGGCCCGCATCGGCGAGGGGCTGGCCCAGGCGAGCCTCGGCGCCTGGGCCGCGGTGGCGTGGCAGGCCTTTGCCAACACGCTGTTCGGCTACGGGGTGTGGAGCTGGCTGCTGTCGCGCCACCCGGCCTCCCAGATCGTGCCGATGGCGCTGCTGGTGCCGGTCTTCGGCATGAGCACTGCCGCGTGGTACCTGCAGGAGCCGCTGCCCGGCTGGAAGCTTGGCGCCGCCGCGCTGGTGCTCAGCGGGCTCGCCCTGAACCTGCTGTGGCCGCTGCGTCCCTGGGCGCGCAAGCCGGCGGCCGGGGGCGCCTGAGCGGGCGCGCCGTCGGCGCTTCCCGCGCGCAGCCGGCGGCGTATGCTCGCGCCATGAAGCCGCCCCGCCGAAGCCTCCTCTGCCTTGCCGGCGCCCTGGCGCTGGCCCCCGCCGCCTGGTCGGCCGAACCGCGCGTCAACCTGTGGGTCGAGCTGCGCTGGGTCGACAGCCGCGTGAGCCAGGCGGCCGTCGCCGGCGTGCGGGACGGGGCCGTGGTGGTGGGCACGGGTGGCTCGGTCTCGCCGCGAGGCGCGATCGTGATCGGCACCGAGCAGCAGGCCGCCCAAGGCCAGTTGCTGCAGCGCCTGACGGTGCTCAACGGCTACAAGGCCTCCGTGCAGCTCGGCGAGCTGGTGCCGCTGCAATGGGTGGACGTGAGCGTGCCGCTGGCCGCCGCGGGTGATGGCGGCACGACGCCGCGCGACGCCGGCCGGGCGCAGCTGCGCCAGGGCTATGTCGAGCAGCTGCGGGGCTTCACGCTCGAGCCGCACTGGCCCGGCGGCCGCGAGCCCGTGCGCGTGACCCTGCGGGCACAAGACCTGACCCCATCTGGTACCGGCGCGCCCGGCCAGCCCGCCGCGCGCACGGAGATCGAATCCACCGCCCTCGTGCCCCTGGACGAATGGGTGACGCTGGCCCGCAGCGGCGGGCAGTTGCGGCGCACCGAGCGCGGCACCTTCAGCAGCCGGGACGCCGAGGCCGTGAACAGCCGGGAACTGCAGGTGCGGATCCAGGCGGCCCCCTGAGCGGGGACCGGCGGCCCGTCACGGGCGCCTCGTCGATGCCCGACGCAGGTTGATTGGTATTCAAGTGGCATCTGAAATGCACTAGGCTGCGAGGCCTTGTGTGGAAGGAATGTCATGCTGAACCTCGTCCGGCCCCGCCGTCTCTGCCGCAGCGTCGGCCTGCTGCTCGTGGCCTGCGTCGTGGCCGCGGCGTGGGCGCAGCCGCAGCGCGCTTCGCACGTGGCGCCGCCGCCGGCGCCGGGCCTGTTCAAGCCGGGCGCGCTGGACTTCGAGCCGACCAGCGGCAAGGTGCTGGGCCTGTACGTGGCGAACTGGGAGCCGGTGAGCCGCGTGGCGGCGCTGCCGGGTGGCAGCCTGACGCATGTGCTCTATGCCTTCCTGCGGGCCTGCGGGCCGGGGCAGTTGCCCAAGGATGGGCCCAAGTGTGCGGGCCGGCCCGATCATTCGCTGGGCTGGGGCCCCGTCGATGCCCGCTTCGATGAGGCCTTTGCCGCGCTCAAGGCGCGCGCGCCGCAGGTCAAGGTGCTGGCCTCGGTAGGCGGCTGGGGCGGCTCGGATCCCTTCTTTCATTTCGCCAACGAGGCGCCGCGGCGCGCCGTGTTCGTCGCCTCGGCGTTGCAGTTCCTGCGCGAGCATCCGGCCTTCGACGGCGTCGACATCGACTGGGAGCACCCCGGCGGCAATGGCAGCGCCAATGGCGTGGCGCTGGGCGCTCCGGCCGACGGCCAGGGCTTTGCGGACCTGATGCAGGACCTGCGCGCGGGCCTGGACCGGCTGACGGCCGAGACGGGGCGCCCCTACCAGCTCACGGTGGCCGTCAACCCGATCCAGCAGATCACCCAGCGCATCGACTACCGCCGCGCGGCGCCGGCGCTGGACCTCGTCTTCATGATGAGCTACGACTACCACGGCGGCTGGTCCGAGCGGGTCGGGCATCACAGTGCGCTGCGCGCCTCCGGGCCGGGCGCTGACGATGACCTGGCGTCCTCGGTGCAGAACCTCGTCGCGGCGGGCGTGCCCCGCTCCAAGCTCGTCGCCGGCGTGGCGATGTATGGCCGCGGGTTCAGCGGCGTGACGCAGCCGGCGCATGGAGCCGCGAAGTCCGGCGCCTTCCCGGGGAGTGACGGGTCCGTGGGTTGGGCTGCGCTTTCCAGGCGTTATTTCGATGCCCAGGGTCGGCCCCGACACGGCTACGAAGTGCGCTTCGACGACGTCACCCAGTCCTATGCGCTCTACCAGCCGCGGCTGCAGCTGTGGATCGGCTATGACGACCCGCGCGCCGTGATCGCCAAGGGCCGCTTCGTGCGCGAGGAGGGCCTGGCCGGCCTTTTCGCCTGGGAGTGGAGCCAGGACGATGGCGCGCTGCTCAACGCGATGAACCGCGGCCTGGGTCATCCCGCGCTGCCCTGAGCCTGTTCGCCGTCGCGAGAGATTGCGTGCGGAAGTGCACGCTTTGAACGCCGGAGCGCGCAGCAAGGTGGCAATCCCGCCACGACCCAGCAAAGCACTCTGACTTGAGGCCCTTTCACGCAAGGGTCCCCCGCTATAACCCGGCGATCGGCCTGCGCCGTGCCTCGCCAGGCGCCGCAGGTCTGACGGTTCTTTCATGAACGCCTGCCATGTTGTAAAGGGGGATTCGATGCGAGCTGCTCGTCTGCGTATGGTGCCGGCCCTGCTGGGGCTGTGGAGTGTGGGTCTGATGGGGTCGGTGGCCGAGGCCCAGGAGTGGAAGACGTCGGGCTTTGCCTCGCTCGTCGTGGGGCGCAGCACCGGCGCCTGCGTGAGTGACGCGGGCATGGCCTCGTCCTACCAGTCCGACTGCACGCGCTACATCGCCGACTGGGCGCATGCCGGCGTCTACTCGCAGGACTGGAGCGCCTCGCAGGAGACGCGCGCCGGCGTGCAGCTGACGTGGACGCCTGCGAAGGACTGGTCCGCCACCACGCAGATCACCGCGCGCACCCGGCCCGACCAGCACCTCAACCTCGAGTGGGCCTATCTGAGCTGGACGCCCAGCCCCAGCTGGACCGTGCAGGCCGGGCGCAAGCGGCTGCCGCTGTACTTCTACTCGGACTTCCAGGACATCGGCTACGCCTACAACACCATCCGCCCGAGCCCGGATGTCTACGGCTGGGACGTCGTCAACTACAACGGCCTGAGCGCGGCCTGGCGCACGGAGCTGAGTGGCTGGAACCTGCGGGTCGAGGGCCTCTATGGCGGCGAGACGAGCAAGAAGAATCCGTACTCCCGCGTCGTCAGCGACGATGTGCTGGACGTGCGCTGGTCCGGCATCGTGGGTGCGGTGGCGGAGCTCGAACACGACTGGTTCAGCGCCCGCCTGAGCTACATCCGTTCCGACTTCCAGCAGGGGCTTCACGGCCAGGGCTGGGGGGCGCTGGCGGACGGCTCGATGAAGGGGCGGCAGTCCTTCATCGGCCTCGCGCTGAATGCCGATCCGGGCGACTGGGTGCTGCGATCCGAGTTCGGCCGTTCCAAGCGGCCGGCCATCGGCTATGACGCCGACTACTACCTGGCCACCGTCGGCCACCGCTTCGGTCCGTGGACGCCCACCGTGGGCATCAGCCAGTACAAGGAAAAGGCGCGGGTCGCCGACTACGCGGCGCTGGACACCCGCAGCCTGCTCATCGGCGTGCGCTACGAGCTCACCGCCAGCAGCGCGCTCAAGCTCCAGTGGGACCGCGTGCGTGAGCACGGCGCCCAGCCCTTCGCGGGCAATGCGAACGCCCTGACGGCTGCCTGGGACCTGGTGTTCTGAGCGCCGCCACCCCGACAGACAAGGAGATGAAGATGGTCCAAGCAAAGAGTTTCAGAAACGCGGCGTGCCTGCTGATCGGCAGCGTCCTGGCCGTGGCGGTGCAGGCGCAGGTGGCGGTGATCGTCAACCCCAAGAGCAGCCTGGCCAACCTCACGCCGGAGGCCGCGGCGAGTGTGTTCCTCGGTCGCGCCAATGCCCTGCCGGGCACGGCCGGCACGGCGGCGCTGGTGGACCTGCCCGAGGGCAGCGCCGCCCGCGACCAGTTCTACAGCAAGGCCGCGGGCAAGACCTCCGCGCAGGTGAAGGCCGCGTGGTCCCGCCTGACCTTCTCGGGCAAGGCGACGCCGCCCAAGGAAGTGGCCACGGCGGCCGACGTGAAGAAGTTCGTGGCGGCGAACCCCGAGGCCGTCGGCTACATCGAGAAGTCCGCGGTCGACGGCACGGTGAAGGTGGTGCTCACGCTGGATTGAACGCCGTGCGCGATGCCTGCCCCAGATCAAGCCGCGAGGGCTGATCGCGGGGCATGCTGGGGTCTGCCACGGCCGTCCAGGAGGGCCTCATGACACGCATCCTCATCCTGCAGGGGCACCCCGACGCCGGGGACGCCCACCTGTGCCATGCGCTGGCCGAGTCCTACGCGGCCGGCGCGCGCGAGGCGGGCCACGAGCTGCGCCAGATCGACGTCGCCCGGCTCGACTTCCCCCTGCTGCGCTCGCAGCAGGACTGGGAGCACGGGGCCCTGCCCGAGGGCCTGCGGCAGGCCCAGGACGACATCGCCTGGGCGCAGCACCTGCTGATCGTCTTTCCGCTGTGGCTGGGCGAGATGCCCGCGCTGCTCAAGGGCTTTCTGGAGCAGGTCGCGCGGCCGGGCTTCGCCTTCAAGGCCGAGGGCGGCAATCCCTTCGGCCGCAAGGGCCTGCAGGGGCGCTCGGCCCGGGTGCTCGTCACCATGGGCATGCCGGCGCTGGTGTACCGCTACTACTTCCGCGCCCACAGCCTGCGCTCGCTGGAGCGCAACATCCTCGGCTTCGTCGGCATCGCCCCCATTCACGAGACGCTGATCGGGATGGTCGGCCAGATGAGCGCCGCGCAGGCGAGCACCCACCGGGAGAAGCTGCGCCGGCTGGGGCAGCGGGCAGCCTGAGACGCGACCGGGGTCGGGAACGGCGCGGGCGCGTCCCGCTCAGCGCCACCACCGCAGCCACCGGCTGCTGAGGGCCTGTCGCCAGTTGATGCGGGTGAACAGCCACACGCCCAGCAGCAGCAGGCACTGGCTGACGACGAAATAGATGCCGGAGGCCAGGCCGCTGAACTGCAGCTGCAGCTGGCGCCCGGCGTAGCTGCCCCCGATCACGGCCAGCGTGTAGCTGACGAAGCGGCCCGCGAAGAAGGGCCAGGCCAGCAGGCGCAGCGGCGCGCGCGCCAGTCCGTAGGCCAGGAACAGCACGTTGGAGGGCAGGGGGCTGATGGCGAAGGCCAGGAAGGCCAGCGTGCTGGCACGCTGGTGGCCGTCGATGGCGTGTGCCACGGCGAGCATGTTCTCGCGCATGGCGGGGCGCATCCAGCGGCTGTCGGCGATGCGCTGGGCCGATCGCGCCAGCAGCAGCCGCCCGCCCGTGGCCGCGCAGGCCGCCACGCCGGCGATGGCCAGCGGCGCGGTGCCGGGCTGCTGCAGGGCGTAGAAGGCCAGCAGCATCCACGTCGGCGGCGCGAAGGCCGGCATGGCATTGAGCACGAACACGCCGCCTGCCAGCAGCAGCAGGCTGAACTCAGGCATCGCGCGCTCCCGGCGGTGAGGTCAGACGGCTCGTAGGGGCCAGCAGCTCGACGAGGCGCTGCCCGGCGCGCCCGAGCGGGCGGTCCAGGCGCTGCACGAGCCAGGGCGTGAAGCGGTAGCGCGAGCCGCCTTCGTAGGCCAGCTCCTGCAGCGCGCCGCTGGCCAGGGGCTCTTCCGCCAGGTAGCGCGGGATCCAGCCGAAGCCCATGCCCATCAGCAGCGCCTGGCGCTTGGCCATGAAGCCGGAAAGATAGAAGACGCGTTCGCCACCAAACATGTGCCGATCATCGCCGCGTTCGCTGCTGTCCTGGACGCTGAGCTCCACATGCGCCTGCAGCTCCGCCAGCGTGGCCGGGCGGTCCTGCCCGGCCAGCGGGTGTCCGGGCGCGACGCACAGCACGCATTCGACCTCCGGCAGCGCCAGCGCGCGGCACTGGGCGACGGGCTCGTACTCCTTGACCAGCATCAGGTCGGCGCGGTCCTTCTCGAAGCGGTACTGCACGCCGTGCAGGAACTCGATCTTGAGCTGCACGCGCGTCGGGATGCCTTCGTCCGCCAACTGCTTGAGCGCCTGCAGCGTGTCCGCCTGCGGCAGGATGCCGTCCACCACCACGAGCAGGCGCGGCTCCCAGCCGGTGGCGAGCTGCTGCGCCAGCGCCTCGACCTGGTGGGCATGCTGCAGCAGGCGCCGGCCCTCGGCGAGCACGGCCTCGCCCTGCGGCGTGAGGCGCACCCGGTAGCCGCTGCGATCCAGCAGCGGCAGGCGCAGCTGCTCCTCCAGCTTCTTGACCTGGTAGCTCACGGCCGAGGTGACCTTGTGCAGGTGCTCGGCCGCCTGCGCATAGCTGCCCGTGGTGACCACGGCGTCGAGCGCGGCGAGGGCGTCCAGGTCCAGCTTCATGATCGATTTTCTTGAATGAGTTTCACAAGGAAATTCGCTTTCTTCGAATTTGAGCCCCTAGAAAAATTGGGGTCAATCCATTCACCGGCTTCTTTCAGGAAAAGAGGAGACCCCATGAGCCAGATCAATCCCTGCGGCCTGCGCGGCATCGAGTTCACCGAGTTCTGCGGCCCGGACCTGCAGCGCCTGGAAGACCTGTTCTGGGCCTTCGGCTTCTCCAAGCTGCGCCGCCATGCGCACAAGGACATCCGCTACTTCCGCCAGAACGACATCCACTTCCTGCTCAACGGCGAGCGCGAAGGCCACTCGGCCCAGTTCGCCCGCCGGCATGGCCCGGCCATCAGCGCGATGGGCTGGCGCGTGGACGACGCCCAGGCCGCGCTGCAGGCCGCCGTGGCGCGCGGTGCCGTCGAGGTGCCGGCCGCGATGAAGGACCATGCCTATCCCGCCGTCTGGGGCATCGGCGAGAGCGTGATCTATTTCATCGGCGCCGACCTGGCCGCCTCGGCGCCGCTGTCGCTCTATGAACGCGACTTCGTGGCGCTGGAGCAGCCGCTCGTCCAGCCGGACAAGGGCTTCCTCGTGGTGGACCACCTGACCAACAACGTGCCCCCCGGCGAGCAGGACCGCTGGGCCTCGTTCTACCGGGACATCTTCGGCTTCACCCAGGTGCGCTACTTCGACATCCAGGGCGTCAAGACGGGCCTGACCAGCTTCGCGCTGCGCTCGCCGGACGGCTCCTTCTGCATCCCCATCAACCAGCCCAAGGACGACAAGGACCAGATCGCCGAGTACCTGCGCGAGTACAAGGGCCCGGGCGTGCAGCATCTGGCCTTCCTGACGACGGACATCCTGGCCTCGCTGGACGCGCTCGAGGGCAGCCCCATCGAGACGCTGGAGATCGATGACGACTACTACGCCGAGGTCTTCGACCGCGTGCCCGGCGTGCGCGAGGACCATGCCCGCCTGCAGCAGCACCAGGTGCTCGTGGATGGCGACGAGCAGGGCTATCTGCTGCAGATCTTCACCAAGAACATCATCGGCCCCATCTTCATCGAGATCATCCAGCGCGCGAACAACCTGGGCTTCGGCGAGGGCAACTTCGGGGCCCTGTTCCGCTCGCTCGAGAAGGACCAGGAGCGCCGCGGCCTGATCTGAGCCGGCCCGGGGGCGCACAAGGCGCCCGGCAGCGCCCACAAGTTCACGCGGGGGCGCTGCGCGCACGGCCGGCGCCCGCCGGGAGGCGGCCCGCCGCGCTAGCCTAGCGGGAGCCGGAGCCCCGCCCATGACAAAGAAGTTGCTGGTCGTCGAAGACCAGTCCGAGATCCGCCAGCTGCTGCGCATGACCCTCGAGGACGACGACCTCGAGATCTTCGAGTGCGCGGATGCCGCCACGGGCGAGATCCTCGCGCGGCAGATCATGCCGGATGCGATCGTGCTCGACGTCATGATGCCGGGCCCCTTCGACGGGCTCGAGCTGTGCCGGCGCCTCAAGGCCGACCCCACGATGTCGGCCATCAAGGTGCTGATGGTCAGCGCCCGCGGCCATCGCAACGATGTGCTGATCGGCCGCCAGGCCGGCGCCGACGAATACCTCATCAAGCCCTTCAGCCCCCTGCGCGTGGCGGAGCAGCTCCGCGCCTGGTTCGACGGGCCGCCGCCCATCCAGCCCGACATCGCGGTCTGAGCGCGGATCGCCCGCCCGCCGCCGCGGCTCCGGGCAAACACCGAGCCCCCGGTTCGTGACATTTGTCGCGTGCCGCGGTGCGCCGTCACCGGAATCAGGCCGGCGTCAGGACAAACCCCTTGGTCAGGTGTTGCGTGCTTTGCGACCCTTCGCCCCGGTTTCCCGACAGCCCCCTTTTTGAAAGGTGCGAGATGCGCAAGCAGTTGTTGCTCATTGAATCCCGGACGGACATCCGCCAGCAGTTGCGAGCCAGCCTCGAGACCGAGGACGTCGACATCCTCGAATGTGCCGACGCTGCCACGGCCGAGATCCTGGCCCGCAGCTGCCGCCCGGACGCCGTCGTGCTGGACCGCTTCATGCCCGGCCCCGTGGACGGCATGGAGCTGTGCCGCCGCATCAAGGCGGACCCCAGCCTGTGGCGGACCAAGATCCTGATGCTGGGCGGCAATCAGTTCGAGGACATCGTCATCGACCTGGCCGACGGGGCCGACGAATACCTGCCGGCGGCCTGCAGCGCGCACCACGTGCAGCAGCAGCTCTCCGCCTGGCTGGAAGACGTGCCCGAGACGATTCTCGATATCTCGCTGTAACTGCCGCGCCCTATCATGGGCCGCATGAAGCTGGCCCTGATCGCCCACGACGGCAAGAAACAGGAGATGGTCGCGCTCGCGACCGAGTTCCGCGGGTTCCTCGCCCGCTGCACGCTGATGGCCACCGGCACGACCGGCGGCCGTCTGCAGCGCGAATGCGGCCTCACGGTCGAGTGCCTGCTCTCCGGCCCCCTGGGCGGTGACCTGCAGATCGGGGCCCGCCTGGCCGTGGGCGAGGTGGACGCCGTGATCTTTCTGCGCGACCCCATGACCCCGCAGCCGCACGAGCCGGACATCAACGCCCTCGTGCGCGCCTGCGACGTGCACGACGTGCCCTGCGCCACCAACATCGCGAGCGCCCGGCTGCTGCTGGGCGCGCTGCAGGGCTAGCCGCTCAGGCCAGGTGCGCCTTCAGGAAGGCGACGCTGCGCTGCCAGGCCAGCTCCGCCGCGGTGGCGTCGTAGACCTCGGGCCTTGCCGCGTTGAAGAAGGCGTGATCGGCCTCGTAGTGATGGCACTCGGGCGTTTGCCCCGCGCCGCGCATCGCCGATTCCAGCTGCGCCGCCGCCGCGGGCGTGCACCAGTCGTCGCGCGTCGCGAAGTGGCCCATGAAGGGCACGCGGATGCGGGCCGGGTCGGCGAAGGTGGCCGGCGGAATCCCGTAGAAGCACACCGCCGCACCCAGCTCGGGCACATGCACCGCCGCCGCGACGGTGAGCGCGCCCCCCATGCAGAAGCCGAGCGTGCCCACCTGGCGCCCCTGGGCGGCCAGATGCTGCACGGCGCCGCGCAGGTCCTGGTGCGTGGCATCGGGGAAGTCCAGCCCGTTCATGAGGTGGCTGGCTTCGTCCGCGCTGCTCGCGAGGCGGCCGCGGTAGAGGTCCGGGGCCAGCGTCTCGAAGCCGGCGGCGGCGAAGCGGTCAGCCACGGCGCGGATGTGGTCGTTGAGCCCCCACCATTCCTGGATCAGCACCAGACCGGGCGAGCCCGGCGCGGCCGACGCCAGATAGCCCTGGCTGCGCTGCCCGTCCGGGCGGCTGAACTCGATCATCTGTCCCATGCGGCGTCTCCTGGCGGGTGTGGGGCGGGCGCTGGCTATCATCGCACCGGCACGGCCGACGGAACCGGCCGGCCAGGGGAGGACACACATGAGTCTGCATGAGCAGCTGTATCGATGGACGGCCGAGCAAGACCTGGCACCGCCGCAGGCCCGCCAGCTCTGGGCCCTCAGCGGGCTGGGCCAGCCGCCGCGCGACGTGCTCGCGCGCCTGCGCCTCGGCGCGGCCGGCCTGGCCGCGGGGCTGCTGGGCCTGGGCGTCGTGATGTGGGTGGCGGCCAACTGGGGCGAACTGCCTCGCGTGGCCCGCTTCGCTCTGTTGCAGGGCCTGCTGGCGAGCACGCTGCTGGGCGCCTGGGCACGCCCCGTCTGGCGCGGGGCCTTCGGCCTGCTCGCGCTGCTCGGCCTCGGCGGCCTGCTGGCGCTGTTCGGCCAGACCTACCCGACGGGGGCCGACGCCTGGCAGCTCTTCGCGCTGTGGGCGGCCCTGGCGCTGCCCCTGTGCTGGGGCGCCCGCAGCGAGCTCGTGTGGACGCCCTGGGTGCTGGTGGCGGTCACGGCCATCGGTCTGTGGATGCATGCCCATGTCGGCTTCCGGTGGACCGTCACGACCTCGACGCTGTGGGTGCATGCCTGCGGCTTCGTGGCGCTCGCCCTGCTGTGCGCCGCCATGGCCCTGAAGCCGCCGACGTCCGGCGTGCAGCCTTGGGCCTGGCGGGCCGCGGTGCTGCTGGGCGTGATCTCGCTGTCCGCCACGGCCCTGGGCGGCCTGTTTGAACGTCAGCTGCAGCCGCAGTACGGGCTCGGCCTGGCCGTGCTGGCCGGCGGGCTGGTGGCGGCCTGGCAGTGGCGCGAGGTGTACGCGCTGAGCGCCCAGGCGCTGGCGATGGACACCCTGCTGCTGTGCGGCCTGGCCCGCCTGATGCTGGAAGGCCAGCGCGGCGAGCCCCTCGGCACGCTGCTCATGCTGGGGCTGGCGGCCGCGGGGCTCCTGACGCTGAGCGTGCAGCTCATCCTGCGCCGCACCCGCGATGCGGCCGCCACGCCGGAGGTCACGCCATGACGACACCTGACATCCCCGACTGGATGGAGGCGGCCCGCCAGCAGGGCCTGCTCCCGCCTCAGGCCGGGCTGCCGGCGCCGGCGCGCCCCTGGCCCGTCCAGCTGCTGTCGGCGCTGGGCGCCTGGCTCGCGGTGATCCCGCTGCTGTTCTTCCTGGCCCTCTTCTTCGAACGCGCCTGGCGGCACGGCCCCACGGCCTACCTCGTGGGTGGGGCGCTGCTGGCGGCGGCCCTGATCATCCTGCGGCAAGGGCGCGCGGGTCAGTTCCTCGAGCAGCTGGCCCTGCCGCTTCTCCTGCTGGGCGTGTGCAGCGTCGGCTACGCCTTCGGCCGCGATCTGCCTTACCGCGGCGCACTCACGGCTTCGCTGGCCGTGTGCGCCGGCCTGGTGCTCGCCTTGCCGCGGCACTGGCTGCGCCTGCTCATCGGCATGGCCGGATCCTGGCTGTGCATGGCCCTCGTGCCCGGCGGGCAGTGGGGCGTGGGCATGGTGGCCCTGTGGTGGGCGATCTACCTCGCGCTGGGCGTCTGGGCCGTGGCGCAGGCCTGGGTCCATGCCCAGGGGCTGCAGGCCGGCGGGGCCGAGAACGCGGCGCTGCTGGAGCCCGTGCTGCGAGGCTGGGCGCTGGGCCTGCTGCCCGCGCTGGCGTGGCTCTGTGGCCCGAGCTTCATGATGGCGGGGGCGCTGGGGTCAGGTCTTGCCCGCGAGCTCCACGGCGCGCTCGGGCCCAGCCTCTGGCAGGCGGACCGGATGGGGCCGGCGCTGCTGTCCGTCCTGTCCGCGGGCCTGGCCCACTGGCAGCTCGCGCGAGCCTGGCCCGCTCTGGGACGTCCGCGCCTGTGGGTGCCGGCACTGCTGCTGATGGGCCTCGCCTGGGTCCTGCCGGCGCTGGGAGCCTGCCTGCTGCTGCTGAGTCTGGCCGTCGTGCGCGGCCGCCGGGTGCTGGCGCTGAGCGCCGCTGCGACGGGTCTGTGGGCGCTCGGCAGCTTCTACTACCAGCTGAACCTGCCGCTCACGGACAAGGCCCTGATCCTCGTCGCCGCCGGCGCGCTGCTGGGGGCCTGGCTGTGGCTCACCCGCGAGCGGACGGGTGCCGCGGCGCCGGCGCGCGCGTCGCAGCCGGACCCGGGCGCGCGGGCCGTGGCCCTGTGCGCGCTGCTGGCCCTCGGCCTCGTCAACGGGCTGATCTGGCAGAAGGAGACCCTGATCGCCCAAGGCCGACCGCTCTTCGTGAGCCTGGCGCCCATCGATCCGCGCTCGCTCATCCAGGGCGACTACATGCGCATCGCCTATGCCCTGCCGTCCACGCCCGAGGTCGAGGGGCTGATCGGCCCGTGGCAGCGCCGGCCGCGCGTGGAAGCGGCGGTCGATGCCCGCGGGGTGCTGGGTCGGGCGCGGCTGCTGCAAGCGGACGAGGCGCCCACGCCGGGCCTGCAGGTGCTGGAACTGAGCCCCGTGAACGGCCGCTGGACGCTGGTCAGCGACGCCTGGTACTTCGCCGAGGGGCAGGAGCCGGTGTTCCGCACCGCGGCCTATGGCGAGTTCCGCGTGATGCCGGACGGCCGCGCCCTGCTGGTCGGCCTGGTCGACAAGGACCTGCACCGCCTGCCCTGAGGCCGGGGCGGCTCAGCCCTCGCCGGGCTCGCCGCCGTCCAGCATCAGGTCGATGAGCTGGTGCAGGAAGTCCAGCGCCTCCTCGGCGGTGGCGAAGTAGTACTCGCCCCCAAGGTCCGCGGCGTCGCCGTCCGGGCCGATGTGGGCCAGGCCCCAGCCCTCGGCGCCGCCCCCGATGGCCAGCACCGCGAAGGTGCCGGGCGGCAGCTCGCGGGCGCTGCCGCTGGTGATGCGGATGTCCTTGCCGCGGTAGGTCTGGAAGCGTTTGAGGGGCTCGTACATCCGGTGGATTGTCGGTGCAGCCGGCCGCCCTATAGTCGCGGCATCTTCAATTCGGGAGTCCCGGGCATGAAAGCCATCTGGAACGGCGTGACGCTCGCCGAGAGCAACGACACGGTGCTGGTCGACGGCAACCACTACTTCCCCGAGGCCTCGCTGAACAAGGCCTACACCAGCTTCAGCAACCACCGCAGCAGCAGCGAGAAGGGGCAGGCGCAGTACCTGAGCCTGCTCGTGAACGGCGAGTTCAACCCCGATGCCGTGTGGTTCTACGCCGAGCCCAACGAGGCCTTCGCCGCCATCCGGGGGCGCGTGGCCTTCTGGAAGGGTGTGCAGATCGTCGAGTGAGCGGCCCGCGGCCTCAGTGCCGCTGCTGCCAGCGCTCCAGCCAGCCTGGCAGATCCGCGAAGGGCATGGGCCGGCTGATGCCGTAGCCCTGGCCGCAGTGGCAGCCCAGATCCAGCAGGCGCTGCCAGCAGTCCGCGTTCTCCACGCCTTCGGCCACCAGGCGGATGTCCAGCGCGCGGCAGAACACCACGAGGCTGGTCACCAGAGACAAGTCGAACTGGTTCTGGCCGAGCGTGAGGATGTAGGACTTGTCGATCTTGATCTCCTTGATGGCGAACTCGCGCAGGTAGCCGAAGGAGGTGAAGCCCGCTCCGAAATCATCGATGGACAGCGCGATGCCCTCGGCCGCCAGCGCGTCGATGACGCGCCGGGCCTGCACCGGGTTGGCGATGAGCGCCGTCTCGGTCAGCTCCAGGGTCAGCTGCGAGGGCTGCAGGCCGTGGCGCTGCAGCACGGCCAGCAGCTGCTCGACGAAGTCCGCATGCTCCAGCATCCGGGCCGACAGGTTGATGGCCACATGGGCGACGTCCGGGCCACCGGGCAGGGCGGCGGCCTGCGCCAGCGCCTGGAGCTGCGCGAGCTGGGCCAGCACGCGCTCGAAGGTCTCCATCGTGAAGCGCGGCAGCAGGGCCGAGGGCTCGACGGCGGCGATGAACACATCCGGCGCGATCGCGCCGAACTTGCGGTGCTGCCAGCGCGCCAGGGCCTCGAAGCCCAGCACGCGCCCGTCCCGCAGGTCGATCTTGGGCTGCCAGTGCCATTGCAGCTCGCCGCGGTCCAGCGCGAGCTCCAGGTCGCCCAGCAAAGTCATGCGGTCCATGAAGTTGCTGCTCTTGGGCTCCAGGGCGTCGTAGATCACCGCCTTGTCGACGCCCTTCTTGGCGCGGTACATGGCGTTGTCGGCGCGGCTCAGCAGCGTGTTCGGATCCTGGCCGTGCTGCGGGCACAGGGCGATGCCGACCGAGGCGCCGACCTTCAGCACGTCGCCCTGCAGCGCGAAGGGCTGCTCAAGCAGACGCACCACCTTCAGCCCGAGCGCCTGCGCCACCTCCAGCGAATGCACGCCGTGCAGGATCATCGCGAACTCGTCGCCCCCGAGCCGGGCCACGGTGTCGGCCTCGCGCACGCTGTCCTCCAGCCGCCGGGCCACCTCGACCAGCAGCCGGTCGCCCACGGCGTGCCCCAGGAGGTCGTTCACCTCCTTGAAGCGGTCCAGGTCCAGCATCAGCACGGCGAAGGGGTCGGCCTTGCGGCGGTGGATCATGCACAGCTGCTCGAGCCGGTCGAAGAAGACGTGGCGGTTGGGCAAGTCGGTGAGCGCGTCGTGCAGGCTCTTGTGCAGCAGGTCCTGCTCGGCCTGCCGGAGCCGGGCCTGGACCTGGATCCAGTGCAGGCCCTCGTCGATCGCGCTGCTGACCTTGTCGGCCGAGAGGTCGAGCTTGGAGAGGTACTCATGGATGCCCAGCTTGATGGCGTCGGCGGCGGTCTTCTCGCTGCCGCCGCCGGTGACGGCCACCACCACGCAGTCCGCCCCCACGCTCTCCCAGATGTCGGGCAGCAGTTCGCGGCCATCGCCGTCGTCCAGCTTGAAGTCCAGGAAGATGAAGGAGAAGCGCACCTTGCGCTCGCGCAGCTCGTTCAGCGCGCTGGACTTCGAGGAGGCCTCGGCGATGTGGATGGGCAGGCGGTAGCGCCGAAGCATGCGCGCGAGGCGCTCGCGGTCGACGTCGTCGTCGTCCACCACCAGGGCGTGGATCTCATCCGGGGTCGAACCGGTCGGTGAGGCGGGGACGCGCAAGGCCGTCATGCGGAGGCTTTCTCTCAGGGCAGGCGGACCGAGGCCGCGTACTTGTCCAGGAAGTTGGCGAGCAGCGAGAACTGTGGCCCCACGGCCGACTTGACCATGAAGCCGGCCACGTTCTCGTTGTAGGCGCGCGTGCGATCGGCATCGCGGGAGGACGTCGTCAGCACGAAGACCACCGTCTGCTTGAGCGCCGGGTCCTTGCGCACGGCCTCGAGGAACTGGAAGCCGTCCATGCGGGGCATGTTGAGGTCCAGGAGCACGAGATAGGGTGGGCTCAGGCGGCGGCTGGGGTGCTGGTTGCGCAGGATCTCCAGGGCCACGAGGCCGTCCTCCGCGGTGACGGTCTGGCAGTGCACGCCGAGCTTGCGGAAGCTGCGCAGCACGCCCTCGGTGGCGACGTCGTCGTCGTCGACCAGCAGCACGCTGAAGGGCGGCGCCAGGGCCGCGGCCGCCGGGGCGAGGGTGTCAGGATTCATCGTCCACCTCCTTGAGCGCAATCCGCGGCCAGTGCACGCGGAAGCAGGCGCCTCCGAGCGCGGTGCTGCGGCTGGCGACGATGGCGCCGCCGTGCGCGTTGATCATGCGGCGCGTCACCGCCAGCCCCACGCCATGGCCCGTCGTGGTGGCGCTGGCGCGGTGGAAGAGCTTGAAGATGCGCTCCTCCGCACCGGGCGGGATGCCCTGGCCGTCGTCCTCGATCGCGAAGACGTTGAAGCGGCCCTCCTCGCGCATCTGGATCCGGATGCGCCCCTCAGTGCCCCCGTGGTGCTTGATGGCATTGCCGACGAGGTTGCGCAGGCTCAGGCTCAGGGGCGCCCGCGGCGCGGGGAAGGGCTGGCCCTGCACGTCCACCTCCACCTGGAAGCCGGGCGGGACGTGCAGCAGCGCCAGCACCTCGTCGAGCAGCGGGCCGGGCTCGATGGTGTCCAGGCGCAGGTCGCGCTGGCCGGCGCGGGCGTAGTCCAGCAGGTCGTCGATCATGCGTTCGGCGCGTTCGATGCGGGTGCTGATGCGCTCGAAGTTCTGCTGCACCGGCGGCGTGATCGCGGCTTCGGGCAGGTCCTCGCGGATCCAGCTGAGCAGGTCGGCAATGCCCCGCAGCGGCGAGCGCAGGTCGTGCGAGGCCACATAGGTGAACTCCTCCAGCTGGGCATTGGTCTGCCGCAGCGCGGCCTCGGCCTTCTTGCGCAGCGAGATGTCGCTGACCATGGCCAGGGAATGGCGGCCGTCGGGCATGTCCAGCGTCGTCAGGGCGATCTCGACGGGGAACTCCTGCCCGCTGCGGTGCAGGGCGGTGAGGTCGCGGCCGGCGCCCATGCGGCGCAGCGTGGGCTGGCGGGCGTAGCCGTCGCGGAGCTGGACGTGGCCTTCCCGGTAGCGATCCGGCAGCAGCAGCTCCAGCGGCTGGCCCAGCAGCTCGCCCGCGGCGTAGCCGAACTGGGCGTCCAGCGCCGGGTTGCTCAGCTTGATGCGGCCCTGCGGGTCGATGATCAGCAGGCCCTGCGGCATGGCTGCGAAGATCTGCTCGAACTGGCGCTGCATCTGGCGGCGCGCCGAGAGATCGGAGATGTAGGCCGCCGCGCAGAGCTGCCCGTCGAGGTGCATGGGGGCCAGGGCGATGTCCACGGGGACGGCACGGCCGTCGCGGTGCTGGGCGAAGAGGTCGCGGCCCGCGCCCATGCGGCGCTGGCGCGGGTCGGCGAAGAAGGCGGCCATCCAGGCGTCGTGGTGCGGGCGGATGGCCTCGGGGAGCAGGCGCTCCAGCGTCTGGCCGACCAGCGCGCCGGCGGCGTAGCCGAGCATGTGCTCCAGCGCGAGGTTGGCGTACAGGATATGCGCATGCGCCTGGCTCACCACCAACACGCCCACGGGGGCATGCTCCAGAACGGCGCGCAATTCGCCGACCGAGGGCGAGGGGCTCTGGTCTTCGGCCATGTCCGGGACTCCCTGAACGCGGCGGGCCGCTCTCCTTCAGACCGGCGCTGCGCCGCTGCCGCGCCCGGCAAAGGCCCGGGCGCAGTGACTTGACACCAATCAAACAGGGGATTGACCCGGCGCGAAAGCAAAGACCCCGAAGATCTTGGGGCTGTGTCGCGCTAGCTACGACGGTGCGTGGCCGTCAGCGAGGCTGAAAGAAGGGACGCCGTTCGCTCCATGTACCTCAGCCGCGGGGCCACAGCACCCACAGGCGCAGCGGCTGCTTCATGCGGCCGGCCTGGGCTTCGGCCTCGGGACCCCAGCCCCAGAAGAAGTCCGCCCGCACCGCGCCGACGATGGCGCTGCCGGTGTCCTGCGCCACCACGAGGCGGCGCAGCGGCGTGCTGCTGAGGGGCTCGCTGGTGTCCAGCCAGACCAGCGTGCCGTAGGGAATGCTGGTCTTGTCGACCGCGATGGAGCGGCCGGGCGTGAGCGGCACACCCTGGGCGCCCTTGGGGCCCAGTTCGGGATCCGGCAGCGCCTCCTCGCGGAAGAAGACATAGCGCGGATTGGCCCACAGCAGCTCGTTCAGGCGGGCCGGGTTGCGGCGGGCCCAGTCGCGGATCTGCGGCCAGGAGGCCTCGCCCGGGCGCAGTTCGCCCTTGTCGATCAGGTAGCGGCCGATGGACTGGTAGGGCTGGTCGTTGTGCCCGGCGAAGGCCAGGCGCAGAAGGCGCGTCTGGCCGTCGGGTTCGCGCATCTGCACGCGGCCGGAGCCCTGGATGTGCAGCACCAGGGCCTCGAGCGCATCGTCCGTGTAGGCCAGCTCCAGCGGCTTGAGCCGCGCCTTCACGGCGGCGTCGCCCTCGATCTGGGCGCGGGTGAAGAAGGGCTTGCGCTGGGCGAGGTCCGGCGGCACGCCGTGCAAGGGGATGCGGAAGGCGCCCTGCGGCCGGCGGGCGGCCTGGAGCAGGGGCTCGAAGTAGCCCGTCACCAGGCCCTCGGCCTGACCTTCCAGGCTCTCGACGCGCCAGGGCTGCAGCTGTTCGCGGAACCAGGCGCGCAGGGCGATCTCGTCCTGCGGATCGGTGGCGAGGGCCGAGGCGCAGGCATTCGCCCAGCCGGGGGCCGGCTTGCTGCAGGAGCGCAGCAGGGCGGGCCAGGCGGCCAGGGTGCGGTCCTCGCTCCAGCCGGGGAGGTCCGACCACGCGGCCTGCACCCAGCGCGAGCGCTCGCGCAGTTGCACGGGCGCGTTGGCGGGCGCGGTGTCGCCTGGCGGTGTGGTGCCGGGCGCGGGGGGCGTCACGACGGGGGCCGGCGGCAGGGGCGTCGTGCTGCAGGCGGCCAGCAGTCCTAGAATCGCCGCGCCCAGCAGGCTCCGCAGACGCCGGCCTCGCGGGGCCGCTGCGGGGGCGGCCGGGGCCGTCTCGAAGGAAGAGGAAGCGAACAACATGGGCGTGATTGTGCTGGAGGCCCTCGGGGCCCTGGGACTGCTGATCTTCATCGTCTGGTGGACCATGTTCTCCGGCCGCCGGCGGGGCGAGCGCGAGCTGCCGCCCGAAGACGACGGCCCTCGCTGATCACGCCTTCGGTGCGGCCGGGGGCAGGAAGAAGCTGCGCGGCGACGTTCGCAGCCGCTCCCAGATCGCCCGGCGCACGCGCGCCCGGTCCGCCAGCTGGATGCCGCGCGAGCGCAGGGCCACACGGAAGGCCAGCGCGAAGCTCACGGCCAGGTTGAGTACGCCGGTGCCCGCGATGCCCAGCACGCACAGCCAGAACGGTGCGGTGAGGGCGATGCCCGGGCCCAGGGCCCCGACCGCGGCGGCCAGCTGGCCGGTGGACAGCGTCACATGGCGCACCTCGATGGGCAGGGCCACGAACTGCAGCAGCGCCGGCACCAGGCCCAGCATCAGGCCGAGGCTGATGTTGGCCGTCATGCCCGAGATGTTGTGGCGCCACCAGGCCGCCCAGGCCTGCGCGCGGGCCGGCCCGAGCCGCGCGACGATGCGCGGATTCCAGGCGATGGCGCTGTCCAGGCGGTGGAAGACGAACCAGTTCTCGGCCCAGCCGGCGATGAGGCTGGACGAGAACAGCAGCACGCCCGTGAAGGCCGCATACAGCCACGAGGGCCCGATGACGTTGAGCGAGTGCAGCACGTACTGCGCGTCCTTGGCGCCCACGAGCGGGGCGCCGGCCAGCAGCCAGGCCGCGCCCTGGCCCAGCAGCACGAGTGGCGTCACCAGGGCGAGGTTGCCGAGGATGCCCGCGACCTGCGATCGCACCAGGTGGGCCACCTCGTCCACGAAGCCGGCGAGGCCCTCGTCTGTGCCGATCTGGCTCAGCTTGTGCGCCATGGCCGGTGCGGTCATGGCGGGCTGCTTGGTCGCGACCGTCCAGTGCAGCAGGTGGATGATGACGAAGCTCAGCGCGTAGTTGGCGCCGGCCCAGAAGCCGGCCCAGAAGGCGCTCAGCCCCAGGGCCATGACGGCGAACTTCGCGAAGGTGGTGCCCGCGATGATGACGCCGCCGCCGGCCGCGCGCCGCAGCATGCCGCGGTACTCGTCGCGGTCGCGGGTGATGTAGTGCTCGCCGGTCTCGGCGCTGCGCTCGGCCACCTTGCGGGCCAGCAGCGAGTAGTGCCGCGCGAACAGCGTGCGCAGGCTGCGCCGCTCGTGCGTGACGCGGACCAGATCGGCCGTGAGCGCGAGCAGGCGCGGCGCCGGCTCGGGCGCCACGAGGCAGTCCATCAGGCTCTCGATGCGGCGCAGGCGTTCGGTGAGCTGCTCGACGTCGAAGATGATGTCCACCGAGACGCCATAGGTCTCGAGGTGCTCCGGCACGGACTGCACCGCGTCGCGGCACTGGTCCAGCAGCGCGCGCAGCACCTGCAGGGCCTGGCGCAGGGCGGTGTCGTCCCGGGCGTCCAGGGCGTCGAGGAACTGCTCGCTGGCGCGCGCCAGCTGCTCGAAGGGGTGACCGGCCAGCGTCTCGGTGCCCATGCGCAGCCGCAGCGGGCCGGACAGCCCCGCGGCACGCACGGTGCTGATCAGCACGGTGAGGGCGTCCCGCATCGGGCCGCGCCAGCCGTCGGCCTCCTGTGCGGGGAACATCAGCGCCTGCAGGCGGGCCAGCAGCGGCGCGTCGATGCGGCGCAGCCAGGCTTCGTCCGCGCCGTCGGGGAAGAGCTGCGCGAAGAGCTCGCCCAGCTCGGTCGTGTCGACGGTGCCGGGCAGCACGCGCAGGCGCAGGCGGTGGAAGACCTCGCCCCACAGCGCCATGCGCGGCGCGAAGCCGACGTCCGCGAACAGGCCGATGGCGTTGAGCTCCGTCCAGCAGCGGGCGATGACGCCGCGCACCGCGGCCTGATGCTCCGGATGCCGCTCCAGCACATTGAGCAGGTGCTTCAGGCGCAGCAGGGGCAGGGGGGTGGCGTCGGCGGCGCGTTCGTCCTCGCCCGAGGTGGGCGCGTGGCGCAGCCATTCCAGGAGGCGGGCCAACCAGAGGTTGCGGGCCGGCAGCGGGGCTTTCGGGTCCGCGGCGTTCAGCAGGGCCGTGAGGTCCCACGCCGCGGCGCGCTGGAAGAAACGCCCCGCCATCAATGCAGCTGGCTGGCTTCGGCCAGCAGGAATTCGGGAACGTCGGCGTAGAACACCTCGGCGTCCTCGCTCACGCACAGGTAGCGGCCGCGCATCGTGCCTTGCGGCGTGGCGATCTGCGCCCAGGAGCTGTAGCGGAAGGTCTCGCCCGGCTGCAGCAGCGGCTGGTGGCCCACGACCGCCAGGCCGCGCACTTCCTGCACGGCGCCGGCGGCGTCGGTGATCGTCCACTCGCGGCCGATCACCTGCGCGGGGGTGTCGCCCGCATTGGTGATCGTGATCGTGTAGCTGTAGGCATGCAGACCGCGCTCGGGGTCGGTCTGCTCGGGCAGGGCGGCGACCTGCACGCTGCAGGTGATGTCGAGTTGGGCCATGCGGGACATTCTAGGGACAGGGGCCGGGACGCGTGCGACGGAGGTGTATCCAGGCCGGGTGCGGGCGGCCTCCGCACGATCCATGACGACACCGGCCCCGTGCGCCGCGTAAGCTCCGGGCCATCCGAATCCCTGAGCGGTCCCGCCATGAACTCCCGAACCTATGTGGCCGACGACGGCCATGCCCGCTGTGCCTGGTGCGAGGCCCCCGGCTTCGAGGCCTACCGTCACTACCATGACACCGAATGGGGCTACCCGGTGACGGACGAGCGCCGCCTGTTCGAGAAGCTGTGCCTCGAGGGCTTCCAGTCGGGCCTGAGCTGGCGGACGATCCTCGCCAAGCGCGAGGCCTTCCGCGCGGGCTTTGCCGGCTTCGACCCGGCCCAGGTGGCGGCCTTCGATGAGGCGGACGTCCAGCGCCTGCTCGCGGACGCCGGCATCGTGCGCCACCGCGGCAAGATCGAGGCCGCCATCCACAACGCCCGCCTGATCCCGGCGCTGCGCGAGGAGTACGGCTCGCTCGCCGCCTTCTTCTGGCGATTCGAGGAGCCCGCTGAGAAGGACGTGCCGGTGCGTGGCGAGTCCGAGACCTCGCGCCGCCTCTCCAAGACCCTGCGCGGGCGGGGCTTCAAGTTCGTCGGCCCGACCACCTGCTACGCCTTCATGCAGGCCATGGGCCTCATCAACGACCACGCGCCCGGCTGCCGCTGGCGTGCCGAGGTGGACGCCGCGCGGCAGGCTTTCACGCCGCCGCGCTGAATCCGGCGGGGCCGGGGCGGCGGGGGCGGCCCGCTTTCGTAAAATCCGCGCTTCTGCCTCCCCGGCGCCGCGAGGGCCGGGGCCCGATTCCCTCCCTTGCCCCGCACGCCATGAGCCACCGCATCGCCCCCAGCATCCTTTCCGCCGACTTTGCCCGCCTGGGCGAGGAGGTTCGCAACGTGCTGGCGGCCGGCGCCGACTGGATCCACTTCGACGTGATGGACAACCATTACGTCCCCAACCTGACCTTCGGCCCGATGGTCTGCGAGGCCCTGAAGAAGCACGCCGTCAAGCCGGACGGCACGCCCGCCCCGATCGACGTCCACCTGATGGTCCAGCCCGTGGACGCCCTGGCCCAGGCCTTCTGCAAGGCCGGCGCCGATCTGGTCAGCTTCCACCCCGAGGCCTCGGCCCATGTGGACCGCACGCTGCAGCTGATCAAGGGCGAGGGCAAGCAGGCGGGCCTCGTCTTCAACCCCGGCACCCCGCTGGACGTGCTGGAGTGGGTCATCGACAAGGTCGACCTCGTGCTGATCATGAGCGTCAACCCCGGCTTCGGCGGCCAGAGCTTCATCCCCAGCGCCCTCCGGAAGCTCGAGCAGGCTCGCAAGATCATCGATGCCAGCGGCCGCGACATCCGCCTGGAGATCGACGGCGGTGTGAAGGTGGACAACATCCGCCAGATCGCCGACGCCGGCGCCGACACCTTCGTGGCCGGCTCCGCCATCTTCGGCAAGCCGGACTACAAGGCGGTCATCGACGCCATGCGCGCCGAACTGGCGCGTTGAGCCCGTCACGGGGCGAGCGCGTCAGCCGTCTCGCCCTCTGCCGCGTTGAGGTCCGATGAGCTCCCTTCGCCCGTCCTCTCCTCGTCCGGCGTCCGCCCGGATCGCCCTGGCCTCGCTGCTGCTTGGTCTGCTCTGTCTGCTCTGTCTGCTCTGCCAATCGCACGCCCATGCCTTCCGCTGCAACACCTGGGTGATCGACCCGGGCCTGCGCAAGGCCGAGGTCCTGAGCAAGTGCGGCGCGCCCTTCAGCCAGGACCAGCGGACGGAATACCGCCTCCAGCGCGTCCGTGAGACGGTCTGGACCCGCCCCGTCAACGGCGGCCCCGCGGTGCAGAGCGCCGTCGAGGTCGAGCGCCAGGTGCCCGTCGTCATCGAAGAATGGGTCTACAACTTCGGCCCGCAGCAGTTTATGCAGGCGCTGCGCTTCGAGAACGGCCTGCTGGTCGAGACCCGAGACCTGGGCTACGGCTCCTGAGGTTCTGGGCCTCGCTTGAGGCTGGACCTGAGGCCGGACTGCGGCGCGTCTGATGCCGCCGCCCGGCCGCCCGCCGGATAGCATCGCCAGCACGCCGGGGGCGGCCCCCTGGGTTACCGCTGCCCGCCTTGCGCCTGCTGACTTCTATACTCCCCGCCAAGCCATGGGGCCCTCGGCACCCATGCAAGGATCAATCGTCGCAAGACCTGACCCCTGCCGGTCAGCCTCGCGACGCCACGAGGTGCAGGGACATGACCGTCACGGGGACCGTCGGCGCGGGGGCGGCCGGCAATGCGGCGCACGCCAAGCCGGTTGCGGAACGCTTTGAGCTGGGAGAGTGGCGCGTCGATCCGGCCGCCAACCGTCTGACGCATGCCACCGAGGGCGAGCAGGCCCTGGAGCCCCGCGCGATGGCCGTGCTGCTGGCGCTGTGCGCGTCGCCCGGCGAGGTCATCAGCGCCGACACCCTGCTGGTGCGCTGCTGGGGCGATGCCCTCGTCGAAGGCGGCCTCGGTGACAACCCCGTCCACAAGAGCATCAACCAGCTGCGTCGCGCCCTGGGCGACAGCGCCACCGCGCCGCGCTACATCGAGACCATCCGCAAGCGCGGCTACCGCGTCATCGCGCCTGTGCGCGGCGGGCAGGGCCAGGCCCGCAGCGGCGCCTGGCAGGGTGGCTCGCCCTTCCGCGGCCTGCAGGCCTTCGACATCCGCCACGCCGAAGTCTTCTTCGGCCGCGAGCAGGCCACGCAGGAGCTGCTGCGCAGCGTCACCGCACAGATGCAGCGCCAGCACGGCCTGGTGCTCGTGCTGGGGCCGAGCGGCTCCGGCAAGACCTCGCTCGTCAGCGCCGGCCTGATCCCCACGCTGCAGCGCGAACCGCTGGCCGGGCGCTGGCAACTCATCAGCTACAGCCAGCTGGACCTGGCCGACCTGAGCGTGCAGGCCTCCGAGGCTGCCGATGGGACGGCATCTCCGCCCGCCTTCGCGCTGGCCCTGGCCGCCGCCTTGCTGGACTGGGAGACGCCTGCCGGCGAGCCGCTGCTGGCCGGCTTCAACGCCCATGACCTCGCCCGCGCCCTCAGCGAGACGCCCGCCACCGTGCTGACCGAGCTGCGCGCCGCGCTGCTGCGCCAGGGCGGCAGCGGGCAGCCCTATGCGCTGCTCTTCATCGACCGCCTCGAGGCCTTGTTCCGTCCGCCCCTCGGGGACGAGGCCCTGCGCGAGCCGGCGCTGCGCCTGCTGCAGCAGCTGGCCGAAAGCGGCAGCGTGCTGCTCGTGGCCGCCTGCCGCAACGACTACTACCCCCAGCTGGCCCAGCACCCCTGGCTGATGCGGGACAAGGCCCAGGGCGGCCACCTCGACCTCGCGCCGCCGAGCCGTGCCGAGATCGCCCAGATGGTCCGCCTGCCGGCCCGCGCCGCCGGGCTGAGCTTCGGCATCGACGCGTCCACGCACCAGCGTCTGGACGATCTGCTCTGCGACGCCGCCGCCGCCAGCCCCGACGCCCTGCCGCTGCTGCAGTACACGCTCGAGCAGCTCTACCAGCAGCGCAGCGCGCATGGCGAGCTCACCTTCGCGGCCTACCAGGCGCTGGGTGGCGCCTCCGGCGGCATGGGCGGGCTGGAGGGCGTGATCGCCGAGCAGGCCGAGCAGCTCATCCGCGCCATGACGCCTGTTCAGCAGGAGGCGCTGCCGCATGTGCTGGCGCTGCTGGTGCTGGTGGGCGAGGACGAGTCGAGCCCCGTGGGCGGCCGCCGCGCGTTGTGGAGCGAGCTGCGCAGCGCCGCCGAGCGTGAGCTGGTGCGTGCCCTCGTGGATGCGCGCCTGCTCGTGAGCGAGCACAGCACCGAGTTCGCCCGCGAGGAGCCGGGCTTCCGCGTCGCCCACGAGGCGCTGCTGCGCCGCTGGCCCCGCGTGACGGACTGGATCGCTCAGCATCGCCAGGACCTGCAGACCCGAGCCCGGCTGCGCCAGCAGGTGCAGCGCTGGGAGCAGGGCGGGCGGGCGGCGGAGTTCCTGTGGCCGCGCGGGCGGCAGTTGCAGGACGCCTGGCGCTTGCGCGAGAGCGAGGTGCATGCCCTGAGTCCGACCGAAGGGCGATTCCTCGCAGCGAGCATGGGGCGGGCCGTCGCCGTGCAGCGGCTCAAGCATTTCGCCATTGCCGTATTGCTGACATTGACGGTGTTGTCGGGGCTGCTGGCCTTGAAGGCGTTCCGGGCTGAACGCGATGCGACGGAGAAGAAGGCGACCAGCGATCGCCTGCTCTCCTTCATGCTCGGAGAAATGGCGGAGCAACTCCGCCCGGTCGGCCGGCTGTCGCTGATCGAGCGCATCGGTACCGAGGCCATGGGCGTGCTGCAGACCTCCGCGCTGGCGAATGAGGCGCCGTCGGCCCGGATTCAGCGGGCCCGCGCGCTGTTGATCCTTGGCGAGGTCTACTGGGAGAAAAAGCAGACCGACTCCGCCCGGAAGGCATTTGATGTGGCGCTGGAACTCTGCCGGGGGGTTGATGCCGGGGCGCTCGCCAGGGACGAGCGGGGGAATTACTACAAGACCCTGGGTGCCGCAGAGTATTGGGTGGCGCAACTGAATTTGAGCACCGGCGAGCGCGAAAAGGCCAAGGAGGGGTTTTCCAACTATCTCTCGGCTTCTCGCCAGGGATTGGCGCTGGCGCCGCAGGACCAATCGGCGCAGTTGGAAGTGAGTTATTCGCTCAATGCCCTCGGTTCGCTGGCATTGCGAGATCTTGATATTCCCCTGGCGCGACAGCTCTTTGCGGAGCGCCTCAGCATTACCCGGCAAATCCTGCGGGCGACGCCGGACGATTATCTGCGTCAGCTCGATCTGGCCAATGTGCTCGAATGGACGGCCGAAGTCTGTCTGGTGGAGCGCGGTGATGCGTCCTGCTGGCCCGACCTTGACGAGATGACGCAGCTGCTCGAGCAGGCTGCGGCGAGCCGGCCGCAGGACATGCGGGTGCAGATGCGCCTGGCCAGCGCCTATGCCTGGCGGGCGTTGCTGCACGAGCAACTCGGTCATTACGAAAAAGGGTTGGAAGTGATCCGCAAGGCGCTGGCCATGGCCCGTCGCACGGCCATGGCGGACGCTGACAATCAGGAATGGAAGCGCCGCGTCGTGGTCTTCTCCTCGATGGAAGCGGTGCTGCGAAGCCGGCTCCCGAAATCCCAGGGCCCGGGACGCGAGCCCATCGATCTCGCGACGCTTCAGACCCATGTGCAGCAGTATGGCGAGGCGGTGCAGGCCTTGCGCTATGAATACATGATCGTGGCGTACGCTTCCGGCCAGGGTGTGGACTTGCATCGGGCCGCCGAGCGGATTGAGATCATGCGGGGCCTGTGGCGCATCAAGGATTTCTACCGGCTCGCGGAACTGGATTCCCTGTCCTTGCGGTGGACGCGGGACCACGATCCGCTGGCAGGAAAGAGAATGTGCTCCGAAATGAAGGAGTATTGGGGGCGGCTCAGCAAGGATGGCCTGCAGCTTGCAGGCAGATTCGTTGATTCGATGGGCCCGCTGTGTGGAGAGTGATTTTTATGGAGATGTGATGGATACGGAGAATGGCACTGTTCTGGGGTCGACCAACAAGCCCTATCAGGTGAATGTTGCTGCCGCGCTGGATGGCAACGGCAATCCCTATTTCCTGTACAGCGACGTGAATGGCAAGCCGCTGGTGTCGCCGATCGTTTTCCCTTCCGCTGAAGGTTACGATTCGGTGCGCTACAAAGATATCGGCACCGGCCCTTTGCGCTTGTGGGGCCAAAATACCCATACGGTCAGTGGTTCGGGCGGCCCGCAGGGTGATAACCAAAGCCTGGCCCCGGGTGGTCAGGTCACGATTCCCGTGCGCAAGGGCACCACGAGAAGCACCATTCTCATTTTCACCAACAATAGCGGTCCCTCGGGTGCCTTTGTCGGCCTGGTGCCAACGCCTGATCCTGTGGCGGAAAACCCACCCGGTTGAGTCGCTGAATCCCGCAGCGGGCATTCGGCTCCGTCGGGAATCGAAAGTCCGCTTCACGTGTCACGCCCGGCCCTTGCCGGGCGTACTGCGTCTTGGTCTTGGGGGTCCGTCGTGGCCACGCCTGCTTCCGAAAACCTGCTGGATTCTTCCGGCCGTGATGCGATGTCTGGCCGTCATCTGATTCCCGCTCGCGCCGCCTCTGGTTCACGGATGGTGCTCACGGCACGGCCGAAACCGTCACAATCAGGGCATGGCCCTCTCGTACCGCGTGGGCCGGACTGATCGGACCCGGGATGGGTTTGACAGAAAAATCCAAGGGTTAACCCCTGTTTCTGATCCCGATTCGCCCCTCAGAAGCTTCCGGAAGGTTCCCGGAAGGCGACTTTTCTGCCGATTTCCTATCGTTCAGCCCATCGATGCACCGCGCATCGACGCGCCGCCCGCCCCGCCTCTCCGGCTTGTGCTGGCCCGCCCCTCCAGTCGCATCTGACGAGGTCAACATGAGCAAGGAAATCGATACCAGCCTGAATGAGGAGCAATCGGCTGCCAATAAGCTGGGCCATGCCGCTGCCGATTCTCAGGAAACCTCCCAGACGGGCAGTGCTGCGAGCACAGATACCGTCCTGTCCTATGAAAACATGCTGGCACAAGTCACGGCCAGCATGAATCCCGCCCCGGTGGTTCGTTATGAACCCATGGTCCAGCAAGGCCGGGTCTTCCTGGTCCAGGATATTCTCAAGAGCCTGCGCAACGAGAAACTGCAGACCCAGGAGGAAATGGCAGAAGCTTGCCAGCAGGGCCGATTTCGCGTCTCGATCGCTTCCATCAAGCGCGCAGAGATCGGGCGGCCAGTGCTTTTTCGTATCGCGCGGGAACTCGCACGGTATTTCAACGTCCCCGTCGAGAGAATCGTGAAAATGCGCCCGGTGACCGTCGCCGAGTATCTGGCCGGCGAAACCAAGCACTGATCTCGCGGGCTTGGTCCGGGTGATGGGGCCCTGGCCGGCGCACTGCGGCCCCGGCGGGCGCCCGCCCCACGGGGGGCGTCGCAGAGTCGGGGTCAGGCCTTGACATCCGTCATCCCCCACCCTCGGCTGCAGGGGCTTTGGAGTACATGCTCCCGGGCGGGCTCGCCCATAATGCCCGCCATGAAATCCCTGCTGCTGGTCTGCACGGCCAACATCTGCCGCTCGCCCATGGCCGAGGCGGTGTTCAAGGCGCAGGCTGCCGTCCTCGGACTCGGGCGCGTGGCCTCCGCCGGCGTGCGCGCCTCCTCCCGGGCGCAGAGCATGGACGCGCGAGCCGCCGCGGCGCTCAGCCGCCGCAAGTACCCCCTCGAGAAGAAATGGCGTTCCCGCCGCATCGAGGCGGAGGACTTCCTGCGCTTCGACCACCTCCTCGCGATGGACGAGGACAACCTCCACGCGCTGCGCCGCCAGTGCCCGCCCGAGCTGCTGCACAAGGTCGGCCTGCTGCTGGACGTGGTGCCCGGCCGCGAGGGGCAGGAGGTGCCGGACCCGTACTTCGGCAGCGCGCAGGGCTTCGAGAATGTGCTGGACCTCATCGAGCTGGCCGCCCGGAGCTGGTCGCAGGCGCCGCTGGCGCGCCGGGTGGTGCGCTAGCCGATGTCCAGAAACCCGCCGACCATGCTGTTCCGCACCAAGCTGGCCCTCAACCTCATCGCGCAGATCGTCCTCGTGCTGGTGGCGACGGCGGCGGTGGGCTACCTGGTGGCGGGCTACCGCAGCCTGCTGGAGCAGCAGCGGCAGTTCCAGCAGCGGGACCAGCTGGTCGCGCAACTGCAGCGCAGCTCGGACGAGCTCACGCGCATGGCGCAGCTGTTCGTGGTGAGCCGCGACGCGCAATTCGCCGACCACTACCGCGAGGTCGCCCGCATGCGCGAGGGCCTGCAGTCGGAGCCCGAGGGCTATGACGAGGTCTACTGGGACCTGGCACTGGACCAGCCCCGCGCCGCCGGCCGCCCCGTGGCCGCGCGCGCCATGCAGGCGAAGCTGCAGGACGCCGGCTTCGCGCCCGAGGACTACGCTCGCCTGGCGGAGGCCCTGCGCCGCTCCGAGGCGCTGATGAAGACCGAGCAGCAGGCCATGGGGCGCGTGGACACCCGCGGCTCGACCCATCCGCTGGCGGAGGAGGAATGGAAGGAGGCGCTGGAGATGCTGCACGGCCCCGCCTACCGCCACGCCAAGGCCGAGATCATGGGGCCGCTGCGCGCCGTGCGGCAGTCGCTGAAGGCGAGCCACGAGGCCCTGATCCAGCCCTTGAAGGACAACCTGCGCTTCACCGCCTGGCTGGCCATCGTGTGCCTGGTGTTCACCGGCGGCAATGCCGTGTTCATGGCCATGCGCTACGACCGCTCGGTGCGCCGCCCGGTCGAGATGCTGCGCCACTGGGCCCGGCAGGTGCGCAAGGGGCAGCAGAGCCAGCGCATCAGCCTCGGGCATAGCTCCGAGTTCGGCGAGCTCTCCCAGGCCATCGACGAGATGGCGGAGTCCGTCGAGCGCAGCCTCGACGAGCTGAAGGAGGAAGTGGCGCGCCGGGCCCGCGCCGAGCAGGTGGTGCGCCATCTGGCCAACCACGACGCGCTCACCGGCCTGCCCTCGCTGCGCCTGCTGCACGACCGCCTGGACCGCGCCCTGGCGCAGGCTCAGCGCAAGAGCCAGGGCCTGGCGCTGATCTTCGTGGACCTGAATGACTTCAAGCCCATCAATGACCGCTACGGCCACGAGGCGGGCGACCAGGTGCTCAAGGTCGTCGCCCAGCGGCTGGCGGCCTCGCTGCGGGAGGCCGACACGGTCGGCCGCATCGGCGGGGACGAGTTCCTGGTGCTGCTGCCCGATGTCGACAGTCTTCTGCAGGCCCAGCAGGTCAAGGCCAAGCTGGTGGCGCTGCTGGAGCAGCCCATCTTCATCTCGGTCCATAACCTGGCCGTGCGGGTGACGGCGGCCATGGGCATCGCCGTCTACCCGGTCATGGCCAACGATGCGCAGGGCCTCATGCGCATCGCGGACCAGGACATGTACCGCGACAAGGCGGAGATGCGGTCGCGCCAGGGCGCCGGCAGGAGCGCCTGACGCCGGCCGCCCCCGCCCTCAGGCGCCGTGCGCCGTCAGGGGGGCGTCGCGCACCTCACGCAGGTCCGGGCCGGTGCCGCTGAAACGGTCCAGCGCCAGGTAGATCACCGGCGTGATGTAGAGCGTCACCGCCTGCGAGACGATCAGCCCCCCCACCACCGCCAGGCCCAGCGGCTGGCGCAACTCGGCGCCGGCCCCGAGGCCCAGCGCGATGGGCAGGGCGCCCATCAGTGCGGCCAGCGTCGTCATCATGATGGGTCGGAAGCGCAGGCGGCAGGCCTCGCGGATCGCCTGCTCCGGCGTCATGCCGCCACTGCGCTGCGCGTCGAGCGCGAAGTCGATCATCATGATGGCGTTCTTCTTCACGATGCCAATCAGCATCACGATGCCGATGGTCGCGATGACGGTCAGCTCCATGCCGAAGAGCTCCAGCGTGGCCAGCGCCCCCACGGCCGCCGAGGGCAGGCCGGCGAGGATGGTCACGGGGTGGATGTAGCTCTCGTAGAGCACGCCCAGCAGCACGTAGATCACCGCCAGCGCCAGCACGATGAGCAAGACCTGACCCCCTTGCGAGTCCTGGAACACCGCGGCGTCGCCGCCATAGCTGGTGATGATGGACGCCGGCAGCTGCATCTCGCGCACATAGCCGTCCAGCTTCGCCGTGGCCTGCCCCAGCGGGACCTCGGGGGCCAGGTTGAAGGCCACCGTGAT
Source organism: Burkholderiaceae bacterium (assembly GCA_041912595.1). Classification (GTDB taxonomy): domain Bacteria; phylum Pseudomonadota; class Gammaproteobacteria; order Burkholderiales; family Burkholderiaceae_C; genus Roseateles_B. The sequence continues at coordinate 49,496 of JAYRMR010000026.1, forward strand.
GGCCTGCAGCTGGCCCTGGTGGTTCACCGCGGTGGGGCCGAGCCCGCGCTGCACCGTGGCGAAGGCCTGCAGCGGCACCAGCGTGCCGTTGCGGCCGCGCAGCTGGATCTTGGCGAAGGCGTCCTCCGTGCCGCGGTCCTCGGGGCTCGCCTCCATGATGACCTGGTAGGTGTTGCTCTCGGCGTAGATGCTGGACACCTGGCGCTCCCCGAAGGCGTCGTAGAGCGCCGTGCGCAGGTCCTGCATCTGCACGCCCAGCAGATTGGCGCGCTCGCGGTCGATCACGAGGTTGGCCTGCAGGCCGCGCTGCTGGGAGTCGCTCGTGACGTCGCGGAACATCGGGTCGGCGCGCAGCTTCTCCTGCAGCTTCAGCGCCCACTGGCCGAGCTCGCCCGCGCTCACGGACTGCAGCGAGTACTGGTAGCGCGCCTTGCTCTGGCGGCCGCCGAGCTGCAGGTTCTGCACGGGCCGCAGGTAGACGGCGATGCCCGGCACCTTGCGCAGCTCCTTGCGCAGACTCTCCAGCACCTGCGGCATGGCGGGGCGGTCCTTGCGGGGCTTGAGGTTGATGAACATGCGGCCGTTGTTCACGGAGTTGCCGCCCCCGCCGCCCGCGCCCAGCGCCGAGGCCACGCTGGCCACGGCCTCGTGCTGGCGCACGATCTCGGCCAGGCGCTGCTGCAGCTGCTCCATGGCGGCGTAGCTGATGTCCTCCGAGGCTTCCGTGCTGGCCTGGATCTGGCCGACGTCCTCCTCGGGGAAGAAGCCCTTGGGAATCAGGCTGTACTGCACGACGGTGGCGACGAAGCTGGCCACGGCGACCGCGAGCACGGCCTTGCGATGGGCCAGGGCCCAGTCGAGGCTGCGCTCATAGGCGCCGAGCACGGCGCTGAAGCCGCGCTCGAAGGTCTTGCCCAGCGCGGACTCCTCGACCTCGTGGTGCGGCTGCAGGAAGCGGCTGCACAGCATGGGCACGAGGCTCAGGGACACCACGGCCGAGACGAGGATGGCCAGCATCACCACCACGGCGAATTCGTGGAAGAGCAGGCCGATCACGCCGGGCATGAAGAAGATGGGGATCAGCACCGCCACCAGCGAGATCGAGATGGACAGGATGGTGAAGGCCATCTCCCGCGCGCCGCGCACCGCGGCGTCGAAGGGCGCCATGCCGTCCTCGACGTGGCGCACGATGTTCTCGAGCATCACGATGGCGTCGTCCACCACCAGGCCCACGGCGAGGGTGATGCCCAGCAGCGAGATGTTGTCCAGGCTGTAGCCGAGCGCGTAGAGCAGCGTGAGCGCGCCGATCAGCGAGATGGGCAGCGAGAGCGTCGGGATCAGCGTGGCCACCGCCCGGCGCAGGAAGAGGAAGATCACCAGCACCACGAGCGCCACGGTGAGCGCGAGCGTGAAGTAGACGTCGTGCAGCGATTCGCGGATCGACATCGAGCGGTCGTTCAGCGTGCTCATCTGCACGGAGGCCGGCAGCTGCGCGGCCATGCGCGGCAGCATGGCCTTGACGGCATCGACGACGGCCACGGTGTTGGCGTCCGGCTGGCGCTGCACGGCCAGCGTGATGGAGCGCTCGCCGTTGAAGCTGGCATAGGACTTCGTCGTCTCGAAGCTGTCCTGCACCTCCGCCACGTCGCGCAGGAAGATGGGCTGGCCGTTGCGGCTCGCGACCACGATGGCACCGAACTCGCGGGCGTTCTTCAGCTGCTTGTTGGCCTGGATGGTGAGCGTCTGGCGCGCGCCGTCGAGCACGCCCACCGGCGTGTTGGCGTTGGCCGAGCGCACGGCGGCCTGCAGCTCCTCCAGCGTGATGCCGCGCTGCGTGAGCGCCTCGGTCTTGGCCTGGATGCGCACGGCGTAGCGCTTCTGCCCGAAGATGGACACCTGGGCCACGCCGTTGATGGTCGAGAGCGCGGGGGTGATGAGGTTCTCGGCGTAGTCGTTGAGGTCCGAGAGGTTGAGCGAGGGCGAGGTGAGCGCCACCATCAGCACCGGCGCATCGGCCGGGTTCACCTTGCGGTAGGACGGCGGCGAGGTCATCTCGGTGGGCAGCGCGCGCAGCGAGCGGAACAGCGCGGCCTGCACGTCCACCGCGGCGGCGTCGATGTTGCGGCTGGGGTCGAACTCCAGCGTGAGCGAGGTGCTGCCGAGGATGCTGGTCGAGGAGATGCCCGAGAGGCCGGCGATGGTGGAGAACTGCTTCTCCAGCGGCAGCGCCACCGAGGACGCCATCGTCTCGGGGCTCGCGCCCGGCAGGCTCGCCTGCACGTTGATGACGGGCGTGTTGTAGGAGGGCAGGGCGGCGACGGGCAGCTTCGAGAAGGCCGCGAGGCCGGCGATCACCAGCGAGAGGTTCAGCAGCACGGTCATCACCGGCCGCCGGATGAAGAGCTCGGTCAGTCTCATGCACCTGCTCCCGAGGTAGGCGTCGAGGCCGCACTCGCCGCACTTGCCGCACTCGCCGCGGGGTCGCCCCGCTGCGCGCGGCCCGGATCGACGGCGGCGGGCTGCACCTTCAACGGCGTGCCGGGGCGCAGGTTCTGCTTGCCCTCCAGCACGACCTGCTCGCCGGCCTCGATGCCCTCGACGACGGCGAAGTCGCCGAAGCCGTAGCGCAGCTGCACGGTCTTGAGCTGGGCGGTCTTGTCCGGCCCGACGACATACAGCGTGCGCTCATTGCCCCGCAGGATCAGCGCGGCCTGCGGCACGACGACGGCGTTCTTCAGGGTGCGCAGCGTGAGCCGCACCCGCACGTACTGGCCGGGCCAGAGCTGCTGGCCGGCGTTGTCGAACTCGGCGCGGGCCTTGATGGTGCCGGTCGTGGCATCGACGAGGTTGTCCACGAAGCCCAGGTGGCCGGTGAGCAGGGCTTCCGCGCCCTTGGCCTTGCCACGGGGCGATCCGGGCAGGCTCACCTGCACGTCCAGCGGCTCGGTCCTGCCGTCCGGGCCCGGGCGCACGGCGGCGAGCAGCGGCTGCAGCTGCGTCTCGGGCACGACGAAGCTCACGCCGATGGGCGAGAGCTGCGCGATGTTCAGCAGCGGCGCGGCGCTGGCATTGGCCTGCACCAGCGCGCCGGGCATGGCGTTGACGAGGCCCGCGCGGCCGGCGAGCGGGGCGCGCAGCTCGTTGTAGCTGACGCTCACCTGCGCGGCCTGCACGGCGGCTTCGTCGGACTGCACCACGGCACGCTGGGCCTCGACGTTGGTCAGGGCGGTGTCCACGGCGCTCTGTGCGACGAAGTTCTGGCGCAGCAGGTCCTGGGCGCGCTGCAGCTGGCGCTCGGCATCCGCAAGGCTGGCGCGGTCGCGGGCGAGCTGGGCGCGCGCCTTGTCGAGATTGGCGCGGTCCGTGCGGTCGTCGAAGCGGAACAAGACCTGACCCTTGCTCACCATCTGCCCGTCCTTGACCAGGACCTCGCGGACGGTGGAGGTGGTCTGGGCGCGCAGGTCCACGCTTTGCAGGGCCGCCACCGTGCCGGCGGCGTCGATGCTCACGGGCACGTCCTGGCGCTGCACCGTCACGACGCCCACCGCCTGTGGCGCCGCATTGCCCTTGCCGCCGGGCGCCGAGGCCGCGCCGGCGGGGGCGTTGCCCGAGGCGCTGGCCGTCTCGGCGCGGTGGGCATTCCAGCGCCAGGCGGCGCCGGCAAGGATCAGCAGGGCAAGGGTGGCTACGACGGGCGTGCGGCGCATGGGCGGGTCTTTCTGACCTGAGCCGGGGCGCCACGGTGGGCCGCGCGAGGCGGCAGTCGCAGCGTGGGCCGCAGGCTCAGCAGGAGGCTGATGGGAAGCCCCGAAGCTTAGCCCGCCGGCCGTTCCTGCGTATTGCCCCGACGTGAAGTCGGCGCATGACTTTATGCATGCAGCAAGGCCAGGGCGAGCTTCGCCCCGGCGCGGGCGTTGTGGCGCACGAGGGCGATGTTGGTCGCGAGGCTGCGGCCGTCCGTCAGCGCCTTGATGCGCGCCAGCAGATAGGGCGTGACCGCCTTGCCCTGGATGCCCTGGGCGGCGGCTTCCTGCAGCGCCTGCGCCGTGATGCGATCAATCTCCTCCCGCGGCATCGCCTCGGCGGCCGGCACCGGGTTGCTGATCACCACGCCGCCGGCGAGGCCGAGGTTCCACTTGGCCTTGAGGAAGCGGGCCTGCTCGGCGGGGTCGTCGAGGCGGAAATCGGCCTTCAGCCCGCTGTCCGGCGTGTAGAAGGCGGCGAAGTTGTCCTGGCCGATCGAGAGCACCGGCACGCCGTGCGTTTCCAGGTACTCCAGCGTCAGCGGCAGGTCCAGGATGCTCTTGGCGCCCGCGCAGACGACGGCTACGGAGGTGCGCGCCAGCTCCTGCAGGTCGGCGGAGATGTCGAAGCTGGTCTCGGCGCCGCGATGCACGCCGCCGATGCCGCCGGTCACGAAGACCTGGATGCCCGCGAGCTGGGCGCAGATCATCGTGGCCGCCACGGTGGTCGCGCCCACGCGGCCGCTGGTCAGCGCGAAGGGGAGGTCGCGACGGCTGAGCTTGAGGGCGTCCGGGCTGCGGCCCAGCAGCTCCAGCTCCTCGTCGGCCAGGCCGATGCGGATCTTGCCGCCCATCACGGCGATGGTGGCGGGCACGGCGCCCTCGGCACGCACGAGGGCCTCGACCTCGCGAGCCGTCTGCACGTTCTGCGGGTAGGGCATGCCGTGGGAAATGATGGTGGACTCGAGCGCGACGATCGCGCGGCCCTGTTCGCGGGCGAGGGCCACTTCGGGCGAGAAGACGAGGGGCAGGTTCATGGCAGGCTTTCTTCCGGGGTGTCCAGGAGGGCGGGGCTCAGCAGCGGCGAGACGGTGGCCGTGCTTTGCAGGGTGAGGGCGGCCAGGCGCTGGCCCAGCCGGCAGGCGGCCGGGAGGTCCTGCGGCGCGCGCAGCAGGCCGGCGAGGACGCCCGCGGAGAAGGCATCCCCCGCGCCGGTGACCTCGACGATGCCCTCGACGGGCGGGGCCGGGACGCGGGTCAGCGGCTCGCCGGCCGACGCGCAGCAGACGTCGCCGCCGCCCTGCGTCAGCACCAGGCGCTGCAGGCCGCGTGACTGCAGCTGCGCCCAGGCAGCCGCCAGGGCGGTGTCGTCCGTGAGGGCGAGGCCCGTGCAGGCGGCCAGCTCGTCGCGATTCAGCAGCAGCAGCGACAGCCCGCGCAGGTCCTGCGGCAGGCGGTCCATCTTGGGCACGGAGGCCGCGACGGCCGCGAGCGGCCGCTGCGCCGCCGCGGCCTCGGCCAGCAGGGCGGCGACGGTCGGCGCGGGCAGGTTCAGGTCCAGCACCGTCCAGCGTGCACTGCGGCGCTGGGCGAGGGTGGATTGCAGGAAGGCGGTGTCGAGCGCCTCGCAGGCCTGCATCTGGGCCAGACCGATGAGGAGATCGCCCTGGGCGTCCAGCACCGCGGTGTAGCTGCCTGTGGGCACCTCGGCCAGTTGCAGGCTGCCGTGGGTGCGGATGCCCAGTGCGGCGGCCTCGGCCAGCAGCGCCTGGCCGGCCGGATCCTGGCCGACGGCGGTCAGCAGCTGCACCGGCAGGCCCAGGCGGGCGAGGTTCTCGGCGATGTTGCGGGCGACGCCGCCGGCGCTTTCCGTCTGCGCGGCGGGGTTGGAACTCGCCAGGCGCGCCGGCCCCGTGGTGCGCAGCTTGCGGTCGCGGTTCGCGGCGCCGATGCACAGCAGCTGGCCGGGCTCGGCGAGCACATAGGCCCGGCCGAGGATCAGGCCCTCACGGGTGAGCTGCGCGAGCTGGTGGGTGAGCGTGGAGCGCGAGAGACCCAGCTGGGCCGCCAGCGCCTCCTGCGTGATGAAGGGCTGCTCGCGCAAAAGGGCGAGCAGCCGCTGCTTGGGGCTGTCCATCCGGCCATTCTACGCAAATATGCGCAAATGTCCGAACAATTGGACAATTGTTTACGCGGCGCCGGCGACTTGAGCAGCCGGCCCGGCCCGGCGCTGCGCGATCTTGGAGGCGAGGGCGAACACCAGCAGCGCGGCGCCGCCGATGGCCGCCTCGGCCTGCAGCATGCCGCCATTGCCCCAGTGGGTCTGCGAGTAGCCGGCCACGAGCGTCATCCAGCTCAGCGGCATGTTGGCCAGGGAGGCCAGCAGGCTGTACTTGGTCGCGGCGGCGCCCTTGCCGATGGCTTCCAGCACCACGGCCGCATAGCCGGTGTAGCAGAGGCCGGTCGTCAGGGCGTAGAGCGTCGTGAACACGACGAAGCTGCTCTCGGTGCGGGGCGCGGCCGCCATGGCCAGGGCGCAAACGGCCTGCAGGCCGCCGAACAGGCAGTAGGCCCACTTGCGGTCCATGCGGTCGCAGATGAAGCCGCCCAGCAGGCTGCCGCCGGCGGAGACGATGCCGCTGACCACGCCGGTGACCAGCGCCACGGTGGCGGCGCTGGCGTGCCAGTCGGGTGCGACGACCGACCACAGATTGCCCGCACCTCCCGCGCCGATGGGCAGGAAGCACACCAGGATGGCCAGCAGGCCCAGGCGGGAGCAGGCCACCTCCCAGAGGTCGCGGCCCGCGGCGCGGGCGTTGCTGGCGAAGCTGAAGCCGCCGGCCGGGGTCTCGGCCCGCGGCTCCCGCACCAGGGGCAGGGCGGCGGCGCAGGCCAGCGTCAGCACGGCCATGAGGCTGCTGGTGAGCATGGCGGAGACGTGCAGGTCCTCCATCATCCACAGGGCGAGGCCGCCGCCGAGGCTGGAGCCGGCCATGTTGCCGGCCTGCATCCAGCCGGCCGCGCGGCCCTTTTCCTCGTCCGGCGTGCTGTGGGCCATGAGGCTTTCGACCGACATGCCCAGCAGGCTGGCAGCGATGCCGGCCGTCACGGCCACCGCGGTCAGGAAGGGGATGGATTCCAGGCGGTACGGCGTCATGCCGGTGATGAACATGCCCGCCGCCGAGCCGACGCAGCCGATCAGATACCAGGTCTTGCGGGTCAGCGTGAGGTCCACGATGGGCGCCCACAGGAACTTGGCGGCGTGGGGCATGAAGGTCACCGCCAGCAGGCCGGCGATGGCCTCGGCGGGCACCTTGGCCTGGGCGAGGGCGTAGGCCGCGGCGATGGCCAGGTAGCCGCTCAGCGCGCTGAAGGGCGCGAAGAGGACGAAGTAGACCGCCGGGTGGGACGCCCGATGCGAGGAGGTGGCAGACATAGGGGAGATGCTCTGGGAGCCCGATGCGACGGGCGATGCGGCATTGTCCCCGCGCTGCGTATCGTCGCCGCTCCGCATCTACCCAGGGGCCGGGCCGGCCCTCGCCCCATGACGCCTTCCGCCCGTGCGACCGACCTGGATCCCCGGCTGCTGCAATGGCTGCACCTGCTGCTGCAGGAGGGCAGCGTCAGCCGCGCCGCCCTGCATGCGCACGTGACGCAGTCGGCCATGAGCCATGCCCTGCGCCAGATGCGGAAGGTGGCGCCGCAGCCCGGCTTCGATCCCGCGGTGGGGGCGCACGCCTTCCGGATCGCCATGCCGGACTACGGCGATCTGGTGCTGGCCCCGGCCCTGCTCTCCAGGCGGGGGTGAAAGAGGTTGACGAGTGTTGTCATGACCGCCACGGTAGCGGCCGTCATGTCCGGCATGAGCGGCGCTCATGCCAGGGGAGCCGCTAGGATGCAGGCCTTGCCCCGATCTCCCCGTGTGCCATCGATGTCTGCTCCCTCGCGCCCTCAAGCCTTTCTCGTCGACCTCGACGGCACCCTCGTGGACACCGCCGGCGACTTCGTGGCCGTGCTGGCCCTGACGCTGGCGGACCTCGGCCTGCCGGCGGTCAGCCGGGCGTGGGTGCTGCAGGCGGTGGGGCGCGGCAGTGAGCAGCTGATCCGCGCCGCCCTGCGCGAGGTGGGCGGCGACGCGGCCCTGTACGAGCCGGCCTGGGCGCATTACCAGGCGCACTATCTGCGGATCAATGGGCAGGCGTCGGAGATCTTCCCGGGCACGCGTGAGGGCCTGGACCTGCTGAAGTCGCAGGGGCTGCCCATGGCCTGCCTGACCAACAAGCCGGCGCGTTTCGCCCGCGATCTGCTGGCCGCCAAGGGGCTGGCGGGCTACTTCGACCGGGTCTTCGGCGGGGACGATTTCGAGCGCAAGAAGCCCGACCCGCTGCCCCTGCTCAAGACCTGCGAGGCGCTGGGCGTGGCTCCGGCGTCGGCGTGGATGATCGGGGACTCAAGCAACGATGCGCAGGCGGCCGATGCCGCCGGCTGCCCGGTGGTGCTGCTGCGCCATGGCTACAACCACGGCGAGCCCATCGATGCCGTCCCGGCGCTCGCGCACCTGGACCGGCTGGACCAGATCGGGCGCCTGCTCGCGCCCTGATCCGGCGCCTTCAGCGGCTGCGGCCCTGCGGCTGCACGCCCAGCAGGGCGTCCTTCAGCTGGCTGTCGGCGGGGTTCTTGCCCAGCCAGATCCGCATCAGCGTGGTGAAGAACTCGGGCTCCTTGATGGGCTCGCCCTGCACCTTGCCGTTGACCAGCACCAGCGTGCCGGTGCCGGGGATGTAGTCGACGGAGAAGCCTTCGCCCGAGCTCATCTTCTTCTTGGCCGCGAAGACCTCGGCAATGCGCATCACGCCCGGGATGGACTTGGAGAAGTCCTCCGGCGTGGCGTTGTCCTGCATGCCCTTGGTGAAGAGCTTGCCCAGCTCGTTGGCGTCGATCTCGCGCAGCATGTGGATCGACAGCCGCTTCGGGCCCGCCGTGCTGAACACGGCATCCGGCGTGGCGGCCTTGTCCTTGAGGTACAGGCCGGCGGTGTAGACCTTGAAGATGGCCTTGTAGCGGATGCCCGCGCCGTTGAGGACCAGCTTCTGGCCCCCCAGCTCGGCCTGGGCCTCGTACTTCACGCCAGCCAGTTCCACGGTCTGGGCCAGTGCCCCCAGCGGCAGGGCCAGCGCCATCAGCGCTGCAATCAACGAACGACGCATGTCTCACTCCAAGGATGCCTGCATGACGGCTGCAGAACTTGTAAGAAGGAGTATGTCTGAACGACGAAGGCTTGAAATAGGGGCAAGTCTCAGTTTCACGGGGCCGCTGCTACACTCGGCCGCACTATGTTCATCACGCGCAAGCAGATCAAGGGGTCGAACGACCGGGGAGCCTGGCCCTGGCGACGCCCGTCCGCCTTCACCCACTGAAGCGCCTGGCCTGCTTGCCGGCTCCGGTTCCCGGGGCCCACACTTCCGCGAAGTCACTGCGAACCCGTGCGCCGGTGCTGCCCCTCGGCAGCGCTGCGGCATGCGAGCCAAGCTGATCTGATCGATCGAGCGCCCCGGGCCTGTGGCCGGCGCCGACGCATTCGCGAGAGAACAAGACGTGATCACCGAACTGGAATTCCAGAGCCTGGCCGCTGAAGGCTACAACCGCATCCCGCTGATCAGCGAAGCCTTTGCGGATCTCGAAACCCCCCTGTCGCTCTACCTGAAGCTCTGCGCCGGTGCCGGCCAGGGTCGACACAGCTTCCTGCTGGAGTCGGTGGTGGGCGGCGAACGCTTCGGGCGCTACTCCTTCATCGGCCTGCCGGCGCGCACCGTGCTGCGCAGCGAGGGCCGCCGCACGGAGGTGCGCCGCGATGGCGAGCTCATCGAGAGCCACGAGGGCAATCCGCTCGAGTTCATCGAGGCCTACCAGCAGCGCTTCAAGGTCGCGCTGCGCCCGGGCATGCCGCGCTTCTGCGGCGGCCTGGCCGGTTACTTCGGCTACGACGCCGTCCGCTACATCGAGCCCCGCCTTGCCAAGACCGCCAAGACCGGGGGCCTGGACACGCCGGACGTGATGCTGCTGCAGTGCGAGGAGCTGGCCGTCATCGACAACCTCTCGGGCCGGCTCTACCTCATCGTCTATGCCGACCCGGCCCAGCCCGAGGCCTATTTCAAGGCCAAGAAGCGCCTGGCCGAGCTGCGGGACAAGCTCAGCTACAGCGTCTCCGCCCCGCAGGTGCGGCGCGGGCAGGCCCACCCCGTGCTGCGCGAGTTCCCCCGCGCCGAGTACGAGGCCGCCGTGCTGCGCGCCAAGGAGTACATCGCCGCGGGCGACTGCATGCAGATCGTCTTCGGGCAGCGCCTGTCCAAGCGCTACACCGAGTCCCCGCTGAGCCTCTACCGCGCGCTGCGCTCGCTCAACCCGAGCCCCTACATGTACTTCTATGACATGGGGGACTTCCAGATCGTCGGCGCCTCGCCCGAGATCCTGGTGCGCCACGAGCGCGTCGCCGAGGGCGAGAAGATCACCATCCGTCCGCTCGCCGGCACCCGTCCGCGCGGCGCCACGCCCGAGCTCGACCGTGCGCTCGAAGCCGAGCTCAAGGCCGACCCGAAGGAGCGCGCCGAGCACCTCATGCTGATCGACCTGGCCCGCAACGACATCGGCCGCATCGCCAAGACCGGCAGCGTGCAGGTCACCGATGCCTTTGCCGTCGAGCGCTACTCGCACGTGATGCACATCGTCTCCAACGTCGAGGGCCTGCTCAAGGAGGGGCTCTCCAACATGGACGTGCTGCGCGCCACCTTCCCGGCGGGCACGCTGTCCGGCGCGCCGAAGATCCGCGCCATGGAGATCATCGACGAGCTGGAGCCCGTCAAGCGCGGCATCTACGGCGGCGCCTGCGGCTACCTCAGCTATGCGGGCGACATGGACCTCGCCATCGCCATCCGCACCGGCATCGTGCAAGACCAGATGCTCTACGTGCAGGCCGCGGCCGGCGTGGTGGCGGACTCCGTGCCCGAGCTGGAGTGGAAGGAGACCGAGGCCAAGGCCCGTGCGCTGCTGCGCGCGGCGGAACTCGTCGAGGAGGGCTTCTGATGCGTGCGCCCCACCCTTTCCTGATTGCCCGTGACGCTCGCGAGGAGGCCTGACATGCTGCTGATGATCGACAACTACGACAGCTTCACCTTCAACCTGGTGCAGTACTTCGGCGAGCTCGGCACCGAGGTGAAGGTCGTGCGCAACGACGAGATCACCGTCGCAGAGATCGCGGCGCTGAAGCCCGATCACCTCGTGTTCTCGCCCGGCCCCTGCTCGCCCGCCGAGGCCGGCGTGTGCGTAGAGGCCATCCGCCATTTCGCGGGCAAGCTGCCGCTGCTGGGCGTGTGCCTCGGCCACCAGAGCATGGGCGCGGCCTTCGGTGCCAACATCGTGCGGGCCAAGACGCAGATGCATGGCAAGACCAGCGTGATCACGACGGACCGGCAGGGCGTCTTCAGCGAGCTGCCGCAGGACTTCACCGTCGTGCGCTACCACTCGCTCGTGGTCGAGGAGGCCACCTTCCCCAAGGAGTTCGTCGTCACCGCCCGCAGCGAGGACGGCGAGATCATGGGCCTGCGCCACCGCGAGCTCGCCGGCACGGCCACGCCGCTGGAGGGCGTGCAGTTCCATCCCGAGTCCATCCTGTCCGAGCACGGCCATGCCATGCTCAAGAACTTCCTGCTGCTGAAGCGCTGAGCGCCCGCAGGTCAGGCCACCACATCAAGGAGTGATGCCCCATGATCGACTTGCGCAGCGACACCGTCACCCAGCCCACGCCGGCCATGCGCGAGGCCATGGGGGCCGCGCCGCTGGGGGACGACGTGTTCGGGGACGACCCCAGCGTCAACCGCCTGCAGGAGGACCTCGCGGCCCGTCTGGGCTTCGAGGCCGCGCTCTTCATGCCCACCGGCACGCAGAGCAATCTGTGCGCGCTGATGGCGCATTGCCAGCGCGGTGACGAATACATCGTCGGCCAGATGGCCCACACCTACCGCTGGGAGGGCGGCGGCGCGGCCGTGCTGGGCTCCATCCAGCCCCAGCCGCTGCCGCAGCAGCCCGACGGCAGCCTGCTGCTCGCGGACATCGAGGCCCACATCAAGCCGGACGACGCCCACTTCGCCCGCACGCGGCTGCTGACGCTGGAGAACACCATCGGCGGCAAGGTGCTGGCCATGGACTACCTCGCCGCGGCCTCGGCCCTGGCGCAGCGGCGCGGGCTGGCGCGGCACCTCGATGGCGCGCGCCTCTTCAACGCGGCGGTGGCCGTGGATGCCGCGGAGCCGTATGCGGCCGCGCGCCAGATCTGCAGCCATTTCGACAGCGTCTCGGTGTGCTTCTCCAAGGGCCTCGGCGCCCCGGTGGGCTCGGTGCTGTGCGGCTCGCGCGACTTCATCAAGGCCGCCCATCGCTGGCGCAAGATGGCCGGCGGCGGCCTGCGCCAGGCGGGCCTGCTGGCCGCGGCGGCCCACCATGCGCTGGATCACCACGTGCATCGCCTGGCTGAAGACCACGCCCTCGCGCGCCGCCTCGCCGACGGCCTGGCCGGGGTGCCAGGTCTTGCCATCGAGACGCCTCAGACCAACATCGTGTTCGCCGACGTGGCCGACACGACACGGGCCGCCGGCCTGCTGCCCTTCCTGAAGGAGCGCGGCGTGCTGGCCACGGGCGCTTATGCGAGTCGCTCGCCGGGCCGCCCCAAGAGCGACGAGGCCCCCGCGGGGGGCGATCAGCGGCAGCTGATCGGGGGCGCCACGATTCGCTTGCGCTTCGTGACCCATCTGGACGTCGATGCGGCGGGCGTGGACCGCGCCATCGCCGCCGTTCGCGACTACTTCAACGCCTGAACCGGACATCACCATGCCCATCACCGACAACGAAGCCCTGACGCGGACCATCGAGCACCGCGAGATCTTCCATGACGAGATGCTGACCCTCATGCGGCGCATCATGAGCGGCGAGATGTCGCCCGTGATGGCCGCGGCTCTGCTGATCGGCCTGCGCGTCAAGAAGGAGACCATCGGCGAGATCACCGCCGCCGCGCAGGTCATGCGCGAGTTCTCGGTCAAGGTGCCGCTGGCGCCACAGCCGCATCTGGTCGACGTCGTCGGCACGGGCGGCGATGGCGCGCACACCTTCAACATCAGCACCTGCTCGATGTTCGTGGCCGCCGCGGCCGGCGCGCAGGTCGCCAAGCACGGCAACCGCAGCGTCTCCAGCAAGACCGGCAGCGCCGACGTGCTCGAGGCCCTGGGGGCCAACATCATGCTCACGCCCGAGCAGGTGGCCGCCAGCGTCGCGCAGTGCGGCATCGGCTTCATGTTCGCGCCCAACCACCACCCCGCCATGAAGAACATCGCCCCGGTCCGCAAGGAACTGGGCGTGCGCACCATCTTCAACATCCTCGGCCCCCTGACCAACCCGGCCGGCGCGCCCAACATCCTGATGGGCGTGTTCCACCCCGACCTCGTCGGCATCCAGGTGCGCGTGATGCAGCGCCTGGGCGCCGAGCACGCCGTCGTCGTGTACGGCAAGGACGGCATGGACGAGATCTCGCTCGGCGCGGGCACGCAGGTCGGCGAGCTGCGCAACGGCGAGATCCGCGAGTACGAGATCCACCCCGAGGACTTCGGCCTGGCCATGGCCTCGAACCGCAGCCTCAAGGTCGCCGGGCCGCAAGACAGCCGCCAGATGCTGCTCGGTGCCCTGGCTGACGAACCCGGCCCGGCGCGCGACATCGTGCTGCTCAATGCCGGCGCCACGCTCTACGCCGCCAATGTGGCCGACAGCATCGGCGAGGGCATCGAGCGCGCCCGTGAAGCCATCCGCTCCGGCGCGGCCCGCGCCAAGCTCGACCAGTTCGTGGCGACGACCCGGTCGCTGGGCGCATGAGATCGAGCGCCGCGCTGTTCCGGCGCCTGCGGGACGAGATCCCGCAGGCCGGCCAGGTGCTGCTGCCTCGCGTGGAGGTGCATCCGCTTTCCTGGGGGCTGGGCCTGACGGGCACGGCGCTGGGCCTGTGGGGCGTGCCCGCGCTGCCGGCCGCGATGCGTCCCGGTGCCGGCTGGCTGGCGCTGGGGCTCATCGTCGCCGGCATGGCGGTGTGGGGCTTCATGCGCCGCGAGCACCTGGGCTGGCGGCTCGACCTGGCCGCGCGGCAGCTCGACCCGGTGGGCGTCGACGGCGAGCCGCGCCGGCTCGAGGGCAGCGGCTGGGGCCTGTTCTGCGTGGGCGGCTCCAAGCGCCGCTCGCTTGCGCTCGAGTTCCGCCACGAGGACGGCGGCAAGGCCGTGCGCGTGCTGGAGACGCGGGCGGGGGCGAGCCGCGAGGAGCATCAGCTCGTGAGCCAGATCGCCGACGCGCTGGCCGAGCGTCTGCAGATGCGGCGCGAGGGGCTGACGCTGTGAGCGTGGCCTCCTCGCCCATGAACTTCTGAATCAAGCCAAGACCATGTCCGACATCCTGAACAAGATCAACGCCGTCAAGCACGAGGAAGTGGCCGCGGCGCGCGCCGTGCGCTCGCTGGCCAGCCTTCGCGAGGAGGCCGCCGCCCAGTCGCCCACGCGCGGCTTCGTGGCCGCCCTGCGCAGCGCCATCGCGGCGGGTCGTAGCGGCGTGATCGCCGAGGTCAAGAAGGCCAGCCCCAGCAAGGGCGTGCTGCGCGAGGACTTCCGCCCCGCCGAGATCGCGCAGAGCTATGCCCGCCACGGCGCGGCCTGCCTCAGCGTGCTGACCGACCGCCCCTTCTTCCAGGGCGCGACCGAGTATCTGCAGGCCGCGCGCGCCGCCTGCACGCTGCCGGTGCTGCGCAAGGACTTCATGGTGGACGAGTACCAGATCGTCGAGGCCCGGGCCATGGGCGCGGACTGCGTGCTGCTGATCGCCGCGAGCCTGGACGACGCGCTGATGGCGGACCTCGAGGCCTGCGCGCTCGATCTGGGCATGGACGTGCTGGTCGAGGTGCACGACGGCGCCGAGCTGGACCGCGCGCTGCGCCTGAAGACGCCGCTGGTGGGCATCAACAACCGCAATCTGCGGACCTTCGAGGTCACGCTGGACACCACGCTGGGCCTGCTGCCCCGCGTGCCGGCGGACCGCCTGCTGGTGACGGAGTCCGGCATCCTCGCGCGCGCCGACGTGCAGCGCATGCGCGATCACGACGTGCACGCCTTCCTCGTGGGCGAGGCCTTCATGCGCGCGCCCGAACCCGGCGAGGCCCTCGCGGCCTTGTTCGCCTGATGCAGGGCTCGCTGCTGGACGACGACGGCGCCGCGGCGCCGAATGCCCTCACGCGCCCGCTGGGCGAGGCGCTGGACGCCACCGCGCTGTCGCCGGGCTGGCAGGCCGTCGTGGCGGCCTGGCGGCACAGCGGGGCGGGGCGTTCGCTGGTGGAGTTCGTCGAGCGCCGGCAGCGTGAGGGCGCCACGGTGTTCCCGGCCGAGCCGCTGCGGGCGCTGAGCCTCACGCCCCTGGACGCCGTGCGCGTCGTCATCCTCGGCCAGGATCCGTACCACGGTGCCGGGCAGGCGGAAGGGCTGGCGTTCTCGGTCCCGGCGGGCCAGAAGCTGCCGCCTTCGCTGCGCAATATCGACAAGGAGCTGCAGCGCGACCTGGGCCAGCCGCCCGCGCGAAGCGGCCACCTGATCGCCTGGACCCGCCAGGGCGTGCTGCTGCTCAACACCTCGCTGACGGTGGAGGAGGGTGCCGCCGGCAGCCACGCGAAGAAGGGCTGGGAAGCCCTGACGGACGGGCTCATCGCGGCCACCGCCGCCCACGCCGCGCCCCAGGTCTACCTGCTGTGGGGCGCGCACGCGCAGGCCAAGGCCCCCCTGATCGAGGCCGCCGGGCCGCAGCATCTCGTGCTGCAGGCCAACCACCCCTCGCCGCTCTCCGCCACGCGCCCGCCGCAGCCCTTCATCGGCTGCGGGCACTTCTCGGCGGCGCAGGCCTGGCTGGCGGCGCGCGGGCAGGCGCTGGACTGGCGCCTCTGAGCGGCGCGGCGACGCCCGCCCGGCTCCCCTCCGCCCCGGGTAGACCCTGGGGCGATCCCCATGCCACGCTTGGTTCTAAACTGGTATTGTTCCAGTAGGAGCCAGGGTGCGTCGCGCCCATTTTCTGCCCTCTGAAAGCGCTCTTTCGGCGGCTGTCACGCCGGGCGGCTCGACCCGGCGTGGATTTGGATGTAAGCCAGTGCAATACCAATTGACGCTTGGCTAATTCTGGTACTAAACTGGTATTACTATGAATCAACCCCTCCCCCTGCATCACACCCTGGCGAGCCCTTCGGCGCTGGCCCGGGTTCGCTACTGGGTGGGGGTGGATGGCGGTGGCACGGGGACGCGCGTGAAGCTGGCCGACGCCGCGGGGCGCGTGCTGGGGCAGGGCGAGTCCGGCCCCTCGGCGCTGGGGCAGGGCGTGGCCCAGGCCTGGCGCCACATCCAGGAGGCGCTGGCGCGTGCGGCCGAGCAGGCGGACGTGGCCGGCTTGTCTCTGGCGGACTGCGCGCTGGGCGCGGGCCTGTCCGGCGCCCATGTGCTGGCGGACGCGCAGGCCTTCATCGAGACGCAGCCCGGCTTTGCGGCCGTGCTGCTGGAGAACGACGGCTACACCACCGTGCTGGGCGCCCATGGCGGCGCCCCGGGCCTCGTGGTGGCGGCCGGGACCGGGACGGTCGGCGAGGTGTTGCGGGCCGATGGCTCGCGGGCCATCGCCTCGGGCTGGGGCTGGGTCTGCGGGGACGAGGGCAGCGGGGCGTGGCTTGGGCTGCGCGCCATGGCGCATGCCCAGCAGGCGCAGGACGGCCGCGTGCCGGTGAGCGAACTGGCGCGGCGCGTGTGGGCCGTGGCGGGCCAGGACCGCGAAGCCATCCTGGCCTGGTGCGCCGCGGCCGGCCAGCACGGCTATGCCTCGCTGGCGCCGCTGGTGCTGGACGCCGCCGAGGCCGGTGACGCCGCGGCCCTGGCCCTGCGCGCGCAGGCCGTCGCGGCCCTGGAGCAGCTGGCCCGCAGCCTCGATCCGCAGGAGGAATTGCCCCTCGCCCTTGCTGGCAGCATCGCCAAGCGTCTTTTGGCCCATTTCTCAGGCAACATTCGTGCCCGTTGCGTCGAGTCCCAAGGAGATTCGGCCGACGGCGCACTGCTCTTGGTCGGCAGTGCACTCAACGACAAGACGGGTACACGATGACAAAGCTGCCGTTCCAATTCAAGCCTGATCCCGAAGCCGCCTCGCCGCTGTACATGCAGCTGGCCCACAAGCTGGCGCAGGCGATCCGCGAAGGCCACTACCAGGCCGATGAAGCCCTGCCCTCCGAGCGGGTGCTCTCCGAGTCCCTGGACCTCTCCCGCGTGACGGCCCGCAAGGCCATCGACCGCCTGGTGGAGCAGGGCCTGATCATCCGCAAGCGCGGCTCCGGCAACTACATCGCCCCCAAGCTTGAGCAGCCGCTGTCGCGCCTGACGAGCTTCTCGGAGGAACTGCACCAGCGCGGCTTCAAGCCGAGCTCGCGCTGGCTGACGCGCGGCTTCTCGCTGGCCGCGCCGGACGAACAACTCTCCCTGGGCCTGACCACCGGCCAGCGCGTGGCGCGCCTGGAGCGCCTGCGCCTGGCCGATGCCGTGGTCATGGCCTACGAAGTGAGCGTGCTGCCCGAGGCGGTGCTGCCGGACCCCGAGTCCGTCAGCGCCTCGCTCTACGAGCACCTGGGCCGCCTGGGCGGTGCCCCGGTGCGCGCGCTCCAGCACATTCGCGCCATCAACGCCGACTCCCGCCTTGCCAGCCTGCTGGAAGTGCCCGTGGGTCAGGCCGTGCTGTTCATCACACGGGTGGGCTATCTGGAA
>JAYRMR010000027.1:0-66780 GCA_041912595.1 Burkholderiaceae bacterium
GCACATTGCGGGCGCTCTTGGGGCCGGAGCAGTCGCCGCTGTCGATCTGGCGGCCGTCGACGTAGACGCCGTCGGTGTTGGTCATGCCCACGCGCAGGCCGCAGGTCGCGAACATGTGCGCGATCAGGCGGGTCGTGGTCGTCTTGCCGTTGGTGCCGGTCACGGCGACCACGGGGATGCGGCCGTCCTCGCTCTTGTGGCCGTGGCCGTAGAGGTGGTTGACGATGGCCTCGCCCACGTTGCGGCCCTTGCCGAAGCTCGGCGAGAGGTGCATGCGCAGGCCCGGCGCGGCGTTGACCTCGACGATGCCGCCGCTGATCTCCTCCAGCGGGCGCAGCACGCTCTCCGCGACGACGTCCACGCCGCAGACATGCAGGCCCACGACCTGCGCGGCCGCGATGGCGCGGGCGGCGACGTCGGGGTGGACGTCATCCGTCACGTCGGTGGCGGTGCCACCGGTGCTGAGGTTGGCGTTGTTGCGCAGGATCACGCGCTGGCCCTTGGCCGGCACGGATTCGGGGGTCAGGTCTTGCTGGGTGAGGCGCGCGACGGCGATGTCGTCGAAGCGGATCTTGGTCAGCGAGGTGGCGTGGCCGTCGCCGCGGCGCGGGTCGGCGTTGACCTTGTCCACCAGCTGCTTGACGGTCAGCACGCCGTCGCCGATCACGTGGGGCGGGTCGCGGCGCGCGGCGGCGACGAGCTTGTCACCGACCACCAGCAGGCGGTAGTCGGAGCCGGGCAGGAACTTCTCGACCATCACGTGGCCGATCTCGTCCGCGGCCTTGTAGGCGGCCTCGAGCTGCTCGCGCGTGGTGACGTTGACGGTCACGCCCTTGCCCTGGTTGCCGTCCTGCGGCTTGACCACGACGGGCAGGCCGATCTCCAGGGCGACCTCCCAGGCGTCATCGACGGACTCGACGGGCCGGCCGGTGGGCACGGGCACGCCGGCGGACTGCAGCAGCTGCTTGCACAGGTCCTTGTCCTGGGCGATGGACTCGCTCACGGCGCTGGTGGCGTCGACCTCGGCGGCCCAGATGCGGCGCTGCTTGGCGCCCCAGCCGAACTGCACGAGGCTGCCCTGCGTCAGGCGGCGGAAGGGGATGCCGCGCTTCACGGCGGCGTCCACGATGGAGCCGGTGGAGGGGCCGAGGCGGACGTCTTCGTCGGTCTCGCGCAGGCGCTTCTGGCATTCGTCGATGTCGAAGCTGCCTTCGCCCATGGCGGCGAGGATCAGGCGGGTGGCGTCATCCATGGCCATGCGGCCGACGTCTTCCTCGCTGTACTCGACGACCACCTGGCAGGTGCCGGGCTCGTTCGTGACGTGGGTGTGGCTGAAGGTGACCGGGCAGCCGGCCTGGGCCTGCAGCGCCAGCGCGGCCTGCTCAAGCACCTGGGCCAGGCTCATCTCGGCGCGCAGGGCGCCGATGCCGGGGAAGAGGGCGCGCAGGCGGGCCTCGAAGCCGGCGAGGCCGCTGATCGAGCGTTCGGCGTCCGTGCAGTGCACCACCGCTTCCATGGCGGTGTGGCGGCTCCACATGTTGGGGCCTCGGAGGGCGCGGATGCGAGAGACTTCCATGTTCGCGTCGTCTTTCGGGAAATACGGTTGAGCGTGCGGGCTGGCGGGCTTATTGCGCCAGTTCGGGCACGAAGGTGTCGAGGCCGGCGGAGATCAGCTCGGGCGAGATGTTCATGGCCCAGGCGGTGGCGACGGCCGCCAGCAGCGTGGCCTCGTCGCTGGCCTGCCCGGCCTTGGCGAAGCGCTGCACCAGCTGGGCGATGTTGGCGCCCACGGTCTCGCTCGCGCCCTGCGCCAGCACGGCCGTGCCGCCCTGGAGGAAGACCGCGCGGCCGCCCTTGGCGCGGTGCGCCTGCAGCGCCTCGCTGGCCTCCTCGCGGGCATACAGCACCACCTCGCCGTCGCTCAGCTCGGCCATCTCCACGAGGCGCGGCTCGTCGGCGTTCAGCACCGCGGCGCCTTCGCCCAGCACCACGTCGATCTGCGTGCGCAGCACCTTGAAGCGCTGGTCCTCGGTGAGGGTGTCGAAGTGGCTCAGGTCCACGGCGGCGGCCATGTCGGTCACGACGCCGACCTGGCAGCGGTCATAGGCCAGGCCGTCCTTGAGGATGGAGGCGGCATCGTTCTGCACGACGACGGCATCCACCACGCGGTTCATCAGCAGGCGGTGGGCGGCGTCCCAGCGGGTGCTGGAGCGCTTCTCCACCCGGCGCGTGCCGAGGAAGAGGCCGTCGCTGCAGGCCAGGCCGACGTGGCGGCCGTTCAGGTGCAGCAGCCAGGCCACGAGGCGGGTGATGTGGTTACCGCCCTGCGAGGCGAGCACGCCCACCACGGGGATGCGGCCGGTCTCGCCCTCGTCGAAGAGGTGGTCGATGATGGCCTGGCCCACGGGCTGGGGCATGCCCTCGGCGGGCTTCAGGTGCATCAGCAGGCCGGGGCCGGCATTGACCTCGACGATGGCGCCGCCGGTCTCGGACAGGGGCTTGCCGATGTCGGTGCTCACCAGGTCGACGCCGGCGATGTCGAGACCGATGGTGCGGGCCGCCAGCGAGACGGCGTGCGCCACCTCGGGGTGGACCTGGGCCGTGCAGTCGATGGCGACGTTGCCGTTGCGCTGGATCAGCACGCGCTGGCCTGCGGCGGGGACGGCGGTGGGTGTCACGCCCTGGCGCTGCAGGTCCAGCAGCACGACGGCATCCTCGCCGAGCGTGATGCGGTTGAGCGGGAAGTCCTCGGTCAGGCCGCGGCGCGGGTCGGTGTTGATCTGCAGGTCGACGAGCTGCGTCACGGTGTGCTGGCCGTCGCCGGTGATCCAGGCCTCGTCACCGCGGGCGGCGGCGACCACCTGGCCGCCCACCACCAGCAGGCGGTGCTCGTTGCCGGGGATGTAGCTTTCCACCAGCACTTCGGAGCCTTCCTTGTCGGCCAGCTCGAAGGCGGCGGCGACGTCGGCTTCCTGGCGCAGGTCCAGGGTCACGCCCCGGCCGTGGTTGCCGTCGGAGGGCTTGACCACCACCGGCAGGCCGATGTCCTGGGCGGCTTCCCAGGCCTCGGCGGCGGTCTTGACCGCGGTGCCGGCCGGCACGGGCACGCCGACGCTCTTGAGCAGGCTCTTGGTCAGGTCCTTGTCCCGGGCGATGCCTTCGGCGATCGCGCTGGTCATGTCGGTCTCGGCGGTCCAGATGCGGCGCTGGCGGGCGCCATGGCCCAGCTGCACGAGGTTGCCGTCGTTCAGGCGGATGTGGGGGATGCGGCGGTCCGTCGCGGCGGCCACGATGGCGGCGGTGGACGGGCCGAGGTAGCAGTCGTCGACCTTGTCGCGGATGCGGTCCACGGCGGCCTTCACGTCGAAGGCGTCGCCGTTGATCATGGCCATGATCAGGGCGTGGCCCTCGGCCAGGGCGGCGCGGGCGACCTGCTCGTCGCGGGCCCGGAAGACCATGCGGTAGACGCCGGTCTTCGAGGTGGAGCGGGTCTGGCCGAAGCCGGTGGGCATGCCGGAGAGGTTGAGCAGCTCGATGACGATGTGCTCCAGCACATGGCCCATCCAGGTGCCCTCGGTGAGGCGCTGCAGGAAGCCGCCGCGCTCGCCGACGCCGCAGTGGTGCTCCACCAGGGCGGGCAGGGCGGCCGTGAGCCGCTCATTGAAGCCCTCGATCTTGCTGGAGGGGAACTCCTCCAGCCGGCCCAGGTCCAGCCAGACCTCCAGGACGGGGCGGTAGGTCCACATATTGGGACCACGCAGGTAGTTGACGCGCATAAGCTGGATGTCGTCGTGTCGGCTCATGGGACGGGGCGTGGACGGGTCGGGGGGAGGAAGGCCGGCCGGATGCCGGGGGGCGTCTGGCGGCCAAGGCGCCATTTTGCTCTCAGTTTGGGGCCGGTTTGTCCGTCAGGTGAGTGAGGACGTGCTCGCTTGTCATCGATCGGGCGCCGGGAACGTTGCAGGATGCGCGAAAATCGCGCGGTTGCCGGCGTCAGCGCCCGGGCCGTTCAGAACGAAAGAACAATGCAGCATCACCATCCTGTGGACGACGCGTCCGCCAAGCATCCCGAATGGGCGACTCTGACTTCGCGTCTCTTGAAGGACGAGAACGTGCTGGCCAGCCTGGAGGTTGACCTCGACGGCCAACTGCGCTTCGGCCAGGGCCTGCTGGCCCTCACCCGGCAGCGCCTGCTGGCCTTCGACGCCGGCACCCGCCAGTGGTCCGAATGGCCTCTGCACCCGGGGCTGGAGCTGCGCCTGAGCGACCACGCCGGCGTCGGCTGCCTCGAGCTGGTGGAGGGCAGCACCCGCCTGGCCTTCTGGCGCTTCACCCTGGCGATCAACCTCCAGGCCCAGCGCTTCCAGGAGGCCTTCGAGCGCCGGGACGACGGCCCCCGCGCCGAGGCCGAGGACGTGGGCTTCTGCCCCAGCTGCAAGGCCCCGCTGCCCCCGGAAAGCGAGGAATGCCCCACCTGCGAGCGCGAGCTGCACACGCCGCCGTCCACCTGGGTGCTGCTGCGTCTGGCCCGCTTCGCCCGGCCCTACCAGGGCCAGCTGCTGCTCGGCTTCCTGCTGATGCTGGGCGCCACGGCCGCCACGCTGGTGGGCCCCTATCTCTACCGCCCGCTGATGGACGAGGTGCTGATCCCCTTCCAGCAGGGCCAGAAGATCGACCCCTGGCTGGTGGCCTACTACCTGGGCGGCCTGCTCGGCGCCGGCGTCGTGTCCTGGCTGCTGGGCTGGGCCAAGACCTACATCCTCGCCCTCGTGTCCGAGCGCATCGCCGCCGACATGCGCACCGCCACCTTTGAGCACCTGCTGTCGCTCTCGCTCGAGTACTTCGGCAACAAGCGCACCGGTGACCTGATGTCCCGCATCGGCTCCGAGACCGACCGCATCAGCGTCTTTCTCTCCCTGCACGCACTGGACTTCATCACCGACGTCCTGATGCTCACCATGATCACCGTGATGATGGTGTCCATCAGCCCCTGGCTCGCCCTGGCCACGCTGCTGCCGCTGCCCTTCATCGCCTGGATGATCCACCTGGTGCGGGACCGCCTGCGCACGGGCTTCGAGAAGATCGACCGCGTCTGGGGCGAGGTCACCAGCGTGCTGGCGGACACCATCCCCGGCATCCGCGTGGTGAAGGCCTTCGCCCAAGAGCGCCGCGAGGCCCGGCGCTTCAAGGAGGCCAATGACAACAACCTCAAGGTCAACGACCGCCTGAACAAGACCTGGAGCCTCTTCACGCCCACGGTCTCGCTGCTGACGGAAATCGGCCTGCTCGTCGTCTGGGCCTTCGGCATCTACCTCGTCTCGGACGGCGACATCACCGTCGGGGTGCTCACCTCCTTCCTGGCCTACATCGGCCGCTTCTACGGCCGCATGGACTCCATGAGCCGCATCGTCTCCGTCACCCAGAAGGCGGCGGCCGGCGCGAAGCGGATCTTCGACATCCTCGACCACCAGTCCAATGTCCCGGACCCCGTCAACCCGGTGAAGCTCGACGGCGTGAACGGTGGCGTGAGCGGCGGCCTGCAGATCCAGGACATCGGCTTCCGCTACGGCAACCGCGCCGTGATCCGCGGCCTCTCGCTGGACATCCAGCCCGGCGAGATGATCGGCCTCGTGGGCCATTCGGGCTCGGGCAAGAGCACGCTGGTCAACCTGATCTGCCGCTTCTACGACGTCACGGAGGGCTCGATCCGCGTCGACGGCACGGACCTGCGCCGCGTCACGGTGGCCGACTACCGCCGCCACATCGGCCTCGTGCTGCAGGAGCCTTTCCTCTTCTTCGGCACCATCGCGGAGAACATCGCCTACGGCAAGCCCGACGCCACGCGCGAGGAGATCGTCGCCGCGGCGCGTGCCGCCCATGCGCACGAGTTCATCCTGCGCCTGCCCCATGGCTACGACAGCCTGGTGGGCGAGCGCGGCCAGGGCCTGTCCGGCGGCGAGCGCCAGCGCATCTCCATCGCCCGCGCCCTGCTGATCAACCCGCGCCTGCTCATCCTCGACGAAGCCACCTCCGCCGTGGACACCGAGACCGAGAAGGAAATCCAGAAGGCGCTGGACAACCTCGTGAAGGGCCGCACCACCATCGCCATCGCCCACCGCCTGTCCACCCTGCGCAAGGCCGACCGCCTCGTGGTGATGGACCGCGGCCAGATCGTCGAGGTCGGCCCGCATGACGAGCTGATGGAGAAGAAGGGCGCCTACTGGCGGCTCTACGAGGCGCAGGCGCGCCGGGTCGATGCCGAGGAGGCCGAGCCCATGACCCTGCCCAACCCGAACGCCCACACGGTGAACGCCTGACCCGCCGGAGAGCCCCATGACGACCCCTTACCAGCGCCTCTCCCGCAACGCCCTCGGCCGCCTTGACCTCATCGACGCCGACGGCCAGTTCCACGGCGCCGTGACGCCCATGCGCGCCCACCCCATTTCCGCGCCCGACGAAGGCGTGTCCCTCGTCGGCCAGGACGGCCACGAGCTGGCCTGGATCCCGCGCCTCTCGGCATTGCCGCCCGCGGACCGCGAGTTGCTCGACGCCGAGTTCGCGGTGCGCGAGTTCATGCCCACCGTGCAGGCCCTGCTCGCCGTGAGCACCTTCTCCACGCCCAGCCAGTGGACGGTCCGCACCGAGCGGGGGGATGCGCAGTTCATTCTCAAGACCGAGGAAGACATCCGCCGCCTGGCCGAAGGCAAGCTGATGATCACCAGCAGCCACGGCCTGCAGTTCCTCGTGCCGGACCGCTTCGCGCTGGACCGGCATTCGAGGAAGCTGCTCGAGCGATTCCTGTAAGCCGCCCGCGCCGCCATGAAGGAGCGCCACCGCCTCGATCCGCCGATCCTCGACGAGGGCGACGGCATGGCGGCGAGCGGCCACGGACTCTTCCTGCGCCCGCCGCTGGCGGCCTCGCTCATCGCGGGGCTGGGCCTGGCGCTCACGATCGCCTTGGTGAGCACGGAAGGGTTCTGGCCTTCCCGCGATGAGCTTCATTTTCAGCAACGGATCCGCGGCGAGTTGCCGGGTGCGGAGCGGGTGCCGGATACCGCTTACGTCGAGTTCGAGCGGGCGGGTTGCTATGGCACCTGCCCGATCTACACCGTCCGGGTCGCGGCATCTGGCGAGGTGCAGTTCAGCGGCGAACGTTTTGTCTGCCGGACCGGCGCGGCCTCACAGCAGATCGACCCCCTTGCGGCGCGCCGCCTGCTGGCGGGTCTTGGTGCCATCGACTGGCACGCCTTGAAGGCGTCCCTGGCGCTGCCGGTGATTGATGCCGAGGTGGTGCGGGTGCGCCTGGTGCTGGGGTTGCAGGTGAGCGAGGCCGTCTACCAGCCGGCGATCCATAGCTATGGAAGCCAGTTGCCTGCCGCTATCGAACGTGTGGCCGGGCTCAGCGCCTGGTTGCCGGTGTGGTCCGAGATCCCGCCCGGCCGCCCGATGTGTGCGGGCGAAGCTGGCGGTGCCGGCCACGTGCCAAGGTGGTGGCAGGAGGTGTAGATCGACTTGGACGCGCTCGATTGAAGGGCGTTCCCAGGGGGCGCCTCAGCAGAACACCCGGGCTGCCGCGCTCAGCCGCTCGGTACGCTCCTTCAGCTGGCCGGAGGCGTTCACCGACTGCTCCACCAGCGCGGCGTTCTGCCCCGTCATCTCGTCCAGCTGGGCCACGGCCTGGCTGATCTGGCCGAGCCCCTGCGCCTGCTCCTGGGTGGACAGGCTGATCCCGGCGATGAGGCCGGCCAGGTCCCGCACCTCCTCGACGATGCCCTGCATGGTGCGGCCGGTGGCGTCGGCGACCTCGGTGCCGGAGGCCACCTGCTCGGCGCTGCG
Organism: Burkholderiaceae bacterium; assembly: GCA_041912595.1. Taxonomy (GTDB): domain Bacteria; phylum Pseudomonadota; class Gammaproteobacteria; order Burkholderiales; family Burkholderiaceae_C; genus Roseateles_B. Next base: position 7,837 of record JAYRMR010000027.1, read on the forward strand.
CGCGATCATGCCGCGGATCTCCCGCGCCGCCTCGCCCGCCCGCTGGGCCAGCACGCGCACCTCGCCCGCCACGACCGCGAAGCCGCGGCCCTGCTCGCCGGCCCGCGCGGCCTCGACGGCGGCATTGAGGGCAAGGATGTTGGTCTGGAACGCGATGCTGTCGATGAGCCCGATGATGGGCGCAATGCGGCGGCTCGACTCGCTGATGCCGGCCATCGTCGCGACCATGGTCTCGACCTGCTCACCGCCACGGCGCGCGTTCTCGCGGGCCTCGGCGATGAGCTGGGCGGCGCGCGCGGCCGACGCGGCATTGGCGCTCACGGCGGCGCTGAGCTGGTCCATCGAGGCGGCCGTCTGCTGGAGATGGGAGGCGGCCTGCTCGGTCCGGGCATGCAGGTCCTCGTGCCCCAGGCGCATCTCGTGGCTGGCGGCATCCATCCCGCGGGTCTGGTGCTGGACGTCCCCGCTCAGGGCGCGCAGGTTCAGCCCGACCTGATTGAGCGCGCGCAGGGCCTGGCCCATGGCGTCGCTGCGGGCGGGTTGACGGGCCTCGTCGGTGCGTCCGGCGGCCAGGGCCTGGACGCGGTGCTGCAGCGTGTGCATCGGGCGCACCAGCTGCCATTCCTGCCAGCCGAGCATCGCCAGGAGCAGCGCGCCGGTGCCCAGCGCCGTCAGCAGGAGGGCCGAGCCGGCCACCCCGGCCAGCGCCGCGCCGGCCAGCCCGGCCAGCCACAGCAGCAGCGGCGGGAGCGCGCAGCGGGCGCGCCAGGGCAGGGTGTGGGCCAGTGCCGCCGGGCTCCAGCGCCAGCGGGGCAGCACCCAGCCGCGATGCAGGCGCGGCGCGGTGCTCCCGCCCTCGCGGAAGATGGCATACAGCCGCTCGGCGGCCTGCACTTCGCCCGCCTCGGGCCGGGTGCGGACCGAGACATAGCCCAGCAGGCGACCGTCGCGGTGCAGCGGCGTGACGTTGGCCTTGACCCAGTAGTGGTCGCCGTTCTTGCGGCGGTTCTTCACCAGGCCGGTCCAGGCGTGGCCCGCCTTCAGGCTGCTCCAGAGGTCGCTGAAGGCCGCCGCCGGCATGTCCGGGTGGCGCACCAGGTTGTGGGGCTGCCCCAGCAGCTCGTCGATGGAGAAGCCGCTGGCCTCGCTGAAGGCGGCGTTGGCGTAGGTGATGCGCCCCTGGGGGTCCGTCACGGACATCAGGGTGGCCTCGGCGGGCACGTCGTAGGCGCGCTGGGTGACGGGGAGGTTCTGGCGCATGGGCATGGATCCTTCAGGAAGGCGCCATGCTAGGCAGCGGCTTGCGGCCAATCCATGATCTGGGCCAAGTTTGAGGACGCCGTCCGGCGCCCCCCGGGCGGCTCGTGATGCACCGCACGCGGCGCCGCCGGGGCGCCGATGAAGGGCGCCGGCCCAGCCGGCCGACGAGGGCCGGGCGGGGCCGGAAACGGCGCGTCAGCCCAGGCGGAAGGCGGCGATGGCTTCCGAGAGCTGGTGCGCCTGGTCGCGCATGGACTGCGCGGCGGCGGCGGATTCCTCGACCAGGGCCGCGTTCTGCTGGGTCATCTGGTCCAGCTGGGCGACCGCCTGGTTGACCTGCTGGATGCCGTCGCGCTGCTCGGCCGAGGCGGCGGCGATCTCGCCGATCAGGTCCGCCACGCGGCTGACGCTGCTGGTGATGTCCTGCATGGCCTGGCCCGTGCTCTGCACCAGGCTGGCGCCCTGTTCGACATTCGCGACCGAGGTGCCGATCAGCGTCTTGATCTCCCGGGCCGCCTCGGCGCTGCGCTGGGCCAGCGATCGCACTTCGCCCGCCACCACCGCGAAGCCGCGGCCCTGCTCGCCGGCGCGCGCGGCCTCGACCGCCGCGTTCAGCGCCAGGATGTTGGTCTGGAAGGCGATGCCGTCGATCACGCCGATGATGTCGCCGATCTTGCGCGAGCTCTCGGTGATGCTGGCCATGCTCTGCGTGACCTGCCCCACCACCTGGCCGCCGCGCTGCGCCGCCTCGGCGGCCGAGACGGCGAGCTGGTTGGCCTGGCGCGCGGTGTCCGCGGATTGGCTGACCGCCCCGTTCATCTCCTCCATGGAGCTGGCGGTCTCTTCGAGGTTGGACGCCGTCTGCTCGGTGCGGGCCGAGAGGTCGTGGTTGCCCTGGGCGATCTCGCCGGCCGCGGTGCTGATGGAGTCCCCGGCCGCCCGCAGCTGGCTCATCGTGCCGTTCAAGGCCTGCACCATGTGCTGCAGCTGGCCCAGCAGGCTGTGCTCGTCGGCCTGGCGGCCGTTGCTGCGCAGGTCACCGGCGGCCACGGCGCGCATGGCCTCCATGGCCTCGGCCGGCTCGCCGCCCAGCTGCTGCAGGACGCTGCGGGTGATGACCCAGCCGATGAAACCGACGCCCGCGAACACGGCAAGGCCCAGGCCCAGGCGGGTGAGGGCGGCGGACCAGACCAGCGCCTTGACGTCATCCATGTAGAGGCCGGAGCCCACCAGCCAGTTCCATTCCGGCACCGCCATGACGAACTGCAGCTTGGGCACGGGCTCGGTCTTGCCGGGGCGGGGGAACTGGGTGTCGACGAAGGCCCGGCCGTCGCGGCTGGCCCGCAGACCGTCGATCATGTCGCGGATGGTGAAGCGGCCGTCGGCGTCCTTGAGCTTGTCCACCATGTTCTGGCCCGCCCATTCCGGCTTGATGGGGTGCATCACGCTGACGCCGTCCTGGGTCCAGGCGTAGAGGTACTCGGTCTTGCCGTCGGCGCCGCCGTAGCGCGCCTGGCGGATGGCCTCCTTGGCGGCGGCCTGGGCGGCCTCCGGGCTGAGCTTGCCGCTGGCGGCCTGCTGGCGGTAGCCGTCCACCACATGGAAGACCGACTGCACGGCGGTCTGCAGCATCTCCCGTCGGCTGCCCATGATCTCGACGTAGGTCTGGTAGGTGGTCAGCAGCAGCAGGACCATCACCCCCAGCATGGCACTGACGGTCAGCAGGGCGATGCGACGCTTGAAGGACCATTGGTTCAGCATGTCTCTCTCCTCGACGGCAGGCACCAAAGAGGGGCGCTGCCGACATTGTTCATAGGGCGTCCAGGCAGTGTCCGGCACTTTCGTATTTGCTTGAAATGTTGAGAACGGTTGCATCGAATGTCCTGCGACCTTTGGCACACCTGGCTAGAATTGACGTTTACGTAAACGTAAAGTTGCGCCCGGCACGGAAGATGCGGGGCGCCGGCCTGGATGCGCCCCGGAAGTCGGGTGCGCCGGCCCTGGACAACCTGCCTCGGAGACTGAGATGAACCTGCCCGGCCTGAATTTCCAACTTGGTGAAGACATCGACGCGCTGCGCGACGCCGTGCGCGACTTTGCGCAGGCCGAGATCGCCCCGCGTGCCGCCGAGATCGACCGCAACGACCAGTTCCCGATGGACCTGTGGCGCAAGATGGGCGACCTCGGCGTGCTGGGCATCACCGTGCCGGAGCAGTACGGCGGCGCGAACATGGGCTACCTCGCCCACATGGTCGCCATGGAAGAGATCAGCCGCGCCAGCGCCTCGGTGGGCCTGTCCTACGGCGCGCACAGCAATCTGTGCGTGAACCAGATCAACCGCAACGGCAACGAGGCGCAGAAGGCCAAGTACCTGCCCAAGCTGATCAGCGGCGAGCACGTGGGCGCGCTGGCCATGAGCGAGCCGGGCGCCGGCTCCGACGTCATCAGCATGAAGCTCAAGGCCGAGGACAAGGGCGGCTACTACGTCCTGAACGGCAACAAGATGTGGATCACCAACGGCCCGGACGCCGACACCCTGGTGGTCTACGCCAAGACCGAGCCGGAGCTGGGCGCGCGTGGCGTCACGGCCTTCCTGATCGAGAAGGGCATGAAGGGCTTCTCCATCGCCCAGAAGCTGGACAAGCTGGGCATGCGCGGCAGCCACACGGGCGAGCTGGTGTTCGAGAACGTGGAAGTGCCGGCCGAGAACGTGCTGGGGGCCGTGAACAGCGGCGCCAAGGTGCTGATGTCGGGCCTCGATTACGAGCGCGCCGTGCTGACCGGCGGCCCGCTGGGCATCATGCAGTCCGTCATGGACAACGTGATTCCCTACATCCACGACCGCAAGCAGTTCGGCCAGAGCATCGGCGAGTTCCAGCTGATCCAGGGCAAGGTCGCCGACATGTACACCGTGCTGCAGGCCGCCCGTTCCTTCGCCTACACCGTGGCCAAGAACCTCGACATGCTGGGCACCGACCACGTGCGCCAGGTGCGCAAGGACTGCGCCTCCGTCATCCTGTGGACCGCCGAGAAGGCCACCTGGATGGCCGGCGAGGGCGTGCAGATCTTCGGTGGCAACGGCTACATCAACGAGTACCCGCTGGGCCGCCTGTGGCGCGACGCCAAGCTGTACGAGATCGGTGCCGGCACCTCGGAGATCCGCCGCATGCTGATCGGCCGCGAGCTCTTCGCCGAGACGATGTGATGCCCCGCCGGGGGCCGGCAAGCCCCCGGAACGAAGTCAGCCTTGCCCAATGGGCAGGGCTGGATCGCCCCACGATTCGACAATGCGGCCATGAGCACCGAACTGCAAGAACTGCTGGACAGCAACAAGCGCTGGGCGTCCGAGACCGAGACGCGCGAGCCCGGCTTCTTCTCGCGGCTGCTGAAGCAGCAGACGCCCGAGTACCTCTGGATCGGTTGCGCCGACAGCCGCGTGCCGGCCAACGAGCTGGTCAATCTGCTGCCGGGCGAGCTCTTCGTGCACCGCAACGTCGCGAACGTCGTCGTGCACTCCGACCTCAACTGCCTCTCCGTGATGCAGTTCGCCGTGGATTCGCTGAAGGTCAAGCACATCATCGTGGTCGGCCACTCCAACTGCGGTGGCGTGAAGGCCGCGCTGCTGGACCAGCGCGTGGGCCTCGTCGACAACTGGCTGCGCCACGTGCAGGACGTGCGCAACCACCACCTCGAGTGGCTGGACAGCCTGGACGAGCGCCAGCGCGTCAACGCCCTGTGCGAGCTCAACGTGCTGGAGCAGGCCCGCAATGCCTGCCAGACCACCGTCGTGCAGGACGCCTGGGCCCGCGGGCAGGAGGTCGTCGTGCATGGCTGGGTCTACGGCCTGCACAACGGCCTGCTGGAGGACCTGCGCATCACCGTCGGTGCGCCCGAGCAACTGGCCTCGGCGTTCCAGAAGGCCTTGAGCGCCGTCAAGCAGCGCTACGAAGCGGCCCGCGTAAGCTGAGCGTCTCGCCGCAGCCCGAAGGCCGATCGCCATGTTTCCGCAGCAGCTCACCGACTCCCGCGCCCACCTGATCGCGCAAGCCCTGCTGGGCGGCTTCAACAAGCACTACCGGCTCTTTCGCGCGACCACGGCCGAGGCCAAGAAGCGCTTCGAGCGGGCGGACTGGCACGGGCAGCAGCGGGCGCAGGCGCAGCGGATCGAGTTCTATGACAAGCGCGTGGACGAGGCCGTCGAGATGCTGGAGGCCGAGTTCCAGGTCAGCCGGCTGCCGATGACGGTGTGGCAGCAGGTCAAGCTGCACTACATCGGCCTGCTGACCAACCACCTGCAGCCCGAGCTGGCCGAGACCTTCTTCAACTCGGCCTGCACGCGCATCCTGCACCACGGCTACTTCCACAACGACTTCATCTTCGTGCGGCCGGCCGTCTCGACGGAGTACATCGAGAACGAGGAGCCCGCCGCCACGCCGACGTTCCGCTGCTACTACCCCACGCGGGAGACGCTGCGGGACACGATGATCCGCATCGTCCACAACTTCCAGCTGGCCCGCGACTTCGAGGACCTCGGCCGTGACGTCGACAGCGTGCTGGGCGCCGTGCAGCGCGAGCTGGGGCTCTTCCGCTGGCGGACCAATTTCCAGATCCAGGTGCTCTCGAGCCTGTTCTACCGGAACAAGGGCGCCTACCTCGTCGGCAAGATCATCAACGGCTTCACCGAGACGCCCTTCGCCCTGCCCATCCTGCACGACGACAAGGGCTTCCTCTACATCGACGCCGCGCTCTTCGGCGAGGACGACCTGCTGATGCTCTTCAGCTTCGCGCGGGCCTACTTCATGGTCGATGCCGAGGTGCCCAGCGCCTATGTGCAGTTCCTGCGCTCGCTGATGCCGCGCAAGCCGCGTGCCGAGCTCTACAGCGCCATCGGCCTGCAGAAGCACGGCAAGAACCTGTTCTACCGCGACTTCCTCAACCACCTGCGCCACTCCTCGGACAAGTTCCGCATCGCGCCCGGCATCAAGGGCATGGTGATGCTGGTGTTCGATCTGCCGAGCTACCCCTTCGTCTTCAAGCTGATCAAGGACTACTTCCCGCCGCAGAAGGAGACGACGCGCGAGCTCATCCAGAGCAAGTACCTGCTCGTGAAGCAGCACGACCGCGTGGGCCGCATGGCGGACACGCTGGAGTACAGCAACGTCGCCTTCCCGCGCTACCGCTTCGAGGAAGAGCTCATCAAGGAGCTCAAGACCTTCTGCCCGAGCCTCGTCGAGGAGAAGGGCGAGGACCTGATCCTGAAGCACGTCTACATCGAGCGCCGCATGGTGCCGCTCAACATCTACATCCAGGAAGCCACGCCGCAGCAGCTGGAGCATGCCGTCGTCGAGTACGGCAACGCCATCAAGGACCTGGTGGCTGCCAACATCTTCCCCGGCGACATGCTCTGGAAGAACTTCGGCGTGACCCGCCACGGCAAGGTCGTGTTCTACGACTACGACGAGATCGAATACCTGACCGACTGCAACTTCCGCCAGGTGCCGCAGCCGCGCACCGAGGAGGAGGAGCTGTCGGGCGAGGTCTGGTATGCGGTCGGCCCGCGCGACGTCTTCCCCGAGACCTTCGGCCCCTTCCTGCTGGGCCATCCGGGCGTGCGCGAGCTCTTCATGCGCCACCACGCCGACCTGCTCGACGCCGGCTTCTGGCAGGGCCACAAGGAGCGCATCCTGGCCGGCCACGTGCACGACGTCTTTCCCTACGATGCGCACAAGCGCTTCCAAGCCCAGCACGCGGGCGCAGCGATCCCGGCGCGGCCGGCCGAGCCGCTGGACCGCGAGCTGCCCATTCAATAACCTCACGAGTCCATTCCAGGAGAGCCTCCATGTCCGACGCCATCGTCATCGTCTCCGCCGCCCGCACGCCCATCGGTGGGCTGCTGGGTGACTTCTCCAACCTCGCCGGCTGGGAGCTGGGCGCCGCGGCCATCAAGGCCGCTGTCGAGCGCGCCGGCGTGCCCGCCGATGCCATCCAGGAAGCCTTCATGGGCAACTGCCTGATGGCCGGCCAGGGCCAGGCCCCCGCCCGCCAGGCCGTGCTCAAGGCCGGTCTGCCGCAGTCCGTCGGGGCCGTGACGCTGTCCAAGATGTGCGGCGCCGGCATGCGCGCCGTCATGTTCGCCCACGACACCCTGAAGGCCGAGAGCGCCGACATCCTCATCGCCGGCGGCATGGAGTCCATGACCAATGCCCCGCACCTGATGTTCGCGCGCAAGGGCGTGAAGTACGGTGCCACGCAGATGTACGACCACATGGCCCTCGACGGCCTGGAAGACGCCTACGAGCGCGGCAAGGCCATGGGCGTGTTCGCCGAGCAGTGCGTCAGCAAGTACGCGTTCACCCGCGAGGCCCAGGACCAGTTCGCCATCGCCTCCACCGAGCGCGCCAAGAAGGCCAACGAGGACGGCAGCTTCGCCTGGGAAATGGCCCCCGTGACCCTGGCCGGCAAGGCCGGTGACGTGGTCATCAGCCGCGACGAGCAGCCCTTCAAGGCCAAGCTGGACAAGATCCCCGGCCTGAAGCCCGCCTTCAAGAAGGACGGCACCATCACCGCCGCCACCTCCTCCAGCATCTCCGACGGCGCTGCCGCCCTGGTGCTGATGCGCGAGAGCACCGCCGCCAAGATGGGCCTGACGCCCGTCGCCCGCATCGTCGGCACGGCCGTGCACGCCAACGCCCCCGAGTGGTTCACCACCGCCCCGGTCGGCGCCATCCAGAAGCTGCTGGCCAAGAACGGCTGGGACGCCAAGAGCGTGGACCTGTGGGAAGTGAACGAGGCCTTCGCGGCCGTGACCATGGCCGCCATGGCCGAGTTCAAGCTGCCGCACGAGATCGTCAACGTCAACGGCGGTGCCGTGGCGCTGGGCCATCCGATCGGCGCCTCCGGTGCCCGCATCCTGGTGACGCTGCTGGGCGCGCTGAAGCACCGCGGCCTCAAGCGCGGCGTGGCCTCGCTGTGCATCGGTGGCGGCGAAGCCACGGCCGTGGGCGTGGAACTGCTGTAACGCTGTCGGCGGGGGCCACCCCCTCGCCCGGGCGCGCCCGCAGGCGCAGCCCCGCAGCCGCCGGCCTTCGGGTCCGGCGGCTTTTTTTTGCTTCGGCCAGCCCGCCCGTGTGGCGCTTCTGCCCGCTTTTCCGAGCAGTTCCATCGGACATCTTCCGTTTGGAATCGATTGCGATACCGTAGATGCCCACAAGAACCAGGTGAGCGTCAGGGACCCCGCTCGCCGCACAAGAAACCACCAGACTGCACCGCCCCGGGCGGATGCGGCACAGGAGATCAGCCATGCGAGACGTGGGCCCCGTCACCGGCAAGGAATATGCGCTACCGGCGGATTGCCATTCGCTGGTGAGCGTCACCGACCTCAAGGGACGCATCACCTACTGCAACCAGGCCTTCGTGACCGTGAGCGGCTTCACGATGGCCGAGCTGCTCGGGCAGCCGCACAACCTCGTGCGCCATCCCGACATGCCCCCGGAAGCCTTCCGCGACCTCTGGGACACCGTGAGCCAGGGGCAGCCCTGGACGGGCCTGGTGAAGAACCGGCGCAAGAACGGCGACCACTACTGGGTGTCCGCCAACGTCACGCCGATGCGCAATGGCGAGCGGATCACCGGTTTCCTCTCGGTGCGCACGGTGCCTGAGCGGCGCCAGATCAGCGCCGCCGAGGCCCTGTATGCGCGTCTGACGCAGGAGGCCGCCACCGGACGGCGCACGACGGTGCTGCAGGCGGGGCGGGCCGTCCGTCAGACGGCCTGGTCCCGGGTGCTGCCCTCGATGGCGCGGGTGCGTGCGCTGCGGCTGGTCTGGTTCCAGATCGGCGGCGCGGCCGTGGCCTTGGTCTCGGCTCTGTGCCTGCCGCTGTGGCAGGCCCTGCTGCTGACCGGGCTGACGCTCGCCTTCACCTGCTGGCAGACGATGGCGCGCGTGCTGCGGCCGCTGCGCCAGCTGCTGGTGGACTCGCAGCGGCTCGGCGCGGGGGACCTGGCGCACCAGGTCACGATCAACACGAACGGCCTGACGGGCAGCCTGCAGCGCGCGCTGAGGCAGCTGCAGCTGAACACGCGGGCGATCGTGTCGGACGCGCGGGCCGATGTCGAGGGCATCCGCACCATCGCCCAGGAGATCGCCGATGGCAACACGGACCTCTCCGTGCGGACGGAATCGCAGGCCGGCAGCCTGCAGGTGACCAGCGCCTCCGTCGAGCAGATCACGGGCAATGTGTCGCAGAGCGCGAGCTCGGCGCAGCGGGGCGAGCGTCTGGCGAGCGAGACGTCGGCGGTGGCCCAGCGCAGCAACGAGGCGGTGCAGGCGACGGCGCAGTGCATGTCGGAGATCGACGAGTCCTCGCGGCGCATCGGCGAGATCATCCAGGTCGTCGAGGGTGTGGCCTTCCAGACGAACATCCTCGCGCTGAATGCGGCCGTCGAGGCGGCCCGTGCCGGCGAGGCCGGGCGCGGCTTTGCCGTGGTGGCCTCGGAGGTCCGCTCGCTGGCGCAGCGCACGAGCGAGGCCGCCCGGGAGATCAAGCGCCTGATCCAGGAGTCGGCCGAGCGCGTGGCGCGGGGCAGCGCCAAGGTGGACGAGGCCACCGCCCGCGTGGCCGAGGCGCTGGGCTCGGTCGGGCAGGTGAGCGCCGTGCTGGCGGAGATCAGCCGCTCCAGCGGCGAGCAGCAGGCGGGGCTCTCGCAGATCAACGAGGCCATGCACCAGCTCGACGAGATCACCCAGCGCAACACGGCGATGGTCGAGGAGCTGGCGGCCTCCGCGCAGGCGCTGCGCAGCCGCGTCGACACGGTGTCGGTGTCCACCCGGCTGCTGCGCCTGCGGGCCGAGGAGAAGACGGTGTCCGAGATGGATGCCGTGGAGCTGCGCCGATTGCACCGGGCCGGCGAGCCCTCGACGCCGAGCCGGGCGGACTGACGGGCGCCGGCGGCGCTACCATGCGCGGCGTCGGCCATCGGGCGCCGGCGCATCAGGATGACGAGCGCATGAGTCAGGTGTTGATCATCGGGGCCTCGAGAGGGCTGGGTCTGGAGTTGGTGCGGCAGTACCGCGCCGCCGGCGATCGCGTGGTCGCGACGGCCCGCAGCGACGAGGGCCTGGCCGCCATCGCGGCCCTGGGCGCCAAGCCCTTGCGCCTGGATGTGGCCACGGTCGCGGGCTGCGCCGGGCTCGCCTGGCAGATCGATGGCGAGGCCTTTGATGTCGTGGTGCTCAATGCCGGCGTCTTCGGCCAGCGGACGGAGGGCCTGGCGACGCCCACGCAGGCGCTCTTCGACGAGGTGATGCACACGAACGTGCTGGGCCCCATGCGCCTGCTGCCGCAGCTGGTGGAGGCGCTGGCGCCGGGCGCGCGGATCGCCCTGATGTCCTCCCGCATGGGCTCCATCGCGCTGCGCGAGAACGCGCACGGCTGGCTCTACCGCGCCTCCAAGGCCGCGCTGAACTCGGTGATGAAGGACGCCTCGCTGGTGCTGCAGGGCCGCGCGATCTGCGTGAGCCTGCATCCGGGCTGGGTGCGCACCGACATGGGCGGCGCCGGCGCCGATCTCGACGCGGCCACCAGCGTCCAGGGAATGCGCGATGTGCTGAAGGGCCTGCAGTCGTCGGACAATGGCGGCTTCTTCAATCACGACGGCCAGCCCCTGGCCTGGTGAGGCGCCCACCAGGTGCCGAGCCTCGAATCCCTCAGTTCCCGGAGTACCCCTCTCATGCTGCTCAGTGAAGACCACCGTGCCGTGCAGGACGCCGTGCGCGCCTTTGTGCAAGACCAGATCGCGCCCAAGGCGGCCGAATGGGACAAGAGCCACCACTTCCCCGCCGAGGAGCTGAAGGGCCTGGCCTCGCTGGGCTGCTACGGCGTGGCCGTGCCCACCGAGTACGACGGCGCGGGCCTGGACTACCTCGCCCTGGCCATCATCCTCGAGGAGATCGGCGCGGGCGATGGCGCCACCTCCACCGTGGTCAGCGTCAACAACTGCCCGGTGTGCTCGATCCTCATGGCCTTCGGCAACGAGGAGCAGAAGCAGGAGTTCCTCAAGCCCCTGGCCCGCGGCGACATGCTCGGCGCCTTCTGCCTCACCGAGCCGCACGTGGGCTCCGAGGCCGGCGGGCTGAAGACCACCGCCACCCTTGTCAATGACGGTGAGGGCGACGCCTACGTGCTCAATGGCGTCAAGCAGTTCATCACCAGCGGCAAGAACGGCGACGTCGCCATCGTGATGGCCGTGACGGACAAGGCGGCGGGCAAGAAGGGCATCAGCGCCTTCCTCGTGCCCACGAAGACGCCCGGCTACACCGTTGCCCGCATCGAGGACAAGATGGGCCAGCACGCCAGCGACACGGCCCAGATCCTGTTCGAGAACTGCCGCATTCCCGCGCGCTACCGCCTGGGCGAGGAAGGGCAGGGGCTGAAGATCGCGCTGTCCGGCCTGGAGGGGGGCCGCATCGGCATCGCCAGCCAGAGCGTGGGCATGGCGCGCGCGGCCTTCGAGGCGGCGCTGAAGTACGCCAAGGAGCGCGTGGCCTTCGGCGTGCCGATCTTCGAGCACCAGGCCATGCAGCACAAGCTGGCCGACATGGCCACGCAGATCGAGGCCGCGCGCCAGCTGATCTGGCATGCCGCCAGCCTGAAGGACGCCGGCCAGCCCTGCCTCAAGGAAGCGGCCATGGCCAAGCTCTTCGCCTCCGAGATGGCGGAGAAGGTCTGCTCCGCGGCCATCCAGATCCACGGCGGCTACGGCTATGTGAGCGACTTCCCCGTCGAGCGCATCTACCGCGACGTCCGCGTGACCCAGATCTACGAGGGCACCTCCGAAGTGCAGAAGATCCTGATCGGCCGTGCGCTGGTCTGAGGCGCGCCACGCCGCGCATCACCAAGGCGGGCTCAGGCCCGCCTTTTTTCACGCTTGCGCCGGATCAGCGCTTCACCGGGACCGCGCGTCGCCCGGCGGCTGGATAGGCTCCACGCTTCGAGTCGAATTTTCCGGAGGTGGCGATGCTGTTGGCTGGACTGACGATGAAGCAGCGCGTGCTGCTGAACGTGGCCCTGAACGTGGGGCTGCAGGCGTGGGTGGTGGGTGGCCTGATGGGCGGCCTCGGACGCGGCACGCTGATCGCCGGCAGCCTGCTGCTCGGGGCGCTCGTCGTGTGGCTGTACCTGGACAGCGCCAGCGGCACCGCCGACTTCATGAAGCACCTGATGGCCGGCGTGCAGCGCGTGAGCGCGGGCGACCTGAGCGAGGACATCCGCATCGAGGGCGCCGCCTCGGCCAAGGAAGGCCTGCGCGTGATGCAGGGGCTGCAGGAGAACCTGCGCCAGGTCATGAGCACGCTGCACGATGGCGCCGAGCAGGTGAACACCGCGGCCAGCGAGATCGCGGCCGGCAACCAGGACCTCAGCCAGCGCACCGAGCAGGGCAGCGCCGACCTCCAGGCCGCGGCCAGCTCCATGCGCAACATGACCGAGGCGGCCCGCCACAGCAGCGAGGCCATGGACGAGGCGAGCCAGCTGGCTCAGCAGACGAGCCAGCAGGCGCGCCAGAGCGGCGACGTCGTCGGCCGTGCCGTGTCGGCGATGAGCGGCGTGAGCCACTCCAGCCGCAAGATCGCCGACATCATCGGCGTCATCGACGGTATCGCCTTCCAGACCAACATCCTGGCGCTGAATGCCGCCGTGGAGGCCGCCCGTGCGGGTGAGCAGGGCCGCGGCTTTGCCGTGGTGGCGGGCGAGGTGCGCTCGCTGGCCCAGCGCAGCGCCGAGGCCGCCAAGGAGATCAAGAGCCTGATCACCAGCTCCGTGGAGCAGGTCGACGCGGGCTCCGGCCTCGTCAATGACGCCGGGCAGCGCATGCAGGAGGTCGTGGGCAGCATCGAGCGCGTGGCCGCGCTGATCGCGGACGCCACGCAGCTGGCGCGCACGCAGAGCAGCGGCCTGCGCGAGGTCGCCGACTCCGTCGACCGCCTCGACCAGTCCATGCAGCAGAACGCGGCGCTGGTCGAGGAGGGCGCGGCGGCGGCCGAGAGCCTCAAGAGCCAGGCGCACCGGCTGAACGAGCTGGTGCGCGGCTTCCGGCTGCGCTGAACGCGCCCGGCGGCGTGCGTGCAGCCGCGGTGCGGCACGCGCGCCAAGCCGGTGAAAGCCCGGCTGCGGGCACCGCGCGGATCGCCTAAGGTCGGGGGATGCATGAATCTCCCTTTGCCGCCCGCGCGGGCAGTCCGGCGCGGCTCCCGATCCAGTTCTACTTCGATTTCTCCTCGCCGTATGCCTACATCGCGTCGGAGTGGATCGACGCCGTCGCGGCCCGCCATGGGCGCACGGTGCAGTGGCAGGCCATCCTGCTGGGCGTGACCTTCCAGGCCGCCGAGCTGAAGCCGCCGGTGGCCCACCCGATCAAGCGGGACTACGCGCTGCGCGACTTCGAGCGCTCCGCCCATTTCGCGGGCCTGCCCTACCGCCAGCCCGAGACCTTCCCCATCCCCACCCAGCATGCCGCCCGCGTGTTCTGGTGGCTGCACGACACCCAGGGCCCGCAGCAGGCCGTGGGCTTCGCCCGTGCGGGCCTGCGGGCCTACTTCACGCGCGGCGTGGTGCTCAGCGACCCGCCGCAGCTGCGGGCCCTCCTGACCGAGCTGGGCCTGGACGCCGACGCGGCCGAGCAGGCCTGGCAGGACGAGACCTGGAAGCAGCGTCTGCGGGGCGTCAACGAGGCTGCGGTGGCGGCCGGCGTGTTCGGGGCACCCTTCTTCATGATCGACGGCGAGCCCTTCTGGGGCAATGACCGCCAGCCGCAGATCGAGCGCTGGCTGGCGCGCGGGCCCTTCACGCGGCTCTGAGCGCCCGCCGGTCAGTCCAAGAAGAACGGCAGCCGCGAGGGCTGCCGTCGGAGGGAAGGGTCAGGTCTCAACCCTTGTTCTGGCGTCGCGCCTCCAGGTCCGCCCACAGGCTGTCGGCCATGCGTGTGGCCTCGCTGCGCTGGGCGTCGTTCAGCTGCTGGTAGTCCTTGGTCTTCAGCAGCCAGTCGGCGCTGAGCGTGTCCCCCGAGCGACGGGCGACGAGGTTCCAGGCCGCGGCATCCAGCGGCCGCTTCTCCAGCAGATAGGACTCCGAGATGATGGACGCTGCATGCAGATTGCCGCGCACATAGGCCTGGCGCAGCGCCTCGCGGGCGGCTTCGCGGTAGGGGTAGCCCGCCTCGAAGTCGGGGTCCTGCGGCTTGCCGTCCAGCGCGAAGAGATAGCGCTCGGCCAGATGCGTCAGCGCCTGGCGGTCACCGCTCTCGGCGGCCTGGCGCAGCGTCGCCAGCGTCATCTGGTAGTAGCGCTGATCGATGTGATAGCCCAGCTGACGCAGGGCCTCGGCCTCGGCCCGCTGCTGGGGGGTCTCCGGCTGGATGTCGGGGGGCGGCATGCCGGGCACGCTGCCGGCCGTGCCGCCCTGGCCCGCGGCCATCCAGACCTGCTGACCTGAGGCGTCAGCACCCGCCGCCTGCGGGGCGCTGGCAGGCAGCGGGCGGAACAGGTCCGCCAGACCGGTGTTGAGCCCCGCGTTGCGCTGGGCCGCCTCGGCTTTGGCGCGGGCCTGGGCCTCCTCGGCGCGCGCGGCCTCACGTTCGTCCAGCCAGTGCCAGCTGAAGAACGTGAGCCCCGTGACGACCAGGGCGGCCAGTCCGAGATGCTTGGGGCTCATGGCCGTGCTCCTTACAGGCTCAGGCAGCGGCTGAGGCCGTTGGCGTAGCCGTAGCGGGCGTAGTAGTCGCGCTGCGACGGCGAACCGTGCGTGGAGTAGTCAGCCGCGGCGCGGGCCGAGCGGACGGCGGACTCGATGAAGGCCGGGTAGCCCAGCGAGGTCTGCGCGTACTTGGCGAAGGTGCCGGCCACGCAGTCGGCCTGCAGCTCCTGCATCGGCGCCTGCTTGTAGATGCCGCGCGTGAACTGGATGCTGTGGCCCCACTCGTGGGCGATGATGAACTTGGCCACGTAGTTGCCGTAGCTGTTCTCCTGGCCCTGCAGGAAGCGCACGCCCACGCTGATGGTGTAGGGGCCGCAGGCCACGGCGTTGCCGGGGATGCCCTCGCCGCAGGCGTTGCGGTCCACGTACACCGTCGGGCGCGCATAGCTGCCCAGCTGGCCGCGGATCTCGGTGGCCGAGTTCTGGATGTAGGTGTTGTTGACGGTGGCCGCCTGGGCGCCCACGGCGCTCAGGGCCAGCGCGGTTGCGACGCCCAGGGTGCGGGCGATGGGGGACTTCAGAAGTTTCGTGTGCATATCTGCCTCGTACAGATGGATGGATGATTCGGGCCTTGCGACCCGGCTGTTATGGAGCGCATGCCGCACAACTTCTGCATGCGCAAGCGGGAGTGTGGTGGCCGGGAAGGCCCATGGCGTCGGGGTTTGCCAGCAGAGATCGGGCGCAACCCTATTGGCAGTTCTTCCAGGGTGGCGGGGCGGATGCCACGCGTGTGGAACGGCGTGCCGTACGCGTGCCGCGAGGGGCGGGCGACGGGATGACGGGTGGGGATGGCGCCAGCGTCAGCCGCGTGCGGGCGGGGCCTGCCGGGCCGTCGAGCGTGCCAGCGGCGCCAGCAGCTTCTGCCAGACCAGCGGGTGCCACAGGCCGCGCTCCTGCAGCGGCAGGCCGTCCGGCAGGTCGGGATTGGGCAGGCGGAACCAGAGCCGCTTCTCCAGCTGCGCGCGCTGGACCTGCCGCCCGAGATGCGCCTCGAACAGCGCCGCGAAGCTGCCGTCGGCCAGACACTGCGCCCAGCCGGCCCGCAGGCGGTCGGCCAGCGCGGGCAGGCGGGTGTTGACGAAGAAGCCGTAGATCGAGGGATAGGCGAGGCACCAGCCGTCGAGCACGGCGAGCTCCGGGTAGGCGTCGGCGATGGCGTGGGCCTCGTCGGCGGCCAGCAGGAAGATGTCGAAGCGGCGCAGCTTCAGCATCGCGGGAAAGGCCTCGAGCGTCTGGACGGCCTCCAGCTTGAAGCCGTTGCCGGCGAGCACGCGGGCATCCGGCCAGTGGCTCACCTGGCCGAAGCGGTAGGTGCGCAGTGCCAGCGCGTGGCGCAGGCCTTCGAATTCCTGGCGGCGCTCGGCCAGCACCACCGGCAGCCGCACGCCGTTGACGCCGCGCCGCAGGCAGATCGGCAGGCTGATGCCGGCGTCCTGGCGGCTGCGCGAGCACATGCTGGCCCAGACGTCGATGTCCCCGGCACGCAGCTGGGCGAGGGCGCGGCTCTGGGTGGTGGAGCTCAGGTCCGTGCGCAGCTCGTAGCCGCCGTGGCTGCCGCGCGTGCGGTCGAGCAGCAGGCGCAGCACCTGCAGGCGGTAGGGCTCCGGCTCATCGGTGTCCGACATGTTGTGCCGGATCAGCTGCGGCATCGCGGCGGGCGGCTGCGCCAGCAGGCGAGGCGGCGCCAGGGCCAGGCCCGTCGCGAGCCCCGCACGGTACGTCGTCGCCAGCAGGTGGCGGCGCAGGGGGCAGGCGAGGTCGTGCAGTGGCATGGCGGAAGAGGCGCTGCCCGCAGGATAGCGCCGGGGCCGGCCGAAGCGACCGCGGGGCGGGCCTTCGGTGCGGACTTGTACCGCTGACCGGACGGCGCGAACCCGGCCTTACAGCTCCGCCACGCCCTTGATCCGGATCGGCGCCGCGCTGGCCACCGGCGTGGCGTCCTGCACCTTGCCCTGCAGGCGGTCCAGCAGGTCCTTCCACTGCGCACGGGCGGTCACCACATTGGCGAGCTTCACATGACCGTAGCCGCGGATCTTCTCGGGCAGGCGGGCCAGCGCCAGCATCAGCTCGTAGCGCGGCTTCTCCAGGCCGGGTTGCAGCAGCGGCAGGATCTCGCGGCGCAGCAGCTGTTCGTAGTCGGCCAGCAGCTGGCGCTCCATGCGGCGTTCCTCGGTCTTGCCGAAGATGTCCAGCCAGCCGCCCCGCAGGCCCTTGAGACCGGCCAGCAGCTTCAGCGCCGAGAAGGTCCAGCTGCCCAGCTCGATCTTCTTCGCGCGGCCGTCGGCACCCGGCTTGGAGACCAGGGGCGGGGCCATGTGGAAGGAGAGGCGCTCGAAGGACTGGAACTGCTCCTTCAGGGCCTGCTCGAAGCGGCCGTCGGTGTAGAGGCGGGCGACCTCGTACTCGTCCTTGATGGCCATGAGCTTGGCGAGGTAGCGCGCGACGGCCTTGGACAGGCGCTCGCCCTGGCCCAGCTCGCCCAGACGGCCTTCGGCCAGGCGGATCTCCTGCACGAGCGCGAGGTAGCGCTGGGCGTAGGCGGCGTCCTGGTAGTCGGTCAGGAAGCGCAGGCGGCGGCTGATGAGGCCGTCCTCGCCATCGAGCTTGTCCTGGCCCAGCAGCAGCTGCACGGGCGTCGCCTCGGGCTGACCGGCCAGGCGGCGCAGGGCCTCGGGGGCGGCGATGGCCAGGCGGCCCAGCGCGAAGGCCGTCTTGTTGCCCTCCACGGCCACGCCATTGAGCTCGATGGCGCGCATCAGCGCCGCGAAGCTCACCGGGATCAGGCCGCGCTGCCAGCAGGCGCCCAGCATGATGATGTTGCTGGGCATGGTGTCGCCCATCAGGGTCTGGGCGATGGACTGGGCGTCGATCGTGTCCAGCAGCTCGTCCGAGCCACCCACGGCATGCTGCATCTTCGCGAGCAAGCCCTGACCCTGCAGGCGGGCATCGGGGTTGCGCACGAAGGCGGCGGTGGGCAGCTCGTGGGTGTTGGCGAGGATCACGGTGCGGCCGGGCTTGACGGTGCCCAGCGCATCGGGCGAGGCGCCCACCACCATGTCGCAGGCCAGGAGCACGTCGGCCTGCTGGGTGTCGATGCGGACCTGGTTGAGCAGGTCCTGCGTCGGCGCCACGCGCACGAAGGACAGCACCGAGCCGCCCTTCTGCGCAAAGCCCATGAAGTCGAGCACCGAGGCCTGCTTGCCCTCCAGATGCGCCGCCATCGAGACGAGCGCGCCCACGGTCACCACGCCGGTGCCGCCCACGCCGGTCACGAGCATGTCGAAGGGGCCCGTCCACTGCCACGCGGCGGGCGGCTGGATGGCGTCGATCTCGCGCGTGAGGTCCGCCGCGGTGAAGCCCGAGCCCACCTTCTTCTTCAGCTGGGCGCCGTGCACCGAGACGAAGCTCGGGCAGAAGCCGTTGACGCAGCTGAAGTCCTTGTTGCAGCTGCTCTGCTCGATGGCGCGCTTGCGGCCCCAGTCGGTCTCGACCGGCACGACGGACAGACAGTTGCTGGCTTGGCCGCAGTCGCCGCAGCCCTCGCAGACGGCCTCATTGATGAACACGCGCTTGGGCGGGTCGTAGAACTCGCCCTTCTTGCGGCGGCGGCGCTTCTCGGCGGCGCAGGTCTGGTCGTAGATCAGCACGGTCACGCCCTCGATCTCGCGCAGCTCGCGCTGCACGGCGTCGAGGTCGGCGCGCGGATGGAAGGTGGTCTTGGGCGGGAACTGGCCCTCATGGCCGACGTACTTCTCGGGCTCGTCGGACACCACGGCCAGGCGCTTCACGCCCTCGGCCTCCACCTGGCGCGCGATCTGGGGCACGCTGGTCGTGCCGTCCACCGGCTGGCCGCCGGTCATGGCGACGGCGTCGTTGTAGAGGATCTTGTAGGTGATGTTCGCGCGGGCCGCGATGGCCTGGCGGATGGCGAGATAGCCGGAGTGGTAGTAGGTGCCGTCACCCAGGTTCTGGAAGACGTGCTTCTCGGTGGTGAAGCGGCTGTGCGCGGCCCAGTCCACGCCCTCGGCGCCCATCTGGATCAGGCCGGACGTGCCGCGCTCCATCCAGCTCGCCATGAAGTGGCAGCCGATGCCGGCCAGCGCGCGCGAGCCCTCGGGCAGCTTGGTCGAGGTGTTGTGCGGGCAGCCCGAGCAGAAGTAGGGCTGGCGACGCACCCCGTCGGCCTCGTTGGACAGCAGGCAGGGCGTGAGGAAGTCCACCACGAGATGGCGGCGGTCCAGGGCCGGGTTGAGGCGCGCCAGCCAGTCGGCCACCGTGGCCATGATGCGCGAGGGGCGCAGCTCGCCGAGCGCGGAAAGCACGGCGGCCCCGTGTTCATCGGTCTTGCCGACCACGCGCGGGCGCTGGGCGTCGGGCAGGTGGTACAGCAGCTCCTTGATCTGGCGCTCGACCACGGGCGCCTTTTCCTCGATCACCAGCATGTCGGTGAGGCCCTGCGCGAACTCGCGCATCCGCGTGGGCTCCAGCGGGAAGACGAGGCCGACCTTGTAGACACGCACGCCGGCCGCGGCCAGAGCGTTGGGGTCCAGGTCCAGGCGGCGCAGCACTTCCATGAAGTCGTAGTGCGCCTTGCCCACCGTCACGATGCCCAGCGTCGCGCGCGGGCTGGTGACGATGTGCTTGTCGATGCTGTTGAGCTTGGCGAATGCCAGCACGGCGTCCACTTTGTGGGCCAGGCGCGATTCGAGGTCCAGCGAGGGCAGGTCGACCTGGCGGATGTGCAGGTTCGTGGGGGCGACGTAGTCCACCGGCAGCTCGAAGTCCAGCGGCACGCGGTCGAGGTCCACGGTCATGCCGGACTCGACCACCTCGGAGATGGCCTTGAAGCCCACCCAGGCGCCCGAGAAGCGCGAGAGCGCCCAGCCGTAGAGGCCGAACTCGAGGTACTCCGCCACATTGCCCGGATGCACGATGGGCATGCTCCAGGCCTGCAGGGCGAGGTCGCTCTGGTGCGGCGTGGAGGAGGAGACGCAGCCGTGGTCGTCCCCGCAGACGACGAGCACGCCGCCCTGCGTGGAGGTGCCGTAGACATTGCCGTGCTTGAGCGCATCGCCCGAGCGGTCCACGCCGGGGCCCTTGCCGTACCACATCGCGAACACGCCATCGACCGTGCGCTTGGGGTCGAGCGCCACGCGCTGCACGCCCAGGCAGGCCGTGGCGGCCAGGTCTTCGTTGATGGCCGGCAGGAAGTTCACCTGCGCGGCGTCGAGGAACTTCTTGGCCTTCCACAGCTGCTGGTCGACCATGCCCAGCGGCGAGCCGCGGTAGCCGGAGACGAAGCCCGCGGTCTTCAGGCCGTTGCGCTCGTCCAGCGCCTTCTGGGCCAGCAGCAGACGCACCAGGGCCTGGGTGCCCGTGAGGAAGACCTGGCCGCTGGAAGCGCTGAGGTTGTCCGACAGCTTGTAGGGGCGCAGCGCCGGCACATCGGGGCTCGGGGCGGGCGTGAGGGCATCGGACATGGGGGTCTCCTGGCGCGGGTTCTTGTAGGGAAAACTGCGCGAGATTTTTGGCGAGCCCTGGCAGTGTTTGTTTCTTCAATTCCCCCTGTCAAGCGGGTGGATGAGAGAATTCATCTCAAGGAGGCTTGATATGGAGTTGGAACGTTTCGATCGGGCGACGCGCCAGATCCTGGAGGCGCTGCAGGCGGACGCCCGCCTGTCGACGCAGGCGCTGGCCGAGCGCGTGGGGCTGTCGGCCACGCCGGTGTGGCGGCGCGTGAAGGAGCTGGAGGACAGCGGCGTGATCCGGCGTCACGTGGCCCTCGTGGACCGCGAGAAGCTGGGGCTGTCGATCTGCGTGCTGGCCAATGTCAGCCTCGTGCGGCACAGCGAGGGCGCGGTCGAGCAGTTCGAGCAGCTCGTGCTGACGAGCCGCGAGATCATCGAGTGCCACGGCATCACCGGCGAGGCGGACTACGTGATCAAGGTCGTCGTGCCCGACATGAAGGCCTACGACCAGTTCCTGCAGAGCAAGGTCTTCAAGGTGCCGGGCGTGGCCAGCGTGCGCAGCAACGTGGTGCTGCGCGAGGTGAAGTACGAGACGGCGCTGCCGGTGGGCTGAGCGCCGCTCAGAGCGCGCCCACGCGCAGCGTGGCGGGCTCGCTGGTGTGCAGCACCTTGCCGGGCTCGAGGTTGTCGACGAACTCCAGCTTCAGCGTGTAGCGGCCCTTGGGCGGGCGCAGCCAGGCCTCCGTCTCGCCGCCCGCGAAGTCCATCAGCTCGGCGGCGCGGCCTTCGGGCTGGACCTGCAGGCGGAAGTGGCCGGTGCCCTTTTCCTTGAGTGCCTGGTGCGACACGTTCAGCGCCGAGGCGTGGAAGAGGACCTGCACCGGCGTGCTCTCGCCCACCTCCGCCTGGACCGGCCGCACAGAGACGCCCGGCTTCTGCAGGGACGCCGGGTCGATGTCCTTGCGCTGCGCCGTCACCGTCACCTTGATGGGCTTGCTGTAGACGAAGTTGGGCACGTGGCGGTGGTCGGCCAGCACGAGACGCAGCGTGTAGACGCCCGGCTGCAGGTTCAGCGCCGTCTCCATCTGGCCCTTGCCGAAGTGGATGTACTGCTCGGTGAAGGGCAGGGGCTTGGAGAAGTCCAGCGGCAGGTCGCGGTTGATCAGCAGGTGGTGGTGGCCGGTGTGGGCCTGCGCCTTCGTGATCGGGGCGATGCCGAAGCCCGTGAGGCCGAAGCGCACGATGTAGGGCGTCTCGATGCGGGCGCCGTCCTCGAGGTTCGTGAAGTGGGCCGACTTCTCCATGCGCGGCGCCTGCGTGAGCCAGGGGTGGTTCGTGGCGGCCACGGCGGGCAGGGCACACGCCAGCAGCGAGGCGATCACGGCGGCGGAACGGAGGGCGGCAAGGGCGGGGCGGCGCGGCATGGAGGCTCCAGGGCGCGCATGCGCCGGAAAAATGACCGCGAAGTGTAGTGGGCGGCCGTGACGACTGCGCGGAGACACCTCCACTCATGGGGTCAGGTTTTGCCTCTTGCGATCCCAGCCTTTGCCTGGGGGCAAGGCTGGCATGGACAATGCGGGCTGAGCCTGCGGGATCCCTGGCAGGCGGCGGAGGTGTCCATGTTCACGGTCTATGGTCTTGCGGGGCGCGTCGTCAGCGGCGACATCGAGCAGCTGGCGCGTTCCGATGCCGTGCAGGCGCTGGCCCGGGTGCGTGCCACGGCGGCGGTCGGGCGCGGCGCGGAGGTGGCCGGCGCGGCGCTGCAGCCGGTGCAGGCCGGCCTGCCGTCCTCGCCCGAGGCGCGGCCGGTGGGGGTGCGTCAGGCACTGGCGCAGTACGAGGGTTCACCGGACCGCGAGCACCCGCTGTCCCGGGTCCGCGCGGTGATGAGCAGCCCCGCCTTCTGCCTGTCCGCCGGCATGAGCATCGACGAGGCCTGGCAGGCGCTGCAGCGCCGCGGTCTGGGCCAGGCGCCCGTGCTGTCGGCGGACGGTCGCCTCGTCGGCCTGCTGCTGCGCGGCGAGCTGCTGCCGCCGTCGTTGATGGGCTCGGCGGATCTGCCCAATCCCTGGCACTGGCAGCACCTGCTCACCGAGACGGTCGAGCAGCACATGCTCTCGCCCGTGCCCGGCGCCAGCCCGCAGACCTCGCTGCGGCAGCTCTCGCGCCTGATGCTGGACCTGCGCCTGCCGGGGCTGCCCGTGGTGGACGAGGCCGGCGGCGTGACGGGCTTTGTGTCGCGCAGCGACCTGCTCAAGGCGCTGGCCCACGAGCCGCCGCTGGATCTCTGGGGCTGAGGCGCTCCGGCCGCCCGAAGTTCAGCGCCGCTGGCGCGACTGCAGCCAGCCGGGGTACTCCGCCGCGGGCATGGCCGCCGCGTAGAGCCAGCCCTGAGCGGAATGCACGCCGATGTCGCGCAGGAAGGCCTCCTGCGAGATGGTCTCCACGCCCTCGGCCACGATGCTCAGGTTGAGCTCCTTGGCCACGCTCACCACCGACTTCATCAGCGCCTCGCTGCGCTCCTGCTCGGGGCCGGACTTCAGGAAGGAGCGGTCCAGCTTGATGACGTCGATGGGCAGCCGGGCCAGCATGGCCAGCGAGGAGAAGCCCGTCCCGAAGTCGTCGAGATAGACCTTGTAGCCGAGGCCCCGGCATTCCTGCATGAAGGCGGCCGTGCGCGCCTGGTCGCCGATGACGCTGCTCTCGGTGAGCTCCACGTCGAGCAGACCGTGCGCCGCGCGCTGGCATTCGGACAGCCAGCGCAGCAGGTCGGCATCCTGGAACTGCCGGGCGCTGATGTTGACGGCGATGCGCGTGGGCAGGCCCAGGGCGCGCCACTGCGTCGCCTGCGAGGCGGCGCTGACGATGACCCAGCGGCCGATGGCGGCGATCTGGCCGTTGTCCTCGGCGCGGGCGATGAAGAGGTCGGGACGAATGAGGCCGCGCTTGGGGTGACGCCAGCGCAGCAGCGCCTCGACGCCCAGGCAGTGCCCGGTGCGCAGGTCGAGCTTGGGCTGGTAGTGCAGCTCGAGCTGCTGCAGCTCCAGCGCCTTGCGCAGGTGATGGTCCAGCCACAGTCGCTCGCGGGCGCGCTGCTGCATGCGGGGGTCGTAGACGCGCTGCGTGCGGCCGCCGTCCTCCTGGGCGCTGTGCAGCGCGGTGTCGGCGTTGCGCAGCAGCTCCTCCAGCTCGGCGCCGTGCAGCGGATGGCAGGCGATGCCGATGCTGACGGGCACCACGAGCTCGGTGCGCTTGAGGCTCAAGGGCTGCGTGAAGCGCTGCAGCACCATGCGGCCGAGGCGCTGCATCTCCTCGATGCCGCCGGGGCCGGGCATCAGGACGGTGAATTCGACGCCCAGCGATCGCGCCACCACCGCGGGGGCGGGCAGCAGGGTCTTGAGCGCGCTGGCCACGGCCACGAGCACCTCGTCGGCGCCGTCCGGGCCGAAGTTGTCGCGCAGCAGGCTGAAGTCGCGCGGCTTGATGGCGAGCAGCCCGAACTCCTCGCGCCGTTCGATCAGGCTCAGCAGGCGCTCGCGCAGGGCGTAGCGGCTGATGAGGCCGGTGAGCTCGTCCTCGTAGACCAGCGTGTGCAGGACCTCGTTCTGCAGCTCCTGGCTCTCGCTGCCCGTGCCGACGCCGGCATCGGGGCCGAGGTCCGTGCCGCACAGCACGAGCTGGCGCCGCGCCGGCCCGGCGCTGTGCAGACGCTGGATCTGCCAGAGGTAGAGGTGGTCCCCCTCGGGGGTCGGGCAGCGCAGCTCCTCCTGCCACAGCGGGTCGGGCTGCCCGGCGGCCTTGGCGAGCTGGGCCAGCAGGGGCGCGGGCAGGGACTGCAGCGAGCTGACGGCGCAGCCCCGCAGCTGGCTCGGGCGCAGCCCGGTCAGGGCTCCGAAGCCGGCATTGGCCTGGCTGATGCGGCCCTGCTCGTCCACGAGGGCGAGGGCCAGCCCTTGCAGCTCGCTCAGGGCGTGATCCAGTGGCCCGGCGTCGCGCGGGAGGCGCTCGGAGGCGATCGGGGAGGGACTCATGACAGCTAGGTGCCCGTGCTGGCCAGTTTGGGCGCAGTATCGCCCGCGATCCAAAAGCGAAGTGTGTGATTTGTCGTGCAAATGGCGGCTTTCGTGGGCGCATGGCCGGCGTTCCGCGCGACTACGATGCCCGAGTGCGGCAGGCGATGGGCCTGATCGCCACCCAGGGAACAGCACGATCACCGCCATGTCAGACGACCCGATTCGCCCGGAGCCGGCCAGCGACCCGGCCTTGCACAGCGAACTGAGTGCGGAAGCGCTGCGCGTGCTGCACAAGGTCGTCGAGGAACTGCCGGACGCCTGCGAACGCCTGCGCTATGTGCAGGAGATGACCGAGCAGGCGGCCAACAAGGTGCTGAACCTCGTCGAGAAGGCCCAGGGCGATGCCGGCGAGGTCGGCAAGAAGGGGCAGGATCTGGCCGAGGCCCTGGAGCGCCTGGCGTCGTCCAACGACATGAGCGTGGACCGCGCCCGCGCCATGATGCGCCTGTGTGCGGCCTATGCCCGCCAGGCCAGCGGCTTCGCCGAGCGCGAGCAGGGCCTGCACACCGAGCTGATGCTGGCCCAGGGCTTCCAGGATCTGTCGGGGCAGGTGATCAACAAGGTCATCGGCATGCTGGACCGGGTGGAGAGCCCGCTGCAGCAGCTGCTGGCGAGCTCCGAGCCGCCCGCGGCCGCGGAGGAGGCCAGCGTCGCCGGTTCCAGCGCGGCGCTGGAGGGCGTGCAGACGCCCGACAAGGCGCTCAAGCAGGACGACGTGGACGACCTGCTGGCCTCGCTGGGCTTCTGATCGCCCGCGCTAGCTGAGCAGCCCACTCTGCCAGTGGCGCGTCTGCAGGCCGTAATAGCCGGCCAGCAGCGCATACAGGCGCGGGTGCACGCGGGCCATGTCCTCGCCCTGCTCGAAGAAGCTCTCGCTGGCCACGGCGAAGAACTCGGCCTCGTCCGTCGCGGCGTAGGGATCGAGCAGCGTCGGCTCCCCCATCGCCAGCGCCTGCCTCAGCCGCTGGAACTCCTGCTGCATGACGGCCGCCCAGTGCGCATGCGCCTCGCGGCTGCCCAGCGGGGGCGCGCCGTTGGCCCGGCCGTTGGCCTGGTCGAGCTGGTGGGCGAATTCGTGGATCACCACATTGCGCCCGTCGTGCGGCGCCTGCGCGCCGGCCAGCACGTCCTGCCAGGACAGGATCACCTGCCCCTGCTGCCAGGACTCGCCGCTGAGCCAGTCACGGCGCTCCATCTGCACCCCGGCCCCGAGTTCATGCACGCGCTGCACCGCGAAGGCCGCCGGGTAGACCACGACCTGGCTGAGTTGCGGATAGACGCCGCGGGCATGGCCCAGCAGCGGCAGGCAGGCCTGGGCGGCGATCAGCACCTTCATGGCCGTGCTGACCTTGAACCCGGCGCTGCCGATGACCGGCTTCTCGGCCACGAAGACCTGGATCAGCTGCTGAAGACGGCGCTGCTGGGGCGGGCTCAGCCGGCGGTACAGCGGCCATTCACGACGCAGCAGGCTGCGCCAGGCGGCCGGGAACGGGGCAGCCATCCAGCGCTGACGCTGCCGCCGGCGTTGCCACGGGGGCAGCAGGAGCAGGGCCAGGGCGAGCAGGCCGAGGAGGCTGAGGAGCAGGAGCGGCATGGCGGTGTCGGATATCGCGTGGAAAGCGGCAGGTGGGGCCGGCGATGTCCACTGCAAGGGGAGGGAAACACCGCCCGATCGGAGGCCGGCAGGGCCGTGGGGCGCCCCGTTCCGGTGCGCCGAGGTGCGCAAGCGCCCCCGACTGGGCCGGATCCGCACCCCGGGCGGCCGCCCTGGCGCAGACCACTTGAATCCCGGCGGGCGAGGGTGAGGCGCCGTCGCCACACTTTGCAACACTCGCGGCCTTTTGGGGGCTTCCACTAGCTGGCCGGCGGGGCCCTGCTGCCAGAATTCGGCCCAGGCTCATCCGCGCAACGGCTGGCCGCCCCGTCGTCGGCCCTGTCATCTAGCTTGCACATGGCCGCGGCACACTGGGCGCCGGCCCGTCGATGACGCCAGGCGGTGTCGTGGCCGGCAGGCTCCGGCGCCGCGTCTGTCCATGCGGTCCGGCGGGCGTCAGCCCGGCGCGGGCCGGCCCCGGAGTGACTCCCGCATGCGTTTTTTTGTGCTGAGTCCGGTGAGCGAAAACGTTTGGCTTTTTGAGAAACCGAGAAGTAAAACGTTTGCGCTTGATCTGGTTTCTGTTGTGTGCACTTGACCCGCCGGGCTGGATGAGCTTGGGCGGGTTGTCGGTTTTTTCATTCTTCCTAGAGGAGTTGTCGGCATGAACGACTTGCATTGGTCTCGTTTTTCCCGCACGGCGCTGAGCGTCGCGGTGGCCATCGTGGCCGCCGCCCCGGCCCTGGCCCAGAACACCACCGCCGCCGTGGGTGGCCGCGTGACCTCGCCTGAGGGCAAGCCCGTGGCCGGCGCGACCGTCGTGCTGGTGCACACCGAGTCCGGCTCGACCAACACCCTGGTGACCGACGCCGAAGGCCGCTACTCGGCCCGCGGTCTGCGCGTGGGCGGGCCCTACGTCATCACCGTGACCAAGGGTGGCGACACCAACCAGCGTCAGGGCGTCTTCCTGGCCCTGGCCGAGACCACCGCGATCGACCTGACCGTCGGCCAGGCCCAGAACCAGCTGGCGCAGGTGACGATCTCCGGCTCGAGCAGCAAGATCAACTCCGCCACCATGGGTTCGGGCACCAACCTGACCGGTGCCGACCTGGCCCAGCAGTTCTCCATGCAGCGCAATCTGCAGGACTACGCCCGCCTGGACCCCCGCATCGCCCAGACCAACAAGGAGAACGGTGAGATCTCGGCCGCCGGCCAGAACAACCGCTTCAACTCCATCACGGTGGACGGCGTGTCGATCAGCGACACCTTCGGCCTGGAAGCCAACAACCTGCCGACGATGAAGCAGCCGGTCTCGATGGACGCCATCGACTCCGTGCAGATCAACCTGTCCAACTACGACGTGACCCAGAAGGGTTACACCGGCGCCAACGTGAACGCCGTGACCAAGTCGGGCACGAACACGTTCAAGGGCACCGCGACCTACGCCTACCGTGACCAGGACATGGCCGGCCGCCGCTGGAACCGTCCGCCGACCGACACCTTCACGCGCCTGACCCCCTTCAAGGAAAAGCTGTACGGCTTCACCCTGGGCGGCCCGATCATCAAGGACAAGCTGTTCTTCTTCACGGCCTACGAAGAGCAGCACAACACCATCTCCTCGCCCGCCTTCGGTCCGGCCGGCTCGACGAACGCCACCGCGGTGAACATCACCCAGGCCCAGATCGCCGAAGCCCAGAAGATCATGCGTGACGTCTACAAGGTGGACGCCGGCAGCCTGGACAACGTCTCCGGCCTGGAACTGAGCGTCAAGGACGTGCTGGTGAAGCTGGACTGGAACATCAGCGAGAAGCACCGCGCCAACGTCCGCTACACCAAGACCGAGCAGAACGAGCCGACGCTCCCGGGCTTCAGCAGCAACCAGCTGTCCCTGAGCTCCTACTGGTACCGCGAGCGCAAGACCATCGAGACGGTCATGGCGCAGCTGTTCAGCGACTGGACGGAAGACTTCTCGACCGAGCTGAAGATCTCGAACCGCGACTACGAGAAGGCCACGCTGAGCGACACCAACCTGCCGGCGATGTCGCTGGTCTGGACCAACGGCAGCAGCCGCACGCTGAACCTCGGCACCGAGCGCAGCCGTCACCTGAACAACCTGAAGACCAAGACGCTGGACGGCTACTTCGCCGGCAACCTGTTCGTGGGCGACCACGAGATCAAGGGCGGCGCCGACCTCTCGCGCAACGAGATGTACAACGTCTTCCTGCAGGACACCCGCGGCAACTACACCTTCTCCGGCAATGGCGCTCCGGGCACGGCCAACGACCCGCTGACGATGCTGCGCAACGGCATCCCGTCGTCGTACTCGGTGCAGCTGCCCTTCCCGGGCAAGTCCCTCGATGACTCGATCGCCAACTGGACGCTGACCAACGTCGGCTTCTTCCTCCAGGACACCTGGAAGGTCAACAAGAAGCTGAACATCACCGCCGGCATCCGCGTCGACGAGGTGAAGACGGACGACCGCCCGGTGGCCAATGCCGCCGCCGCGCTGCCCGTCATCCCCGGCAATCCGGTGACCAATGTGCGCCAGAGCGGCGGCTTCGGCCTCGACAACACGGCCAACGTCGACGGCCAGCGCCTGGTGCAGCCCCGCCTGGGCTTCAACTACCAGCTGGACACCGTGGACCAGCGCAAGTCGCAGATCCGTGGTGGCGTGGGCCTGTTCCAGGGCGCTGCCGCCAACGTGTGGCTGACCAACCCGTACCAGAACGTCGGCTCCACCGCCGTCTACAACTGCGGTACCGGCACCACGCCTTGCCCGGCCGGCCTGCGCTTCAGCGCCGACGGCTCGAACCAGCCCTCGCTGACCGGCACGCCCCAGGCCAACGTCGACTTCGTCGAGAAGGGCCTGTCGCAACCGTCCGTGTGGAAGCTCAACCTGGCCTGGGACGGACAGCTGCCCTGGTACGGCCTCGAGGCCGGCGTGGAATGGCTGCACACCAAGGTCAAGCAAGGCCTGTACTACCAGCACCTGAACCTGGGCACGGTGACCGCCTACGCCCCGGACGGCCGCGAGATGTACTGGAACACCGCCGGCCGCAGCGAAGCCTGCTGGACCGCTGGCACGGAAGCCGTGAACTCGGCTTGCGGCTCGCGCTTCAAGGCCCTGGCCAACTCCGCGTACAACAACGTGCTGCTGGCCGCCTCGACCAACAAGGGTGACGGCGACACGCTGACGCTGCAACTCTCGCAGCGCGTGAACGCCAACCTGCGCTGGCAGCTGGCCTACACCCGCACCGCCGCCACCGAAGTCAGCCCGCTGGCCTCGTCGGTGTCGAGCTCGAGCTGGAACAACCGCGCCAACTTCAACCCCAACGAAGACGTCGCCGCCAACTCGCAGTACCTGATCCGCGACCGCATCAGCGCCGCCGTGAACTTCAGCAAGGCCTTCGTCGACAACTACAAGACCACGCTGGGCGTGTTCTATGAAGGTCGTGCCGGCAAGCCCTACAGCTGGGTCTACCGCAACGACATGAACGGTGACGGCCGCTCGCGCAACGACCTGATGTACATCCCGAAGGCTCCGGGCTCCGGCGAAGTGCTGTTCCGCCTGCCGGGTCAGACCGTGGCCGCCTCGGGCGCCGCTGCCGAAGCCGCGTTCTGGGACATCGTCAACGGCGACAAGGCCCTGCGCAACGCCAAGGGCGGTGTCGTGGGTCGCAACTCGGCCTTCGCTCCCTGGGTGAACAACTTCGACCTGCGCCTGTCGCAGGAAGTGCGCGGCTTCACCCGCGGTGGCAAGGGCGTGATCACGCTGGACATCATGAACGTCGGCAACCTGCTGAACCGTCGCTGGGGCCAGATCTCCGAAGTCGCGTTCCCGTCGACCCGCAGCTTCGTGAACTTCGCCGGCATCACGCCGGACGGCAAGATGGTCTACGCCGTCGCGACGCCGGATCCGCTGGTCACCCCGACCGACGCCGCCGGCCGCACCCGCCTGGCACAGTGGGGCATGAACCTCACCGCCAAGTACGAGTTCTGATCCTGCAGGGGCCGGCGCCAGCCGGCCTCGCCCGCATCAGCAGGGCCGCACCTCGCAAGGGGTGCGGCCCTTTTTCATGGGGGGCGTGTCAGGGCGTGGGGGCCTTGGGCATGCCGAGCGAACGGATGGCGGCGTCCAGGGCCTGCATCGTCGCGTCGGAGGTCTTCTTGCTGCACATCATGTGACGCTGCAGCCCGGCGGGCATGTCGGGGAAGCTCAGCGAGCCGAGCTGCCGGCTGACCTCGCCGTGCCGCGTGAGCCAGAGGTAGTCCTCGCGGTCCATGAACATGTAGTCCGCGCGGCCGGCGCCCAGCATGCGCGTGAGCTGCACCGGCGTGACCGTCGCGCGCAGCGGGGCGGGCGACTGCCGGCGGATGAGCCCGTCGAGCTCCCCGCCATAGGAAATGCCGTCCACGACGGCCATGCGCAGGCTCGCGTCGGCCAGCAGGCTGGCGAGGCTGCGATGCGCGCGCACCGCCGCGGCGGAACGCGGCCCGACCAGCACGACATGCGGCACATCCTGCGACATCGGCAGGCTGAAGCGCGCATACAGCTCGCGCTCGGGCAGCCGGTACCAGCCCGGGGAGCACAGCGGCCGCTCATTGGCCTGCAGCTCCAGCTGGATGCGCTTGAGCGGCGCCTCCTCCATCTGCACGGCCAGGCCCGCGGCGGTCAGCACGGCCCGGGACTGCTCGATCAGCAGGCCCTTGGGCTGCCGGTCCTCGGTGTAGGAGTAGGGCGGCTTGTCGCGGTAGAGCAGCAGCAGCGGACGGTCATCCTGCGCCTGGGCGCCGCCGGGCAGCACCCCAGCCAGGCTCAGGCACAGGCTGGAGGCGGCGAGGCGGCGTGCGGCGTTCATGCGTCCTCCGTGTCCTCGTCGGCGTCTGCATCGATGTCCGCATCGACGTCCGCCTCCGCCGGATCGGCGTTGCGGTCCGCGTCCCAGCTGTCGCGGCTGGAACGGCCCTTGCGCTGCGCCTTCTTCTCCTTGAGCAGGCGCTCGCGCTCGGCGTCCGCCACGGCGGCGGCGGCGGACCAGGCCTGGAACTCGTCCGGCGTCTCCAGGCTGATGCGGCCCAGCACGCCCTGGCGGAAGTCGTACATCAGGATCTCGGCGGCCTTCTGCATGTTCACGCGCCCGCCGCTCAGCACGGCGCCGCGCTTGCGGCCGATGGCCTCGAGCAGCAGGTCGTCCTTCAAGGTCTCGAAGGCGCCCTCGAGCTTGTAGCGGGCCTGCAGCAGCGGCGCGTAGTTCAGCCGCAGGTAGTCCAGCAGCTCGAGCGCGACCTCCTCCTCATCGAGGGCGTTGCGGCCCACGGCACCGCTGGCGGCGAGGTTGTAGCCGCTCTCGGGGATGTGGATGCGCGGCCAGAGCATGCCGGGCGTGTCGAAGAGGTAGGCGTCCTGCGCGAGCACGATCTTCTGCTCGACCTTCGTGATGCCCGGTTCGTCACCCGTCTTGGCGGACTTCTTGCCCACCAGCGTGTTGATCAGCGTGGACTTGCCCACATTGGGGATGCCGCAGATGAGGATGCGCAGCGGCTTGCTCATCCCGCCGCGCAGGGGCGCCAGCTCGCGGCAGGCGGTCACGAGCGCCTTGGCGGGCGCCTTGTTGCCGGCGTCCAGCGGCAGGGCGCGGGTGCCGGGCAGGGCGTTGTAGTGGTCCAGCCATTGCTGCGTGCGGTCGGGGTCGGCCAGGTCCTGCTTGTTGAGCAGCTTGAGGCTGGGCTTGCCGTCGGTCAGCGAGGCCAGCAGCGGGTTGGCGCTGGAGCCCGGCAGACGGGCATCGAGGAGCTCGATGACCACATCGATGCCCTGCTTCATGCGCTCCTTGATTGCCTTGCGGGTCGCATGCATGTGACCCGGGAACCATTGGATGGCCATGCTCTGGATTCTTTCGTGTGTCGCGGTACTGGGTCGCTATTGTCCCGTAGCCGGACCCTCGGCGGCGCGATGCAGGGGCGCCTCGCCCTCCTGCTCGCGCTGCGGCGCCTGACGAGGCAGGTCCAGCGTGAAGCAGGTGCCGTGGCCCGGGCTGCTGTGCACCCGCAGGTGACCCCCGAAGAGCTGCTCGACGATGTTGTAGCTGATGGACAGCCCCAGGCCCGTGCCGCCGCGTCCGAGCTTGGTCGTGAAGAAGGGCTCGAAGACGCGGTGCAGCAGGTCCGCGGGGATGCCCACGCCGTCGTCCGCGAACGCCAGCTCGATCCAGCCGGGGTCCGTGGCGCGCGCGCGGACGGTCATCAGGCCCTCGCGCGAGCTGCCCTCGAAGGCATGGAGCAGCGCGTTGTTGATGAAGTTGCTGAGCACCTGGCCCAGCGGCCCGGGGTAGCCGTCGATCTCGAGGCCCGGCGGGATGTCGATCTCCACGCGATGGCCGGCCTTGCGCACCACGCCCATCATCGTGGCCACGATGTCGGTGACGGTCTGGGCCAGGTCGAAAACGCGGCGCTGCTCGCTGGTGCGGTCCACCGCCACCTGCTTGAAGCTCGCCACGAGGCCGGCGGCCGTCTGCAGGCCGCGGTGGATCAGCTGCGCCGCCTGGCGGGCTTCGTCGAAATAGCGGACGAGGCTGCTGCGGCGCAGGGTGTTGGCCACCATGGACGACTCGATCTCGTCGGTCTTGTTCAGGAGCGTGCCGGCCATCAGCAGCGAGTTGCCGATGGGCGTGTTGAGCTCGTGCGCGACGCCCGCCACCAGCGCGCCCAGCGCGGCGAGCTTCTCCTGCGCCGCGAGCTGCTTCTGCGCGTCGCCCAGGTCGCTGTAGGCGCGGGCGTTGTCCAGCGCGATGGCGGTGTAGGCGCTCAGGGTACGGAAGACCAGGCGCTCCATCTCGCCGTAGGCATTTTGCTGGGGCGACTGGATGGTCATCACTCCCAGCACGCGCTCGCCCACCGTCAGCGGCGCGAAGAGGGCGCTGAGCGTGCGCATGGTGCCGGGCACCTGGCTCGGGTCGGAGCCGTCCGGCGCCAGCGACACCAGCAGCTCCCGGCGCTCCCGCAGCGCGCGGGCGGCGTTGCTCTCCTCGGCATCGAGGCGGATGCGGTGCGGCGGCAGGTGCTCGCCGTGCTCGTCGTCGAACACCGAGCTCATCGTGAGGCCGTCCGCGTCGATCAGGTAGACGGCGAAGCTGCGCGCGTCCAGCAGGGCGTTCACATGGCGCTCCAGCACGGCGAACACCGAGGGCGCGTCCAGCTTGGTGGTGATCTCCTGGCCGATGGCGCCCAGACGGGCGAGGGTGCTGCTCGTCTGTTGCGCCAGCTCGGCCCGGCGGGCCTCGGCCCCGGCCAGCGCGCGGTGGTGCGCGGACTCGGCCCGCTCGCTCTCGGTCATGTGACGCAGCTGCATCGCCAGCATGCGGCCGGTGACGTCCTGCCCGTGCATGCGCTGGCGCAGCGAGCTGGCCTCCACGGCCGCCTGGTAGGCCAGCTCGAAGCGGCCGAGGTCGGCGTTGGTCCGCGCCTGCAGCTGCAGCAGCTCGATGGGCGGGGCGTAGTGCTGGATGGCCGCGGCGGCCGTCAGCGCCCGCTCCAGGTGCCGGGCGGCCAGCGCGAGGTGCTCCTCCCCCGGCTGCTGGCGGTGCCGCTTGCGGGCGATGCGGGCCAGCAGCAGATGGGCCAGGACCTGCTGGTCGCCCACCTGCTGCTGGCAGGCGTCGTCGAGGCAGGACTGCGCGACCTGCTGGGCCTCGTCGAGCCGGTCCAGCCGCATGAGGGCCAGCGCGCGGCTGCGGCGCAGGTCCATGGCGAGGTCCCGGGCCTGCGCGGCTTCCGCGCGCGCCTGGAGCGCATCGAGCCGCTCGAGCGCCTCGGCGTACTGCTGCTGGTCCACGGCCAGCTCGGCCCGGTAGCGCAGGGCGATGGCGTAGTAGCGCGAGGCCTGCAGCGGGCGCAGCGTCTGCTCGGCCTCCTCCAGGCGCTGCTGCGCGAGGTCCAGGCGACCGAGGTGGCGCAGGGCCTCGCCGACCTGGCTCTGGCAGCTGCCGACGGCGCTGGGCCAGCCCGTGGGCAGCGCGAGGTCCAGTGCGCGCTGCACCCATTCGAGCGCGGCGTCGTGGTCGTTGAGGCTGGTGAAGGCATTGCCGATGTTGCCGGCGGCGATGATGGCCAGGTGCAGCTGCCCGCTGGCAAGCGCCAGCTGGTGGCAGCGCACATAGGCCTCGATCGCCTGGGCGTAGTCACCCTGGCGGAAGGCCCGCGTCGCGCGCAGCTGCTGCAGCGCAGATTGGACGTAGGCCGGCCAGGTGCTGCTCTCGAGGCCGTCGGTCGCGACATCGTCCTCCGGCGCCTGCCCGCGCAGCACCTGCAGGCGGGCCAGGACGGCGCGGTAGAAGGTCTCGCGCGCGGGCTCGGCCGCCAGGGCCGCGCACTGGGCGGCCTGGCGCAGGCACTCGTCACGCTCCGCGAAGTTGCCGGCGCCGGTGGCGATGGCGGCCCGCACGCCGTGAAGATCCGCCGCCAGCACGGCGCTCGGCGCGGCCTCGGGCGCCAGCCCGGCGATGAGCGCGGACGCCTCCGCGAGACGGGCCTGCAGGCGCATCAGGTCAGCCTGGGTCAGCAGGGACAGCCACTGCGCGCGGGGGCTCAGGGCTTTCCCGCTCCTCTCGCTTTCCCGCGTGGCGATGGCAAGACATTCGGCGGCCTGCCGGCTGTCTCGCTCCCGCAACTGCCATGCAAGCGCCACGCAAGTGGACGTTTCTGCCGGCAACAGATGCAAGACGCCGTGCGCGTACCAGGCCTGCAAGGCGTCGTCTGTGTCGTACAGCGGTTGGACGTCACCGGACATTGCAAGCGAAACCGGGGAGCTGCGAAGACCCGCATCTTGCCTCAGTCTTCCCTCGCAAGAGCGCGTCTGCGCGGGGCTTTTGCAACGCCTCGCCCGAGGGCGGTGATCTTTGGCGAATCGGGGGTGGCGCGGTCGCCACTCGCCCGTTTGTGCGATTCGCGTTTCGAAGCCTCTGCGGCAAGCGGGGGAAATATGGATGTCAGAACTGACAGGTAGGCGACCAAATAGCGGTGGCTAGCATCCGTTCCCACCTGCTAGGCACGGCTGTTGGAGGTATTGCGGTCGCGTGGAGCCAGGGCGCCGACAGGCGCATGGATGCGAGCCTTTCCGATGGAAGGCACGTGGTCCGGGACTTGTCGGCAAGGCTGGGCGTCGCCACCCGGACGCTCACGTCGACGAGGACCGGTCGTCGGCCCCACCGGGCCAGACCGGACGAAATGGGGAACACCCCAAACAACAAGCAAAGAGAGAGCAAGATGAGCAAGCAAATGAAGACCGCGCTGAAGAGCGCCTTTGCCCTGGCTGCCGTCACCATGGCCGTGCAGGCCCTGGCTGCCAACCGCGAAGAGCTGGACCTGCAGGTCAGCAACGGCGCCCAGAATGCGCTGAAGGCCTCCAGCAATGGCCAATCCAACGCCGCCGCCGCCCTCGGCCTGGCTTCCGACGAGCTGAAGGCCGTCACCAGCAAGACCTACGCCAGCGGCCGTGTGGTGACCCGTCACCAGCAGATGTTCCAGGGCGTGCCCGTCTGGGGCGAGGCCATCGTCGAACACAACGACGGCCCCACCAGCAGCTTCTCCGGTGCCCGCATCCGCGGCATCACCGACGACCTGGCCCACAGCCGCCCGAACCTGAGCCAGACCTCGGCCCTGTCCCTGGTCAAGGCCAAGGAAGGCGCCTTCCGCACCGAGAACGACAGCGCCAAGCTGTACGTCAAGCTCGATGACAGCGGCAAGGCCCGCCTGGTCTACCACGTCAGCTTCCTGACCGGCCACTCCATCGGCAAGCCCGAGCGTCCCAACTACCTGGTCGACGCCAACACCGGTGAAGTGCTGCAGCAGTGGGAAGGCATCCACCACGCCAACGGCACGGGCCCTGGCGGCAATGCCAAGACCGGCCAGTACGAGTACGGCACCACCGCCGGCAAGGGCTACCTGAACGTGACCCAGAGCGGTTCCACCTGCGCACTGGACAGCACCAACGTCGCCACCATCAACCTGAACGGCGGCACGACGGGCTCCACCCCGCACAGCTTCACCTGCCCCCGCAACACGGTGAAGGCCATCAACGGCGCCTACTCGCCGATGAACGACGCCCACTACTTCGGCAACGTCATCTTCAACATGTACCAGGACTGGCTGGGCGTTCGTCCCATCAGCCAGAAGCTGCTGATGAAGGTGCACTACAGCTCCAGCTACGAGAACGCCTTCTGGGACGGCTCCGCCATGCACTTCGGTGACGGCGCCTCGACCTTCTACCCGCTGGTCTCCCTGGACGTCGCCTCGCACGAAATCAGCCACGGCTTCACCGAGCAGAACTCGGGCCTGGTGTACTCCGGCATGTCCGGCGGCATGAACGAAGCCTTCTCCGACATGGCCGGCGAAGCTGCTGAGTACTACATGAAGGGCACGAACGACTGGATGGTCGGCTACGAGATCTTCAAGGCCTCGGGCGCCCTGCGTTACATGGACAACCCGACCAAGGACGGCCGCTCCATCGACAACGCCAGCAAGTACACCAGCAGCCTGGACGTGCATTACAGCTCGGGCGTGTACAACAAGGCCTTCTACAACCTGGCCACCAAGGCCGGCTGGAACACCCGTAAGGCCTTCGAAGTCTTCGCCGACGCCAACCGCCTGTACTGGACGGCCAGCAGCACCTTCAACGCCGGCGCCTGCGGCGTCGAGAAGGCTGCCACGAGCCGCGGCTACACCACCGCTGACGTCACCGCCGCCTTCTCGGCTGTGGGCGTGAGCTGCTCGGGTACCGGCACCACCGCCACCCCGCTGACCAACGGCGTGACCGTGAGCGGCATCAGCCTGGCCACCGGCGCGTCGAAGCTGTACAGCATCGTCGTGCCGTCGGGCAAGGCCAGCCTGACGATCAAGCTGTCGGGCGGCACCGGTGACGGCGACATCTACGCTCGCATGACCACCGCTCCCACGACGACCTCGTACACCAAGAAGTCGGACGGCAGCACCAACACCGAGACGATCACCTTCACGTCGCCGGCCGCGGGCACCTACTACATCCTGGTCAACGCTTACGCCACCGTGAGCAGCACCAGCCTGAAGGCCACGTACTGATCGACCCTCGATCCCTACGCGGAATGAAGACGCCGGGCGAAAGCCCGGCGTTTTTTCTTTGGTGCACCGCTCAGGCGCCCATGAAAAAGGCCCTCGATCGCTTGAGGGCCTTTTGTTCCTTCAGGCGCGCGCGGGGCGGCCTGCGGCGAGGGTTCAGTCGTCGTTCTTGAACACCAGCTTGACTTCGTGGGTCTGCTTCTCGCTGCCGGCTTCGAAGCGCCAGTCCATCAGGGCGGTGGTCACGGCGCGGTCGAACACGCGGCGCGGCTCGGACTCGACGATGTCCACGCCGGACACCTTGCCATCGGCCTCGATGCTCAGCTTGGCCTTCACGGTGCCGGCGCTGATGCCCTTCTGGGCGGCCTCGCGCGGGAACTCCGGCGCGACCTTCTTGATCAGCTTGGGCGTGGCCTGGGCGCCGAAGGCCAGCAGCAGGGCGGCGGCGGCGGGCAGGAACTTGGCGGCGAGGAGGGAAGTCTTCTTCATGTGAGTCTCTGGATGGCTACTGCAGGGAAAGAGGGAGGGAATGCGTGGATCGGGCGCCGGGGCGTCAGGCCCGGAAGAAGCCCACCGCGTCGAGCAGGCGGCTCGAGCTGTCGCGCAGGGCTTCGGTCGAGCGGCTGAGCTCGTCGACCAGCGTGGTGTTCTGCTGGGTGGCACGGTCCAGCTCGTTCATGGCCCCGTTGACCACGCCGACGCCGGCGGCCTGCTCCTGGGCCGAGTGCGAGATCTCCTCGATCAGCTGGCCCATGTTGTTGACCTCATCCACGACGCTGCGGATGGTGGCGCCCGCGTTGTTGACCAGGGCGGTGCCGTTCTCGACCTTCACGGACGATTCCTGGATCAGCACCTTGATCTCCTTGGCCGCCTGAGCGCTGCGCGAGGCCAGGGCACGGACTTCCGAGGCCACGACCGCGAAGCCCTTGCCGTGATCCCCGGCGCGGGCCGCTTCCACGGCGGCGTTCAGCGCGAGGATGTTGGTCTGGAAGGCGATGCCGTCGATCACGCCGATGATGTCGCCGATCTTGCGCGAGCTCGTGCTGATCTCTTCCATCGTCGAGACCACCTGGGCCACGACCTGGCCACCGGCCGAGGCCGACTGGCGGGCCTTGCCGGCGATGCCGGCCGCCTTGCGGGTCAGCTCGCTGGCGCCGGTGAGGTTGGCGGCGATCTGCTCGACCGAGGCCGCGGTGTTCTGCAGGCTGGCCGCCGAACGCGCGGTGCGGTCCGACAGATTGCTGTTGCTGTTGGCGATGGCGCCGGAGTTGTGCGCCACTTCGCCCGCGGCCTGCGACACGCTGTTCACCACGCCGGACAGCGCGTCCTGCATGTCCTTCATGGCGTGCAGCATCTGGCCCAGCTCGTCCTGGCCGCTGGCCTGGATGCGGTGCGAGAGATCGCCCGAGCTGATGGCCAGCGCGGCGTCCTTGGCCTGGCGGGCCGGCACGATGATGGAGCGCGAGATGGCCACGCCACCGCCGCCACCGATCAGCACGGCCACGACCACGAGACCCATCGTGATGGCGACGGAGCGGCTGGCCAGCGAGGAACCGGACTCCGCCAGCTCGCGGGCGCTCTCGAACTTCGACTCGACCAGGCGCTTGAGGCTTTCCTGGTAGGCCTGCTGCGCCGGGCGCACGTCGGTGATCAGGCTTTCGCGGGCCTCGTCGGGGCTGCCGTCGGCCTGGATCTTGAGGAACTTGCTGACCGAGGCCATGAACTTGCCCTGGCGCTCCTGCACCTGGCTCACGATGTCCTTTTCCTTGTCGTCATCGACCAGGCCCTGCAGCTCGCCCAGGTGCTTGTCCAGCTCCTGCATGGCGCCGTCGATGGCGGCCTTCTGCTTCTTGATCTGGCGGGCTTCGTCCAGCAGCAGCAGGTCGCGCGAGGCGCGGGCGATGACGTTGACGTCGCCTTCCAGCGCGTTGGCGGTGGCGATCTTGACCAGGCTGGAATTCGCAGTGCGGTCCAGGTCCTTGGCCAGGTGGTTGGCATTGGCGGCGCCGTAGGCACCGATGGCCATCAGCAGCAGGATCAGCAGGGCATAGCTCACGGCCAGACGCTGACCAATGCGCATGTGGGACAGGAATTGCATCAGGAAACCTCAGGAAACTTCGATCCGGACCCAGCTCTGCACGTGCGCTCTTTGGCGGCGCGATGCGCGGCTCCGAACGCATTCGGAGCCTGGCGCGGCCGCCATCTCGGGATTGCCCCGCTGGGGTGAACCGCGCGGTGTGACAGAAGTCTCGGTCGCCGGGCCCCGGCCCCTCAGGTGGAGGATGGACGGGAAACGGCAGCGCGAAGTGTCTTCGCTGAGCCGCGATTTGGCACACGGCAAGCGGGCGTCCGCGTGAACGAATCCGCGGCAAACCAGTGCAATGCCAGCTTGGCGTAAGGCGCTCCCGGCCGCTGCGCCGGCCTGCTAGGGGTTTGTGCCCGTGTCGTTCGTCAGGGCCTGGACCTGGCGAGCGCTGAGGGCACTGCCCGGCTGCCCCCAGCTGGTGCGCACATGGCTCAGCAGCGCGGCGAGCTGCTCGGCATTGAAGGTCCCGGCGAAGGGCGGCATGCCGAAGGGGCGGGGGTGCTGCGGGGTGGCCGGCGCGAAGCCGCCCTGCTGCACGATGCGCACGAGGTTGATCGCCGAGGGCTGCATCACCACGCGGCTGCCCTTGAGCGCCGGGTACACGCCCGGTCGCCCTTCGCCCCCGGCGCCGTGGCAGGCCTGGCAGTGCGTCTCGTACAGCCGGGCGCCGAGGACTGCCTGCCCGGGCGCGGTGTCCGGGCTCCGTGCGACCGACAGGGGCGGTGCCTCGGCGGGCGTGGCGTCGGTCGGCAGCGCGCGGAGGTAGCGGGCCATGGCCTCGGCGTCGGCCTCGCTCAGGTGCTGCGTGCTGCCGACGATCACCTCCGCCATCGGCCCCTGGGCCACGCCCCGGTCCGACACGCCCTGGCGAAGCCAGGCCGCGGCCTCGGCCGTCGTCCAGTCCTGCAGGCCGGCGTCACTCGGCCGGTGCAGCGAGGGGGCCTCCCAGCCCAGCCCGCGCAGGAAGCTGCCATCGAAGCGGTCGCGGGCCTGCGGGCCGCCCAGTGCGTTGCGGCTGCTGTGGCAGGCATTGCAGTGCGCCAGACCCTGGGTCAGGTAGGCGCCGCGGTTCCAGGCGGCGTCCTGCCGGGGATCCGGCTCGAAACTGGCCGGGCGGAAGAAGAGCGCGCGCCAGGCCGCCAGGGCCCAGGGGCTGCCATAGGGCCAGGGCAGCGTCTGCGGGCGCGGCGGCTGGTGGACGGCCGGCTGTGATTGCAGATGGCTGAAGAGCGCATCGCTGTCCGCCCGGCTGAGCAGCGTGTAGCTGGTGTAGGGGAAGGCCGGGCTCAGCAGGCGGCCATCGCGGCTGCGGCCTTCGTGCAGCGCACGCCAGAAGTCGTCCGCCGTCCAGCGGCCCAGGCCGGTCTCGGCATCGGGCGTCAGGTTGCCGCTGTAGACCGCGCCGAACGGGGTCGGGATGGCGCGCCCGCCGGCGAGCGCTACCCCGCCGGGTGCGGTGTGGCAGCCGGCGCAGTTGCCCACGCGGGCCAGGTAGGCGCCGCGCGCTTGCAGCTCCGCCACCGGGCGCGCCGGCGCTGCGGGCGGCAGCGGCCCGGGGCGGTTGGCCCAGACGACCCAGCCGGCAAGACCTGACCCCACCAGCGCGAGGCCCCACGCCAGTCGGGCGAGCCGCCGCATCGTGCGGCCGGTCATGGCAGCACCCCGCAGCGCAGCGGCAGGCGTTCGGTCGAGGCGGGCTCTGGCCGGGCGCCCGCGGGCACGGGCTGCGAGGCCAGCCAGTCGGCCATCACGCGGATGTCCTGCGGGTCCAGCTTGCGGGCGATGTCAGCCATGCAGTCCGGCGCAACGGAGCGGCGCTCGCCCTGGCGCCAGGCGGCCAGCTGGGCGAGGAGGTAGTCGCGCGGCAGGCCGAGAAGGCCGGGTACGCCGGGCTGGCGGCCCAGCAGCGTCGCGCCGTGGCATTGCTGGCAGGCCGGCAGGCCGCGGGCGGGATCGCCCTGGCGCACGAGCGCCTGCGCGCGGGCGAGCTCCGCAGGCGGCAGGGCCACCCGCTGCGGCGGCGGATGCGGCAGGTCGAGGCTCGCGAAGTGCCGGGCGATGTCCTGGAGGTAGTCGTCGCTGAGCGGCGCCAGCAGCGTGTTCATCGGCCCGTACTGCCGCCGGCCATCGCGGAAGCTCAGCAGCTGCTGGTAGAGATAGCCCGCCGGCTTGCCGGCCAGGCGCGGGTAGTAGCCATCGCGCGCGGCGCGGCCCTGCGCGCCGTGGCAGCCGGTGCAGGCGAGCACGCGCTGGGCCAGGGTGTCCTCGAAGGGCGGGGGCGCCACGTCGGCGGCCCGGCTGCCGAGGGCGAGGGCGCCCAGCGCGATGCCGCTCAGCAGGGAACGCCAGCCGGAGACACGCAGCGGGGGCCTGCGCATTCAGGCCTTGGCCGGCCGCGAGCCGAAGATGGCCGAGCCGACGCGCACCAGGGTCGCACCCTCCAGCACGGCGGCTTCGAGATCGGCGCTCATGCCCATGCTGAGGGTGTCGAGGGCCAGGCCTTGCTCGCGCAGCGCCTGCAGCAGCTGGGCGAGTTGCCGGTGGGGCAGGCGCTGGGCGTCCAGGTCCTGCGCGGGTTCCGGGATGGCCATCAACCCGCGCAGGCGCAGGCGGGGCAGGGCCGCGATCTGCGCGGCGAGCGCCGGCACATCCGCCGGCGCCACGCCGCTCTTGCTGGCCTCGCCGCTGATGTTGACCTGCAGGCAGACCTGCAGGGGCGCGAGCCCCTCGGGACGCTGCTCGGACAGGCGCTGGGCGATCTTCAGCCGGTCCACCGTGTGCACCCAGTCGAAGGCCTCGGCCACCACGCGGGTCTTGTTGCTCTGCAGCGGCCCGATCAGGTGCCATTCGATGCCGGCGCGCAGGTCGGCCAGCGCGGCGATCTTGTCGAGGGCTTCCTGGACGTAGTTCTCGCCGAAGGCGCGCTCGCCGGCCGCATGGGCCTCGCGCACGGCCGCCGCCTCGAAGG
Source organism: Burkholderiaceae bacterium (assembly GCA_041912595.1). Taxonomy (GTDB): domain Bacteria; phylum Pseudomonadota; class Gammaproteobacteria; order Burkholderiales; family Burkholderiaceae_C; genus Roseateles_B. The sequence goes on from JAYRMR010000027.1 coordinate 50,121, forward strand.
TCTTGCTGACCACCAGCAGCCGGGCCGCCGACGGATCACGGCCGGCCTTCGTGCAAGCGTTAACAAGCCGCCGGTGCACTTCTTGAATGTTCTCTTTGATCGTCGCCATAATGGCCTACGCTATTCGCCCACACCATGGACATCACACAACTGCTGGCATTCTCGGTCAAGAACAAGGCCTCTGACCTTCACCTCTCCGCCGGGCTGCCGCCCATGATCCGGGTGCACGGCGATGTGCGTCGGATCAACGTCGAGGCGCTGGAGCACCGCCAGGTGCACGACATGGTGTACGACATCATGAACGACGCCCAGCGCAAGAACTACGAAGAGACGCTGGAGTGCGACTTCTCCTTCGAGATCCAGGGCCTGGCCCGCTTCCGGGTCAACGCGTTCAACCAGAACCGCGGCGCCGGCGCCGTGTTCCGGACCATTCCGTCCAAGATCCTGACGCTCGAGCAGCTCAATGCGCCCAAGGTCTTCGCCGACCTGGCCCTGAAGCCGCGCGGTCTGGTGCTGGTGACCGGCCCGACGGGCTCGGGCAAGTCGACCACGCTGGCCGGCATGGTCAACCACCTCAACGAGAACGAGTACGGCCACATCCTCACCATCGAGGACCCGATCGAATTCGTGCACGAGTCCAAGAAGTGCCTGGTCAACCAGCGGGAGGTCGGCCCGCACACCATGAGCTTCTCCAACGCCCTGCGCTCGGCGCTGCGGGAGGATCCGGATGCGGTGCTGGTGGGCGAAATGCGGGACCTGGAAACCATCCGCCTGGCGCTGACCGCGGCCGAGACGGGCCACCTGGTCTTCGGCACGCTGCACACGAGCTCGGCCGCCAAGACCATCGACCGTATCGTCGACGTCTTCCCCGCGGCCGAAAAGGAGATGGTGCGGGCCATGGTCTCGGAGTCGCTCGTCGCGGTGATCTCCCAGACGCTGTGCAAGCTCAAGGACGGCAGCGGCCGTGTCGCGGCGCACGAGATCATGCTGGGCACCTCCGCCGTGCGCAACCTGATCCGCGAGAACAAGGTCGCGCAGATGTACTCCGCCATCCAGACTGGCAATTCCCAGGGCATGCAGACGCTGGACCAGAACCTCACGGAGCTGGTGCGCCGCAATGTCATCTCGCCGGCCGAGGCCCGTGCCAAGGCCAAGTTCCCCGAGAACTTCCCCGGCTGACCGGGCACTCCCGCGCGGGGTGGCGTGTCGTCGACACGAGACATTCCGTCACCCCTGCGGCGCGCTTCCTGTTGCATGATGCGCGCCGCTTTGGCCCCCGGTGGGCATGGAAGGACTTCCCAGCATGGAACGCGATCAGGCCTCGAAATTCATCAATGATCTGCTGCGGCTGATGGTCTCCCGCAAGGGCTCGGATCTGTTCCTGACGGCCGAGTTCCCGCCCGCCATCAAGGTGGACGGCAAGGTGACCAAGGTGTCGCCCCAGCCCCTGACCGGGCAGCACACCCTGCAGCTGGCGCGTTCGATCATGAACGACAAGCAGGCGGCCGACTTCGAGAAGCACAAGGAGTGCAACTTCGCGATCTCGCCGCAGGGCATCGGCCGCTTCCGTGTGAACGCCTACCTGCAGCAGGGCCAGGTGGCGCTCGTGCTGCGGACGATTCCCCAGAACCTGCCGAGCATCGAGTCCCTGGACTTGCCGCCCATCCTCAAGGACGTGGTGCTGACCAAGCGCGGCCTCGTGATCGTGGTGGGGGCCACGGGCTCGGGCAAGAGCACCTCGCTCGCGGCCATGATCGACCACCGCAACGAGACCACCCACGGCCACATCATCACCATCGAGGACCCGGTGGAGTTCGTGCATCCGCACAAGAACTGCATCGTCAGCCAGCGCGAACTGGGCCTGGACACCGACAGCTGGGAGATGGCGCTGAAGAACACGCTGCGCCAGGCGCCGGACGTCATCCTGATGGGCGAAATCCGGGACCGCGAGACCATGGAGCACGCCGTGGCCTTCGCCGAGACCGGTCACCTGTGCATGGCCACGCTGCACGCCAACAGCGCCAACCAGGCGCTGGACCGCATCATCAACTTCTTCCCCGAGGAGCGTCGCGCCCAGCTGCTGATGGACCTCTCGCTGAACCTGCGCTCCATCGTCTCGCAGCGCCTGCTGCCGCGCCGCGAGGGCAAGGGCCGGATCGCCGCCGTGGAGATCCTCCTGAACACGCCGCTGATCTCCGACATGATCTTCAAGGGCGAGGTGGGCGAGATCAAGGAAGTCATGAAGCGCTCGCGCGAGCAGGGCATGCAGACCTTCGACCAGGCGCTGTTCGACCTCTTCGAGTTCGGCCGCATCAATTACGAGGACGCCCTGCGCAACGCCGACTCCGTCAACGACCTGCGCCTGCAGATCAAGCTCAACAGCGAGCGGGCCCGCAGCGGCGAGCTGAGCCAGGGCACCGAGCACCTCACCATCCTCTGACCCGATCCCCCAGCCCGGACCCGACCCCGCACACGCCATGGCAGACAGCATCAACACGACGCGCACCTACGAATCGACGCCCTCCCGCCGCGTGGCCTTCATCGGCCTGGGGGTGATGGGCCTGCCCATGGCCGGGCACCTGGCCCGGGCAGGACACACGGTGACGGTCTACAACCGCAGCGCCGCCAAGGCCGCCGCCTGGGTGGCGGAATTCGCCGGCGCCTCGGCCCCGACGCCCGCCGAGGCGGCGCGCGAGGCCGACGTGGTCTTCACCTGCGTGGGCAACGACGACGACCTGCGCTCCGTGCTGCTGGGCGAGACCGGTGCGTTTGCCGGCATGAAGCCGGGCGCGATCCTGGTCGATCACACCACGGCCTCCGCCGAGGTGGCGCGCGAGATGCATGCTGCGGCCCAGGCGCGCGGCCTCCATTTCGTGGATGCGCCGGTGTCGGGCGGGCAGGCGGGCGCCGTCAACGGCCAGCTCACCGTCATGTGCGGTGGCGATGCCGCGCCCTTCGAGGCCATGAAGCCGGTCGCCCTGGCCTTCTCCCGAGCGGTGACGCTCGTCGGCGAGCCCGGGGCGGGTCAGCTGGCCAAGATGGTCAACCAGATCTGCATCGCGGGCCTCGTGCAGGGGCTGGCCGAGGCCGTGGCCTTCGGCGACCGTGCGGGCCTGGACATGAAGCAGGTCCTGGACGTCATCGGCAAGGGCGCGGCGCAGAGCTGGCAGATGGACAACCGTGGCAAGACCATGGTCGACGACCAATTCAACTTCGGCTTCGCCGTGGACTGGATGCGCAAGGACCTCGGGCTGGTGCTCGACGAAGCCCGGCGCAACGGTGCCAAGCTGCCGGTGACCGCCCTGGTCGACCAGTTCTATGCCGACGTGCAGGGCCTGGGCGGTGGTCGCTGGGACACCTCCAGCCTGATCAAGCGCCTGCGCTGAGCAGGCCGGCCTCCGCCGTCCTGAGAGCGAGAGGCCGGGCAAGCCTCGTCGTGCACACGGGCGAGGCGAAGGCATCCGCCGAAGCGCGAGCGGCACGACCGCAAGGGATCGTGCCAGGTGCGGGGCTCATCTGGGCCGAGCGCAGGCCCACCGCGTCATGCGTGCCGGTCAATTCAGCAGGCATGACCGCCCCCTCGGGGGCCGGCCAAGTACCTCTCGGCCGAGGGGCTCACATCAGCGCGATTCGCTCGGCTTCGGCGGCTTCGGTGCCGTGCGGGCGAGTTCCTCTTCGGAAATGATCTCGAACAGTCGAACGACCTTCTTCACGCCGGACACCCCGCGGGCGATCTCGGTCGCCCGGTTGGCCTCGCGCTCGGTCACGCGGCCCAGCATGAAGACCTCCCCGCGCTCCACGACGACGTAGAAGGCGTTGGAGATCAGGTCGCGGGCATCCACGAGGCTGGCCTTGATCTTGCCCGCCACGAGCACGTCGTTGGAGCGCGAGCTCAGAGAGCTGATGAAGCCGACCTGGACCTCGTTCACCACGCGGCCCACGTTCTCGACTTCGGCCACGATGCGCTCGGCTTCCGCCTTGTCTTCCTCGTTGCGCGTCTCGCCCGTGAGCAGCACCTGGCGGTTGTAGCTGTTGACGCTGATGTGGACGCGATCGCCCAGCTTGTCCGCCAGACGCTTGCCGGCCTTCAGCTCGATGCCCTGGTCTTCGACCTGCGTGCCGGACGTGCGGCGGTCCGTGGCCACCATGGCCGTGCCGACCATGCCGCCCACCATCAGGGGCGCGCAGGCGCTGAGCAGGCCGCCGCCGAGTGCGGCGAGCAAGGGGATCAGGGCGAGTTGGCGCAGGCGGCGCGTGCGATTCACTTGCATGGGTTCAGGCATCCAGTCGATGAAGGGCGAGGGCTGGCGAGGACGCCAGCGGCGTTGGCGAAGCGGCAAGCGCGGTGCCTGTGGCAGCGCGCATTCACTCCTCGATGCCCAGCAGCTGGGCGTCGATGGCGTCGCAGAGGCAATGGCACAGCAGGCGGTAGCCCTCGGCCACCCGCGCGAAGCGGCTGTGGGGCAGGCGCAGCGGAATGTCGGTGTCCAGCAGGGCGCCGCGCAGGGCTTCGTCCTGGCTGCCGCTGAGCAGCACCACGCTCATGTCCTGCGCATGGGCCGCCTCCAGCAGCGGCACGAGGCTCGCACCGCTGCCGCTGGGGTTGTCGATCAGCAGGAGGAGGTCCCCCGGATGGCCGAGCGTCTGGATCTGGCGGGCCAGGCCCGCCGCTTCGTCCAGCACGCCGGGGCCCTGGTGCAGCAGCGCGTTGATGGCGATGGCCGCAAGGCCGGGGCGCTCCTGTTCGAAACGGCCGGTGAGCAGCGCCGCGGCATAGGCGGCATCCTGCGCGGCCAGACCGGCGCCGGCGCAGAGCAGCCGACCGCCGCCGGTGATGCCGTCGACCAGCATCTGGGCGGCCAGGGCCATGGGGCGGGAGAGCGGCTCGGCGACCTGGTAGAGCAGGTCCGCGCTTTCGAAGAACTGTTGTTGGATGCGTTGTTCAAGCATTGCCGCGCATGATAAGCCAGGGCTTGGAAGGCTGCGGGTTTACCCCGCGTGAATTGGGGCGGCGGAGGCCCCGCGCGGGGCCGAGGGCGCCCGCTACCCAGCGCCCGCCGCCTGCGCAACGAAGGCGCCGGGCAGCCAGTGCAGCTCGTCGCCGTCGATGGCGATGACGTCGAAGCGGCAGGGCGGGGGCTGACGAAAGCGCAGCAGGTAGTGCTGCGCGGCCAGCAGGATCCGCCGTTGCTTGCGCAGGCCGATCGAGGCCGCCGCGCCGCCATGGACAGACGAGCGGCGTGCGCGGACCTCCACGAAGACCACGCAGCCGTCGGCGGCCTGGAGGATCAGGTCGATCTCGCCACCCGGCGCATGCGGCCCCCGGGCCACCCGATAATTGCGCTCCAGCAGCCGCATGCCCTGCGCCTGCAGATGCCGCAGCGCCTGCTGCTCGGCCTCTGCCCCGCGGGCCTGCCGGCTTTCGCCGACCCCGCTGCGGGGCGGCCCTGACTTGAAGGCGCTCCACTTGAACATCGATGCCTCTTTGCTGATGCAGGCCGCCCGCGCGGCGGCCGGTGGCCAGCAGTATCCGGCCGGCACCCTCTATCTCGTGCCCACGCCCATCGGCAATCTGGCGGATGTCAGCCTGCGCAGCCTGCACGTGCTGGCGCTGGTCGATGCCGTGGCCTGCGAGGACACGCGGGTCAGCGGCCAGCTGCTGCATCACCTGGGGCTGCACAAGCCGCTGGTGAGCCTGCACCAGCACAACGAGCAGTCGGCCTCGGCCGCGCTGGTGGCCCGGTTGCAGGCGGGGGAACGCATTGCCTATGTGTCGGATGCGGGCACGCCCGCGGTGTCGGATCCCGGCGCCGTGCTGGTGGCCGCCGTGCAGCAGGCCGGCCTGCGGGTCCTGCCGCTGCCCGGCCCCTCGGCGGTCGTGACCGCCCTCAGCGCCGCCGGCGATGCCCGCGCGCAGGGCTTCGCCTTCGCCGGCTTCCTGCCACCCAAGGGTCAGGAGCGCCGCACGCGCCTGCAGGCGCTGGTGGGGTCGGCGCAGAGCCAGGTGCTCTTCGAGGCGCCGCATCGCATTGCCAACCTGCTGGAGCTGATCGCGGAGCTGGCGCCTGCACAGACGCTGAGCGTCTGCCGCGAGCTGACGAAGCAGTTCGAGACCGTCCATACCGGCCCGGCCGCCTCCATGCCGGCCTGGCTGGCAGCGGACCCGCAGCGCGAGCGCGGCGAGTTCGTGCTGGTGCTGCATGCTGAGCCGCCGCAGGCCGCCAGCGACGAGCTGCCGCCCGAGGTGAGCCGCATGCTGGCCCGCCTGCTGCAGGAGCTGCCGCTGAAGCAGGCCGTGCAGATTGCCACGGACCTCAGCGGCCTTCCGCGCAATGGCCTGTATGACGCGGCCCTGCAGATGAAGAAGGCCGCCGAGGCCTGAGGCATCAGCGGCCATGGGCGCCGTCATCGGGTGAGCGAGGCGTCACGGAGAGACCGGCGCAAGGCGCTCAGTTGCCGGGGGCGCTGGCGCTCTTGTCGTTGTGCTTGGCGTGGTGGATGTCCTTGCTGGCGGCGTCCTGCATGTGGTGCAGGCGGCGGCGCTCGTGCTTGGTCACCGTGCCATCGGACTTGGCGTTGGTTTCGGCCTGGTTGATGCGGTTCTGCTCGCGTTCCAGGCGGCGGGTCTCGCGGGCCGTCAGCGTGCCGGAGGCGGCGCCCTGGGCGATGCGCGCCTGCTGCTTGGCTTCGCGCTGGTCGGCGCGCGGGGTGGCCGGCGTGGAGGCGTCCTGGGCCTGGGCACTCAGGGCGGCGGCGCTGCCCAGGGCAAGCACGGTGATCAGGCGGGTCATCGAGGTCGAGAAGCTCATGAGGGCACTCCTTGGAGTTGGGGTCGAGTGGATGGTTTCGGGATGAAGCCGGTACTGCGTCGGCTGTGAGGAGACAACGTCGCGGCCGCTGCCGGCGGCGACAGACGGCGTGTAAAGAACGGTGAAACGCGAGCGGGGAGCGCAATCGGTGAAGCGCGCCGCAAACACCACGGCATGACCGCGGCATGACCACGACAGGGGGCGCGCCGGAACCCGCAGGTACTGCAAGGGACAGCCGAGGCGCAGGATGCCGGCACTCGGCGAAAGAAGCATCGGCAGAATGGGTGAAAGACCGCATGGGTGCAGCGGGGGGCGGCGCTCCTACAATGGCCCGCATGATTTCGCGCGAACCCACCATCGCCCGTCTGGCGACCGCCCGCAGCCAGCTGCTGGAACCCTTCGGCCTCACCGAGGCGACGCTCGCCAAGGCCTTGCGGCTGATCACCGAGCATCGCGTCGACGACGCCGACCTCTACTTCCAGACCACGCGCGCCGAGGGCTGGAGCCTCGAGGAAGGCATCGTCAAGAGCGGCAGCTTCTCCATCGACCAGGGCGTGGGTGTGCGCGCAGTGGCCGGCGAGAAGACGGCCTTCGCCTACTCCGACGACATCTCCGAGAACGCCCTGCTCGATGCCGCCCGCACGGTGCGCAGCATCGCCGCGGCCGGCCAGAGCCGCCGTGTGAAGGTGCCGGGCGTGTCCGTGATCGCCGCCAGCCGTTCGCTGTATGGTGACGCCGACCCCATTGCCAGCCTGGACAGTACCGAGAAGGTGGCACTGCTCGAGCGCGCCGAACGCATGGCGCGCGCCAAGGACCCGCGCATCGTGCAGGTCATGGCCGGTCTGGCCGCCGAGCACGACGTGGTGCTGATCGCCCGGGCCGACGGCACGCTGGCGGCGGACGTCCGCCCGCTGGTGCGCCTGTCCATCACCGTGATCGCCGAGCAGGGGGAGCGCCGCGAGCTGGGCACCGGGGGCGGCGGTGGCCGCTTCGGGCTGGCCTACTTCACGGACGAGATGATCGCCTCCTACGCCGACGACGCCGTCAAGGCCGCGCTGACCAACCTCGAGTCCCGCCCGGCGCCTGCCGGCGAGATGACGGTGGTCCTCGGCCCGGGCTGGCCCGGCGTGCTGCTGCACGAGGCCGTGGGCCATGGCCTGGAAGGCGACTTCAACCGCAAGGGCTCCAGCGCCTTCGCCGGCCGCATCGGCCAGCGTGTGGCGGCCAAGGGGGTCACCGTGCTGGACGACGGCACGCTGGCCGACCGCCGCGGCTCGCTCAATGTGGACGACGAGGGTCATCCCTCCCAGGCCAATGTGCTGATCGAGGACGGCATCCTCAAAGGCTACATCCAGGACGCCATGAACGCGCGCCTGATGAAGGTCGCGCCCACCGGCAACGGCCGCCGCGAGAGCTACGCCCACCTGCCCATGCCCCGCATGACCAACACCTACATGCTGGGCGGTGACAAGGACCCGGCCGAGATCATCGCCAGCATCGACAAGGGCCTCTACGCCACCAACTTCGGCGGCGGGCAGGTCGACATCACGAGCGGCAAGTTCGTTTTCTCGGCAAGCGAGGCTTTCTGGGTCGAGAAGGGCCAGATCCAGTACCCGGTGAAGGGCGCCACCATCATCGGCAACGGCCCGGATGCGCTGACCCGCGTCAGCATGATCGGCAACGACATGGCCCTCGACACCGGCGTGGGCGTCTGTGGCAAGGAAGGCCAGAGCGTGCCCGTGGGCGTGGGCCAGCCCACCCTGCGGATCGACGGTCTGACCGTCGGCGGCACGGCCTGACCGCGGGGCGCTGCCCGACTTGACCGGCCGCAAGATGCGGCGCTGAGACAACAATCGCCGCACCCCACCGGGCTTGACGCCCTTGCGCCGCAGCAGGCAGTATTCGCCACCATGCACTCGCCGAAGTTTTACTTTGCCTTCTTTTGGTTCTCGCACCGCACCGGCGGAGGAGAGGCGAACGCGTAACCCCAGACACGCAACGAATCTCTGAAGACCGCCGGGCTCCCCCGGCGGTCTTTTTTTTCGCCCTCGCGTTGTCGACCCCATACCAGAACCAGCAGAAAGTCTGACCATGAATGCCAAGACCCCCAGCGCGTCCTCGTCTGCCGCTCACCAGGCCGAACGCTGGTACTCGCCGCAGGACAAGACCAGCCAGACGGACGACGAGCGCATCCGCGACATCACCCCGCTGCCGCCGCCCGAGCACCTGATCCGCTTCTTCCCCATCGGGGGCACGCCCATGGAGCGCCTGGTGGTGGGCACGCGCCAGACCATCCGCCGCATCATGCAGCGCAAGGACGACCGCCTGCTGGTCATCATTGGTCCGTGCTCGATCCACGACCCGGCCGCCGCCCTCGAGTACGCGCGCCGCCTGGTGGTGGAGCGCCAGAAGTACGCCGACACGCTGGAAGTGGTGATGCGCGTCTACTTCGAGAAGCCGCGCACCACGGTGGGCTGGAAGGGCCTGATCAACGATCCCTACCTCGACGAGAGCTACCGGATCGACGAGGGCCTGCGCATCGCCCGACAGCTGCTGCTGGAGATCAACCGCCTCGGGCTGCCGGCCGCGGTGGAGTTCCTGGACGTCATCTCCCCGCAGTACATCGGCGACCTCATCTCCTGGGGCGCCATCGGCGCGCGCACGACGGAAAGCCAGGTACACCGCGAGCTGGCGTCCGGCCTGTCGGCGCCCATCGGCTTCAAGAACGGCACCGACGGCAACATCAAGATCGCCACCGACGCCATCCAGGCCGCGGCGCGCCCGCACCATTTCCTCTCCGTCCACAAGAACGGGCAGGTGGCCATCGTCGAGACCAAGGGCAACAAGGACTGCCACGTGATCCTGCGCGGCGGCAAGGCGCCCAACTACGAGGCCGAGAGCGTGGGCGCGGCCTGCAAGGACCTCGCGGCCTCCAAGCTGGACACCACGCTCATGGTCGACTGCTCGCATGCCAACAGCTCCAAGCAGCACCTGCGCCAGCTCGAGGTGGCGCGGGACATCGCGGCCCAGGTCGCCGGCGGCAGCAACCAGATCTTCGGCGTGATGGTGGAGAGCCATCTGCACGACGGCGCCCAGAAGTTCACGCCGGGCAAGGACGACCCGGCCAAGCTGGAGTACGGCAAGAGCATCACCGACGCCTGCCTGGGCTGGGACGATTCGATCGCCGTGCTGGAGGTGTTGTCCGAAGCCGTCAAGGCATCCCGGACCTGAGGCCCCCTGGGCTAGGATGGGGTTCACAGGAGGCTCAAGCCATGCGCAGTGAAGTCCAGGTCGTGTTCGGCCCCGGCGAGGAAGTCCATCTGGCGGTCGACGCGGCCGAAGTGCTCAGCTTCGATGTCGCGCGGCAGTGGTTGGACGAGCAGTTCGTCAAGCACGGCTGCGAGCCCATGCGCGGCTCCGGCAAGGTGCTGATCGCTGACAAGATCCTGGGCGTGGCCGCGGCCGTGGGGCCCGCCGCGCTGCGGGATCCGGCCTTCGGGCTGGACTTCGCCCGCGCCGCCTCCGGCGCGCTCAGCAAGGCGCTCGTCAAGGTGGACGTGGGCCGGTTGAGCGTGTCCTTCTGAGGCGCTCGCCGCGGCCTCAGCCGCCCAGCTGCGGCACCGGCAGCTGCCAGCCGTAGTGCAGGGAGGCCAGGCGCAGGCTTGCCACGCTGGCCATGCCGATCATGAAGGCCGGGTCCCGCTTGAGGCCCACGCGGTGCAGCAGCTGGTACAGCGCGATGCCGGCCAGCGCGGCCGTGGCGTAGATGTCCTGGCGCAGCAGCAGCGGCACCTGCCCGCTCAGCAGATCCCGCACCACGCCCCCGCCGGTGGCCGTGAGCGTGCCCATCAGCAGCACCGGCACGGGCGGCAGGTGGCAGTCCTCGGCGATCTCGGCGCCGCACAGCGCGAACACGGCCAGCCCGACGGCATCGGCGATCTTCAGGGCCTGCAGCGCGCCGGGCGGCAGCGGACCCGTGAAGAGTGTGGCCAGGGCCGCGATGACGATGACGGTGAGGTAGCGGCTGTCCTTCATCCAGAACACCGGATGCCGGTTCAGCAGGAGGTCGCGCAGCGTGCCGCCGCCCACGGCCGTGATGGCGGCCAGCACCAGCAGGCCGAAGAGATCGAGCCCCGCACGCAGCGCGGCCAGGGCGCCGGAGATCGCAAAGACGGCGACGCCGGCGAGGTCGAACCAGTAGAGCATCGCGGCAGTGTAATGAGCCGGCCGCCGCTTGGGGTGGTGCCCTCTTGAATCCCGGCGGATCGTCCTCAACTGGGCTGACGCATGGCGGCAGACGGTGAGGATGCCGCCACGATCACCTGTCACACTCCATCCCGTTTTCAAGCATTCACGCCATGGACAAGCACACCCATTCCTTCCAGGCCGAAGTCAAGCAGATCCTGCACCTCGTCACCCACTCCCTGTATTCCAACAAGGAGATCTTCCTGCGCGAGCTGGTGTCCAACGCCTCCGACGCCTGCGACAAGCTGCGCTTCGAGGCCCTGGACAACGCGGCCCTCTACGAAGAGGCCCCGAACCTGGAGGTGCGCGTCAGCTTCGACCCCGAGGCACGCACCGTCACCATCAGCGACAACGGCATCGGCATGAGCGCCGAGGAGGCCGTGGCCCACCTCGGCACCATCGCCAAGAGCGGCACGCGCGAGTTCATGTCGCGCCTCGAGGGAGACCAGAAGAAGGACGCCAACCTCATCGGGCAGTTCGGCGTGGGCTTCTACTCCGGCTTCATCGTGGCCGACCGCATCACCGTGGAAAGCCGCCGCGCCGGCCTGAAGGCGGAGGAGGGCGTGCGCTGGAGTTCCGAGGGCACCGGCGAGTTCGAGATCGAGACGATCACGAAGGCCGGCCGCGGCACCGACGTCATCCTGCACCTGCGCGAGGGCGAGGAGGAGTTCCTCAAGACCTGGCGCCTGAAGTCCATCATCAGCAAGTACTCCGACCACATCTCCCTGCCCATCCTCATGCGCAAGGAGGAGTGGGATGCCGAGAAGGGCGAGCAGCAGCTCACCGATCAGTGGGAGAGCGTGAACAAGGCCTCGGCCCTCTGGACCCGCAGCAAGAGCGAGGTCACGCCGGAGCAGTACGAGGAGTTCTACAAGCAGATCTCCTACGACACCGAGGCCCCGCTGGCCTACACCCACAACCGCGTGGAAGGCCGCAGCGAGTACACCCAGCTGCTCTACATCCCGAAGAAGGCGCCCTTCGACCTCTGGAACCGCGACAAGCGCGGCGGCGTGAAGCTCTACGTGAAGCGCGTCTTCATCATGGACGACGCCGAGGCGCTGATGCCCGTCTACCTGCGCTTCGTGAAGGGCGTGATCGACTCCGCGGACCTGCCGCTGAATGTCAGCCGCGAGCTGCTGCAGGAGAGCCGCGACGTGAAGGCCATCCGCGAGGGCTCGACCAAGCGCGTGCTGTCCATGCTGGAGTCTCTGGCCAACAGCGAGGACGCGGCCGAGCGCGAGAAGTACGCCGCCTTCTGGCAGGACTTCGGCCAGGTGCTCAAGGAAGGCCTGGGCGAGGACCACCAGAACCAGGAGCGCCTGGCCAAGCTGCTGCGCTTCGCGTCCACCCATGCCGACGAGGGCGTGAGCCTGGCGGACTACATCGCCCGCATGAAGGAGGGCCAGGACGAGATCTACTACATCACCGCCGACAGCCTCTCCGCCGCCAAGAACAGCCCGCAGCTGGAGGTCTTCCGCAAGAAGGGCATCGAGGTGCTGCTGCTGGTGGACCGCGTCGACGAGTGGATGCTCTCTCACCTCTACGAGTTCGAGGGCAAGTCCCTGCAGTCGGTGGCCAAGGGCGCCATTGACCTCGGCAAGCTCCAGGACGACGAGGAAAAGAAGAAGGCCGAGGAAGCCGCCGAAGCCTTCAAGCCGCTGCTGGAGAAGCTCAAGGTGGCGCTGGAAGGTCGTGCCAAGGAGGTGCGCGTGAGCACGCGCCTGGTCGACTCCCCCGCCTGCATCGTGGTGGAAGAGGGCGACATGTCCGGTCACCTGGCCCGTCTGCTCAAGCAGGCTGGGCAGGCCGCGCCGACCTCGCTGCCCACGCTGGAGATCAACGCCGAGCATGCGCTGGTCCGGAAGCTGGAGAGCAGCGAGCGCTTCGACGACCTCGCGCAGATCCTCTTCGACCAGGCAGTGCTGGCCGAGGGCGGGCACCTGGACGACCCGGCGGCCTATGTGAAGCGCGTGAATGCGCTGCTGATGGGCTGACGAAGCAAGACCTGACCCTCGTGATCAGGTCTTGCGGGCTCAGGCGAAGCTGTCGCCGTCCAGGTGGAAGTCCTCGTCGTCGTCCTTGTAGGAGGGCGGCGAGGGCGTCTCGGAGGCAGACTGCATCGCCTCTCGCTGCTCGCCGAGCTTCGCCACCTGGTCGTTCCAGTAGTTCGGCGTGCCGAACCAGGGGAAGGCCAGCGGGAAGGCCGGGTCGCCCCAGCGGCGGGCCAGCCAGGCGCTGTGGTGGATCATGCGCAGCGTGCGCAGCGGTTCGATCAGGCGGCGTTCGCGCCAGTCGAAGGCGCGGAGGGACTCATAGCCGTCCATCAGCGCGTCCCACTGCCAGCGCGCGGTGGCGTCGTCGCCGCTGAGCAGCATCCAGAGGTCCTGCACGGCCGGGCCGGTGACGGCGTCATCCAGGTCGACGAAGTGCGGGCCGTGGTCCGGCGTCCAGAGGATGTTGCCCGGGTGGCAGTCGCCATGCAGGCGCAGCTGCGGGGCATCGGCCAGCGCCTCGAAGGCCTGCGAGATGAGCGCCAGGCAGTCCCGCACGACGCGATCCCAGCGCGGGGCGATCTCGGGCGGCAGCACCTCGTGGTCCATCAGCCAGGCGCGGGCGGTCTCGCCCGGCTCCGCGCCCCACCAGCGGACGCGGTGCTCGAAGGGCTGGCGTGCGCCGACCTGATGCAGTCGCGCCAGCAGGCGCCCGATCCAGCGCAGGACCTCGGGATCCTCCAGCTCCGGGGCGCGGCCACCCTGGCGGCTTGCCACGGCGAAGCGTTGCACGCCGATGCGTCCCAGCGTCGATGGCGAGCCCAGCAGCTCCAGCGCGCCGAGCGGGCTTTCGAAACAGTCGCTGCGGTTCAGGGTCCAGGGTCGGGCGACGGGCACCTCGGCATCCGCCAGCTCGGCGGCGAAGGCGTGCTCCTCCAGGATCTGCGCCTCGCTCCAGCGGCCCGGTCGGTAGAACTTGGCCACGGCGACGCGACCATCTTCCAGGTGCACCTGCAGCACACGGTTCTCGTAGGAATTCAGCTGCAGCATCCGGCCATCGCCGCGCAGGCCGGCGGCCTCCAGGGCATCCAGCATGAATTCGGGCGTCAGCTCGCCAAAGGCGCGGTCGGTATCGGGAGTCATGCGGGGCAGGTGGGCGTCGGAAAGGGCCGGCAGCCGGGGCAGGGCGGCGGAGCGCCGCGAAAGTGCTGCGAAGTCGGACGAAACGGGACGGAACGGGGTGAAACGGGACGAGGCGGGACGAAGCCGGTAAAGGGCGCTCAGCGGCCGCCGGGGAAACGAGGGCTGTCGACAACGACGCCCACGATGTCCCGCGAGGCGTCCGGGCCGGCCATGGGCTGGTCGAGGCTGATGTCCAGGCTGCCTTCGTCCACGGTCTCGTCGCCCATGGGCGCGGGGCGTCCGCCGGTGCCGCTGTCAAAACGCGGATCGGGCGCAAAGAAGGAATCCTGGAACACCGAGGAGTCCTGCCACAGGCTGGCGCCGACGGTGTTGACGGGCCGCCCGGCGCTGGCCCCCGCGGCGGGGCTCAGCGGCGTCGGTGCGGCCGCGGGCGCCCGGGCGGGCTTGGTGCCGGCCTGCGGACCGCGGACATTGTTGTTGTTGTAGGGCACCAGCAGCTGCAGCTCGGCCGCCGTGGGCAGATGGTCCATGGGGCAGCGCAGGTAGCGCACCCGGCACGCATTGAGCACGGACTGCTTGATCTGCAGGCCTCGGCCCTGCTGCTGGCGCTCGGTGTCGAGGTCGATGGCGGCCAGCACGCGACCGTTGCTGCTGCAGATGGCGAAGCCCACATTGAGGGCGCCCAGCAGCTCGAACCAGTAGCGGGTCTCGCTGGCCTCGCTGGGCTGGCAGAAGCGCACCAGCGGCAGCTTGCACAGGATCACGTGATGCGGCAGCGCCTCGCGCAGGAGGCGGTAGACACGGCGCTCGTCGGTGCTGAAGACCGGGCGCGGCGAGAGTGGCCAGTCGGCCGGCAGCTTGTGACGGGTGCCCCGCGGGCGTTTCCAGAGCCAGGCGGCGCCCAGGGCGGCAAGCCCGAGGCTCGAGGCCAGGGCAATGATCCACGGAATGAGGGTCGGCATGGGCCTTGGTGACGACAGGAGGGACCGGTCGACGCGACCGGGGCGAACCCGGCCGGTCGGGCGTCGTCAAAGTGTAACCAGGGCGGAACCGCCGAACGCGTGGTGTCGCCGACTATTGCTTGGCGGCCTTGCCGGCGTCGCGGTATTGCGACTTCACCTCGGCCACGCCGTCGATGAAGTCCCCGAAGGCCCGGACATGCCGCTTGAACTGGAAGTCCAGCTCGGCCATGTGGCGCTCGATGGCCTCGCCGACGTGGGAGGAGACCGAGTCCGGCGGCAGGCGCAGCCAGGCCTCGGATTCACTGCCGTCCCGTTCCACCGTCGCGCCGGCGTTGCGGGCGATCCGGAGCATGGGGGCGTTTTCGCTCAGGGCGTGGATGAAGAGCGTCTCGATGCCCCGGTTGCGGGCGTGCAGGGCGGCGTGCTCGAACAGGCGGGCGCCGAAGCCACGGCCCCGGGCGCTCGCGAGCACCGAGACGCCAAACTCGGCCATGGCCGGCTTGCCCTGGCGCTGCGGCGCGGGTTCGTAGGCCAGGTGCGCCATGGCCACGAGCTGCAGGCGGCGGTTGAAGATGCCGAGGACTTCATCGCGGGCGAAGTCCAGGTTCATGGCGTATTTGGTGATCTGCTCGTCGCTGGCCGGGTAGCCGAAACGCAGGTAGCGGTCCCGCTCGCTGAGGCTCAGCAGGTGCGTGAGGATGCGGCGGCGGTGGCGTCGGGCGAGCGAGCGGATCGGCACCCAGCTGGCAAAGCGCTGCAGGCCCAGCTTCTGGGGCAGCCAGCCCAGGGCGCTCGGTTCGGGTTCGGTGTGGCCGGGGTCGGCCAGGGACGAGGGTTCGTGGGCAGTCATGGGCAGCCTCCACACAGCCGGGAGGGCTGGGGCATGCGTGCATGTTAGCGGGGTGGCCGCGGGCAGGCCTTGATCTGGTCGGCATTCCGGTTTGCGCCGCGCTTGCCGCCGGGGCCGGGTTTGGGTACACTCGCGGGCTTTCCTTGTATTTGGCTGCGGGGAAGGATGCGCCTTGGCGCCACGACGTGAGAGGTCGCGAGCAGGCCGGAGCCCTTCGAAAGAGCGGTTCAGGCAGGCAAAGAAGCGGCACCGAACGGGGGCCCAGTCGTAGAGATTTCAGCCAGCGACTGCTGCAGCGGGTGTTTTTGACCCAGGTTTTGAACCTGGTTTTGACCCTGGTGCAGCCAACGAAAGCAACTCATGAAGACCTTCAGCGCCAAGCCGGCCGAGGTGACGCACGAGTGGTTTGTGATTGACGCCACCGACAAGGTGCTCGGACGTGTTGCCAGCGAAGTGGCACTCCGTTTGCGCGGCAAGCACAAGGCCATTTACACGCCTCACGTGGACACCGGTGACTTCATCGTCGTGATCAACGCAGACAAGCTGCGTGTGACCGGCAACAAGGCCACCGACAAGGTGTACTACCGCCACAGCGGCTTCCCCGGCGGCATCTACGCCACCAAGTTCAAGGACATGCAAGCCAAGCATCCGGGCCGCGCC